>NZ_JASFDV010000030.1 GCF_030766825.1 Nocardiopsis sp. CC223A
TTAGCGGCGCTGATTATCGGCTCGATACCCGGCACACGTTCCCATCTGCCCTGAGTGCTCTGTGTCAGTGGCCAGACCGCCTGCCGGTTCTTGTAGGGGAAGATCAGTAGGTGTCCTTCGGCGACCCACGTCTTATACGGTTCCGGCACCTGTGTGGTCATCGGGGAGAACGTGCGAGCGCGCCACCTTCTGGGTGTTCGGACCAGCCATCCGGGTGGGCGCATAACCAACTCGGCCTCGGTGCGTTCGACCAGCCAGTCCTCGAAGTCCTGCACCGTTACCTTGCGTTCAGCCCGCCATACCGCTGTTCCGCCACGCCCGACCAAGGAATAGTTTTTACCGCTGTTGGCATCAAGAAAGTTCTGGTGCAGCTTGACCCATGCGGTTCCTTGCTCATAGAGAGCCTGCTCGTTGATCCGGGCCCTGTCGCTCGACAGCACTTTGCGGGCGATGCTGGCCGCCACTTGGAAGCGGTCTGATGAATGCCAGGCCTCCTCCTCCAAGGCTTTAGCCACCTTTAGCCGACGGTTCCGGAGCGCGGAATCCTCAGCGTCTAGGAGAGCGATGTCCTCTGGAGTGCGCTCTCGTTCTTCCTCTGCATCAGAGCGGACGGTCAGCTCAGGTTGGGTACTGGTTACAGCCACCGCCAACTTCCACAGCCCGAGGGCCGAGCGGTGCCTGAGCAGCGGGAGCATGCCCTCAAGAAACTCGTCGTTGACGAAGGGCTCTTCCGCCGCGATCGCGGTCATCACCGCATCGGTCAGCAGCCGACTCTGGTAGTCGCGGTGCGCCCGCTGTGACTGCCCCGGAAGCCGCAGCGAAACGTCTCGAGCCCGGTCGATGAGCTCGGGTGCTGCCCGAAACGACAACCGTTGACCTGGCCTCGGTTCGCCTCGCCCAAGCGGGGGCGGCGGATAGCGCAACACCGTAGAGATGTGGGTGCACCGATCCTCAGGCTTCCGGTTCTCCTGCCGCTCGACGTGCTTGCTCAGCAGCCGACGAACCGTCTCGTCCCGCGAGGTCTTCCACCTGGCCGCAACGACAGCCAGAGCATCGAGAGCACACACCGGGAGCCGGACACTGGTCTGCTTATAACCTGACACCCCGCCAGTATGAGCCGTGATCCGACCGCATGACCGCTGGCCGAGGAACTTGAGGGGGTACGCGAGCACTGCATCCGTGGGCCCGCCCGGGCATCTGGCGGGCCCACGACACTTACTCCCGCGCGCTGTCAGGGTCGCGCAGGGGGCGCAGGCCCTCGTCCACGTCCGGCTGGGGGAAGGCGTAGGAACCCAGAAAGTTGATGTGGTCGAACCCCAGTGGAGACAGGCGCGCGCACATCTCCTCGGTGGCGGGGAACCCGTCGGCCCGCAGTTGGGTGACGGCGGCGTCGATGTAGAGGCTGTTCCACCACACGATGGCGTTCAGGGCCAGGCCCAGGGCGCCGAGCTGGTCCTCGAGCCCTTCGCGGTAGCGCTGCTTGAGCTCGCCGCGGTTGCCGAAGCAGATCTTGCGGGCGAGCTGGTGGCGGCCCTCGGAGATGTTGAGCTGGGCGGTGATCATCCGCCGGTAGCTCTCGTCGTGCAGGAACTGGAGCAGGTGCAGCGTCTTGAAGATGCGGCCGTAGTGGGCGAAGGCGTCGCCCAGTCCGGTGGGGCGGCCGTCGCGGGAGATCATGCGCACCAGGTCGTAGGCGCGCACCGCCCCGGTGGTGAGCGATCCGGCGACCCGTAGCATGTCCTCCCAGTGGGCGCGGACCTTGTCCAGGCGGATGGTGTGCCGCGACATGGAGTCCAGGGGCCCGTAGCTGGCGCGGGTGTTGGTGCGCCAGAGGCGGGTGTCGCCCAAGTCGGCGATGCGCGGGGAGAACTGGTAGCCGCAGATCGCGAACAGGCCGAAGACAATGTCGCTGTAGGAGGCGGTGTCGGTGATGACCATCTCCGGCTTGTCGCCGCCGTCGCGGGCGTGGATCGCGTCCAGGATGAACATCGAGTCGCGCAGCGTGCCGGGCACCACCACCCCGCCCAGGCCCATCACCCGGTCGTTGACGACGTTGAGCCAGGTGGCGCCGCGTTTGCGCAGCCCGAAGTACTTGGGGTTGGCCCTTGCGTGCAGGTTGCCGGTGGGGACGATGAACCGCATGCCATCGGCCGAGGCGATCAACCCGCCGCCCCACGCCTTGACGATGCCGATGCGGGCCTGGGCCTCGATCAGGCGCCCGTTCGCTGCGCTGATGGTCTCGGCGCGCACATAGCCCTGGTCGACCTGCTGGAGCCGGGCCAGGGTCAGGGCGTCCACGCCGGGTTTGGCCACGGGGGTCATGCCGATGTTGCACGCCTCGGCCACCAGCAGCGCGCACAGGCTCACCTCGAAGCCGTCCATATGCGCGTCGGCTCCGGAGATGTGGGTGAAGTCGCGGGGGAATCCGGTGCGGGCACCCACCTCCATGAGCAGCTCGGGGAAGTCCAGGCGGGGCATCATCGCGTCCACCAGGGCGCGGAACTCCTTCATCAGCGGCGGCTCGGCCAGGGCGTTAAGGGCCTCCACGCGCAGCTTGCCGCCGTCGAACTGCACGGCGGTGTTGGTGCCCAGCCCGTCCAGCACCCGCACGTAGCCTGCGTCCAGTGCCGAGGCCAGCTCGGCCAGGTGGCCGGCGGGCTCCTCCTCGAGCTTCAACGCTCGCAGGACCCGGGGCCGGGTCTGCTCCCACCGCTTCCCCGTCAGCAGGCGGGCGCGGGGGTCGCCCCAGCGGTCGGCGCCCTGGGCGAAGACGTCGCGGCGGCGCAGCGCCCGGTGCAGGTGCTCGATCACGCACAGGATGAACGCGGCCTTGTCCACCCGGTCCCCGTCCAGGTCGGGGTTGGCGTAGACCAGGCGCTTCCAGGAGCCGGTGACCAGCTCGTCGTGAGCGGCGATGTCGGTTGTGCGCACATGCTTGCGGCTGCGCGCGATGGACGCTGCGGTGCGCAGCGCCGCCAGCACCGGCTGTCCGGCCTCGGTGGCGTCGAAGGCGATGACCTCCACCAGTAGTTCGATGAAGCCCTGCACGGTGCGGTAGCGCTTGACCAGCCGAGCCCGCCACGCGGCGGCCGCGTCGTCGTCCTCGGGCACCTGCTCGACCACGGTCTTGACCGCGTCGATGAGTTTCTCGCGCGGGACCACCTCCTCGATGGCGTTCCACACCTCGGCCAGCGACACCACCCGGGTGCCGGTGGCCTGCGGAGTGTGGATGAGCACGTCCACGGCGGCCGCCATCTTCTTGGCCGCGGCCTTCAGGTACGGCAGGGCGCGCAGTTTGTCCTCGTTGCCCTCGCGTTCGGCCTTGTTCAGCAGCTTGGAGGAGATCAACAGGTCCAGCCCGTCCAAGGCGTCGTCCACCGAGGAGGTCTCCAGGCGGCGGACGGTGGCCAGCAGCGTGGCCGTCTGCCGGTTCTCCTCGAGGTCACGCAGGGTCGGGGCCTTGGACTTGAGCCCGTACTTGGCCAGGGTGTCCAGCTTGACCGCAGACACATCCTCGAGGTTCACCCGCCCGGCGCCCAGTCCGCCGATCTCGGAGGTGCGGTCCAGCGCCTCGACCATGGACTGGCTGGAGACGCGGGTGGGTTCGGTGCGCAACCGCTCCAGTCCGGAGAAGCGCGTCCCGTCGGGTACCTGAAGCAGGCCGGTCATGCTCGAGCGGACGGTGTCGGGGGTGCGCTGGTGCAGGGAGGCGTGCAGGCGGGCGTTCTCGCTCTTGCGGACGTTGGTGACCACGCGGGCGAGCACCGTCATCCCCGGCAGCAGCACCTTCTTGTTCACCAGGTGCACGATCGCGCGGTCGAACAGGGTGCGCGGTCCGTCCTCGGTGGCCCAGACCCGGGCGGCCAGGTACTCGCGCAGGCCTTCCTCGCCCTCGCTGAAGTCGGTGTAGCCGAAGGTGTCGCGGATCTCCTGGGTGTGCTCGTAGGCGGTCTGCCAGCGGCGGCGGTATTCGCCGACGCAGGCGGGGTCCACGCCGAGCTGGTCAGCGACGAACGGCACGACCCTTTCGGGGACGCCGGTGGGGTTGTCGGGCAGGAACACGCCGAGCATGCGCACGGTGCCCCATTGCAGGGCCCACCCGAGTTTGGTCGCGGGGAGGCGCTTGGTGGCGACCGTTTCGTGGGCTTTGGCGTCCAGGCGGAAGAACTGCTCGAGGTCGCCGATGGACACCTCGTCGGGGAAGCGGGCATAGCGAGCGATCTGCTCGTCGGAGAGGAACTCATGTGGCATGGGCCAGAACGTATGGCCCGCGAGGTGCCCAGAATCGGCCCGTCACCGAACCGAAGCGGAGGTCGGGCCGCTAACGGGAATTTCTTCGGCGATCCTCCTCGACCCCCTTCCCCACCTGGGAGCGCATGCACAAGTTGGCCGTCGGCCAGGACATCGAGGTCGACGTTGAGATCGCCGCCCTGCGCGACACCATCAAACGGGTGTCCCTGTTCGCCGAGCGCAGCACCCCGCTGCGCATCAGCATCACCGGCGAGGGCCTGGTGGTGCGCTCGGGCAGCGAGGACCTGGGGGCGGTCGCCGAGGACGTCGACGCCCGCATCGACACCGACCGGGATCTCACGATCCACGTGCAGGCCCACTTCCTGACCGAGGCCCTGGCCGCGACCCCCGGCGAGCGGGCGCGGCTGTCTCTGGGACACCCCGAGAAGCCGTTCCTGATCCGCCCGGGCGACGAGGAGGAGACCGGGCTGATGTGGCTGCTCATGCCGGTCCGCCAGCCCGGACTTGAGGGGAAGAGCCTGTGAGCCCGCTGACCGAGGACGAGGTGCGCGAGTTGCTCGCACCCGGCGAGGATGCCAACGACCTGCTCTTGGTCGTGCTCGCCGCCCTGCGCCGGGCCGGGCACCGGGTGGACGTCACCGACGCCTACGGCGTGGGCTCTGAGGCCGCCGCCGAGTTGAACGTGAACGGGGGCCGCCGGATGCGCATCACCGCCCAACCCTGGTAACCCCCTGCGGCCGCCCCAGTAGGTGGGGCGGCCGCCCTGCTCCCCGAAGGAGGGCCCCGTGCCCAAGCCGCGCATCACCGCCGACAAGATCAGCCGCTCCCCGGAGTGGGAGGCCGAACTGGCCCGCCAGGGGCTGCGGCCCGCACCCGGCACCGGACGGGGCGCCGCCCGCCTGCGCGGCGCTGCCCTGCGACGCCACGCCCCTGACGATGTCCGCTACACCGCCGACCGACAGCGAGAGGACGACCGCGCTTGACCACCACGACCGCCACCCACCCGTTGGCCGACCGATGGGTGGCCATGGCCCGCGACGGCGGCCGCCCGCCCCACCTGGGCGTGCTCACCCGGGTGCGCCCCTGGACCGCGCCGGACGGTAGGACCTGGTGGTCGTGGGTGCTGCGCACCCACACCGGCCACCTGGTCGGGTCCAGCACCCTGGCCGACACCGGGCTCGTGCCCCGGGTCGTGGCCGCCGGCCTGGCCGACATCGCCCACGACCGGGGCCTGCTGTCCGATCTGCCTGATCTGGAGGAGCGCCCATGAGCATCATCGACCGCGACGGAGACGAGTGGGAGGTCCCGACCGATCTCCTTCGCCATACCGGGACCGGCAGGATCATGACCCAGGACGAGGTCGAGGACTTCTTCGGTCCGCTCACTACCACCGAACCGACCAACTGAGGAGAAGGCGATGACCATCACCCGCGTGAACGGCACCGTCCACGAGATGCCCGGCCAGGCCCCCGGGTGGGCGCACTGCGACGGCTGGATCCCGGCGGCTTCGGAACCGCTGCCCCCGGGTACGCCCGTGGACTGCCCCGGGTGCCGGCGTGTGCGCGCCGCCCACGAGAGCTGACCCCCCCGAAGGAGCTTCATGACGTTCGAGTCCCACCACGAGTACCGGACCGCGCACAAGATGGCCGAGCGCCTGGCCAAGCACGCTGCGGACCAGGTGGACGCCCACCCCGAGCGGGCGGCGGTGCTGGCCGCCACCGCCCAGGTGCACGCCACCCTGGCCCTGGCGGCCGCGACCAAGCTCGCGGCCGAACTCGCCGAAGACGAAGACTAGGGAGGCGACGGTGGAAGCCGTGTTCTACCACGCGCTCTACGGGGCGCTGGACTACTACTGGCACCGCTACGGCACGGACATGGACACCTGCGACATCCCTCCGGCCCTGGTCCGGATGATCGGGGAAAGCGCCCAGGAGGACCCCGTCTCCCTGGCCACAGACCTGGACGCCGCCTTCGAGATGCTCGACGGGGCCGGGGTGCCCAGGGCCTCCGCCCTGGCGTGCCTGCGCCACAACCTGACCCAGCCCGCGTTCCCCCGGCAGGCCCTCACCCACGTGCGCGGCCTGCTGGCGTCACTGGAACTGCACGGCACCGCGAACGGACGCTGAACCCCGCGCGCCGCCGAGCCCCGCACCCCGGAACCCCCGGGGTGCGGGGCTTTCCGCGTTTCCAGGGCCGGGCGCGCGTTCCCGCCCGGTCGTTCCCAGGGGCCCGGTAGTTTTCGCGGAAAATCCAACGCCAAGCGTTCCCCTCTCCGCTCCTGGTCACCAACGAGCAGGTCCAGCTGCTCGCCTCGCACTTCACCGGCCAGGCCGACCGGGTCGCGGAGATCGTGGCCATGCTCACCGAGTAGGCCCAGTTCTCCCAAAGCTACGGCGAGAGGCAAAGTAACCGTGAGGGCGGGGGCGCAACGGAACGTTGCTAGCCGCTAGCCCTCATAAACGCGTGCCTGTCAGGGCGAAGCTGGCGACCGAGCGGGGCGCCCCTCCGCCCGGCGCTTGGCACGGGCGTGCGCGGATTGCTTGGTGATCCCCAGAGCGGCACCGATGCACGACCAGGAGACCCCGGCGGCGTGCGCTCGGGACAGCGCCGCATCCTCCAGGCGCTCGATCTCGGTGCGCATCTGCCCGAACAGGACGAGCACTGCCAGGTGCCCGACCTGATCCAGGGTCGCGTCGCGGCTGGCGGCCGCGACCAGTTCGGCGGCCGGGGCAGTGGCCAGGCGCGCGTTCTAGTTCAGGGCGGCCTGACCCGGGGCGGCATAGCGGGCGGTGAGGTACTCGGCCGGGCTCATCATCAGCGGGTCCTCGTCCGTGTCACTGTCGTCCGTACTGGGCTGGCGCAACAGAGGGGCCAGCCTGCGCTCGCGCTCGCGCACCACAAGCGCGACGTCGGCCGCATCCACCCTGTCAGGCAGCTGTTCCAGAAGCGCGTCGGCCAGGGCACCGACCCGGCCGGCGGCGGCATCCGGGTCGGTGATCTCGGCTAGGTGCTCGGTCACTGGGTCGATCAGCCCCCACCGGTCGTAGCGGGCCACCTTCACCTCCTCCAGCTTGCCCGCCAGAGACAGCTCGACCGCGGCCACAGCCAGGGAGCGGTAGCGGTAGTGGCGCTGGAACTCCGTCCGACCTCCAGCCGGGGCGCGCTTGCGCACTGCGGCGAGAGTGGGCCCGTCAATCCAGGACAAGATCCAGCGGGGGGAAGAACTGTAGGGGGAGGCGCAGGACTGGGTGTAGGTGGCGCGAGCCTCACATCCGGGGTGTTCGGTGGAGATCTCGCGGGACAGGCGATGCAAGGGGTGCACAGTTGAAGGGACTCATCCCGTGAAGTGGAACCTGCGGCTGGCCGCCGCCAACCGCGGCATCTGGAAGGCCAGCCAGATGCAGCGCCTGCTCGCCGAGCACGGCCTGGTGATCAGCGCCGGGAAGATGTCGGGGCTGTGGTCGGGTGACCCGGCCAGCATCAAGCTCGACGACCTCGACGTCATCTGCGCGGTGCTCGAATGCGGCCCCCAGGAGCTGCTCATCCCGGAACCGGAGAAGGTCCAGCGCGGAGAAGCGGGTGGAGAAGGAGCTGATCGGCCAGTTGACCGCGGTGCCGGGCAAGAAGTTGATCCTGCGCCGGACGGTGGACACCTCCCTGGCCTCCCCGGAGGGGACGGTGGCCGAGGTGATCCTCCCCGTGGTGCGCGGCGGAGCCAAGACCCTGCGGCGGCCGCCGCGAGCTGCGCGATCCCGACGAGCCCTTGGAGGACGATGAGGAGGAGTGACTGGAGTCCACAGATGCCCGTAGAGGGAACCGGGCTATCACGAACACGTGAAAAAGACAATGGCATCACGGTGTCCGTGCGGACTTACTCGGATACGACCCTGGGTAGGATACAGTAAAAGTCGATCTGCCGGGAGAGCTCTCCATGTACATTGAGACACAGTGGATCAACGTCGTTGTCGGCATATGCCTCATTGCCGCCTCATGCGCGTTCATGATCGCTCAGACGCGACGGCGCCATGCGCAGAAGCCCTGGCATTCGAGTTTGTTCTGGTCTATCATTCCGGGTCTAGTCGGGGGAATGGTGGTGATCGCGGAAACCCCAAGGCTGTTGGGGGTTGATGCGGGATCCTTGATTATCAGTGACATGGCGGCCAATGCCTTGGGCATCGTCGCGCTGCTGTTGGTCCTCAGGGCCATCGTCATCTTGTGCTTCCGGCTGGTCCGCTCCGTGTTCGACCGGATGCAAACCTCCGCTACGAAGTAAAATGTTCCCCGCCACAGCTATGGCGGGGAACACACCGTTTCGTGGGTCAGCTCAGGTTGCAGTCCATCCGAGTCGAGTAACGACCGTCCCCACCGCGGATCTGTGTGCACGGCTGGGCACTGGCTCCGAAGAAGTTGAAGTTGAACTGGGCCGCCTTGCGGATCTCCCAGTTCACGTCACGGGTGTAGTACCGGTTGAGGCCTTCGTACTCGTTGCCCTTGTAGCCCACACCTCCGGCCTGACTGACGCTGTGGCTGGTCACACTCGACCCGTTGTGGCACCATTTCAGCTCCATCCAGGTGTCACCAGTGTGAAAGCCCAAGTCGTACCACTCATCGTATTGGTAGTGCCGGTAGCACGCGGCCGCTTGCGTCTGCTGTTGCGCAGCGGCGACACCAGCTTCGGCGCGCTCTTGGCCAATCCGCGCCAACTCCACAGCCTCCTCACCCATAGCCTGGACCTGTTCGTCGTCAGGCCCGAGGAGCTCGAAGTCAGAGACGGCCGTCTCGGCAGTCATGTTATTGATGGCTTCTTCGAACAGCTCCTGTTCCAGGTCGGAGAAACCATCGACCACGGCTTGAGGGTCCTCCGACGTCCATACGGCGGTAGAGACATCCTCGCGCAGTTCTGCGCGCTCCTGCCCGCGAGGACTGTCGGCGTAGGCGGGGCCTTGAGTCAGCGCCAGGATGGATGCAGCCACAGCCACGGCGGCAAGGCAAGAAGACCTCTTCATTCGATTGCTCCTGTTCTGAATGCGCACGGATTTTGGCGAGCGCCTGCGACGCTAACATTGGAGACGAGGTCTAATCAATGCCCACCTCTACCTTTAAGTCGCCCACGGGATGCGATAGATCCCGCACCCACTGATCACCACCCAAAAAGCTTTGACCTGCGAAGGTTTATTCGCATATGCGCTTGATCTGGAGTGGCGGAGATTTGTAATTCTGGTCACCAGCCAAAACATTGACCACAACCGGCCATCTTGGTCGGCACCGCCGCGGTTCGGTCGCGGCGGCGTAGTCGTCGGTGGACAACGGCGCGGTGTGCCCCGGCTCGGGCCCGTGCGGGTCGGCCACATGCTCACACGCCGAACAGCGGGGGTAGACGGGGTGCTCGGGGATGCGGTTGAGCCACACCATGAACAGGGACATCGACGCCTCCACGGGGGTCGGGGTGGTCAGGGTTCCTCTCCCAGGCCCAGGGCCTGCGCGGCCGGGCAGGGGTAGGTGACCTCGCAGGTCAGGCACCGCCGTTCGGTGATGTGGGCGTTGCCGTACAGGTAGGAGGCGTGCAGGTCGCACTCGGCCTGGAGCAGGACCAGGCCCGCTTCGGTCAGGGCCTCCATGGCGGCGTCGGTGCGCGGCGCCTGTTCCAGGAGCTGGCGCTGGACGTGGGCCTCGGCCCGCAGGGCCGGGCGGGTGTAGGTGGGCGGCGTCGCACTCGTCCACGCCGTAGACGTCCAGGGCGTTGGCGTAGTGCAGGGCCGTCCACAGCGCCTCGGCCGGGACCAGACACATGGTGGCGTCGACGTCCTAGCCGACCAGGACGTCGGCCAGCTCCTGGAGGGCGGCGGTCTCGTGGAACACGGGGGTCGGGGTGTGAGTAACAACGGAACAGGATCGTGCGCTAAGGGGGCTTTTTCGTGCCCGGACCCGGTTGGTACAAACCTTAGAACATGATAAGGCCCACTTATCGTGAGTCAGGATTCCGGGGTTCCCGGATGGCGTCGGGGCTCAACGTAACTAAATACGTTTTAGAGTTAACGTTTCCAACGAAACGAAATTAGCGGAGTCCGGCGGGGGCGGCCGGTGCGCAGAGATGTCGGTTCTCACTGGACCTGGCGACTTCTCACGCGAATCGGCGAGCGGCGTGGCGAGTTGTCCCGTCGCATCGAACCAAGGAAGGCTGGATCGCCCTCGTCGCTGAGACCACCACCGCGCCGCCCGGCCTGCCGCCTCTGCATGGCCCGACGGCACATCCACGGCCTCGTCGTCCGCAGCACTCCACACCATGAAGGCGTCTGCCACCGTCACCACCGCTGGCTCCTCGGCGATGAACAGCATGAACCGACGCGGCTGCCCGAGATCCTGCGAGCCGATCTCCGCCATCACCGGATCGTCCACCCAGGTGCACGTCCCTCCACCGCACCGGCCTACACCGACGCCCGTGACCGCCTGAACAGGTGGTTCACCAGCGAGAGCAGCGGTGAGCCGCTTCAACAGAGATGGAACCGCCGCCTCCACGCGCCGGGCGGGGACCCGTTCGGTGATCCGCCTCGGGTTACCGGCAAGACCATCCTCAGTTGCCGACCGAAGCGTCACAACGACTCAACATCGCACCCCATCGGCTTCCGCTGCATGAGATGGTCGTCCCCGTGACCGAGAAGGGGCCGTGATCTCACCCGTCGGCTGTCAGCGCCGATCGTCATCATGGGAGACATGGCCAACCCGAACCTCAGCACCGGCAGTATCTGGCGGCTCAACCACGGCGACCAGGAGATTGCCCGGCTGACCGTGATCGGCACCGATATGCCCTGGACGCACGCAGAAGTCGAGACGCTTCCTGGTTGAGCAAGAGCGGGCTGTCGACGAGGAGGACTGGGACCGGGCCGATGCCTGCTACACCCGGATCCGCAGTGCGCTCACCCTGACGTTTCCCGGCGGTGGCCCGGTCGCCGAGTTCATGCTGCACATCCACGACGACGGCACCGCCGGCTGGCGCTGGCACGACGAGCCCTTCGACGCGGTGAGCCCGTGATGACCTGGGTTCGCTGCTCCTGGGCCGAGGAAGACGTGTGGTTCTGCTTCGAGCTGGACGCCGATGGCTACGTGATCCGGCAAGTCGAGCCGTGGGAGCCTGGAAACAGGGCTCTGACCGCTGCCTCGCCGGCCGAGTGGCAGGAGGCCCGAAGAGACGGTCGATCCGCTGAATACGAGAGCGTCTACGGCCTGACCGCGGAACCGGCCATCTCCGAGTGGGAAGGGCACGGCCCGCAGTCGTTGTCGGCCGATGAGTTCGAGCTCGTTTGGTCGACCGCCCGCGGTGAACTTCAGGATCGTCAGCGGCGCCCCTCTTCCCGAGCACGTCCATTACCGGGGACCTCGACCAGGAAACCGCCATCTTCAACGCGAAACCGGCCATCAGGCGTCCCGCCGACCTGGCAAGGTCCTGCTCAGGCGGCATCACCCTCGCCATGATCCATGAGACGCGCCAACCGCACCGCCCACGCGTCTTCGCGACGCCTCGTCGCTGCCCCCGGTGATTCGCGGTTGAACCTGTCATCCCGCAGGTCAGCGGCCTCACCCCTGCAAGATCTGATGAGACGGAACACGAGTTGTCAGATGATCTGGAAAGGAGCGCCGTGGGCGGAGGGGTCGCGGCTGCCCTCCTGAGGGTGAGCCGACCAGACCGACCGAACGACACCAGGAAGTCGCCACTTCACATGGAAAGAACCTGCGTCAGGGCTTCTCACCCGATGTGGCGGACGCCTGGTCAGACCATGCCGGGTTCGCCACATCAGATGAGAACCGACACCGGTGCGCGGAGGCGGTGGGGAAGAGGCCGTGGCGCACCGTGGGACCGGGACGGTCGATCCGGGCCCGCCGAGCACGCCCGCGTGGCGGGCACGACCGTCAGGACGGAACGGTGAGTCCTGACGGCATTACGTCTGCTGGCGTTCGTTGGAGCGGCCAAGTGCCCCCGCTCGACGCCGCTACCTCAAGGCCATTGTCTGCGTCACCGACGGCACCGTGGTCCGCATCCGCATCGTCGCCCCTGACGGGAAAAGAGAGGACGACGACCGCGGCTGCGCCGCCGCGCCGGTCGGCGCTCCGCTGACCAACGACGAGATCGCCGAGCAGCTCCCCGCCCTCGGCCTGCGCATGGGCCGCACACCCGGGGGCCGAGACCGGTAGGAGTCGTTGATCAAGTGATCTGCATTCTTCGGGACTTCCACCACTCTGATCACTGTGTGCGGTCGCTGGGGGCGGCACTGTCCGGTCCGCAGCCGGGAAATCCGAATGACACCCGCCGCATCCCGTGCCACGCTGGTCTCTCCCCGGTCAACGGAGGCCCCCATGGATGCGTGCGTGTTCTGTCTGATCCGCGACGGCGAGGCCGCACACAGCCTCGTCCACTCCGACGACCTGGTGTTGGCGTTCATGGACCTGTACCCGGTCACACCAGGGCACGTGCTGGTGGTTCCGCGTGAGCATCTGGTGGGCTTGGGCGAGATCGGTGACGAGCTGGGCGGACGGCTGTGGAGCGTGGCCCGCCGCGTGGGCGAGGCCCTGCGTCGGAACGCCCTGAACACCGGGGACACGGACGCAGGTTCCGGCGGGCCGATGCGTTGCGAGGGCGTCAACCTGTTCCTGGCCGACGGCGAGGCGGCCGGCCAGGAGGTCTTCCACGCGCACCTGCACGTCTTTCCACGCTATGAGGGCGATGCCTTCTCGGTGCACGCCCTGTGGCAGGAGGCCGAACGCACCGAACTCGACGGCCACGCGGCCAGGCTGCGCGCCCTGCTGCCCTGACCACGGATGGGATCGAGGAACAGGATCCGGCGCTGGGCCTCCAAGCCAGGCTCCCGGGGCTCGGGGCGGCCCGAGAGCCAGCGCAGGACCCGGAACGCCCGGCTGCTGTGCCGGTCGCTGCCGAACAGGGCATGCCCAGCAGCACGGACACGCCCACGGCTCCCACCGCGAT
The DNA here is from genome assembly GCF_030766825.1 of Nocardiopsis sp. CC223A. GTDB lineage: Bacteria > Actinomycetota > Actinomycetes > Streptosporangiales > Streptosporangiaceae > Nocardiopsis. The sequence goes on from NZ_JASFDV010000030.1 coordinate 13,229, forward strand.
CACGGCGGCGCCGACTCCGGGGCGGGTGAACCGGGCACCGAGGGGGATCGCTATGGCAGCCGCCCATCGGCCAACCGCAGAGCATCGGATGATTCTCATGCAGGGACCACTACCTCCCCCGACCTCAGCAGGAGACCTTCCGTCACGATAACTTACCGATTGTGACTGTAGGTGCCGTTAGTGCACGTGCCAGGGGAGACCGGTAGGAATTCCCGTTAGCGGCCCGACCGGCCGCACCACGAAGTCCCGCACCCCGGAACCTCCGGGGGTGCGGGACTTTTCGCGTTCGCGGGGCCGGTTTCGGCTGTGGCCCCTCCCGGCCACCGGGGCCTGTCCGTCGCCGGCGCGGGGTGGGCCGCCTCGGGAGCGGGCGCGCGGTGCGCCCGTCCGGGAGGAGACGACCGTGCACAGGTCCAAAGGCAGCCCGAGCATCGGCAGCCGCGAGTACGACCCGCTCGACCCGGCCCCGGCCCCCGAGCCGGACGTGGAGAAGCCCGGCACCGAGCGCAAGCCCACCTGAGGTCACGCCCCGGTCACGACAGCCCCCGTGCAACCGATTGGTCGCGCGGGGGCTCTTTCCTGCCTTGATGCAAATCCTCACACATGAGGAACCGCTTATCGGGCGTCAGGTTCAGGAAAACCAGGGGTCCAACAACGGGGCGCGAAGGCGCGGGGAACATCCGATCGGAAACCCGGACTGCCTAAACCACACCCTCGGCGCGAGGAGTATCGGCCCCGGCTTCAAATTTTCCTGAACGGCACCCTCATGTGGGGAGGGGTGCCGCCTGACCGTTTCCGGCGAATCCCTGTCCGCAACGGCCAGGGTGAGGAACAATCACCCGTATGGGACACAGGAAGGTCTGGGAGCTGGCCCTGGGCGTGATCACGCCGGTGCTGGCCGGGTTCTGGGCACTGCCCGGGCTCTTGCACAACCGGCAGCGGCGGCACTCGGCGATCGGTCGGCTGTCACCCGTAGAGTTCGGGAAGAGGCCACCGAGCACCGTGGTCTGAGAATCCGGAAACACGGCTCCAGCGAATCCGGTACATGCCAGAGCCTCCGATAAACCCGGCACGAAACACCCTGTGGGCCTCGCCCGACGTGCGCATCCGCCACCACGGAGCCCAAACGCCTCCATCACCCGCAGGTGGGCGATCTGGAGCCGACCCATCGGTCCCTGGACCTGCCGACGGGGCCCGCGGGCCAGAGCGGGTCGTTGTCGCCGCCGAGGCGTTCCGGCAGGGCCCAGGCCTGGTCCGGGGTGCCCGCAACGATGCGTTCGTGCGTGTTGTTGATCATGCCCGACCTCCATACGGTGGCGTAATGGCGTCATGGGTCGGGTCACCGCGGACGATTGGGCGCGCGCCGCCCTGGAGGTACTGGCGGAGGGCGGGCTGCGGGCGATCGCCGTGGAGGCGGTCGCCGCCCGGCTGAACGTGTCCAAGGGCAGCTTCTACTGGCACTTCACCAACCGCAGGGCCCTGGTGGACGCGGCGCTGCGGCTGTGGGAGTCCGGCACCGGGGCGGTCATCGCCGAGGTGGAGAAGATCACCGATCCCGCCCAGCGCCTGCGGACCCTGTTGGAGATCGCGCTCGGCGAACCCACGGCCGCCGCCGTCTCCTTCTGGCTGATCAGCGGAGCCGACGACCCGGCCGCCGCCGAGGTCGCCCGGCGTGTGACCGATCGGCGCATGGGCCTCATGCAGTCGGCCCTGCGGCTGCTCGGCCGGTCCGAGGAGGAGGCCCGGGCCCGGGTGGTCGCCGGGTACGGCGGCTACCTGGGGGTGGCCGCGCTGGTCCGGATCGGCGCCGTGGACTCCGCGCCCGCCACCTTCACCGAGCAGGCGCTGGCCGAGATGGGTGTTCCCGTCCCGGGCACCGACCCCGCGTGAGGGCACATCCGCCGCACGGCGGGTCTGCGATCAGGCGGGCCGCCGCGGTGCTCACACGCACCGGGTGAGCGGCGAAGAGCCGGTCAGGGGCGGTGGGCCGCGACCGTTTCCCGGGCCCGGCGCACGATCTCGGCCAGGTGGGAGTGGTGGGCCCCGGGCCAGTACACCCGATCGCACGCCGGGCATCGGGCGAAGGCGTCGTAGGCGGCGCGGGTGCCCGCCTCCAGATCTGCGGTGACCTGCTGCTTGTCGGCGTGGACGAGCAGGCCGTTGCAGGCCGGGCAGCGCGTCCAGGGGTCCAGGGTCGGGGCGAATCGGTCCAGGACCTCGCGCAGCTGGTCGTCGGGGCGGGTCTGGCGGACGTGGGCGCCCGCGCACAGGCCCGACCGGCTGAGCAGGCCGCGGTCGCGGGTGAGCAGGACCCGCTCCTCGGCGTTGGCCTGCCGGAACAGCGAGGGGTCGTCGCGGTCGTTGTCGTAGGCGGTGTCCAGGCCCAGCAGGCGCAGGCGCCGGGCCAGGGTGCCCAGGTGCACGTCCAGCAGGAAGCGCAAGGGGAAGGGGACGGACTGGGGCAGGGCCACCGGTGGGACGTCCACGGTCTGCCCGGGGGCGGGTATGGTGCCGGGCGATGCGGGGCGGCCGTCCAGGAGCAGGGTGCCGACCTCGGTCATGGGCACACCGTGCGACTGGACCAGGTGGGCCAGGGTGGAGGTGGAGTCGGCGCGCGCGTGCAGGGTTCCGTTCCGGTGGCGCGGAGCCAGGAAGAACCGTAGTTCGGGCGCGAAGCGCAGTTCCAGGGTGGGTTCCATCGGCATGAGTATGCCACCGTGCGGGCTCGGCCACCTTTTCTTTTCCCGGCGGTGCCGGGTGTCCCGAGTATCTATTCCAGTACTAGAATGATGGTGTGGAGCAGGCACCCCCGACACCCGCGGAACTGACCGTCCTGGCCCTGGTCGTCGAACGGCCCCGGCACGGATACGACCTGGAGCAGGTCATCGAACAGCGCGGTATCCGCCGCTGGGCCGACATCGGGTTCTCCTCGATCTACTACCTGCTGGGCAGGCTGGAGAAACGCGGCCTGGTGCACGTGCCCCAGGCCCCGGCGGCGGCCACGTCCCGCCGTGTCTTCCACGCCACCGACGCCGGTCGGCGGGCCGCCCGCGAGGGGGTGCTCGCCCTCATCGCCGACCCCGCGCCCGTCGCCCACCCGCTGCTGGTGGGCGTCGCCAACCTGGACCTGCTCTCCGAACGCGAGTACACCGAGGCGCTGGCCGCCCGGTTGGCCCTGGTGGAGGAGCGCATCGCCGACGTCCGGGCGGCCGCGGCCGCCCAGGGGCCGCTGCCCCGTGCGGCGCGTGAGGTGTTCTCCTACTCGTTGAGCCTCATGGAGGCGGAAAGGACGTGGCTCGCCGGGCGGGCCCGGGTGCACGATGACCGATAAGACCGACTTCAAGAAGACCCTGGACTCCTACAAAGCCGAGCGCGGCCGTTTCCGGCTCCTGGACGTCCCCGAACTGCGGTACCTGATGATCGACGGACACGGGGATCCCAACGGCGCCGCCTTCGCCGAGGCCGTCCAGGCGCTGTACCCGGTGGCCTACAAGCTCAAGTTCGCCAGCAAGAGGGAGCTGGGCCGCGACTACGTCGTCATGCCCCTGGAGGGTTTGTGGTGGTCCGATGACATGGACGCGTTCACCACCGCGCGCGACAAGTCGCAGTGGGACTGGACCCTGATGATCATGGTCCCGGAGTGGACCGACGCCGCCATGGTCGCCGCCGCCGTCGGGGCGGCCGGGGCCGAGGGCGCGCCCGCCCGGCTGGGGGAGGTGCGGCTGGAGGCGTTGTGCGAGGGCCGGTGCGTGCAGACCCTGCACGTGGGCCCCTTCGACGAGGAGGGCCCGGTGCTGGAGCGGATGCACCACGGGTTCATCCCCGACCGCGGGCTGCGCATGAGCGGCCGCCACCACGAGATCTACCTGAGCGACCTGCGCAGGACCGCACCGGAGAGGCTGCGCACCCTCCTGCGTCAACCCGTGACCGGGGCCGGCTCCAGATCGCTGATGGGAAATCCCTGAAACGCCTGCGGACACGGCGCAGGGCGTCGAGGACCAGAGTGCGCCCGAAGACCTCGACGCCCTTGTGCCGGCACTCCACGTCCATCTGGACGACGACGTGATCCCTTCCGCGAAGGCGATCCGGCACCACCGGCCGATCGGTGCCCCGGTCGAGCGGTCGTTGATCGCCCACGACCACTGACCAGGGCACACCTTCCCATCAACGATCCAGGGGTCCGCTCACCGGTCCTCGGCGCGCTGGTGGCCGCGGCGGGCGTCGCGGTCGAAGACGCCCAGGATCTCGCACGGGCCGCCCTCGGCACCGATGGCGTGCGGGAGCATCGTGGGGGGCTCCGCCGCCCGGTGGGGCTCCACCCGCAGGCGGCGGTCGCCCGGCAGGAGCACGGCCGTGCCCGAGAGCACGGCCGGCCATTCGCGGCCCGGGTGGGCGCGCATGCGCGCGGGGTCCTCGGGCGGCGGCCCGGTACGGACCTGCACCCCGGCACGAAGCGGGCGAGACGGCCGACGGCACGGAGACCATCGCAGGGCGCGGGCACCGGGCGGGTCGGATCCCGAGCTCAGCCGGGGTGGATGTCGCGGTTGCCGTCCAGTCGGGGCAGGGTCTGGGCGATGAGGTCGGCGGGGTAGCCGGGATCCAGGCGGGAGGCCTCCTCCAGCCGGTCCAGGGCGTGGGGGGACAGGGTGGTGTCGGCGGCGGGGAGCAGGTCGGCGAGCTGGGCGTCGGTGCGCGGGCCCAGGATGGGGTGGATCGGGTCGGGCCGGGAGAGGAGCCAGGCGATGGCGGCGCGGGCGTCGGGGTCGGCGAAGCGTCCGGAGAGCAGGCTGCCGCCCAGGGGGCTGTAGGCGGCGGTGCTCAGGCCCAGGGTGCGGGCCATGGGCAGGAGTTCGCGTTCGATGTCGCGCTTGGCGAGGCTGTAGGGGACCTGGAGGGCGCTGAAGGGGTGCGGTCGCGCAGGTCGGCGCCGGTGTTGGCGGCGGCCACGACCCAGGCGGGCAGGTTGGAGGCGCCGGTGTACAGGACGGTTCCGGCTCGGACGGCGTCGTCGAGGGCGCGCATGGTCTCCTCGACGGGGGTGCGGGGGTCGTGGCAGTGCACCCACAGAAGGTCGATGTGGTCGGTGCGCAGGCGGCGCAGGCCGCGCTCCAGGGACAGGCGCAGTGCTTTGCGGTGGGATCCGCCGGTGAGCGGGTTGTCGGGGTCGGCGGGCAGGGTGAACTTGGTGGCCAGGACGAGGCGGTCGCGGCGGGTGCCGTGCAGGATCTCGCCGAGCAGGTCCGCGCTGTCTCCGTAGACGGGGGCGGTGTCGATGACGTTGCCGCCGGCGTCGGTGTAGCGGTCGATGATGCGGGCGGCCTCGTCGGCGCGGGTGAAGCCCATGGCGCCCAGGAACAGGTCGGAGACGCGCAGGCCGGTGCGGCCCAGGGTGCGCAGGCGCATCAGGCCCCCCGGGTGCGGGTGGTGGTGTGCATGGGGTCAGTCTGGCGGATGGGGGCGGCGCCCGAACCGTTTCGGGGCGGGGTCTAGGGTGGCTGCCCGGATCTGTTCGAGCGGTGGAAGGGGTCGTGGGTGGGCGCGGTCGTGGAGTCGGTGAGCAGTAGTGCGGGGCACACCTTCGGCAAGCCGGCGCGGGAGGGCATCCGGTTGCTGGCGGGGCTGGGGGTGGAGGGGGACGCCCACATGGGGGTGACGGTCAAGCACCGCTCCCGGGTGGCGGTGGACCCCACTCGGCCCAACCTGCGGCAGGTGCACCTGATCCACGCCGAACTGTTGGAGGAGCTGGCCGCCGACGGGTTCGCGGTGGCCGCGGGGGAGCTGGGGGAGAACGTGACCACCCGGGGGGTCGACCTGCTGGGGTCGGGCCGGGGGACGGTGCTGTGCCTGGGGCCGCAGGCGCGGGTGGAGGTGACGGGGCTGCGCAACCCGTGTGCGCAGATCGACGCGTTCTCGCCGGGGCTGATGAAGCGGCTGGTGGGGCGCGGCCCCGACGGGGGGATCGTGCGACGGGCCGGGATCATGGGGGTCGTGCTGCGGGGCGGGTGGGTGGAGCCGGGGATGGCCGTGGAGGTGGTGGTCCCCGAGGGGCCGCATGTGCCGTTGGACCGGGTCTGAGCGTGCCCTGACCGCTGGGAGGGTTCGGGGGCCGCACCCGGTGCGGGGTGCGGCCGCCGGTGGGGGTCAGGCCAGGGCCGCGAGCAGGTCGGGGTCGTAGCGGATGTCGATGTCGGTGATGCGGTCGGCGTCGACGGTGAACAGTAGGACCGCGGTGGGGCCGCTCGCGGACAGGGACACGAATCCGGGCAGGCCGTCGACCAGGACGGGTCGGGCGCCCTTGGCCAGGCGGGAGAAGGTGAGGGCCTGGGCGGCCACCGTGTCGGCGCCGCGGGTCAGCGCGGGGACCCCGCGCAGCCGGGCGAAGACGTCGCCGCGCGCGGTGACCTGCGGGTCCAGGACGGTGAGCAGCCCGGTCAGGTCGCCGCCGCGGGCGGCGGACAGGAAGGCGTCGACGGCCTTGTCGCGGTGGTCGGGGACCACGGTGGTGGTGCGGGCGGGGGTGCCGCGCACCCGGCGGCGGGCGCGGGAGGCGAGTTGCCGGGCCGCGGCGGGGGTGCGCTCGACGATGGGGGCGATGTCGTCGAAGGGCACGGCGAACACGTCGTGCAGGACGAACGCCAGGCGTTCGGCGGGGGTGAGCGCGTCCAGGACCACCAGCAGGGCGACGCCGACGGCGTCGGCGGTGAGCGCCTGGTGTTCGGGGCCGGGGGCGGGGTCGGGGAGTTCGGTGCCGGGGTGGTCGGCGGGCTCCTCGCGGCGGGCGGTGCGCGAGCGCAGCAGGTCCAGGCAGATGCGGCCGGTGACGGTGGTGAGCCATCCGGCGGGGTTGTCGATCTCCTCGGTGGTGCGGGCCAGGCGCAGCCAGGCCTCCTGGACGGCGTCCTCGGCCTCGGCGGTGGAGCCGAGCATGCGGTGGGCGATGGACAGCAGCAGCGGCCGGTGCTCCTGGAAGAGGGCGGCGCGGTCTTCTTCGAAGTTCTTCTCGTGCATCGGTCACATTCTCGCGGTCGGGTCCGTCGTGGGTTCGACGGTTCATCGGGACGACGTATCGGGGCCCGGTGATGTGACCGGGGGAAGAGGGCTGTGATGGGTGTGCGGGGTCTGGACACGGTGGTGCGGGGTCGGGTGCTGACGGGTGCGGATGCGGGGTTCGGGGCGGCGTCGCGGCCGTGGAATCTGGCGGTGGAGCAGAAGCCGGAGGCGGTGGTGGAGGTCGCCGACGCCGATGACGTGGCCGCGGTGGTGCGGTGGGCGGGTGAGCGCGGGCTGGCGGTGGCGGCCCAGGCGACGGGGCACGGCGCCACGGGCAGTGCTTCGGGGGCGGTGCTGGTGCGTACCGCCGCTTTGGACGGGGTGGAGGTGGACCCGGTGCGCCGGACGGTGCGGGTGGGGGCCGGGGTGTCGTGGGGGCTGGTGCAGGAGGCGGCCGCCGCGCACGGGCTGACCGGGCTGCCCGGTAGTTCTCCGGGTGTGGGGGTGGTCGGGTACACCCTGGGCGGGGGGCTGAGCTGGTTCGGGCGCCGCCACGGGTGGGCGGCCGACGCGGTGCGGTCCTGGGAGGTGGTGACCGCAGGCGGTGAGAAGGTGCGGGTCACGGCGGAATCGGACCCGGACCTGTTCTGGGCGCTGTGCGGCGGTGGGGGTGACGTGGCGGTGGTGACCGCGGTGGAGTTGGACCTGTTCGAGGCCCCGGAGCTGTACGCGGGCGCGGTGGTGTGGCCGGTGTCGGAGGCTGCGCGGGTGGCGGCCGTGTACGAGGAGGTCACCGCCGGGGCGCCGGAGGGGTTGGCGCTGTGGTGGAGCCTGCACCGGTTCCCGGGGGCGGAGCCGTTGGTGTCGGTGCAGGCGGCGTTCCTGGGTACGGCGGCGGTGGGGGAGAGGCTGCTGGCGCCGTTGGCGTCGGTGGGCGGGTCGGTGCGCGACACCTTGGGGGAGTTGCCGCTGACGGAGCTGGGGTCGGTCTCGGGGGATCCGGTGGATCCGACGCCGGGGCTGGCCCGGACCGAGCTGCTCACCGGGTCGGTGGGCCGGTGGAGTGCGGCGTTGGCGGCCGAGCCGCTGGATCCGCTGTTCGGGGTGCAGGTGCGTCACCTGGGCGGTGCGCTGGCGGGGCCGTCGGGGACGCCGTTCGGGTCGCTGACCGAGCCGTTCTACGCGTACGCGTTCGGGGCGCCGGTGGGTCCGGGCGGGGCGGGTGCGGTGCGTGAGCGGTTGGAGCGGCTGTTCGCGGGGGTGGCGGTGAGCGGGCGCAAGCCGCTCACGACCTTGGGGGCCGGGGAGCCGATCGGTCGGGTGTTCTCGCCGCGGGCGCTGGAGCGGTTGGGGCGGATCAAGCGCGAGCGCGACCCGCGGGGTGTGGTGCGGGCCGCCCACCCGGTGTCGGGCCGAGGGTGCGGTGGGGTCCCCTGCGGGGGGGCGGACCGGGTGAGCCCGAAAGGGGGCGACGGCCTGTTCACCGGGTAGGTGGGCGGCACGGGGAAGAACACCGAGGTGGACGAGGACGCGGCCGCGCGCATCCGGACCGGGCCGCCGGCCGCGTGGTGCGCCGCCACCGGGGCCTGAAGGCGCCCCCGGCCGGGTGTTCAGTCGGTGCGGCGGGTGAGGCGGTCGTGGCGTTGGCGGGCGGCCTGGGCCGAGCCCAGGCCCAGGCCGAAGGCGATGTCCTGCCAGGTCATGCCGCGCCCTTTGGCCATCTGGAGCAGGCCCGGTTCGAGGCGGTCGAACTCGGCGCGGGCCGGGGGGGAGCAAGGTGAGGGCGGCCAGCAGGTCCTCGTGGTCCACGCCGGGTTCGCCGGTGTCGGGTTCGGCGCTGCCGCCGGCCAGGTCGGCGGTGCGGCGCAGGGCGTCCACGGGTGCCATGGGCCGGGTGTGGGCCTCCCAGCGGATGCGGTCCTCGCCGGTGGCGTGGCGCCCGGTGAGGCGGGTCAGTGCGGGGTGGGCGCGCTGTTCGCGGGCCTTCTCGGGGTCGGGTGTGGTCATGCCCCGGCCTCACCGGAACAACCCAGGGTTGTCAACAATGAGTTTTCAACATGGTGTTCAAGTCAGTGGTGGGCGAGGAAGTCCGCGAAGGTCACCGTGCCCACCGCCCGGTCCGGCACCAGGTGCTCCCCCGCCCGGTAGGCCGCGAACACCCGCCCCGGCAGGCGCACCGGCACCGTGCGCCGCTCCAGGCGGCGCGAGCGCAGGTAGGCGCCCATGAGGTCGGCGAAGGACTCCACCGCCGGGCCGCCCATGTCGGCCACCCGCCCCTGCGGCTCCCCCCGGGCCAGCAGCACCAGCCGGGACGCCGCCTCCTGCACCGCGATCGGCTGCACGTCCACGTCCGGCACCGGCACCACCGGCAGACGGGCCGCCCGCGCGCACAGCGACGCCACCAGTTCGTGGAACTGGGTGGTGCGCAGTACCGTCCACCCCAGCCCCGAGGCGGCCAGCGCCCGCTCCACCGTGTACTTGGCGCGGTAGTAGCCCAGCGGAACGCGGTCCACGCCCACGATCGAGATGTACACCAGGTGCCCCACCCCGGCCTCGCGGGCCCGGCGGATCAGGTGGGCGGCCGCCCGCAGGTCCCCGCCCAGGGGGTCGGTGGCGCAGTGCACCACCGTGTCCACCCCCTCCAGGGCCTCGGCCAGGCCGGTGCCCTCGCGCAGGTCCACCGCGTGGGAGAGCGGATCGCCCGGGCGCGGGTGCCTGCTGAGCGAGCGCACCCCCCGGCCCGCCCGCCGCAACCCCTCCACCACCGGTCGTCCCAGGGTCCCGGTACCGCCGGTGACCAGGATCTCCGCCATCGTCCGCTCCCTTCGCACCGCCGCTGGCGACGCTAGCACCACGGCCCCCCGGTGCGCGGGCACCGCGCGGCACCGGGCCCCGAGCCGGGTCGTTAGGGTGCTGGTCAGCGCCGCCCGCCCCCGGGCCGGCGCCCGCGCACCGAGGAGGAGCATGTCCATCGCCCGGAGCCTGGCCGCCGCGATCGGCGCCGACCAGGTCGTCACCGACCCCGAGATCATGGAGGGCTACGCTCACGACGAGGCCGAGTGGGCGCCCTACGGCATCCCCGCCGCGGTGGTGCGCCCGCGCGGGACCGCCGACGTGGCCGCCGTGGTGGCCCTGTGCGCCGAGCACCGCGTTCCGGTGGTGGGACGCGGCGCCGGGACCGGGCTGTCGGGCGCGGCCAACGCCGTCGACGGCTGGGTCGTGGTCTCCTTCGAGCGCATGAACCGGGTGCTGGCCGTGGACCCGGTCCAGCAGAGCGCCGTCGTCCAGCCCGGTGTGGTCAACGACGACCTGCGCCGCCGGGTGGCCGACGACGGGCTGTGGTACCCGCCGGACCCGGCCTCGGCCCCCTGGTCGACGATCGGCGGCAATGTCGCCACCAACGCGGGCGGGTTGTGCTGTGTCAAGTACGGGGTGACCCGCGACTACGTGCTGGGCCTGGAGGCGGTGGTGGGCACCGGGCAGGTGGTACGGCTGGGCCGGTCCACCGCCAAGGGGGTGACCGGCTATGACCTGGCCGGGTTGATGGTGGGCTCGGAGGGCACGCTGGGCCTGGTCACGGAGGTGACCCTGCGGATGCGGCCGTTGCGCACCGGGGTGGAGCACACGGTGGTGGGCTACTTCGACTCCCTCACCGACGCCGGGCGCGCGGTGGCGGCGGTGGCCGCCTCGGGGGTGGTGCCCTCGGCGCTGGAGCTCATCGACCGGTTCTGCCTACAGGCCGTGGACGCGTGGAAGAACATGGGCCTGGCGGCCGAGGGCGAGGTGCTGCTGCTGGCGCGCAGCGACCAGCCCGGGGCGGCCGGGGAGCAGGAGGCCGACACCGTCCTGGGCTGCTTCCAAGCGGAAGGGGCGGCCTATGCGGTGCGCTCCACCGACGCCGGGGAGGCCGAGGCGCTGTTCGCGGCTCGGCGGCTGGCCTACCCGGCGCTGGAGCGGCTGGGGCCGCTGCTGACCGAGGACGTGTGCGTGCCCAAGGCGCAGGTGCCGCACATGCTGGCGCGGATCGAGGAGGCGGCCCGCCGGTTCGACACCCACATCGGCAACATCGCCCACGCCGGTGACGGCAACCTGCACCCCCTGTTCATCGTCCCGGCCGGGGACGAGGCGGCGAAGAAGCGGGCCAAGGAGGCGTTCGAGGTGATCGTGGACGAGGCGCTGGCGCTGGGCGGCACGGTGACCGGCGAGCACGGGGTGGGGTTGCTGAAGATGCGCGGGGCCGCCAAGGAGTTGGGGGCCGAGGTGGTGGGCATGCACCGTGCGGTGAAGAACGCCCTGGACCCGGCGGGGATCTTCAACCCCGGCAAGGTGTTCGCCTGACCCCGGGGGTGTGCGGGGACGGCGGCGCCTCCGCACACCCGGTGTGGTCGGACCACTGCTTTGCCCGACCTGGGCGGGGTCAGGGCCGGGGAGGGGCCGCGGGGACCGCTTCCGGGCGGTCGAAGGGGGCGGGACACGGGGCGTGAGTAACAACGGAACAGGATCGTGCGCTAAGCCCTCTTCCCACAGGTCAGAGAAGTGACACGTCCCAATGCCTGCGCCCCGGAGGGAATCGCCGCAGATAATCTGCGATTATCTGCGGTGGAGTCGGCACTGTCCTGGGCGAACGCTCCCGCGCGGAGGGGGCGACTCGCCCCGGTTATCTACGATAACCCCGGGGGGCGGCGATGAGTGCGATCCACCGGATCGACACCGGCACCGCGGTGCCCACCCTCGGTGCGGCGGCCGAGGCGTTCCTCGCCGAGGTCGCCAACCCCAACACCGCCCGCGCCTACCGCAGTGCGCTGGCCGCCCTCGCCGACCGGTTCGGCACCCATCGCCCGGTCTCGGTACTGGAGGGCGAGCAGATCCCGGACAGTGTGGCCGACTGGTTCACCGCGACCTGGGGCACGGCGGCACCTGCGACGTTCAACGCCCGCCTGGGCGCGCTGGCCTCGGCCGCGGCCTGGTGGCGTGACCAAGGGTGGCTGTCTGGTGACCCACTGGTGCGCATCCGCCGCCTGCCCCGCACCCCCGACCACACTCGGGCTCTGGACCGCGCCGAGGTCGAGCGCCCGCTCACCCGGGAAGGGGTCGCCCTGCGCGAGCGCACCCTGTGGCGGCTGCTGTACGAATCGGCGGCGCGCGCCGAGGAGGTGCTCGCCCTGGACGTCGAGGAACTGGACCTGCGCAACCGCCGGGTGAGGGTGCGACGTAAGGGCGGTGCGGCCGACGTCATCACCTGGCGTACCGCCACCGCGCGGCTACTGCCCCGGCTGCTGGTCGGCCGCTCCTCCGGCCCGGTGTTCACCACCGACCGGCGCGCCCGGGTCGAGGTACCTCCCAAGGACATCGACGCTGGCTCAGGGCGGGCCCGGCTGTCCTACCGGAGGGCCGCCGAGCTGTTCAGCACGGCCGCCGGCGGGGCGACGCTGCACCAGCTGCGGCACTCGGCGCTCACCCACGCGGCTGAGGAGGGTGCCAACACCTCCACCCTGCTCGCCTACTCCGGTCATACCTCGGTGGCTTCCCTGGCCCGCTACGCCCGGGTTTCACCTGAAGGGCTGGCCCGTTGGCAGGCAGGACGCGACCCGGCACGCAGGAGCTGAGCCACGCAGACCGTGTTTTCCGATCACCGGTTCCTAAATTCTTGTTTTTCGGATATTAATATACTTCTCATGTAGGGGAAATTCAAAGAATGTCAACCCTGGGGCCACATGTGGCCATGAGGTCAAGCTGCTCATGATATGCAGTTGGTTCTCCAGGTCCCGCTCACCTCGAAAAACAGGAAAGCGCTAACCTCACAACTCCGCATAGCGCGTGGATGCCAAGACCGCGAGAGCGATGCTTGCGCAACAAAGGGGGTTGATACGGAGTTCCCGGTTCGTTACTTTCGGTGCTTCCTGATGTCCATTAGGAAGATGATGGTTTGATGAGACCAGGTGCATTCAAGGTCTTCACCGTGCTCCTCGCATTAGTGTCAACCCTGCTGTACACATCCGTCCCCGCGTCTGCCGCGTCGACCAGCGACTCGTCCGTGGGAATGCTCCCGACCCCCAACCCAGAAATGGCAATGGGCCAGTTGGCAGGCACGAACGAGACCCTCGAACAGGCAGAGCAGATCGAGGGAGCCGAGGCCGAGTCCTACATCGAGCAGGCTCTCGGTGAAGCCGAGTCCACCGGTACACACGTGCGTGCCGAGGAAGGCGAGACCGTTGCCGTCACGGACGGACGCGTCTCCCGCCTGGAAGACGGCACGACCCTCGTGGTCTTCCCGTTGGTCGGCGGCGCTCTCACCAGCAGTGCCCTGACCGTTTCCTTCTCTGCGGACGGGGAGGCCTACGTCCACGAGATTCTTCTGCGCGAGATCAGCTCGACCTCCGGAAGCGTCGAGTTCTGGTCCGGCGGGGACAAGCTCGTCGACCAGGTGGTCGAGTCGGACATGCCCTCCACCCAGGGGTGGTCTGAGTTCATCAACTGCCTGAACAACTCTGGTGCGGCTGCCTGGGTGGTCACAGCGATCACCATCGCCTGCTCTGTCGCCTGTGCGGTCACCGCGGGAACCGCATGTATCGCATGTATCGCTGCTGCTGCGGGTACAACCGGCGGAGTGATCGGATACTGCATCAACGAAGGCTGGTAGAAGGAAAGGAGGTGATTGGTAGATGAAAGATCGCCTCCCTCATGCTGGTTTCGCCGCTCTGGTGTCCTTCAGTGTTCTCTTCGCTGCATACGCGCCCTTTCAGTGGTCGGGAATCGCTGGTTACGCGGCTGCCGCGGTGGCGCTGATAGCCTGGGCGTCCTACGCAGGAGGAAAGCACCAGGAGCACAGGGCGAAGAAGCGGATGACGAAGATGTAGAAACCCGTCTTCATCTCTTTTCGCAGCCAGGGCTCCGTCTCACTCCGAGTGAGGCGGAGCCCGCTGTGTTCGAATGGAAATCGAACCGTCCACCGAATCGTCCTTCAGAAACGATCCAGGCTGGATGTGCTGCCATCAGGCGAAGGCTTCACTTTTCAGTGTCGTCCTCGTCGACGTCGCTGTCGGGATCGCCCAGCGGACGCAGCCCTTCGGGCATCTCGGGCAGGGAGAAGGAGTAGCGGCCCAGCATGTTGATGTGCTTGCGGATGAACGGCGAGAGCCGCGCCACGTCTTCGTCGCGCACGTCGAACCCCTCGGTGCGGAGCTTGTTCAGGGCGGCGTTCATGTAGCGGGTGTTGAACAGCACGACGGCGTTGAGGACCAGGCCCAGCGCGCCGAGCTGGTCCTCCATCCCTTCGTGGTAGCGCTGGTAGAGGTGGCCGCGCTTGCCGTGGAAGATGAGGCGGGCCAGGGCGTGGCGGCCTTCCTGGAGGTTGGACTGGGCTTTGATGGTGCGCCGGTAGCCGGGTTCGTCGGCCAGGCGCAGGATGTGCAGGGTCTTGGGGATGCGGCCGAAGTGGGCGACGGCGTCCCCCAGTGGGGTGGGGCGGCCGTCCCGGGAGATCATGCGGATGATGTCGTGGGCGCGCACCGCGCCGGTGTGGATGGAGGCCACCACTCGGCAGATGTCGCCCCAGTTGCGTTCGATCTTGGCGATGTCGACCCGGCCGCGGGCCACCGCGTTGAACGGGCCGTAGTCGGCCCGGGTGTCGATGCGCCATAGCTTCTGGTCGGGCAGGTCGGCCAGCTGTGGGGCGTAGTTGAACCCGGTGAGGGTGAGCAGTCCGTAGACGATGTCGGAGTAGGAGGCGGTGTCGGTGACCACCGTCTCCGGGCGCTTGCCGCCGTCGCGGTCATAGAGCACGTCCAGCACGTGCAGCGAGTCGCGGGGGGTGCCGGCCACGACCTTTCCGCCCGGTCCGGAGGCCTGGTCGTTGAGCATGTTCAGCCAGGTCGCGCCCCGGCCGCGGCCGAAGTACTTGGGGTTGGGGCGGGCGTGCAGGGTCGTGGTGGGCACGACGAAGCGCCCCCCCGTCCACCGAGGCCACCAGCCCGCCACCCCACACCCGCGCGAGCTCGATGGCGGCCTGGGCGTCGATGAGGGTGGCGTTGACGGCCTTGTAGGTGGCCAGACGCAAGTAGGTCTGGTCGACGTGGGAGAGCCGGTCACGCCGCAGCGCCTTGTGGTTGGCGATCACCGGCGTCATGCCGACGTTGCAGCCGTGGGCCACCAGCAGGGCGGCGATCGAGATGTGCAGGTCCTTGAGCCGGGGCTCACCGCCGGTGATGGAGGTGAACGCCTCGTCGGCGCCGGTCCAGGTGAAGACCTCCAGCAGGACCTCGGGCAGGTCCACACGCGGCATCATCGCCTCCACCGCCCTGCGCAGCGCCACCAGGCTGGGTTCTTCGGGCAGCGGTTCCAGCGCGGCCAGGTGCAGGCGCTCGTCCGGGCCCATCCGCGCCTGGGTGCTGGCTGGCAGCCGTTCGGCGGTCTCGCAGTAGGCCGTATCGAGGCGCTCGGCCCAGGTGGTGAGGAACTCCCCGCCCTGCTCGGGCAGGCGCAGGCTGGCCAGCGCCGTGGCCTTGACCGCCCACGCCGCGCCCTTGAGCAGCTTCGCCCCTGGGTCACCCCACTTGGAAGAGTTGAGCGCATAGATCTCGCGGCGGCGCAGCAGCCGGTGGAACTGCTCCAGCACGCAGAAGACGTAGGTCTTCCAGTCCACCCGGTTGCCCTCCAGTTGGGTGGGCCGCGGCACCAGGCGCCGCCAGGAGCCCACCAGGACCTGGGTGTCGATCTCGTCGGCGGTGACGTACTTGCGGCCCATCAGCGCGGGTAGGCTCCGCAGCGCCTCCAGCACGGGGCGGGCCTCGTCGCTGGAGCCGAACTTGATCACCGAGCACAACTGGCCCAGGAACGGGCGGACCGTGGCGAACCGGTTGACCAGCGAGGCCCGCCACGCCTCGTCGGCGTCGGAGTCGGGGGCCGGCGCCAGTTCCGCGACGGCCGACAGTGCCGAGGCCAGGTCGCGGCGTGGCACGACCGCCTCGATGCGCTCCCAGACCTGTTCCACTGAGTCCAGTCCGGGGCGCACGATCTCGCCGGTTTCCGGGTCGACGTCATCGGAGGTGGCCTCGATCAGCGCCTGGACCGCTGCCGCGAGCTTGGTCGAGGCCCGCTCCATCCGCGGCAGCGTGCGGAGCTTCTCCTTCGCGTTCTCCCGCTCGGCCCGGGCCAGCAACCGGGTGGAGACGAGGAAGTCCAGCAGGTCCAGGGCGTCGTCGATCGATCGGGTGTTCAGGTGCACCATGGTGGCCAGCAGAGTCGCGAGCTTGCGCTCGTCGCCGTGGCGGGCCAGTAGGCCGGCCTTGCCGTCCATCCCGTAGCGCCACAGCTCGGCCATGCGCCGCGGCGGCACCGCGGAGACGTCGATCTCGCCCATGCCTAGCTCGGCGATCTCCTTGGCGCGTTCAAGCGCATGGGCCATCTGCGGGCCCGAGGCCTTGGCCAGTGGTCGGCGCAGCCGCTCCAGCTTGGAGAACCGGCTCCCCGCAGGTACCTCCAGCAAGTCCAGCAGCGCATCGCGCTGCTCGGCGTCCAGCAGCTCGTACAGGGTGTCCCACAGGTGCTTGGTCGCCTCGTCGCGCACCCGCGCCACCAGCCGGGCCAGCACGCTCACCCCCGGCATCAGCACAGGGCGCTTGCGCAGCTCGGCAACGGCGGCGTCGAACAGCGCTTTGGGGCCCTCTCCAGTGGTGTAGGCGCGGGCGAACAGCCACTTCTCCAGGTCGTCGGTGGCTTCGGAGAAGTCCTTCCACCCGTCGGCCTTCTCGATCTCTCCTGCGTGGGTGCGGGCCGTGCCGTCGCGCTGGCCGTAGAGCTTGATGCAGGAGGGGTCGGCGATCCTCAGCTGTTCGGCGACGTAGTCCGCGACCTCGGCCGGGACCTGCCGCGGGTCGGGCAGGAACCGGCGCAGGTAGCGCACGACGCCGATCTGGACACCGAACCCCAGCTTGTTGTGGTCACGCCGCTTGGACATGGCTCGTTGGCGGTCCACGTCGTCGAGGAAGAAGTACTTCCTCAGCTCATCGCGTGTGGGCGCGCCCTGGAACGACGCGAACGCCGCCGCCTGCTCATCAGACAAGAACTCGACCGGCACCCGGAACCTCCATCGGGTCTGTGGTTTGAAGACCCGCAAAGACTCCGGCAACGATCACGACCGGGCAAACCCGGACTCAGCAGGACGAACGCTTAGCGCACGATCCTGTTCCGTTGTTACTCACACCCCGACACCTCCCCCGGGGTGCCCGGCTCCGCACGCCCGGTGTCATCTGTACCGTCGTTCGGGACATCGACCACGCAGAGACGGTCGGCGGGGTGGCGGTGCGCGAGGAGGGGGAGGCCGCGGTGGTCGCAGGGGGCGTCGAGGGGGAGCTGCGGCCGGTGGACCTGGCCCGGGCGGTGGGGGTGTCGGCCCAGACGGTGCGCGACTGCGAGGCCTCGGGGGTGTTGCCGCCGGCGCGGCGGACGGGGTCGGGGCAGCGGCGGTTCACCTCCCGCCATTTGGCCGCGCTGGTGGCCTATCGGGCGTTGGCCCCGGGCATGGGGGTGATGGCGGCCGGGCAGGTGCTGCGGACCCTGCACGATCACGGGGCGGACGCGGCGCTGGAGCTGGTGGAGGCGGCTTTCGCGCGGGCGCACAGGGAACGGGGTGCGGTGCGCGAGGCGGCGCGGGCGCTGGCCGCGGTGGCCGATGCGACCGGGCGTGAGGTGCCCGCGGTGCTGGCCGGGGTGCGGGCGCGGCGGGGGGAGCGGCCGCTGCGGATCGGTGAGGTGGCGCGTCTGGTGGGGGTGCGGGCCTCGGCGCTGCGGGTGTGGGAGCGGGCCGGCCTGGTCTGTCCGGTGCGGGATCCGCGGACGGGGTACCGGGTGTTCGGGCCCGAGCAGGTGCGACAGGTGCGGGTGGTGTCGGAGCTGCGGCGCGGCGGGTACGGGCTGGGGCGGATCGCGCCGGTGATGGAGGAGCTGCGGGCCTCGGGCGGCGGGGAGGCGCTGGAGGGGGCGCTGCGCCGCCGGGAGGAGGACCTGGCGGCGCGGGCCCGCGCCTTGTCCGCGGGCGTGGCGCGCCTACAGGACTACCTGGACCTGTGGGAGGCCGCGGGGCCCTGACCGGGGCGGGCCGCCTCAGGCTTGGGCGTTCAGGCGTTCGATGCGGGCCGGCAGGGGTGACAGCCGGGCGTCGAGCGCGTCGGCGGGTGCGCGGTGACCCCGTCCAGGCCGACCTGCTCGGCGAGCCGCTTCACGATGAGGTTGATGCCGGCCCCGGACATGCGGCCGGTTCCGCGGCCGGCCGTGCCGGGGCTGCCCAGGGGGCGGCCGTGCCGGTCGATGGAGCGCGACAGCGGCCCCTGCCCGGCGTCGGCCTCGGCCAGGGCCCGGTGGTGGGCGATGGCGGTGCGCACCGGGCAGGTGAGCAGGTGGGTGCCGTAGGGCACGGCGACCGTCACCCCGGCGGCGTCGCGGTCGGTCTTGGAGGCGGCGACGAACACCTCCAGCCCCTCGGGGAGGGTGCGCAGGTCGCAGGTGTCCAGGGCGGCGGGCTCGGAGCGGCGGGCCATCATCGCGTACCCGAGCAGTAGCAGGGTGCGGTCGCGCAGGCCCCGCAGGTCCTCGCCCGCGGCCTGGAGCATCGGGCGCAGCTCCTCGACGGTCAGCGCGGGGGCGCGGCGCCGGCGCCCCCCTTCTTTGGTCCACTGGCGGGTGTAGGAGCGCAGCGCCATCCGGGCGGCCTTGGTGGTGAGGCCGTGGCCGTCGGCGTGGTGGCGCGAGGCGATGGCGCCCAGGGCGCGGTCGATGGTGGCCGGAGCCGCCCCTGCGGTGGCGAGGCGGTCGACGTAGGAGGCCAGCGTCTCGGCGGTGGCCGGCAACGGGGTGCGCCCGGCGTCGGCGCACCAGGAGGTGAAGGCCGTCCAGTCGCGGGCGTACCCGGTCCGGGTGGAGGGGGCCCAGCCGTCGGCGACGCGGGCCGCGGCCGAGGGGGTGGGCTCGGCGTCGGCCGGACGGAACAGCGCCCCCGGCGCCGGGGGAGGCGGCACCGTCGCGGGGAGGGCGGTGGGCGGGTCCTGGCCGTCGTCGAAGAGCACCCCCGGCTCGCGCTCGTCCGCCATGGCACCCTCCCCGCCGTGGAACCGCCCGGTCCCGTTCTGACTTTCGACAAGTGGGCCTTTCATGTGTGAGGGTTTGCACCAAGGTATGAAAAGGCCCCCGCGCAACCCAAGGTTGCGCGGGGGCCTTGCGGTCTCCGGCGGGTCAGGCCACCCCGAAGAAGATCCCACCGCTGGGGTTGTCCTCCGGCGAGGAGAAGAACTCCCGCACGGCACGGACCACTTCATGCCGGGACAGGACGGTGTCGCCGTCGGTGTCCAGCGCATGGAAGAGGTCGGCGGCGGCGAAGTCCGGGACCTTCAGGGCGCGGAGCAGGGCCTGGAACTCGTCGCGGCCGATCTGGTCGTCGCCGTCGGCGTCCAGGACGTCGAAGACGGCGTGCGCCAGGCCCTCCAGCATGTTGAACCGGCTCGTGTCCACCAGCAGCGCCTGCAGCGCCCGGGTGTACTCCTCGCGGGAGAGCCGCTGACCCTGGACCTGGGCGTGGCGCAGCAGCTCCATCCACCACATCTGGAAGGTCACCTTCAGGGCGGCGGCCCTGTGGCCTGCGCGGTCCGCCTTGGCGGCGTCCAGGTAGGCCGCCACCAGGCGCTCGTAGTCGGACCAGTCGACGTGGCCGTCGCTGTCGGTGTCGTGGGCGAAGAAGAAACGGTCGAACCTGCTGCTGTCGGTCGCGGTGGTCACGCGCGTCCTTCCACTTCTCGGGTGGGCGCGGCTCGCCCCCCTGCGGCCCCGCCATCCTCACGGACGCGGCGGCGTGGCCGGGGGAGAACAGGCCGCCCGGCCCCGGATCGGCCGGTGGGGCGCCCGGTAGGCGGGGGTTCGGGCCGTTTCCGCCCCGGCCCGGGGCGCTGATGCGGTCGGCCCCGAAGGGGGGCTCCGGTCGGGGCCTGAAACACAGAAAGTCCCGGACTCCGGGAGTTCCGGAGTCCGGGACTTGGTGGTGTGGCCGGCCAAGGGCGCTACCGGGAATTCCTTCCCGGATCCTCCAAGCCCCGGGCAACGCTCGGTTGCGCCGAGGTTTCCGTGATCGGGGCGTGACCTCGGGCGGGCGCGGGGGACACCCCTGTGCAGCGAACTGCACGCTGGATTGCCCCCGGCCGCGCGTTCGGGATCCGGGGCCGGGTCAGTGGCCGTGGTGGTAGCGCTCGAACGGGTTGAACCCCCGCGGGTCGGCGTCCTCATGGCCGCGCTCAGCCGGCTCGTGCTGGTAGGCCCGCCCCAGCTCGGCCTCGCTCATGTGCCGGGGCTGCCCCCCGCCAGGCGAGGTAGCGCGAGGACGTCTCCCCCGCGCGGACCCGCCGGTGGAACTCGGCGAACGTCGGCTCCGGCTCGCCGAGCCGGAGCCCGCGTTCGGCCCGCCGGTCGCCGGCCACCGCCGCCCCCTCCAGCTCCTGCACGGTGCGGGCCCGGCCGAGCTCGTCGACGTCGTAGGCGATCCGGCGCAGCACCGCGGCGATGCGCCCCAGGTAGAGCACGATGTTGTAGTGCTGCTGGGCGTCGGCGTCGGGGCGCAGGTCCACCACCGGCGGCAGGTTCTCCGTCTCGTGCTCTTGCACCCAGGCCGCGGCACAGCAGCAGCCACCGGGCCTCGTCCGCCAGGCGTTCCCCGACCAGGTCCCGGCCGTCGAGTTCCTCGTCGTCGCTGCCGTCGGGGTCCTCGGGGGCGGACCACCCGTGCAGGGGTGCCGTTAACGAACGTGGCACCAGCCGCAAACAAGATGGACCCGCCGTGATCGTCCTGCCCTACCGTAAGTCGGCTGTGTGATGGTCTTTCGGAACGCTCTTTGTGGAACGACTTGTGGACCTGCGGGCGGGGCGGTCCGCCTAGGAAGCGCCCGCCGGGCCCCGCACCGCCCGGGGTGTTCCACTTCCAAGGATGTGGAACGGACCCAGGTGAGATCGCTGCGGCCGAGTTCGCGGGCGGCGGGCAGGAACTCGGCGGGGACACCGGCTCTGATGCCACAGAGGTGGGGTACTGACCTCAGCCGAACAGGCTGACCGGGAGCGTCACCGCCGTTTGCGGCTGGTGGCACGTTCGTTAACGGCACCCCGACCAGGGCCGCCGCGAGGTCCGCGGTGGTGGGGGCGCCGGGGGCCGGACGGGCGGCGGCCAGGCGCAGCACGGTGCGGGCCCGGGGGGTGAACAGGGGAGGTGGGTGCCCAGGTCCCGGTCGCGGACGGGGCCGCGGAGGGCGTCGCGGGCGGTGGCCAGGCGGCGCACCGCCTGTTCCAGGGCGCGCCGGCACACGGCCGAGACGGGGATGCCGCTCTCGCGTACCGCGTCGGCGAGGTCTTCGGGAAGGTAGACGTTGACCTTCGGCACCGGAACTCCCTTTGATGGGGGTATGATGTGGCCCCTCTCTACCCCCACTGGGATCCGACCCAACCCCTTGCCGCCCGGTGGGGCCCTTCCTTCTCCGGCGGGCCGGCCTGTGGCAGATTGACGCCCATGGACGACGAACTCGACCCGGTGCTGGCCGCGGTGGGGCCGCGACTGCGCGAGCTGCGCCGCGACCGCGGCATCACCCTGACCGGCCTGTCCCAGACCACCGGGATCTCGGTGAGCACCCTGTCCCGCCTGGAGTCGGGGCGGCGCCGCCCCACCCTGGAGCTGCTGCTGCCACTGGCCCGGGTGCACGGGGTGCCGTTGGACGAGCTGGTGGGCGCCGACACCGCCGACCCCCGGGTGCGGCTGCGCCCCTTCACCCGCGACGGCATCGAGTACATGCCGCTCTCGCGGACCCCCGGCGGCATCCAGGCGTTCCGTATCACCATCCCCCCGCCCCACGGGCACGTCGAGGCCGAACAGCGCAGCCACGAGGGCCACGACTGGGTGTACGTGCTGGAGGGGCGGCTGCGCCTGCTGCTGGGGCCGCACGACATGGTCCTCAAGCAGGGGGAGGTCGCCGAGTTCGACACCCGCATCCCGCACGGGTTCTTCAACCCCGGTCCGGGCCCGGTCTCCTATCTGGGCCTGTTCGGGCCCCAGGGCGAGCGCGCCCACGTGCGGGTGCGCCCCACCGAGGGGCACGAGGAAGGTGAACGGGAACCATCGGGGCGGTGATGGGCGTCTCACCCCCCGAGAGTCGTTCGCCGGCAAGGGAGGATCCCGATGGACACCACCGTCGTGGAGGTCGTCGCCCTGGGGGTGGTGGTTCTCGCGGCCGTCGCCGTCATCGCCTCCCGGGTCGTGGGCTCCCTGCCCGAACGCAGGCACTGCGAGCGGCTGGCCGGGTGGGCGCGCGACAACGGCTGGAGCTATGACCGCGAACGCCCCGAGCTGGTCGACCGGTTCGAGGGGCACCCCTTCGTGGAGCGCCGCTCCAACGCCCGCACCCGCCACGTGCTGTGCGCCGGGCTGCGCGGGTACCGGGTGATGGCTTATGAGTACTCCTACACCGCCTCCCGCCACGACGGCCGCGACACCGCCACCACCGGGCACGCGCACACCGTCGTGGCGGTGTCCCTGCCCGGTCCGGCCCCGGTGCTGGAGGTGCGCGCCCGGGGCGCCGGCCACCTCCGGTCGGAGATCGCGGGGGTGTGCGACGTGCGGGTGGGGGACGCCGCCTTCGACGGGGCGTTCTCCGTCGCCGCGGCCGATGAGGACTTCGCCCGCACCGTCCTGGACGAGCGGGTGCGCGCCCACCTGTCGGGGGCCGACGGGGCGCCGGTGCCGTTCCGTTTCTCCGGGACCCACCTGCTGACCTGGCAGGACGGGGCGCTCGACCCCGACCGGGCGGCCGAGCGCGCCCGGGCCCTGCTGGATCTGCTGGAGCGGGTGCCCCGGGCGGCCTGGGGGGACCGCCGCGACACCGTCGGTTGAGGCACGGTCCTGTTCGGGGCCGCCCCGGTGCGGGCGGGGGCGGGTCCCACCCGAACGTCGAAGGGGACGGTGACCGACGCGCCGACCGGGCGGCGTCCCTGGCCGCGGACGGTGTCGCACAGGTCGAGCTGGAACAGCCGCGTCGGGCGCTGGAGGAGGCCGGGGCCGACACCGGGCCGGTCTCGCTCGGGGACGGTGGGATCCAGGCCATGAAGGGGGTATCGAACCGGCCGGCCGGTTCGATGTGGACCGTCGGGCGGCCGGGGCGTGGGCGCGGGACCACGACGACCCGCGTGCCGACGCGGTGCGGTTCGCGGGCCGGGCGTCGGGGAGCCGCGGTCCCGCCCCGTCCGCCGGCGCCTACCGATCCGGGACACGGCGAAGGGGGCGGGCCCGGTGCGGGCCCCGCCCCCCTTTTTTTCGCGGCGTGCTGGTCACTCGTCGTCGGGGACCTCGGGGTGGCGGCGCAGGTGGAGGACGGCGGCGGCCAGTCCTCCCCACAGCACCACCATGGAGATGATCATCATGACGATCGCGCTGGCGGACATCAGCGTCCCCCTTCTTCTTCGAGTCCGGAGTGCTCGTGGTCGTGGGCGGCCTGTTGGTCGGCGCGCCGCCACGGGATCAGCGACATGACCACGCCGAAGACGATGGCGCCGATGGCCACGCCCCAGCCCGCGGTGAGCAGGAAGCCCTCCGGGTAGCCCTCGTAGGCGGAGGTCAGTTCGACGCGCAGGCTGTCCCACATCATGAAGCCCAGCAGGACCGGGGTGACGACGGTCAGGGTGATCGTCCACCACAGGCCCAGGCGGATGCTGGACACCGCGTTGATGTGCCCCTGGAAGAAGGACAGGCGGCGCAGGGCCCACCCGAACACGATGAGCATCACCAGGGCGGCCAGGACGATGCCGTACTGGTTGATGAAGTGGTCGAACACGTCCAGGTAGTACAGGCCCTCGTGGGTGGGGAAGAGCAGCAGCGACACCACGGCCACGGTGCCGCCGACCAGGGCGACGGACTGGATGCGGCCCAGGCCGGTGCGGTCGCGCACGGCGGAGATGATGACCTCGACGATGCTGATGAGCGAGGTGAGGCCCGCGACCACCAGGCAGGCGAAGAACAGCACGCCGAACACCGCACCGCCGAAGGGCAGGGTGGAGATGATCTGCGGGAACGCGACGAACGCCAGGCCGATACCGGCGGTGGCGACCTCGTTCACCGCGGTGCCCCCCGCGGTGGCCATGAAGCCCAGGGCGGCGAACACGCCGATGCCGGCCAGCAGCTCGAAGGAGCTGTTGGCGAAGCCCGCCACCATCGCCGAACCGCTCAGGTCGGCCCTGCGCTTGAGGTAGGAGGCGTAGGTGACCATGATGCCGAACCCGATGGACAGCGAGAAGAAGATCTGCCCGTACGCGGCGATCCACACCTCGCCGTCGAGCATGCGGTCCCACTGCGGGGTGAAGAACGCGTTCAGGCCGGTGGCGGCGCCGTCCAGGGTGAGCGCCTGGACGACCAGGACGAGGAACAGGACCACGAGCAGGGGGATGAAGATCCGGTTGGCCATCTCGATGCCCCTGCGGACGCCCAGGGCCAGGACGACCAGGACCACGGCCCAGACCGCGAGTTGCGGCCAGAACACCCCGGGGACGTATCCGGTGATGCCGCCCGGGGCGTCGGCGACCTGGAGGTAGTCGCCGGAGAAGAACCCGTCGGGGTCCTGTCCCCATGCCTCGGTGACGCTGAAGCCCATGTAGGCGATGGCCCAACTGATGATCGCGGAGTAGTAGATCGCGATGACGAAGCAGATCGCGACCTGCCACCATCCGATGGCCTCGGCCGGGCGGGCGATGCGCCGGTAGGCCAGCGGTGCGGAGGACCGGTACCTGTGGCCGATCGCGTATTCGAGCAGGAGCAGCGGGATGCCGGCGGTGAGCAGGGCGACGAGGTAGGGAACGAGGAAGGCCCCGCCGCCGTTCTCGTAGGCGATGTAGGGGAATCGCCAGATGTTGCCGAGGCCGACGGCGGAGCCGATCGCCGCCATCAGGAAGCCCGCGCGCGTCCCCCATTGCTCGCGAGTCTGTCGGGCCATGTTCAGCTCTCCTCACCGTGCCTGTCGTTTCGCGCCCCGCACGCTAGCAGGATTTGGACGAAACGGCATTTTCGACAACCCCTGGTGGGCTGTTCGTCTTGCCCGTCCGCGGAATCGATGCACCTCGTCCATACCCCGATCCGCTGTGCCGTAAGAGATGAGTGCGCCTTACGGCCGGTGTGCAGGACGGCTCACGATCGGGTCCCGGCCGCGCCGTCGCGGGCGCTCTCTCGGAGGGGACGGGGTCGGAGGTCGCCCGCACCTTCGACGGTAGCCGGGCCGGCGGCGGTGCGCCCGCTTCGGCACGGGGTTTCACCAGCGCATATGTGCGTGCTCGGCGCATCCGGTTCTGCGCGCCCTGCGGCCCGGGGGCCGCGGGCGGGTCAGCGCGGTGCCAGGAAGGCATGGGCCCCGCGCAGCCGTGTGCGCAGTACCGCCCGGGTGGCGGTGCAGTCCAGACGGACGTCCAGCGGGCCGGGCGGGCCGGATACGGCGCGGCGTCCGCGGGGCAGCCGGTCGGGGTCCAGGCCGTCGCGGCGGGCGATGAGCACGCCGAGGTCGTGGCGGCTGAGCGCGTCGGGTCCGGCGAGGTGGTGGACGCCGGTGCGGTCGCAGGCGGCCAGTTCCAGCAGGGCGTCGGCCAGGTCGCCGACGTGGACCGGGCAGCGGACGTCGTCGGTGAACAGGGCGCCGACGGCGGCGCCCGAGGCCAGGTCGTGGACGCGGCGTTCGTGGACGGAGCCGCCGTCGCCGAGGATCAGCGAGGTGCGGGCGATGACCGCGTTCGGGTGCAGGGCCCTGATCGCGGTCTCGGCGGCGGCCTTGGCGGCCCCGTACGGGTTGACGGGGTCCGGGAGCGCGGTCTCGGGGTAGGCGGGGGCGGCGCCGGAGAACACGGCGTCGCTGGAGACGTGGACCAGGCGGGCGCCGGTCGCGGCGGCGGCCAGGGCCGCGTGGGCGGCGCCGTCGGCGGTGACGGCCCAGTCGCCCTGCCGGTAGGCGGTGTTGACGACGGTGTCCGGGCGTACCCGTTCCACCAGGTCGGTGACGGCGTCGCGGTCGCGCAGGTCCAGGGCGTGCCAGGTGATGCCCGGGGCGGCGGGGGCGGCGGGGGCACCGGTGGTGGAGGTGGCGTTCACCCGGTGGCCCGCGGCCAGGGCCCGGCGGGCGACCTCGCCGCCCAGGTGTCCGCTGGCGCCCAGGACGAGAACGGCGGAGGCGGTGGTCATGGACCGAGACGCTACCGGGTGCGGGCGCGGATGAGTACGGGTGCTCAGTGCGGGTGAGTACACGTGCGGATGCGGGCGGGTGCGCGGCTCCGTAGCTTCGGGGTATGACCTCCCTCGTCCTGCTGGCCGGGTACGCGGCCGCGGCCCTGCACTTCGTGTTCTTCGCCTACGTCGTCCTGGGCGGTTTCACCGCCTGGTGGCGCCCCCGCCTGTTCTGGGCGCACCTGGGGGTGGCCGCCTACGCGTTGGGGATCGTCATCGTGGACTGGCCGTGTTCTCTGACCGAGATCGAGAACTGGTCGCGGGCCGCGACCGGGCGGCCGGTGATGGAGTTCGGGTTCATCGACTTCTACCTGACCGGGAACCTGTACCCGCGCGAGCACCTGATGACGTCGCGGTACGTGATCGCGGCGATCATCGCCTGCTCGTGGGCGGGCACCTGGTGGCTGTCGCGGCGCCGCGCCGTTCGGGGGGAGGAGCCGTGCCCGGTGGGCGGGAACGGCTGAGCGCGGCGGGTGCGTCCTCAGGCCAGTGCGGCGGGCCGGTCGGGGTCGATGGGGTCCGGCGGGGTGTCGGTCGGGGGTCCGGGGGTGCCCGGGACGGCGGTCTGGGCGATGAACGCCCCGGTGACGATGACGACGGCGCCGAGGATCTGCACGGGGGCCAGGGTCTCGCCCAGCAGGATCCAGGCGAGCACGATCGCGGTGACGACCTCAAGGTAGGCGACGCCTCCGGCGATCTGCGGGGACAGCAGGCGCACGGCGGCGATGCCGGTGAAGTAGGCGATGACGGTGGAGACCAGGCCCAGCCACAGGGCCAGGGACCAGCCGGGCAGCGGTAGCGGGCCCAGGGCGGTGGTGGTGGCGAGCAGGTCCCAGTCCAGGGACCAGGGGCGGGCCAGGGGCAGCAGCAGGACGGTGGCGGTGAGGGAGCCGAAGGCGATGACGGCCAGGGGGTCGGCGTCCTGGCCGGTGCGGTCCGACAGCAGGAAGTAGGCGGCCTGGCCGGCGGCGGCGCCCAGGGCCAGGCCGACGCCCACGGCGTCCAGGCGCATGCCCGCCCACACCTCCAGTAGCAGCACCAGGCCGGTGACGGCCAGGATCACGCCGACGGCGGCGGCCGGGGGGACCTTGGTGCGGCGTACCAGGCGCAGCCAGGCCAGGACCAGGACGGGGCCGAGGAATTCGATGAGCAGGGCGATCCCGACGGGGATGCGGGCGATCGCGGCGAAGTACAGGGCCTGGACCCCGGCCATGGGGAACACGCCGTAGGCGAGGATGAGCAGGGGGCGGCGGGTCAGCAGGCGGCGGTGGCGCACGGCGACGGGCAGCAGCAGGAGGGCGGCCCCGGCCAGGCGCAGCCAGGTGACGTGGATCGGGTCCATGCCGGCGTCCAGGAGGGGGCGGGCGAAGATGCCCGCGCCACCGAACGCCAGGGCCGAGGCGAGGGCGAAGACCAGGCCGGTGGGGCGGTGGCGGGCGGGTGCTGGGGGCACGGGCTCTCCCGGGGCGGCACGGAAAAGGTGGGATCTTTCGAGGATAGTGGTCGGTGGGGACGGTCCGTGCCGCCGGGGCCGCCGGTGGGGCGGGACGGTCAGGTGTTCGGCGCGGTGAGGTCGAGTTCGGCCCAGGCGACGTCGTGCCAGAGGCCGTTTTTGCGGCCGACCCTGTGCATGACGCCGACGTCGGTGAAGCCCAGGGCGCGGTGCAGGCCCAGGCTGGCGTCGTTGGGCAGGGTCATGCAGGCGATGGCGCGGGTCATGCCGCGTTCGGCCAGGCGGGGCAGCAGTGCCGAGTACAGGGCGCGCCCGCCGCCGGTGCGGCGCAGGCCGCGGCGCAGGTAGACGCTCACCTCGCAGCAGTGGTCGTAGGCGGCGCGGGTGCGGAAGGTGCCGCCGTAGGCGTAGCCCAGGGCGGTGCCGTCGGCGTCCTCCAGGACGAGCCAGGCGTGGCGGGCCTGGGCGGCGGCGATGCGGTTGGCCATCTCCTGGGCGGTGGGGACCTCCAGTTCGAAGGTGATGGCGGTGTCGGTGACGTAGGGGGCGTAGATGTCGGCGCAGGCGGCGGCGTCGGCCGGGGTGGCGTCACGGACGGTGTGGAGGGTGGGCATCGCGTTCATAGTGAGGATGGTAAACGAATATGTTCACTATGATGAACCCCATGAGCGATGACCTCTCTGTGGCCCTCGCCACCACCCTCCAACGCCTGCGCTCCGACCGGGGCCTGACCGGCGCCGCCCTGGCCGACCTGTCCGGGGTCTCCCGGGCCATGATCAGCCGCATCGAGAACGGCGACGTCCAGCCCACCGCCTCCCTGCTGGGGCGGCTGTCGGCGGCGCTGGGCATCACCCTGTCGGAGCTGATCGCCGACGCCGAGCGCGGCGAGCGCAGGCTGGTCCGGCGCGCCGAGCAGCCGGTGTGGACCGACCCCGACACCGGGTACACCCGCCGGGCCGTCTCGCCCGCCTCCGACGGCCGCCTGGAGCTGGTGGAGGTGCACCTGCCCCCGGGGGCGCGGGTGGCCTTCCCCGCCGAGGCCTACACCTTCACCCACCACCAGATCTGGGTCCTGGAGGGGACCCTGGAGTTCGGCGAGGGGGACACCGTGCACGAGCTGGACCAGGGCGACTGCCTGCGGCTCGGCCCGGCCGCGCCCTGCGAGTTCCACAACCCCGGGCGGCGGGAGTGCCGCTACCTGGTGGCGGTCACCCGCCGCACGCCCTGACCGGGGTTCACGCGGTCAGCGCGCGGACCAGGCGGGGCGCCGTCACCGGCCGTGACCGGCGGCCGCCCGCCCTGCGCGCGGCTACGGCGCCCACCGGGCCCCGCCCCTGGTGGAGCGCATCCACGCCGACACGTGAGCGGGGGCGGGGCAACGGTACGGGGGCCGGAGAGGGGCCGTCATGGCGCCCATGACGGCCGAACGCCGCAGACGGGCACGGCGTCATCCTCCGACGGAGAGCGGGGCGCGGGCGATGAGGACCGTGGCACGGGGCGCCCAGCCCAGGGAGGTGTACAGGTGGCGGCCCTGCGGGGAGGCCACCAGCAGGCCGTGGACGGCGCCCGCGCGGCGGGCGTGCTCGGCCAGCGCCGACATCACCGCCGCGCCCAGGCCGCGGCGGCGGTGGTCGGGTTCGGTGACGATGGAGTCGGCCACGGCGTCGTCGTCGACGACTCCCATGACCCCGCCGGCGGCCTCCTCGCCCTGCGCGGTGGAGATCCGCACCCGGATCACCGCGCGGGCGCGCCCGACCGTGGCCCGGTAGGGGCGCGGCGGGTCCAGGACCGGGTGCTCGTCCAGGTCCGCGGACATGAGCGTCTCGGTCCCCGGGTCGACCTCCAGGCCCGCCTCCTGCAACAGCAGCGCGGTCTTGTCGGGCGCGGTGGTGGGCACGGTCAGCCAGTCGGTGTGCTCCGAGGCCAGGACGCGTTCGGCGGCGGCGGGGATGGTGTCGGGGTCGCCGTCGGCGTCGAGCAGCACGTACTCGTCGTGGCGGTGCTCGAACCCGAAGTGCACGCGCAGCGCCCCGTCCACCTCGGTCGGCTCGGGCAGGGAGCGCGCCGTCCCCCAGCCCCGCTGCCAGCGGCGGACCAGGTCGGGCAGGGGAGCGGCGGGCGGGTTCGGCACAGGATGTCCTTAGCGGAGTGCGGGGCTGGCGCGACCTCTGGGGCTGATGTCTGTATTCGACCACACCCCGGGGACCTTCAGGGCCTGGACCCGGCCCTGCCCGAGCAGATCAAGGAGGTGGCGCGCGGCCGGGTTCGAGCGGGTGGCCGACACCGTGCTCGCCCAGGGGCCCATCCGACCGGTCTATCCGACTGGTCTATCCGGCCGCGGCCGGGCGGGCGGTACGGGCCGCGGGGACCAGGGGGACCGCGGCCGCGGCGAACAGGGCGGCGACCGCGAACACCGCGGGCAGCCCCCACAGGGTGATGACCGCGGCCATGAGCACCGGGGTCAGGACGGTGCTGACGGCCTGGAGCCAGTTCTGGACCGCCAGCGCCCGCCCCGCCCACGCGGTCCCGGCGGTCTCGGCCACCGCTGTGAAGGTCAGCCCGTTGTGCCACATGGTCGCCACCAGGCAGGCCAGCAGCAGGGGCACCGCCGCCGCGTCCCACAGCGGCGGCACTGCGGTGAGCAGGACCAGGACCGGTGCGGTGGCGGCGGCCAGCCACCGCACCGGGCGCATCCGGTCGCCGATCCGGTCCGACCACACCCCCAGCAGCAGCCGCCCCGCGGCGCCGGGCACCTGGGCGGCGGCCACCGCCGCCCCCGCGAGCGGGGCACTCCACCCCTGTTCCTGCACCAGGTACACCAGCGCGTAGACCATGAGGGTGATCTGGGGGACGCCCAGCAGCATGCTCACCCCGTGCACCCGCCACAGGGTCCGGTGCCGGTAGGGCGAGCCCCGGCCGGGGGCGGCCGGTCCGGTGGGCGTGCCCGGGGCCGCGGCCGGAGCCGGGGGCGGGTCCGCCATGAGCAGGACCAGGGGCACGGCGGCCAGGGCCAGGGCCGCGGGCAGCGACATCGCGGCCACGAACCCCCACCGGTCGGCGGCCCCGGGCAGGACGAGCGCGGCCAGGCCGACCCCCAGCGGGAACCCGGACTGGCGGATCCCCATGGCCAGGCCGCGTTCGCGGGCGGAGAACCACGACAGGACGAGACGGCCGCTGGCGGCGTTGACCGGCCCGCAGACCGCGCCCACTGCCAGCATGACGGCGGACACCCCCCACAGGCCGTCGGCGGACCACAGCGCCCCCAGCGCCACCGCGGTCAGGACCAGGCTCAGCACGATGGTGGTCCGCTCACCGGCCCGGTCGATGACCACGCCCCACGGCAGCAGGGTGAGCAGCAGCCCCAGGGAGGGGAGCCCGGCCACCACCCCGGCCTGCGCGACACCGATGCCGAAGGCCTCGCCCAACTGGGGCAGTACCACCGGGACGCCGAAGGAAGCGGTGATCCCGGCGATCTGCGCCACCATGGCCAGGGACAGGATCATCCAACGATTGCGCACGCGCATCCGGTCAGCGTAGCGGGCCGGGCCACGGGGGGAGTCCCCGTGGCGCGCGGTCGCCGGCACTGTGCCGTGGGAGGGTGCGCGCTACGGTGGTCCGCGGTCCGCCGGTTTGCGGTTGACGCAGCGTCAGCCCCTAGCGTCGGTGCCATGACGATCACTGTTGTGGACACCCGTACGGGCATGGAGCGCGTGCTGCGCTCCCCGGCCGCCGACCGCCCCGCCCTGCTGGCTCGGATGCTCGAACCCGTGCGGGGCATGTACCGCTTCGCACCCGCGGAGGTCGACCTCGTGGACGCGCACCTGGGCGGCATGGGCTTCCCCCTGGACCGCGACACCGAGCGCTGCCTGGCGGCCCTGGAGGACCTGGCGCGGGCCGACGCGTGGAACCGGGTCGGGACCGCGATGGAGGGCGCCGCGGCCGAGCTGGCGGGTGCCGTGCCGGGGCTGGAGGTGCACGATGTCACGGTGCTGCTCACCCTGGGCGATCCGGCCGACGCCCACTTCACGGACACCGTCCTGGGCGTGACCGGCTTCGGCGGTATCTGGGGGTACGTCACCATCACGCTGTGGCCGTCCCCGGAGAACCTGGAGCGGTTGGAGGCCACCGCCGTGCACGAGCTGCACCACAACCTGCGCTACGCCCCGGGCGGGGTGGTGTGGGACCCGGCGACCGTCACGGTCGGCGAGCACGTGGTGGGCGAGGGGCTGGCCGACGCCTTCGCCCGCGAGCTGTACGGCGACGACCTGGGCCGTACCCGCATCGGTGTGCCGCACCTGCATGACGAGGCGGTGTTCGACAAGGTGGTGTCGGGGCTGGGGGTGACCGGCATGGAGAACTTCACGGCCTGGGTGCACGGCGACGAGAGCGCCAGGCGCTTCGGCGCCGCCCCGGTGGGGCTGCCCGCCGGGGCGGGGTACGCGGTCGGCAACCGGCTGGTCGACGCCTACCTGGCGGCGACCGGGCGCACCGCGGCCCGGTCGCTGCGCGACGACCACGCTGAGATCATCGCGACCGCGCTGGGCCACCTGGGCCGGTGACGCGGGGGAGGGGGACGGCGATGGAGTGGACCATCGGTGAACTGGCGGCCCGGGCGGGCGTCAGCGGCCGCACCCTGCGCCACCACGACCAGGTCGGGCTGCTCGACGAGCAGGCGCCGCACCTGATCGCGACCTCCTCACGGGAGGAACGGGACCGGGCGCGCCTGCACGGGCGCACCGCCGTCGGCCTGCTGCGCTACCACCACTGGACGGCCGACGCCTCCCCGGGGCGCATGGGACGGCTGCTGGGCGTGCGGGCCGCCATGATGGCCGCCGAACTGCTCGCCCTCGCCGAACGCGGCCCCGTGCTGGCGAGCGGCCGCAACAGCCACTTCCAGCGGGACGAGAGCACCATGACCATGTGGCGGGGACCGGTGCGGTGGTGGAGCGCGGGCGCGCAGGTGGACGCCCGGCTGGGGGAGCAGTACGCGTATCTGGGCCACCGCCGTGGGCACCCTGCACGACCGGGGGGTGAACGCCCCGTGGAGGGCCTGCCGTACGCGCTCCCGGGTGACCGCCGCATCGTCGGCCCCGGCAGGTTGGCCGCCGCCCTCGACGGCGCGGACCCCGCCGCCCGGGTGTCCCCGTGGTTCGGGTACGCGTCGCTGGACCCGGCGCACCTGCCCGGTATCGACGGTCTCGTCTTCGTCAAGGACGCCGGCTAGCACCGGGCCCGCCGGGTTCGGGCACGGCAGCGGTGTTCGGGGACCGGCGCACCCGCCTCCGCCGGCGGGGCGCCGGATAAATGGGTTGTCCCGGCGGGCGGCGGCCCCCTAGCGTGTTCCCGCCCCGTTCACCTACGTGAGGACATCGCGCGCATGACGCCCCCTGCTCTCTGACTCTTTCCCGTGCATCGGTCGCCGACGGACACCGTCGGCTCTCTTTCCCGTGCTCTTCGTCAGGTCTTAAGAGAGATCAGGTTTGTCCTCACATACTTTTTCCGTGCTGCCCTGGGCCGTGCGGCGCACCCGCCTGCCCCTGCTCGTCCTCACCTGCGTGGACTGCGCCTGTGAGCGCGCCACCACCAAGGACGGCCGGTTCCGCGTCAACGCCAACGGCAAGCTGCTCCACGTCTGGCTGCTGGTCAACTGCGTCGGGTGCGACCGGACCGGCAAGCTCATCGTCCATGAGCGCGTTCCGGTGCGTTCGCTGCCCGCCGACCTGCTCGCCGGGTACACCGCCAACTCGGCGGACCTCGTCGCGCGGGTCCTACTCGACCCGTCGACCGCCCACCGCAACCGGTTCGCACTCGACTGGGAGGACTGCTGGGAGCTCGACGCGCCCCCGGCCCCCGAGGACCCGTGGCCCGTCCGGGTCGATGTCGCCTTCGAGGACCCCGTACCGGTCCGTCCCGAACGGCTCATCGCCCAGGCCCTGGGCATCAGCCGCAGCGAGGTCGCCCGCCGCGTCAAGGCGGACTTCCCGCTGAAGCGCAGGACCGGGCAGGACTTCTCGTTCCTGCTGCTGTAGTCCGTTCGGCCGGGGCGGGGTACGGCGCCGTCGTCCCGCCCCGGCCGGTCCCCGTCCGACGTCCCGGTGCGCCCGATGGCCTACAGCCGGGTCGCGCCGGGGCGGGTCCACTGCGGGGTGGGCCGACCGGTCCGGCCCCAGGTGGGCTCGCCGTCGGCGTCGGTCTTCCAGGACCAGCAGGCGGCCCGGCCCTCGGGCCAGCCCTCGGGCTTGTCCTCCCACACCTCGCCGCGGCCGTAGGGCGTCATGTCGAGCAGGCCCATGGAGGCGTTGACCCGCTCGCAGCCGCGTCCGGTGGTGGAGTAGGTGAGGAACGTGCGCTCGCCCTCGCGCAGGTAGCAGGTGAGGTACCCCATCTCGCCGCCGATCGGCTCGGGCAGGCCGCGCACCGAGTACCAGGGCTGGGTGTAGCCCATGAACTCGACGAAGGGCGCCACCTCCTCCCAGCGGCCCTCGGTCAGGAACGCGAAGGAGACACCGCGGGCGTTGAGGTAGGAGGCGTCCTGCAAGTGCCAGGCCGCGGTGGTGCAGCCGTAGCACTGCCCCTGGTGCGGGGTGTCGTCGTGCCACATGTGCTTGTACACCACGAGTTCGTCGCGGCCCTGGAACAGGTCCAGGAACGGAACGGGGCCGTCGGCGCCCACGACCTCGGCGGTTCCGTCGAACTCCACCATGGGCAGGCGGCGGCGGGCGGCGGCGATGGCGTCGCCCTCGCGGGTGTGGGCCTTCTCGCGGAGGAGGAGTTCGTCGCGGGCGGCCTGCCAGGTGGCCTGGTCGACGACGGGCGGGCGGCCGGGCAGCGCGGCGGCGGTCTGGTCGTCGTGGGTGGTGGTCATGGTGTCCTCCGGGTGTCTCATGCCGTGACGGTCACCACTACAGACTCTCACCCGGGCCGGAACTCATCGCGGAGAAGGTCTGCGGTGTCCGTCAGGCGAGGGCCGTCCGGATCCGGCCGAGCCACTCCGTGCCGACCCGGCGGCCGTCGGGGAACCGGTCGTCCCGGTCCCAGCGCCACGTGGTGACCATCGTGAGCACGAGGGTCCGGCAGTCGCGCAGCAGGCCGTGGTCGACACCCGGGTAGTGTGCGCCGACCTCCTCGGGCGCGTGGGCGAGGTCGAACTCGACGGGGCCGCGGCAGCACGTCTCCAGGTCGACGAACAGCAGGCCGTTGTGCGTGGTGAGCAGGTTGCCGGGGTGCGGTTCGCCGTGCAGGAGCTGTTCGGTACCGCCGCGTTCGCCGACCGCCTGTTTCAGGGTGTGCAGGGTGTCGCCGAGCAGTTGCCGGTCCGCGTCGGCGAGTGCCGGGGTGCGATCGCGGTCCGCGACGAGCCGTTGGGCGTGCTCGACCCGGTCGGTGAAGTGCGGTGCCGGAACGTCGAGTGCGCGCATGCCGGTGTGCAGGCGCTCCAGCGCGTCGGCGTAGTCGGCTGGCGGAACCTCGCGGGAGGTCCCGGGTTCGTGGTAGGTCCACAGGGTGACCGTGAAGCCGTCGCGTTCGTACACGCGCGGCTCCACCCGGGGGTCGAGGACGGCCACGGGTCATCCGGCCCGGGCGAGCCGCTGTGCGAGGTCGACCTCGAACTGCGCGACCTGCTCCGCCGCCGGCGCCACCCGGGCCGTCAGGCCGAGCGACGAGGCGATCGCCATGGCCGCGGCCGCCGCACGTGAGGACTCCGCTGCCCGCATCCTCGTCGGTCCCTTCTACGAATTCACATCCGGGCCTTGAGAACGTCGATCTCGCAGCCCGGCGCCGCCGGGTCGAAGCCGT
Organism: Nocardiopsis sp. CC223A; assembly: GCF_030766825.1. Taxonomy (GTDB): domain Bacteria; phylum Actinomycetota; class Actinomycetes; order Streptosporangiales; family Streptosporangiaceae; genus Nocardiopsis. The sequence goes on from NZ_JASFDV010000030.1 coordinate 48,736, forward strand.
GCCCGACCAGCCAGCGGATCGCCAGCAGGCAGCGCAGGGACCACCACGCGCGGATCACATCGAGGTCGACGTCGGCACCGTAACCGGCGATGACGTCGCCGAGGTGCGCCTCGTGGCCGAGTGTGAGGATGGCGAGGTCGAACAGGGCGTCGCCCCGGCCCGCCTCGGTCCAGTCGATGACGCCGGTGACCTCGTCGCCGTCGACGAACACGTGGGCGAGTTGCAGGTCGCCGTGGACGAACACCGGTGTCCACGGCCGGAGCACGCCCTCGGCGATCCGGCGGTTGCGCGTGACCAGGTCGGCGGGGAGGACGTCGTTGGCGAGGAGCCAGGCGCATTCGCGGTCCAGGTCGGATGCGAGCCGGTCGGGGCTCTTACCGGGCCAGGGCGGCAGCGGCGCCTCGTGGAGCCTGCGCACGGCGGCACCGGCCGCGGCCCATGCCGCCGGTGGCGCGGTCGACGGTTCGCCCAGGCGCCCCAGGGGCCTTCCCGGGAGGGCGGCGAGTGCGAGTGCGGGGGGCCTGCGCCACAGGACCTCGGGGGTGGGGACCGGTGCCAGGGCCATCGCCTCGACCTCGGTGTCGGTGCGGGCCTGGTCGGCGTCGATCTTCAGGAACACGTCGCCGACGCGCAGGGTCGCGCACTCCCGGTGGGCGACAACGACCTCGACCTCTTGCATATCGGGCATTGTCACAGGGGGTGTGCCGGTGGGGCCACGGGTTTTTCCGCGGGCGGCTCCCGGTCTTCGGTCCTCAGTCTCGCTGCACGGCGCGGCCGGGCACCCGTCCGTTCGGTGGGAGCATCCAGGTGGGGGGCGCGTAGGACCAGGTGGGGCCGGTGGGAAAGTGGCGCCACCAATAGCCGAGGTGGTCGAAGTCGGCGGGAGCGGGACTGTGGGCGAAGGGGCGGAAGAAGGGGGAGGGCGGGGCGCCGATCAGGCGGGCGGGGAATTCGTGGAACCAGAGTTCCTCCCCGGCCCGGGTGGCGAGGTGGAAGCGCATCGCGCCGTGCTGGTCGCCGTCGGGGGTGAGGCCGCGGATCTCGACGAGATGCTTGGAAACCGGGGACCTCTTCAACTCGCTCATGGCCGTGGCCCGGTCTCCCATCGCCACCAAGGGCTTTCTTGCGAAGGAGAGGAACACGCTGTGAACGCAGACGAGTACCACAAGTCTTCTTACAGTGGTCACTCCGGTGAGTGCGTGGAGGTGAGAGAGGGACGGAGAACACGCATCCGTGACACCCGGAACCGCGGGCTCGGCCACCTGGAGGTGACGGCAGGGGAGTGGGCCGCTTTCCTGGGTACGCTCACGGCCGACTGACCCCTGCGGCCTTCCGCCCCGGACGTTAGGAGAAGGCCCGTGACCGACCACTGGCACAAGTCCAGCCACAGCGGCGGTAACGGCGGTAACTGCGTGGAGATCAAGGAGGGTGTCGCCACCGCCGTGCGCGACACCCGGAACCGCGAACTCTGCCGACTGGAGTTCTCCGCGGGGGAGTGGGCGATCACCCTGCACGCCCTCACCCTGTGACCGCCTACGGGTGGCGCCCCGCGAGGACGCAGAACTCGTTCCCCTCCGGGTCGGCCAGCACCACCCAGCCGTCCCCCTCGCCCTGGCCCACGTCCACGCGCCGGGCGCCCAGCCCCAGCAGCCGCTCGACCTCCTCCCCCTGCTCCCGGTCGGTCGGGTTGACGTCGATGTGCAGCCGGTTCTTGACGACCTTGCCCTCCGGCACCCGCGCGAAGGTCAGCACCGGCGGCACCGGCCCGCGGCGTTTCCTGCCTTCGGGAGCATCAGGCGAACCGATGAACACGAAGTCGTCCTCTTCCCCCTGCACCTCATAACCCAGGACCTCGCACCAGAACCGGGCGAGCCCCGCCGGATCCGCACAATCGAACGCGAGCTCGGTGAACTTGCTGGCCATATCGACATCCCTCTCTCCGGTACCGGTGTTGCCACCCCACCCTGCCGAAGAACCGCGCGCCGACGCCATTCATTTGCCGCCCACCGCCCGGGTACGTTCACCACCGTGACCCCGACGAAGACCCGGAACCAGGCATCCATGACCGGCGGCGCGCACCTGCACTGGCGGTCACTCGGCGACACCGGGCACCACCGCCCGCCCGTCGTCCTCCTGCACGGCGGCCCCGGCCTGCCCGACTACCTGGCCGAACCCGCCCCCATGGTCGCCGACCTCACCCCCGCCTACCGCTACGACCAGCGCGGCACCGGCCGTTCCCCCTGGACCGGCCGGCACACCCTCGCCTGCCACGTCGACGACCTCGCCGAGCTCCTCGACGCCTGGAACGCCCCCACCGCCGTCCTCGTCGGGCACTCCTACGGCGCCGACCCGGCCGCCCGGTTCTGCCTGCGCCACCCCCACCGGGTCGCCGCGGCACTGCTCCTGTGCGGTCCCTTCACCGGAGACTGGCGCACCCGCTACCGGGACGAGCGCATCCGCCGCATGTCCCGCGGCAGCAGGCCCGCCTGCGCACCCTGAAGGAGACACCGCACCGCACCGAGGACCAGGAGGTCGAGCTGCTCACCCTCTCCTGGTCCACCGACCACGCCGACCCCGGACACGGCCTGTACCGGGCCGCCCGGGAAGCCCGGCGCCGCCGCCCCGTCAACTGGACGATGAACGCCGAACTCGGCGCGCAAGCCCGCGCCGACCCCCGGCCCCTCGCCGCGCTGGAATCCCTCGCCCGCCGTCTCCCGCTCCCCTTGACCCGGATCGAGGACGCCGGACACGAACCCTGGCTGGAACGGCCCGACACCGTCCGCACCCACCTGCGACGATTCGTGCAGAACACGCTGCCCCCCTAGCGCCACAGGCGCGGGTCCGTCCTCGCCGGTCGGGCACGGCCTACATCGGTGTGAGGTGCTCTTCCAGGCTCCGGCTGATCGGGTAGACGCGCTCTGCGGGCAGAAGCCGCCGTGCCTGGGCGGCGCGTCCGCTCCGGACGAGCTCCGCGGCCTTGTGGGCCTGCGGGGTGAGGTCGGTGAGGCCGACGACCCAGTCCTCGGCGAACGTGCGGATCAGGTGGCGGCCGATGCCGACCTGGATGCTGTAGTGGTTCAGCGCCGCTCCGCGCACCGAGCGCTCGGGGTCCCACTGGAGGTGCACGGCGGCTCGGGCCAGCGCCTTGGGGTCCGCGGTCGTCCGCACGGCCCGGGACAGGGCCTGCTCCCAGCCCTCCCGGGTGATCCGCACCGCGAGGACGCGCTCCTGCCCCGGCTTGCGGGCCCAGTTGCTGCGGTGCATCAGCCACAGGAACGAGGGCTTGATCCACGTCATCCGCTGGAACGAGAACGGTGCGACGAAGCGCCCCGCCCGCAGTGCGGCGTCGGCGATCGCGGGCGGGTACGCCTGGTAGACCACGATGGTACGAGCGTCGTAGTCGGCACGGATCTGGTACTGCGGCGTCATGCACCGCATCCTGGCATCCGCGGTTTCGGCGCCGCCAACGATTTTCCGGCGCGTGGAGACCCGCCCCGGTTCAGCGGCGACCGCCGAACTCCCACGGGTGGACCTCCACCCCGGCGTGCCGCTCCGCGTCCAGCACGGCGCGCGCGGCCCCGGCGTCGGTGGCCCGTACCAGCGCCGCCGTCCCCACCCGGACCGTGCCGTCGTCGGACAGCAGCGGCCCGTAGGCGATCAGCGCGTCCCGGTCGCCGGGCACCGCGGCATCCGCCGCGCCCTCGGTGTCCTCCGGCCCCAGCCCGAGCACCAGGAACAGGCGGCCGTCATCGTCCCCGCCCTCGGCCCGCGGGAAGTCCCACATGGTGCGCCCCAGCAGGTTCCGCCACCGCCGCAGCAGCACGTCCCGGTACGCCCCCGCCTGGTGGTTCGGCTCCGCGAAGGCGGACTCCCGGGCGGCCGCCGCGTCCGGCAGGTCCACGATGTGCACGCTGCCGGTCGGTGTCTCCCCGTCCTCGGCGAACGTCGGCCCGCGCGCGATCATCCCCTCGGCGAACCGGTCCATGTAGGACCAGTGCGCCTCCGGCAGTTCCTCGCGCAGGGGCAGGGACCCCGGCCGGTCCCGGTGGTAGCAGAAGAACTCCATGCGCCCCAGTCCCCCAGGCGCCTCATGTGCACCCGGGCGGGCGGGTGGACGTGCCGGTGGCCGTCTCAGGCCGGGGCCGGTGCCACCCTGCGGGCCAAGAAGTCCCGGATGTGCTCGACCACGGTGTCCAGGTGGCTTTCGAGCAGGAAGTGGCCGCCCCCGGGCACCAGGTGGATCTCGGCGTCCGGCAGGTCGCGCGCGAAGGCGCGCGCGCCGTCCGGGCCGAAGATGAGGTCCTCGGCCCCCCACACGGCCAGCAGCGGGACGCCGCTCTTGCGGAAGTACTCGTGCACCCGCGGGTACAGCGGCCGGTTGGTGGCGTAGTCGCGGAAGAGGGCGAGCTGTGCCAGGTCGTTGCCGGGGCGGCTGATGTCGTGGTGGTCGAGCGTCCAGGTGTCGGGGTCGACCAGTTCGGGGCGGTCCACCCCGTGCAGGTACTGCCAGCGGATGGCGTCCAGGTCCAGGGCGGCACGGGCCGCCGGTTCCGTCTCCGGCCCCGGGTCCTGGGCGTAGGCCCACACCGGCGCCCAGAACTCCGGGACGAAGCCGTCCTCGTAGGCGTTGCCGTTCTGGGTGATGACGGCGGTGACCGCGGCCGGGTCGCGCAGGGCGAGCCGCCATCCGATGGGGGCGCCGTAGTCCTGCACGTAGATGGCGTAGCGGTCGACGCCGAGCCCGGCCAGGAGCGCCTCGGTGATGTCGGTGAGCGCGTCGAAGGTGTAGGTGAACGTGTCGGCGGACGGCGTGTCGGAGTGGCCGAAGCCGAGGTGGTCGGGCGCGATGACGTGGAACCGGTCGGCGAGGCGCGGGATCAGGTGGCGGAACATGCGCGAACCGGTGGGGAAGCCGTGCAGCAGCACCAGCGTCGGCGCGTCCCGCGGACCCGCCTCCCGGTAGAAGACGCGGTGTCCTCGCACGGTGGCGTACCGGTGGTGGACCTCGACCATGACTAACCCTCTCAATCATTTTCAGTGGTTACCCGTGTCCTCAGTGGACACGATGAGGACTAACCTGTCAAATGATTTAAGAAGGTTAGGCGGTGTCGGGTACCGTCCGCCGCGTCGGGTGGGTCGGCCACGGACGCCCGACCGGACTCCGTCGTCGTCGGCAGTGCCCCGGCCCGCGGGCCCCGACGACCACCGCACGGACCCGATCGGCACCTCCGGGCACCTGGCCGCCCGCCCCCGCCGCTGGTGCTCGCCCGGCCGCTGCGGCGACCGCACCCGAGCCACCCGCCACCACCGGCGCCGCAAGGCCGCGCCGGACGGCCGACACACCCGGCCGGCCCGGGGCCACGATCTTCGGGTAGGTTCCACCCATGCACACCGACTGGCGCTCGGACCGGATCGCCAGCGCCCTGCGCGGCGAGAACCCGACCGTGCTGCGGCGTCTGGACGCGGGCTTCGCCGTCATCGGGGACGTCCAGTTCCTGCCGGGTTACTCGGTCCTGCTCACGGACGACCCGGCGGCGGAGCGGCTGACGGACCTGCCCCGGGGCAGGCGCTCGGCGTTCCTGGCCGACATGGACCGGCTCGGGGAGGCCGTGGAGCGGGCCTGCCGCGCCGCCGACCCGGCGTTCCGGCGGGTCAACCTGGAGATCCTGGGCAACACCGACCCGTTCCTGCACGCCCACGTGTGGCCCCGGTACGGGTGGGAGCCGCCCGAGCTGGTCGGCAGGCCGGTGTGGCTCTACCCGCGGCGGCGGTGGAGCGACGAGCGGTTCGCGCTCGGCCCGCGGCACGATGGGCTGCGGGAGGCCGTCGGCCGTGAACTGGACCGGCTCGCGGCCCGCGCCTGAACCGGGCCGCCGCCGCTCGGGACGCGATGTCGGCGGGGGGCGCTAACGTTCCCGCATGAGTTACGCGCTGACGACCTACGTGGTCGACCTCGACGTCCTGCACGCCTCCGTGGGTTCGGGGGACGACAAGCTGCGGCGGATGATCGGCGGCCGGTTCAAGCGGCAACTGGACGGCTTCTCCTACATCGGCGGTGAAGACGACATCCCCATCCGCGACGCGATCCGCGCGGTCATCGAGGGCGGGCCCTTCGAACCCCGGCACGGCACCATGTACAACTACGCCTACAAGTGGATCTGCGAGTTCCACGGCGGGTACCTGGACAACAACGACTTCTCCCCGATGCGGTCCGGCTGGTTGGGAACGGTCGACAAGGGCCTGAAGGCGGTCGGGGTGACCGCGGTGGGCGTGGAGGACTTCGGCTTCGGCCACGCGCCGGAGCCGATCCCGGAGCCCGACTTCCTGCCCGGCTCCGGCGAGTGGAGCCCGGAGCAGTGCCGCAAGGCCCTTGAGCAGTGGGCCGCCGCCACCGACGAGGACAAGGCCGGGCTCGACCCCGATGTGCGGCAGGCCGCCGAGTCCTGCATGGAGTGGTGCCGGGCCGCCGACGCGGCCGGCCGGGGCGTGGCGGGCTTCTTCAGTTGACCGGAGCGCGCCCCGGCGGTGTTCCCCCGGCCCCACCGCCGGGGCCGGGCCCCTTCCTGCTGCGCCCGTGGCAGGAGGGCGACCTGCCCCTGGTCATGGCGGCGGCCGCCGACCCCTACACCGCCGCTGTCACCACCCTCCCCGACCCCTGCGACGAGGCCGCCGCCCGCCGGTACATCGACGGCCGGGCGCTGGTGCTCTCCCGCGGGATCGGCGTCCCCCTGGTGATCGCCGACGCCCGTACCGGACAGGGGGTCGGCGGGCTCACCCTGTCCCTGCGCGACGCCGCCGAGGGCCGCGCCTCCCTCGGCTACTGGGTGGCGCCCGCCCACCGCAGGCGCGGCGCCGCCGCCCACGCCCTGGGCCTGGCCGCCGCCTGGGCGCACGACGCCCTGGGGGTGCCCCGGCTGGAGCTGGCGATCGAGCCGTGGAACACCGGGTCCCTGCGGGCGGCCGAGACCGCCGGGTTCCGCCGCGAGGGCCTCATGCGCCAGTGGCAGGAGATCGGCGGCGAGCGCCGTGACCTGTACCTGTACGCCCGTCTGGCCGCCGACCCCCGCCCCGGGCCCGCCGCACCCTGAACCCGTCGGGCCCACGCGGCCTCCGGGACCGCCCGCCTCGTCCTGTGCGTGGCCGGCGCGGCCTTGCCGCCGTATCCGGAGCCAGGGCGCTGCCGCCCACCCGTCGCGCACCCACCGCAGGAGGCGGTCGGTCCGGGCCCGGCGGCGGGCCTTCGGAGAGGGGTTCCCGGTGATGCCGGCCGATCCCGGGGCCGCCGCGTTCATGGGTGCGTTCCACCCGCGGTCCGTCCCGGTGGACCGGCCGCCGTCCGCCACGACCGCCCGGGTGGCGCTGCTCCAGGCGACCGTCGGGATCGTCCTGCCGCCCGGGGCCGTCCGCCGCCGGTCGGCCGCCGTCAGCGGCACCGTCCCGGTCGGCCTGGGCGTTCGGACGGCCGCCCGGGGCCGCTGAGGACGGGAACGGCCCCGGACCCCCGTCCACGGGGTCCGGGGCCGCGGGTGCCTCTCAGGCGGCGGCGCGCAGGTCGCGCGGTGCGGCCTCGGGCAGGCCGCGCTCGCAGGCCGCGCACTCGGGGCGGCGGCGCACCGCGTAGGCCGCCACCGCCACGGCCAGGGCCACGCCCCACACCGCCATCGACATGAACACCGCGGTGTGCAGCGCCCCCGCGTTCGCCATCCCCTCCTGGCCCAGGGCGAACTGCACGATGATGCTGCGCCCCATGGCGATCAGCGCGACCGCGACCGTGGTCGCCGGGACCACCGCCAGCGCGACCGGCACCCGGCGGCCCGCCAGGCCGACCATCCAGAACGGGAACCGCACGCCCCAGAGCTGCACCAGTCCCAGCATCAGCACGGCGCCGACCACTCCCGCCGAGCCCAGGCCGACCCCGATGATCAGGCTGCCCGGCTCGGCCTGCAACTCCTCGGCGAAGTCGCCGCCCATGCCCGGGGTGAGACCGAACAGCCACGGGAACCGGATCGACGGGTACAGCAGCGCGCTCAGGCAGGCGATCAGGACCGCGACCCGGCCCACCCGCAGCGCCCGCGCCCGGGTGGCGTGCTCGGTGTGCGGGGTCCAGTCGTGGGCGCGCCCGCAGTCCGGGCAGGCGCCGCGTGCGGCCCGCAGCGCCGACAGCCCGGCCACGGCCCACAGCCCCGCACCCGCGGTGAAGAAGAACAGGCCCAGGGTCTGGGGCGTCACGAGCTTCTCCACCCACAACCCGGCCAGGCCGGGCACGAACCAGCCCGCCACCGGCATGATCATCGTGTACCCCAGGAACGCCAGCAGGGTCCCGGTCACGAACAGCGCCACCACGGCCGCCGACATGCCCCAGGCGGTGTAGGCCACCGCCCGGCCGCCGCGGCCCGGACGCATCATCAACAGAGCGGTCCCGGTGCCCACGGCCCCCAGGGCCAGGGTGATCCAGGCGGCCGTGCCGGTGCCCCGGTCCCCGTACAGGGACCCGAAGCCGTCATCGGCCGGGACCCCCGACGGCAGCATGCCGGTGCCCCAGCCCAGGCCCAGGGCGACGGCGAGGGCGGACCAGGCCAGCACGGCCCAGGTGATCGGTGCGGCTCGCACGGCCGGTGCGGTCGGGGGAGTGGCGGGGGGTGCGGAGGTGTTCACGGTGTGCTCCTCACAGGCTCTCGGTGTCTTCTTCCTCAAGCCTGTCGGCGCGTGGCCGCCCGGTCCTCACCTGCGCGGGGGAGCCGTCTCCCCCGAACGGGGGAGAGCGGGTGTGCCGACGGCCCCGCGCCGGGGGAACCGGAGGCGGGGCCGTCGGGGCGGTGGGGCCGGTCAGGCCCGGGCGGCCTGGTGGGCCTTCTCCAGCGCGGAGGTGAACACCTCCACCGGCTGGGCGCCGGACACCCCGAAGGCGCGGTCCATCACGAAGAACGGAACGCCGGTCGCGCCCAGTTGCCGGGCGGTGTCGATGTCGGCGTTCACCTCGGCGGTGAAAGCGTCCCCGGCCAGCACCTCGCGGGCCTCGGCCTCCGCTAGCCCGATCTCCACGGCGACCTTCACCAGCGCCTCGGGGTCGGACAGGTCCTCGGCCCGCACCAGCTGGGCGTCCATGAACGCCTCGTGGGCGGCGTCGCCCAGCCCCTTGCTCTGGGCCAGGTGCACCAGGCGGTGGGCGTCGAAGGTGTTGACCATGACGCCGGAGGCGAAGTCGTACTCCAGCCCCTCCTCGGCGGCGACCTGCTTCACCTGTTCGGTCATGGCGCGCACCTGCTCGCGCGGGGCGCCCATCTTCTTGGACAGGGCGTCGTAGACCGGGACGCCCTCGCCCTTGGCGAAGCCCGGGTCGAGCTGGAAGCTGCGCCAGGTGACCTCGACCTCGTCGGCGTGTGCGAACTCCGCGAGCGCCTTCTCGAACCGGCGCTTGCCGATGTAGCACCACGGGCAGACGATGTCGGACCAGATCTCTACCTGCACGGAACGAACCCCCAACTCACCAGCACACGCCGTCCGAGCACGCGGGCGCGTCCTCGGTCCCCACCGCCACCAGGCCCGTGACCGTGGCCGGGGGCGCTGCCGGGGCCACGGGAGCGGCCTCGTGCCCGTCGGTGGTCCCGGTGGCCTGCCGCGGCGCGGTCCGCTCGGTGTCCTGTTCGTCCACGACGCCCCCTCACTTACATATTGTGCGTAGCCACATTATCAGTGAGTATGAAGGAGTCGCAGGTCAGGGACAAGGAGGCACTTCAATGTCCGCTACGAACACCCGTGTTCCCCCGGGGGAGGACGCGGGCCCCACCGTCAACCCCGACGACTGCCCGGTCCGCGAGGTCCTGGACCGCATCGGCGACAAGTGGAGTGTGCTCGTCATCGTGCTGCTGGGGCGGCGCACCCACCGCTACAGCGAACTGCACCGCACCATCGACGGCATCAGCCAGCGCATGCTCACCCTCACCCTGCGGGCCCTGGTCCGCGACGGCCTGGTGGAGCGCACCGCCCACGCCAGCGTCCCCCCGCGGGTGGAGTACTCCCTCACCGGCCTGGGCCGCACCCTGCTCGAACCCCTCACCGCGCTGGACCGGTGGGCCGTCGAACACCGGGAGGACGTCCGGGCCGCCCGCGAACACCACGACCGCGAGCGGCCCGGGACCTAGCGGGGGTGAACCAAGTACGCCGGAAAGGGGCGACGGAGGTCCTCTGGCGGTACTCGAAGGCGGGCTGACACGGGGGTCGGAACATCGGAACGAGAACCCGCGCCGAGCACTTCGCCCCGGCTCGTAACTGCTGGGGGCATGCCAGTCGGGTTCCTCACCGACGAGCAGGCGGCCCGCTACGGCCGCTACGCCGAGCCGCCCTCGCGCACGGCTGGACCGGTTCTTCTCCCCCGACGAGGAAACCCGCCGGCGCTCCAACAGAGCCCAGACCATCCTGTAGGAGTCCCGCCACGCCCCGGGCTCCGGTCGCGCTCCGGCCCGGACGCGGGGGGAGCGGTATCGGGTCCTGTGCTGCCGCGCAGGGGCGGGGTTCGGGGCGCCGCAGTCATACCGGCACCCGACATCCTCACGAAAAGGGTGGTCGGTGAGAGTCCGCGGTTCGATGCCAGCGGGGCAGGCCCCGCCCCCGCCCCTGGTTCCCCGGGGTGCGGCCCCGGGATCAGGTGAGTTCGAGGCCGCCGTCGACGGTGAGGACCTGCCCGGTGAGCCAGGTCGTGCCCGGGTCGGCGAGCCGCAGCACCCACTGGGCGACCTCGTCGGGTTCACCGCGGCGGCCCAGCGGGATCTGCGCGGCCTCGGTCTCCTTGATCCGGGCCACGTCGGCCTCGGCGAGCCCGGCTGCCGACAGAGCCTCGCTTTCGGTGGGGCCCGGCGCCAGGGCGTTGACCCGCACCCCCTCGGGGGCCAGTTCCAGCGCCCAGCAGCGCGTCAACTGCTCGATGGCGGCCTTGGAGGCCGCGTAGTGGGCGGCGCCGGGCAGCGGCCGGTGGCCATAGGTGCTGGAGACGTTGACGATCGTTCCCCTCCGGTCGCGCAGGTGCGGCAGGGCCGCGGCGGCCAGGAGGCTGGGGGCGGTGACGTTGAGCGCGAACAGCCCGGCGATGCGGTCCGCATCGGTTTCGGCCAGCGGCATCATCGCAGTGGCGCCGGCGTTGTTGACGAGCACGTCGATGCGGCCCCACCGTTGCGTCGCGGCCTGGGCCACCCGGGCGGGGGCGTCGGGGGCACGCAGGTCGGCGGGGTGGGCGGCGATGCCGGGGTGGTGGGCGGCGGTGGCCTGGAGCGCCTCCTGGCGCCGGCCCACCCCCAGGACGCGGGCTCCGGCGCGGGCCATGGCGATCGCGGTGGCGCGGCCGATGCCCGATCCGGCGCCGGTGACGATGGCGACCCGGCCGTTGAGGTCGGTGTGCTGGTGGTGCTGCGGCTCGGTCAACCCGACTCCTTTGTTCGTTGTTCGTCGAATATCGAATAAGCTAGCATGGGGACATGAGACGCGCACACCACCCGGCCACCGAGGAACTGTCGTTGCCCGAGGTGATGGCGGCGCTCAGCGACCCGCTGCGCATCGGGCTCGTGCGGGTGCTCGCCGACGGTGCCGAGCGCGGGTGGGGAGAGTTGTGGGCGCCGGTGGCCAAGTCGACGCTCAGCCACCACCTGCGGGTCCTGCGCGATGCGGGGGTGACCCGCACCCGTCAGGAGGGCACCCGCTGCTTCGTCACGCTGCGCCGCCAGGACCTGGACGAGCGCTTCCCCGGACTGGTCGGGGCCCTGCTGGAGGCGGCTGGCGCCGAGGACGTGACCGGCGGCGTCCGCCTCGCACCCGGCGCCGACTCCACGGCCGCTCGGCGCTGACGGCGACTGGAGGCCACCCGGCGCCACACCCCGCCCACCCGGGCCGACATGGAGGCCGCGGTCGCACACCTGCCCGCCGACGAGCAACCCGGTGAGCCCTTGGCGCGGGTTCTCGTTCCGATGTTCCGACCCCCGTGTCAGCCCGCCTTCGAGTACCGCCAGAGAACCTCCGTCGCCCCTTTCCGGCGTACTTGGTCCACCCCCTTAGCGGCCCCGCCCGGCCTCAGGCACCCCCGGCCCGGCGGGCGCTGCGCGCAGCGTCCGCCTCGCGCGCCACCCGCACCAGCTCGCGCACCCGCTCCGAGGTCGCCGCACCGGGGCACACGACCGCCACCCACCCCTGGGCCGCGTACAGCGGGTGGGCGATGATCCGGTCCGCCTGCGCGGGGTCCACCTCACCGGCGTGCTCGGGGTGGGCGGCCGGCGGGTACCCCACCAGTTCCTCGAACAGCGCCCGCCCCACCGCGATGTTCACCCGGAACACCCCGGGCCGGTCCAGCCGGGAGGCGGTGTCGAACCCCGGGTAGTCCGAGGCCACCACCGTCGCGAACGGCATGTTCCGGCGCCGGGCGGGGTCGCCGCCGGGCTCGTGGAAGAAGAACACGTCCCCCCACGCGGCCTCCGGCGCCCCGTCCTCGGGCCCGGCCCGCACGGTGCCCACCTCCGGCAGTCCCTCGATGAACGCGATGATCTCGTCCTGGGTCATGGCCACAGTCCCTTCGGGGTCGGTTCCACGGGCCCCGGCCGGCGGCCCGTACCTTCCATCGTGGCCTTGAACTCCTTTCGGAACCCTGACACCGCATGCGCCCGGCAGAACAAGGAACCGGGGCCGGAAAACCCTCCAAGCGCACACCAAGGCGCCCCCGCGCGCACCCCGTCAGGTCAGCGCCCACCCCGGCAGCGCCTCCACCCGGCCGCCCCACCGCGGCCGCACCGCCGGGTCCGCGCCCAGCACCCCGCCCACGATCGCGGCCACGGTGTCCATGTCCCCGCCCGGTGCGACCGCCGACCACAGCGCCGACTCCAGCGGTGCGCCCAGGTGCTTGGCCACCACCCACAACGCGAACGGCACCGTGTCCAGGGCCCGCACCCGCGAGCCGTTGCCCAGCCGGTGGGCCGCCCCCACCGGCTCGGGCACGATGAGCAGCGCCCGCGCGGCCCGCACCCCCTCCCGCAGCGCCCCCTCGGGCAGCAGGTCCGCCACCCGGCCCAGGAACGTCCCCGGCGCACCCGGCTCCCCGCGGGCCACCAGGGCGGCGGCCACCGCCACCGCGGCCGCCCCGTCCACCGCCTCGGGGTGGGTGTGGGTGACGCGCGCGCTCACCGCCGCCCACCCGGCCACCGCCTCCAGGTCGTCGGCGAAGTACGCGCCCAGCGGCGCCACCCGCATCGCCGCACCGTTGCCCCACGACCCGGCCCCGTCGAACAGCCCGGCCGCCAGTTCCCGGTGGTCGGCGCCCTCGCGCACCAGCCGCAGCAGGCGGCCCGTGGCGGGCCCGTACCCGCGGTCGAAGTCGTGGTGGTCGGCGAAGGACCCGGCCAGCCGGTCGGCGTCCACCTCCCCGTACCGGACCGCCTCCCGGTACACCGACGCCGCCATCTCGGTGTCGTCGGTCCACGCCCACACCCCCTCGGGCAACTCGCGGGCGCGGTGCCGGAACCGGTTGTCGGGAACGAAGAACTGGGAGCCGAAGGCGTCGCCCACGGCCAGGGCGGACAGGCTGGACAGTGCGCGCCGGGCGCGCTCGGAATCGGGAACGGAAGCAGTCATCGCCCGCCATCCTGCCCCACCCGCACTCTCCAGGACAGGGTGTGACCGAGGTCCCACCGGGGCCCGCAACCCCGCCCACGCTCGGAATACGCCCCTATCACTCGGCTCCCACCTGCGGTGACAGCACAACGAAACATGCCCGACACGATCGCCCAACGCCCGGGTAACACCCCGGAGGTTGCCTGAAACGCAACCGCACCGGGAGGAACACCCCCATGGAAGAACTCGTCGTCATCGGCAACGGCATGGTCGGCCACCGGCTCGTCGAGGCCCTGCGCGACCGCGACGCGGCGGGCCACTGGCACATCACCGTCGTGGGCGAGGAGCCCCGCACCGCCTACGACCGTGTCGCCCTGTCCTCCTACTTCGACGGCGCCACCGCCGACGACCTGTCACTGGGGGACCTGTCCGGCCCCGCCGTGGACGTGCACGTCAACGAGCGCGCCGCCGCCATCGACCGCGCCACGCGCACCGTCACCACCGACTCGGGCCGCACCCTGCCCTACGACCGGCTCGTCCTGGCCACCGGCTCGTCCCCGTTCGTGCCGCCCGTCCCCGGACACGACCTGCCCGGCTGCCACGTCTACCGGACCATCGAGGACCTGGACGCCATCACCGCGGCCGCCCGCGCCGGGGCCCGCACCGGCGTCGTCATCGGCGGCGGCCTGCTGGGCCTGGAGGCCGCCAACGCCCTGCGCCTGCTGGGCATGGACGCCCACGTCGTCGAACTCGCCCCCCACCTGATGCCCGCCCAGATCGACGAGGGCGCAGGGTCCCTGCTCGCCGGACTCGTCTCCGACCTGGGCGTGCACGTCCACACCGGCACCGCCTCCACCGCCGTGGAGGCCGGGCCCGACGGCCGCGCCGCCCGCCTGCTCCTGGCGGACGGCTCCCACCTGGACACCGACCTGGTCGTCTTCTCCGTGGGCATCCGGCCCCGCGACGAACTGGCCCGCGCCGCCGGCCTGGCCGTCGGCGAACGCGGCGGCATCACCATCGACGACACCTGCACCACCTCCGACGCCCACGTCCACGCCATCGGCGAGGCCGCCTGCCACCGCGGCACCGTCTACGGGCTCATCGCCCCCGGCAACGCCATGGCCGAGGTCCTGGCCGACCGCCTGGTCGGCGGCCAGGCCACCTTCACCGGCGCCGACACCTCCACCAAGCTCAAGCTGCTGGGCGTGGACGTGGCCAGCTTCGGCGACGCCCACGGCCGCACCGCCGACTGCCTGGACGTCGTCGTCAACGACGCCGCCACCGGCCGCTACGCCAAGCTCGTCCTGTCCGACGACGCCACCACCCTGCTGGGCGGCATCCTGGTGGGCGACGCCACCGCCTACGCCACCCTGCGCCCCCTGGTCGGCTCGCCCCTGCCGGGCGACCCGCTCGCCCTGATCACCCCCCAGGGCGAGACCCTGGGGGCCGACGCCCTGCCCGACTCCGCGCAGATCTGCTCCTGCAACGCCGTCACCAAGGGCACCATCACCCAGGCCATCTGCGACGGCAACCACGACGTGCCCGCGCTGAAGGCCTGCACCCGCGCCGGCACCAGCTGCGGCTCGTGCGTGCCCATGCTCAAGAACCTCCTGGACAAGGCCGGGATCGTCCAGTCCAAGGCCCTGTGCGAGCACTTCGCCCACTCCCGGGCCGAACTGCTGGAGATCGTCCGCGCCACCGGCATCACCACGTTCTCCGCCCTCATCGAGGCCCACGGCACCGGCGCCGGCTGCGACATCTGCAAGCCCGCCGTCGCCTCCATCCTGGCCTCCCTGGGCAACGGGCACATCCTGGAGGGGGAGCAGGCCACCCTCCAGGACACCAACGACCGCCACCTGGCCAACATGCAGCGCAACGGCACCTACTCCGTCGTCCCGCGCATCCCGGGCGGTGAGATCACCCCCGACAAGCTCATCGTCATCGGCGAGGTCGCCCGCGACTTCGGCCTCTACACCAAGATCACCGGCGGCCAGCGCATCGACCTGTTCGGCGCCCGCCTGGAGCAGCTGCCCGCCATCTGGACCCGCCTGGTCGAGGCCGGCTTCGAGTCCGGGCACGCCTACGGCAAGTCCCTGCGCACCGTGAAGTCCTGCGTGGGCACCACCTGGTGCCGCTACGGCGTCCAGGACTCCGTCGGGCTGGCCATCCGCCTGGAGGAGCGCTACCGGGGCCTGCGCTCGCCCCACAAGCTCAAGTCCGCCGTCTCCGGCTGCGCCCGCGAATGCGCCGAGGCCCGCGGCAAGGACTTCGGGATCATCGCCACCGACCACGGCTGGAACCTCTACGTCGGCGGCAACGGCGGCTTCACCCCCCGCCACGCCGACCTGCTCGCCTCGGACCTGGACGAGCCCACCCTCATCCGCTACATCGACCGGTTCCTGATGTTCTACATCCGCACCGCCGACCGCCTCCAGCGCACCGCCGCCTGGATCGAGGCCATGGACGGCGGCCTGGAGCACCTGCGCGAGGTCGTGGTGGAGGACTCCCTGGGCATCGCCGCCGACCTGGAGGCCGCCATGGACCGCCACGTCGACTCCTACGCCGACGAGTGGGCCGCGGTCCTGGCCGACCCCGACAAGCTCGCCCGCTTCCAGTCCTTCGCCAACGCCCCCGACACCCCCGACCCCACCATCGCCTTCACCACCACCCGCGACCAGCCCGTCCCCGCCGCCCCCGTCGGGCTCGGCATCCCCACCCTGCGCACCCGGGAGAACGCACGATGACCGCCTACGCCACCGAGGCCGCCCACCAGCCGGCCGAGGACACCGTCTCCGCCTGGACCGTCGCCTGCCCCAGCACCCGGCTGCGCCCCGACGACGGCGTCGCCGTCCTGCTGCCCGGCGGCCGCCAGGCCGCCCTGTTCCGCACCCGCACCGGGGAGTTGTACGCCGTCGACAACATCGACCCCTTCACCGGGGCCGCCGTCCTGTCCCGCGGCATCGTCGGCGACCGTGCCGGGGAGCCCACCATCGCCTCGCCCCTGCTCAAGAACGTCTTCTCGCTGCGCACCGGCCGCAGCCTGGACGACCCCGACGTCACCCTGGACACCTGGCCCGTCCACGACGACGGCACCACCGTGCGCATCGACACCCGAACCCCTACGGAGGGCGCCACATGACCTCGGCACCGCCGCTCACCCCGAGCCCGCGCAGCCCGAACCCGCCCACCACCGCGCCCCTGGCCGGGTTCACCGTCGCCGTCACCGCCGCCCGCCGCGCCGACGAGCTCTCCGCCCTGCTGCGCCGCAAGGGCGCCCAGGTCATCGCCGCCCCGGCCCTGCGCATCGTCCCCCTGAGCGACGACCAGCGCCTGGCCGCGGTCTCCGACGACCTCATCCGCCGCCCCGCCGACGTCGTCGTCGCCACCACCGGTATCGGCTTCCGCGGCTGGGTGGAGGCCTGTGAGACCTGGGGCAGCGTCGACGGCCTGCTGGACTCCCTGCGCGCCTCCCGCCTGCTCGCCCGCGGCCCCAAGGCCAAGGGCGCCATCCGCGCCGCCGGGCTCACCGAGGAATGGTCCCCGCCCTCGGAGTCCTCCGCCGAGGTCCTGGACTACCTCCTGCAACGCGGTGTCCAGGGACTGCGCGTGGCCATCCAACTGCACGGCGAGCCCCTGCCCGACTTCACCGCCGCCCTGCGCCTGGCCGGGGCCGAGGTCGTGGAGATCCCGGTCTACCGGTGGACCCAGCCCGAGCAGACCGGCCCCCTGGACCGGCTCATCGAGGCCGTCACCTGCGGGGGAGTGGACGCCGTCACCTTCACCAGTGCCCCGGCCGCCGCCGGGCTGCTCGCCCGCGCCCGCACCACCGGCCACGGCGACGCCCTCGTGCACGCCCTGCGCCGCGACGTGCTGGCCATGTGCGTGGGGCCGGTCACCGCCCGCCCCCTCATGGCCCACGACATCCCCACCACCTGGCCCGAACGCGCCCGTATCGGCGCCCAGGTGCGCGCCCTGGCCGAGGAGCTGCCCGCCCGGTTCCCGACCCTGACCGTGGCCGGGCACCGGTTGCGCCTGCGCGGCCACGCTGTCCTGGTCGACGGCACCGTCCACACCCTCTCGCCCACCCTCATGCGGCTCATGCGCGCCCTGGCCCACCGCCCCGGCCAGGTCCTGGACCGCACCCGCCTGCTCACCTGCCTGGGCGAGGACGCCGACGCCCACGCCGTGGAGACCGCCGTGGCGCGCCTGCGCACCGCCCTGGGCGATGCCAAGATCATCCAGACGGTCGTCAAACGCGGCTACCGGCTGGCCCTGGACGACACCCCCGGATGCGAGTGAGGACCGTGCACCGACACCCCGCCCTGCTGCTGGCCCTGCACGGCACCCGCGACCCCCGCGGCACCGCCGTCGCCCACTCCCTGGCGCTGCGGGTGGCCGAGCTGACCCGCGTGCCCACCCGGCTGGCGTTCGCCGACGTCCTGGAACCCGCCGTCGGCCGGGTCGCCGCCGACTCCCCGGGGCCCCTGGTGGTGGTGCCCGCCTTCCTGGCCGCCGGCTACCATGTGCGCGCCGACATCCCCGACCAGCTCGCCCGCGCCGGACGCGCCGACGCCGTCGTCACCCCCGCCCTGGGCGACCACCCGGCCGTGCGCGACACCGCGGTGCGGC
>NZ_JASFDV010000031.1 GCF_030766825.1 Nocardiopsis sp. CC223A
GCCGGGGGTGCCCGGGGCGGCCTCGGCGGGACGGTTGCGCTCCTCCTCTGCGCGGCGCTCGGCCTCCTCGGCCTGCCGCTCGGCCTCCTCCTCGGCGCGCTTGCGGTCCTCCTCCGCGCGCCTGGCGGCCTCCTCGGCCTGGCGCTCGGCCTCTTCCTCGGCGCGTTTGGCGGCCTCGGCCTCGGCCTCGCGGCGCTGCTCCCTGCGCTCCTCGGAGAGGTCGCTCCAGCCCTCCTTGAGGCTGCCCAGCAGCTTGTTGAACCGCCCGCCCTTCCTGCCGCCCTCGTCCTCGTCCTCGTTGGAGGCGCCGCCGGAGAACATCGGGTCGTCGGGGTCGAAGACGGCCGTGCCGCCCACTTCGCCGCCGCCGGGGGTGAACACCTTGGTGCCGGGGGTCCCGCCGACGTCGCTCGGGTCGAAGACCCGGGTGCCCGGGGTGTCGCCGATCTCTCCGGGGTCGAAGACGCGGGTGCCGCCCGGGGCGCCGGCGACCGCGTCGGAACCGGTGAGGTCGGAGGTGGGCAGGTCGTCGCTGAGGTCGGCGGTGGGGGCCTCGCCGCCGTGGTCGGGCAGTTCACCGGGGGACACGCGGATGGTGGCGCCGTCGTTGACGTCGCCCTGGGGGCGGGGTGCGGGGGAGGTGGTGCCGGGGGTGACGCGCATGGTCGCCCCGTCGCCGAGGTCCGCGGTGGGCTCCTCGTCGGGGGCGGGGATCCGGCCGGGGTTGATGCGGACGGTGCCGGGTTCGTCGTCCACGGGGGTGTTCGGCGGGGGGCCGACGGGGGTGGAGGGGCCCAGGCGCACGGTGCCGGGCTCGTCGTCGACCGGGGGGTGTCCCGCGCCCTGTCCCCAGGAGGAGGGGTCGATGCGCATGGTGCCGAGGTCGTCGTCGGCGGCTCCGGGTGAGGGGCCCAGGCGCACGGTGCCGGGCTCGTCGTCGGACGGGGGGCCGCCGGGCCCGCCGAGGTAGGTGGTGGCGGCCTCTTCGTCGTCGCCGGCCCCGCCACCTTGGAGTTCGTCCAGGGAGCGGGTGTGCCGCGTCCACTCGTCGCCGTTCCACCATCTGAGCGTTCGCGCGTCGCCCTGCGGGTCCGCGTACCAACCCGGCTCGATAGATCCACCCATGGGGGCCAGACTAAGGGGTTTCGGAACTCTGCTCGACCAGTGGATCCCGGTTCCTCGGTTTCCCGGGGGCATCCCGCCGCGCACTACTTCCCTGGGTGTTCAACTGATCACCGCATGTGTCGTCTCCGGTCGTGACGAGGCCTCCCGCCCGTCCCCGGCGAGCAGGCGCGCGGTGTCCAGGCGGCCCGGTCCCGGGTCGGTCGAACCCGGCACCTGGTCGTGGCCGAAGTGTCCGCCCCGGGCCCAGGCCCGCTCCCGGTCCTGCTGCGGGGCGGCCTCGGTGCCGGGCGTCCCCGCGGGCCAGGTGCGCGGCACCCCCCAGGAGTCGAGCCAGGCCAGCAGCGCGGACCGGCCGTGCATCGGGCCGTGGGTGAAGGGCTCGGAGTCGTGGGCGACGACGGCGATGATCAGGCACACCCGTCCCTCGTCGCCGTGGTCCACGTGCTGCCCGTAGTGGTGGGTGGACCCGGGGGAGGGGGTGCCCCGCCGGGTCGCCGGCAGGATCTGCACGGTCTCGCCCGACAGCGGGTTCCACACCAGGTGCACGGTCCGCCTCGCGGAGATCAGCCGTTCGGCCTCCTCCCGTGCCGACCACACGGTCGGGTCCGCCCCGGTCACGGTCCACACGGCGCGCGGGGCACCGATCCCGGGGCGGGAGTGCGCCTCGCCGCCGTCGATCCGCTCGACCTCGGGCATCCACGCCTTCGGCATCGCACGCTCCCAGGGGTCCGTCGTTCCCGGCCCTCTCTGTGTACGCCGACCGGTCGGAGAAGTCCATGGGGTCCCGGAAGGGGGCGGCGGCCGCAACGGCCGCCGCCCCCTTCCGGTGCGTCCCCGGTCCCCGTCAGTTCCCGGGCTCGGAGATGCGCAGCGAGAACGCCCTGATGAAGATGTCGCCGATCTCCGTCGGGTCCTCGGTCATGTACGCGGCACCGCCGGTCGCCGCGGCGATCTCCTGGAGCGGCTCCAGGTTCTGCACGTCGGGGCCGAACGCGATGGTGATGATCGGGATCGGCCGCGACGGGCTGGCGATCGACTCGATCTGCGACATCAACTCGTCCAGCTCCATGCCGCCGGGGTTGTCGTTGTCCCCGTCGGTGAGCATCAGGATGACGTTGTTGCGGTCGGGCCGGTAGGTCCGCGACATCTCCTGGTACGCGGCCAGGTAGGTCTCGTACAGCGCCGTGTCGCCCCGGGGCAGCGGCTCCATCGAGCCCAGCGCCTGGGACAGGACGGCGCGGTGCTCGTTGCCGTCGTCCCCGGTCGCCTGGAGTTCGCGCACCGGCGCGACCTCCTGGTAGTGCAGGTTGTTGTTGACGTTGGTGGAGAACCGCCACAGGCCCAGTTCGGAGCTGGGGGTGAACATCTCCAGACCCTGGGTGGCGGCGGCGCCGGTCACCTGCATGCGGGTCATCCCGGTGCCGGGTACCTCGGCCAGCATCGAACCGGAGATGTCGACGATCGCGAGCACGCGCGAGTCCATCTTCATCTGGTTCCAGGTGCGGGTCAGGTCGGTGATCGAACCCTCGGAGGGGGTCGGCAGCTCCTCGGGGGCGATCTCCAGGAAGCCGTGGTCGCCGCTGAGGACGGAGGTGTCCACCTCGCCCTCGGGGCCGCGGAAGCCCTCGGCGAGGATGTGCTCGCGCGCCGAGTCCGAGCGGATCGCGGTGCGGAACTCCTCGGCCGCGCGGGTGAGGTCGCCGTCCTCGGTGCGGACGAGGTAGGGGTAGTCGAGGTAGTAGGTGCCGCCTTCGAGGTAGTCGACCTGGACGGTGCTCTCGTCGTAGGCGGAGTTGTAGCGCCAGGCGGCCTGCTCCGACATCACCATGAGGGGCGGGGCCTCCTCGCCGCCGCCGCTGAGCGCCAGGAAGGCGGCCTCCTCGTCGGCGGAGGCGCCGCGGTGCAGCGCTTGGAGGGCCGCCGTCATGGTCGCGTTGAAGGTGTCGGTGTCGGGGCTGGCCTCCTCCAGGGCGCCGTGCAGCAGGTAGAGGGTGCCCAGGCCGGTGGAGTTGCGGGCCGGGTCGACGACCCGGACGGTGCGCTCGGCCGGCTCGCCGGGCGCGGTGGTCGGCACGACGTCCATCCACGTGGTGGGTTCGTCGGTCTCCTCGGCGTACGCGGCGAGCCGGGTCACGACCAGCGGGCTGCGGGCCACGGAGGTCCCGGTGTCGGTGAGGACGGCGTCGCCGGACTGGCTCTGGACCATGCGCGGCCACACCGAGGAGTCCGGGATCCACACGTCGGAGTCGGTGTCGCCCATGGTGGCGCCGGAGCCGGTGATGCCGAAGGCGACGTTGGCCGAGTCGACCTGGCGGACCTCGACGTGCACGCACCGGCCGTCGACGGCGGTGTCGGTGAGGTTGAAGTCGCGGGCGACCGCGTCGACGGCGGGCGCCAGCTCGGGGCTGACGGCGACGTCGAGCCGGATGTCGGAGCCGCCGCACCCGCCGGAGTTGCCGAACATGTACACGCCCACCCCCGCCAGTCCGACGACGATCACGAGGGCCGCGGCCAGGGCGGCGAAGGCCCCGCCGCGTCCGCGGCGGCGCCTGGACCGGCCGGGGGGTTCTTCTGCGTATCTTCCGCGGTGACGTCCCACAGCTTTCCTCACGGGGTGGTGTGTTCGGACGAGGAGTCGTCCAGGGGGATGGTGCCGTTACTGGAGCGGTCCGCCGGTACCGGTACGGGTGCCGGTGCGGGGCGGATCGGTGGGCCGGGACCGGGAGGGCGTCGGCCCGACCGCAAGGGTGTTACTGGTGGGAAAGGTACTCAACCTTCTGGAGCAGGTGGAGACGGGGCGTACCGGTCCATTCCGGTCGGGTGGGGGAGTGATCCGCGCCGCGCCCCCGTGCAGCCCCCGTCACCTTGGGAGATCCGTTCGCGGCCGCGGTGGCCTTCCCCTGGGATGCGGTCCGACCGAAAACCGATTCCGATACAGAATCGAGACCGTTTTCGGTCGGACCGCATCCTCGGGGAGACATCGGGGTGCGCCCGGTCCAGACCCGAGAAAAAAGCGTCAGTTGTCGCAATTGGGTACACAGAGCCGCCGCGAGATCGAGCTGAGGAAGATGTCGCCGATCTCGTCGGGATCGTCGGTGACGAACAGCGATCCGCTGGTCGCCGTCGCGACGGCACGCAGCTCCTCGCGGTCGGCCTGGTCGCCGAAGGCGATGATGAACAGGCTCACCGGACGCCGCGGGTCGAACCGGTCCTGGAGGGCGGCCACCAGCTCGTCGTGCGACAGGTCGCTGGACCCCTCGTCCTGGCCCGCGGTCAGCAGGATGACGCTGTTGATCTTGTCCTCGTCGTAGACGGACTGGACCTCGTCGTAGGCGGCCAGGATGTTGTCGTAGAGCCGTGAGCCGCCGCCCCGCACGTCGATGGTCTGCGCGACCTCGATCAGCTCCTGGCGCCGGGTGACCTCCCGGCCCTCCTCTGCGTCGCCCAGGCCGTGCATCTCGGCGGACTCCTCGCGGCCGGACTCCCCGTACTCCTCCGACATCAGCCACAGGCCCATGTCGGTGGCGTCGGGGAACAGGCCCAGGCCCATCAGCGCGGCCTGCCGGGCGGCCTCCATCCGGGTCCCCCCGTCGGCGCCGTCGAGGTCCTCGGCCATGTTGCCCGAGACGTCGGCGAGCACCAGGGTGCGGGTGGGCATGGACAGCCGGTTCCAGTCGGTGACCGAGGCCAGCAGGGCGTCGCCGGTGAGGTCGCCGTGGACCGGGGGGGCCGTCGCGGTGATCCCGGGGCGGGCCGCCAGGGCGCTGGAGGCCTCCCCGTTCGGGTCGCGGAACCCCAGCTCGCGCAGGCGGTCGCGGTAGGCGTCACCGCGCAGCACCTCGTACAGGTCGGCGGCGGCCGAGCGCAGGGCGGGGGTGTCGGTGGTGGTGACGTAGGGGTAGTCCAGGGAGACCGTTCCCTCCTGCGGGTAGTGCGCCTGCAACTGCGGCGCCTCCCCGGTGCGGTTCGCGTTGTAGGACACCACGGCCTGCTCGGGGACCACGATCACCGGGGCGGGGCGCGTCCCGTCGCGGGCGGCCCCGGTGAAGAAGGTGGCCAGGTCGATCTCGCCGAACGCGCTGTCGGTCTGCACGTCGCGCACGAAGTCGGTCATCGCGGTGTCGGCGTCGTCCCCGCCGCCCAGGTGGCGCCGGACCGCGTGCATCACCGTCATGCCGTCGGCGCCGCGGTTGGGGTCCACCATGACCAGCGGCCGGTAGGGGTCGCGCTCACCGGGCAGTACGACGGTCCAGTCGGTCTCGTCGGGGGCGGGCATGCCCTCGGTCCCCTCCGGTGCGGCCAGCACCACGGGGGAGGAGGCCAGCGAGGGCGGGTCGGTCTCGATGCCGTGGGTGCCCCCCGCGGACATGCGGGTCAGCTCCACCCAGGCGGAGGACTCGGGCACCCACACGTGCGGGGTGATGGTGGAGCCCGCGCCGGGGCCGCCGGCCAGGGCGGTCATGATCCGGTGCGGGGCGATCTCGTCCACCTGGGCGTACACGCAGTCCCCGCCGTAGGAGGGGCGCTCGGCGTTGAACTCGGTGGCCGCCTCGCGCAGCATCGGGGCCAGGCTCTGGGTGGCCGACACCCGCAGGTAGCGGGTCTCCCCGCAGCCGAGCGCGCCGATCCCGAGGGGGACGGCGATCGCGGCCGCCGCGATGAGCGCGACGACGACGGCACTGATCCCCAGCGGCGACCGCACCAGGCGGCGGGTCGTCGCGAAGGTCGGTGAGGTGAGGCGGTGACGTCCACTGGACACGGGCACTCCGGGGCGTTGCCGCGGCCGGTCCCCGCGGGGCGCGGCGGGGTGTGGGGGAGTCGGCGCGGAC
The DNA here is from genome assembly GCF_030766825.1 of Nocardiopsis sp. CC223A. GTDB lineage: Bacteria > Actinomycetota > Actinomycetes > Streptosporangiales > Streptosporangiaceae > Nocardiopsis. The sequence goes on from NZ_JASFDV010000031.1 coordinate 5,955, forward strand.
GGGGACAGGGGCACGGGGACGGAGGGACTTCAGGGCACGGGGTGCGGCGCCGGGCACCTCGAACGCCGGGAGAGCGAACCGCCGGGAGAGCGAACCACCGCGCGCCCGACGGCGTCATACGGGACGAAAAGGGTTCACAACACCCTACGGCTTCTATGACCTGAGCCACTCTCCGCCATCGTCATCAGGACCTTACTCGTTGGTAACGCGGGAACGGAAGAGGCGGTGGGACCGGCCGGGAGGGCACCCGGACCGGCTCCGCCCCGAGGCCGGCGAGGTCCTCCCCCGACCAGAGTGGGGTGATCTCTTTGTTACCGTGCTCACCACGGAGCACACCGGTGTTCCCGTTAGGCTTAGGCCCCGCTCCAGGAGTCCGCCCCGGCACATACTCCCCATGGCCGCCGGCGCACACCGCGGAACCTCCCGTGACCGACGACCCCCGAGGGTTTTCGCATGTCCCTTGATCGTGATCACCGGAGCCGAGGAACACTCGGCACCGCTCTGCTCGCCGGCGCCTGCTGCGCCGGCGCGGTCGCCTACGGGGTGATCGTCGGCCCGTCGATGCTGCCGCCGCAGCAGGACGTGCAGGCCGCCACCGCCCTCAGCCCCGACCTGACCGGACTCGACACCGAGCCGGACGGCGACGAGGCGAGCGCGCCGCGCGGGCCGATCGGCACGCTGGAGATCCACGTCAGCGACCGCGACCGCGCCTGGGTGCAGACCCTGGAGTGCACCGGGAACGCCGAGGAGGACGCGCAGGCCTGCGCCGACCTGGCCGCCGTCGCCGCCGAGTTCCACGGCGAACCCGCGGGCAGCGCCGAACACCCCAGCTCCGGCGAGGAGGCCGAGCCGACCGAGGAGGAGGCCGACTCCGAGGCGGTCGACGGGGTCTCGACCGAGCCCACCACCGCCGCGCTGCCCGGCAGCGAGTCGCTGTTCACCGAGGTCAGCGAAGGCACCGTGTGCACCGACAAGCTGTACGGCCCGCAGGAGGCCACCGTCGTGGGCGTCTGGGAGGGCCACGAGGTCGAGACCACGCTCACCCGCAAGGGCTCCTGCGAGGAGGCCCGCTGGCAGCGGCTGCGCCCCCTCACCGACCAGATCATGTAGCGCGGCGCCGAGCCGTGTGACACCCCACCGGGCCGTGCGGCACCGCGCCGCGCCCGCCCCCGGGGACCGGGGATAATCGTCGTCCATGCACGTCATCGAGATCGACGACCCCGCCGACCCCCGGCTCGCCGACTACACCCGGCTGCGGGACGTGAACCTGCGCCGCCACCTGGAGGCCGAACACGGCCTGTTCATGGCCGAGGGGGAGAAGGTCATCCGCCGGGCCGCGGCCGCCGGGTACGCCCCGCGCAGCTTCCTGCTCACCCGGCGCCGCGCCGAGGCCCTGGCCGGCCTGGTCGCCGACGCCCCGCTGTACCTGGTGCCGGAGGAGACCGCCGAGCGGCTGGTCGGGTTCGACCTGCACCGCGGCGCCCTGGCCGCCTTCCACCGCAGGCCGCTGCCGTCCCTGGCGGAGGTCCTGGCCGGTGCGCGCGGCATCGTCGTGCTGGAGGACCTGGTGGACCACACCAACGTCGGCGCGATCTTCCGCAGCGCCGCGGGCCTGGGAGTGGACGCCGTCGTGCTGGCCCCGCGCTGCGCCGACCCGCTCTACCGGCGGGCGGTCAAGGTGTCGATGGGCGCCGTGTTCACCCTGCCCTACACCCGGCTCGACGACTGGTACGGCGGCCTGGACGAGCTGCGCGCCGCCGGGTTCCACCTCATGGCCCTCACCCCCGGTGAGGGCTCCCGGCCGCTGCGCGAGGCGCTGGCCGGGGCCGGGCCCGAACACGGAGTGGGCCTGCTGCTGGGCACCGAGGGCGACGGGCTGTCCGCGCGCTGGCTGGAGCGCGCCGACGCACGCGTCCACATCCCCATGTCCGGCCGCGACGTCGACTCCCTCAACGTCACCGCCGCGGCCGCGATCGCCTGCTACGAGCTGGCCCACCGCGACGGCGGCACCGCGCACCGCGGTGGGGGAGGGGCCTGACGGGCCCGGATAGGGTGGCGGCGGACACACGAGGACCAGCAGGGGGACCGATTCATGGCAGGCCGGGCACTGGTGCAGTGGGAGGAGAACCGCCGCAACGCGCCGGAGGCGCTCACGGTGGACGTCTACGCCGGGGGGCCCGCGCCGGACGGGCTCGACGACGTCGCCTTCTACCAGGTGCCCTACGCCCCCTCCACCCAGGGCGTCGACGAACGCTACGACGTCATCGGCCGGATGCCGAAGCTGGAGGTCCTCCAGCTGACCTCGGCCGGGTACGAGCACGTGCTGGACCTGATCCCCGACCACGTCACCCTGTGCAACGGGCGCGGCCTGCACGACGCCAGCACCGCCGAGCACACGCTGGCGCTCATCCTCGCCGCCCAGCGCGACCTGCCGCGGTGGGCGGTCGACCAGCGCGAGCACCGGTGGGGTGCGGTGCCGCTGCGCTCCCTGGCCGACCAACGGGTCGTGATCATCGGGTACGGCAGCATCGGGCAGGCCGTCGAACGCCGCCTGCTGCCCTTCGAGACCGAGGTCGTGCGGGTGGCGAGCCGGGCCCGGCCGGAGGAGGACGTGCACGGTGTCGACGAACTCCACGCCCTGCTGCCCGGCGCGAACGTCGTCGTGCTGATCACCCCGCTGAACGAACGCACCCGGGGGCTGTTCGGCGCCGCGGAGTTCGCGCTGCTGCGCGACGACGCCCTGGTGGTCAACGTCGGCCGCGGCCCGGTCCTGGACACCGGTGCGCTGCTGGCGCAGAACGGGCGGGTGCGCGCGGCGCTCGACGTGACCGACCCCGAGCCGCTGCCGGTCGACCACCCGCTGTGGGACGCGCCCGGCGTGTTCGTCACCCCGCACGTGGCGGGCGGGTCCGCGGCGTTCTACCCGCGCGCCCGCGCGTTCCTGGACGCCCAGCTCGCCCGCTGGGCGGCGGGCGAACCCCTGGAGAACGTGGTCCGGCCCGGCCGCCGGTAGAGACCCCGGGAGGGGCCGGTGCGGCCCCGGTTCCCGGGCGGCCGCCGATCGTCGGTACCGGGGACCACAATGGACGCATGAGGATCGCGGTGGTCGCCGACGGCGAGGGCGGCGGACGGTTGCGGCCGCTGGACGGGGACGGCCCGGAGCGGCGGGTCGACGACCTCGCCGCGGCCGTCCGCGCCGCCGAGGCCGACCGGCCCCGCTGGGTGTGGGCCGACACCCGCGACGTCTACCCCGACCTGGTGCGCGCCGGGGTGCGGGTGGAGCGCTGCCACGACGCGGCGCTCGTCGAGGCGCTGCTGCTCGGGTACGAGGGCCGCCACGGCGAACCCCGCTCCCTGGGCGCCGCCTGGTCCCGGCTGCACGGGCGACCGGTGCCCGCCGACCCCCACGAGCCCGCCGGGGAGGGCACGGCCGCCCAGCCCGCGCTCTTCGAGGCCGACCGCTCCACCCTGCCGCCGGACGCGGACCGGCTCGGCGCCCTGGCCGAGGTCCACGCCGACCAGCGGCGCCGCCTGTCCGCGCTGCCGCCCGGCATGGACCTGTTGGCCGCGCTGGAGTCGGCCGGGGCACTGGCCGCCGCCGAGATGTCCCACGAGGGCCTGCCCTGGCGGCCCGACCTGCACGACCGCATCCTCGCCGACCTGCTGGGCCCGCGGCCCCCGGCGGGGCGCCGCCCCCCGGTGCTGGCCGACCTGGCCGCCCGCATCGGCGAGGCGGTCGGCCGCGAGGTCAACCCCGACTCCCCGGCGCAGGTGCTCAGGGCCATGGCGTGGATCGGCCACCCCGTCGCCTCCACCCGGGCCCGGGAACTGGAGCGGATCGAGCACCCGGTGGTCCCGCTGCTGCTGCGCTACAAGGAGCTGTCGCGGCTGCACTCGGCCAACGGCTGGGCCTGGCGGGACGCCTGGGTGGACGAGCGGGAGGACCCCGCGGGGGTGCGCCTGGGCCGGTTCCGCCCCGACTACGTCGTGGGCGGGGTCGTCTCCGGGCGGTGGGCCACCCGGGGCGGCGGCGCCCTACAGATCCCCAAGGCGCTGCGCGGCGCCGTGCGGGCCGACCCCGGGTGGGTGCTGCTGCGCGCCGACGCCGGGCAGCTGGAGCCGCGCGTCCTGGCCGCGGTCTCGGGGGACACCGCCCTGGCCGAGGCGGCCGCCGAGGACGACCTGTACGCCCGCCTGGCCGTGCACACCGGCGACGACCGGGCCCGTGCCAAACTCGGCCTGATCTCCGCCATGTACGGCCAGACCGGCGGCGACGCCGCCCCGCTGCTGGCGCTGCTGCGCCGCCACTACCCACGGGCCCTGGAGTACGTGGACACCGCCGCCCGCACCGGGGAGCGGGGCGGGGTGGTGCGGTCCTGGCTGGGCCGGACCTCGCCCCGGCCCACCGGGTGGGAGCGGCGCACGGCCGGCCCCGACGGGGAGCGCCACCGGCGGGCGCACGGCCGGTTCACCCGCAACTTCGTGGTGCAGGCCGGGGCCGCCGAGTGGGCGCTGGTGCTGCTGGCGTCGCTGCGGCTGTCGATGCCCGGGGCGGTGGTCTTCTTCGTGCACGACGAGGTGCTGCTGCACGTGCCCCGGGAGCGGGCGCAGGAGGCCGTTCACGCGATCGACGCCGCTCGGGAGCGGGCGCGCACTGTCCTGTTCGGGGACACTCCGGTACGATTCCCCCTGGCCGTGACCGTCACAGAGGACTACGAAGCCACCCCCCGCCCCCGATGACCCTCTGACCAGGCCGTACCGAGTCGCCAGAAATCGGACGGCGTGGGCTTCTTGCAAAGGCGTCCGGGTGCACCCATTCTTGGACTCGGAACGTCATCGGAAAGGCGCGCGCCGTAGGGGTCCCCCACACCCCGGGTCGTTCAGAGAAAGGGCGAGACATCCCCGTGCGGAGCCGTAGATCTGCTTGCACCACTGCGGTCCTGGTGGCCGCCTTCACCGCGTTCGGGGCGGCCCCGGCCTGGGCCGACCCGGTCGTGGAGGACCGACCCCCCATCAGCGAACAGGTCGACCCCGACGCCCCCAGCGGGTCCGACCCCCGCCGGGAGCCGCAGGCCTCCGCCTCCCCGGAGGTCGCCGACCCCGACGACCTGCGCCACAACGCCTACGTGGCCCCCTTCCGCGAGGCGCGCAGCATCGAATACTTCGTGGTCGCCCAGGAGACCCTGCCCGCCCGGGCCGTGGACGCGGTCCGCGGGATCGACGGCGTCGAGCACGTGCTCACCGTGGACGCCGCCCGGGTCCTGATCGACGAGGAGGCCACGTCCGTGCTGGGCGTGAACCCCTCCACCTTCCGCAACCACGCCCCCGAGCCCTCCGCCGAGTCCGACGACATCTGGCAGGGCGTCGCCGAGGGGCGCATCGCGCTGTCCAAGACCGCCGGGACCGAGCGCGAGCTGGAGGTCGGCGGTGACGTCACCGTGACCGGCGGCCGTGGCGACGTGCCGCTCCAGGTGTGGACGCACGCCACCTCCGGCATCGCCGGGATCGACGCCCTGGTCTCCCGGGAGACCGCCGCCGAGCTGGGCATGCCCGAGGGCAACGCGCTGGTGGTCTCGGCCCCCGAGGCCGACCTGTGGGAGCTGTACGAGGACCTCGGCGAAGCGCTGGGCGAGGACGTGTCCGTCCAGCTGGTGGGCGACGCCCCCGAGCCGGCGGAGGACGGCGAGGCCGTGCCGTCGACGGTCATCGAGCGGGTCATCGCCAACGCCGAGTCCCAGCTGGGCGTCCCCTACGTCTGGGGCGGCACCACCCCGGGCGTCGGGTTCGACTGCTCGGGCCTGCTCCAGTGGGCCTTCCGCGAGGCGGGCGTGGACATCCCGCGCGTCACCCACGACCAGTGGAACGCGGGCGAGCGCATCGCCTTCGAGGACATGGAGCGCGGCGACCTCATCTTCTGGCGGTCGGACCCCACCGCGCCCGACTACATCTCGCACGTGGCGATCTACCTGGGCGACGGGATGATGCTGGAGGCGCCGCGGACCGGGCTGGACGTGCGCGTCACCCCGGTGCGCACTGCGAACTACGCCGGCTCCGTCCGCATCCGCACCTGACGTCCGGCGGGGCGCCGCCGGGGTTCCGCGGGCCCGGAACGGGCGCCTCCGAGGAGGGGTCCGCGGCCGTCGGCCGTCCGTGGGGGCAGGTGCCGCCGCCCGCCGGCCGTCTCTCGGCGGCGGTGGCGGGCGGCCCTGGAGACGCCACCGGTCGGTCGTGTCCCGTCGAGTGGTGTGAGAACACCGGCTGTTCGCACAAGGACGAGTCGCCGACCGGAGTGTCGTCGCCTCTGGTGCCCGGGGGCCGAACGAAGTCACACCGCTCGGCGGGACACCACCCACCGGTCTGGTCCGTCGGTCGCGGGAACCCGGTTCTGAGCGCTTCGCGGTCCTGTGCGAACGACACGGTGGTCGCGTCCCCCTGAAAGCCGGGGTGTCGCGACCACCGTCGGAACCCGGGTCCGCGGCCGGGTCATGTCCCGTGGAGTGGTGTGAGAACACCGGCTGTTCGCACAGGGACGAGTCGCCGACCGGAGTGTCGTCGCCTCTGGTGCCCGGGGGTCGAACGAAGTCACACCGCTCGGCGGGACACCATCCGCGGCCGGGGCCCGCGTGCGTTCGGCGGGCCGGAAAGGGACGGGTGCCCGGGAAAGGCGGTGGGCCGTGGTGCCGCCTCGTCGGCGGTACCACGGCCCACTGTCTCCTTGTCCGAAGGACCCGGCCGGGAGGGGAAGGCAGGCCTCGGTTCAGGAGGGGGTTGACAGGGGGCCGCTGAGGGAGGGGGAGACAGCGTGCCGACCCTGTCGGGATGGTCCTGGGGTGTGACGACGGCGTTCCGTCGCACAAGGACTACATAAGCAGCGAGCGGGCGATTTGGCAAGAGGCACGATCAAGGCAGGCAAGTGGTCCCAAACCCGGCTTAACGTGCAAAACGGCGAATCGGGTGTCCGTTTCGTTTCCGTTCGTCTCATCGCCCGGCCGCGTACCCCTGGGCCCCCCGCGCGTCGGCGGCCGCACGCAGCTCCCCGGTCTCCGGATCGCGGGCCACGGCCGCCAGCCGCCCCAGTGACCACGGCTCGGACACCCGCACCCGGTGCCCGCGCCGGCGCAGCTCGGCGATGACGTCCTCGCCCAGGCCCGGCTCCACGACCAGGTCGCCCGGGACGGTCTCCCGGGGGTGGAACGAGCTGGGGAAGGCGTTGGTGTGGAACATCGGGGCGTCCAGCGCCTCCTGGAGGTCCGTCACCCCGTTGAGGATGCGCAGCAGCGCCGTGAAGGCCCACTGGTCCTGCTGGTCGCCGCCCGGGGTGCCGATCGCCAGCACCGCCTGCCCGTCCTCCCGGGTGACCAGGGTCGGGGACAGCGTGGTGCGCGGCCGCCGGCCCGGGGCCAGGGCGTTGGGGGACTCCGGGTCGAGCCAGAACATCTGGGTCCGGGTGCCCAACGGGAAGCCGAGGGCCGGGATCACCGGGGAGCCGGTGAGCCAGCCGCCGCTGGGGGTCGCCGACACCATGTTGCCGCGGGAGTCCACCACGTCCACGTGGCAGGTGTCGCCGCGCTGCACGGTGGGCTCACCGAGGGTGCGGTCCGTCGGGGCCTCCTGCGCCAGGTGCACCGGCGGGGTGAAGGGCGTGCGCCCGGCCACGCTCCCGGGGCGCTGCTCCAGGGACGCGCGGCCGTCGTCCACCAGCGCCGCGCGCGCCGCGGCGTACTCGGCGGACAGCAGCTCCTGGAGCGGGACGTCGGTGAAGTCGGGGTCGCCGTACCACGCCTCGCGGTCGGCGAAGGCGAGCTTGGCCGCCTCGGTCACCCGGTGCACGAAGTCGGCGCCCTCTCCGCGGGTGCCCAGCGCCTCGGCCAGCCGCAGCTGCTGGAGCATGACGGGGCCCTGGCCCCAGGGGCCGGTCTTGTGGACGGTGTGGGCACCGTAGGAGACGCTCGCCGGGTCCTCGTAGGTGGCGCTCCAGTCGGCCATGTCCTGGGAGGTGAGCAGCCCCCGCTGCGGCTCACCGGTGGAGGAGGGCACCGGGACGGCCAGGAACGCGGCCACCGCCTCGGCCACGAACCCCTGCGACCAGCTGCGGCGGGCCGCCTCGATCTGCGCCTCGCGGTCGCCCCCGGCGGCCTCGGCCTCGGCGATGATCCGCCGGTAGGCGGCGGCCAGGGCCGGGTTGCGCAGCCGGGTCCCGGCGGCGGGCACCCGGCCGTGCGGCAGGTAGACCTGGGCGGAGCCGGTCCAGTGCCGGGTGAAGACGGGTTCCAGGGCGGCGATCGCCGCGGAGATCCGGTCCAGTACGGGGTAGCCGCGCTCGGCCAGGCCGACGGCGTGGTCCAGGACGTCGCGCACGGTCAGGGTGCCGTGGTCGCGCAGCAGCAGCATCCACGCGTCGAAGGCGCCCGGAACGGCGGCGGCCGACACCCCGCTGCCGGGGATGCGGTCCATCCCGGCGAACGCCTCGATCGTGGCGGCGGCGGGTGCCACCCCCTGGCCGCACAGGACCCGGACCGGCCCGCCCGCGGCCTGGAAGACCGCCGGGACCTCGCCGCCGGGGCCGTTGAGGTGCGGCTCGACGACCTGGAGGGTGAAGCCCGCGGCGACCACGGCGTCGAAGGCGTTGCCCCCGCGTTCGAGGATCGACATGCCGGTGGCGCTGGCCAGCCAGTGGGTGGACGCGACCATGCCGAAGTCGCCTCTGAGCTGGGGACGGGTGGTGAAACGGGCCATCGGAGGGGCCTCCAGGGGTAGCAGAGGTGGGGGAGCACGCCGTTCGCGGAACGGGATACCGGTCCGCGCAGGGTGACGTTACAGCACGTCCTGCGGGTGGGGGAGGGGTCGTGGGATGGGCGGAGGGGCGAACGCGCGAACGCCGGGGGCCCGCGGCCCCCGGCGTCGGTCATCGGTGTTTACCGCTGGCTCGGGACGCTCCAGGGCAGGGAGTCCCACAGCTCGCGCCATTCCTCGTCATCGACGGTGTCGAGCTCGGACACGGCGGCATCGGCGTCGTCGTCGGCCTTCTCGGCCTCGGTCACGGCGGCCTCGGCCTCGGCGGCCAGCTCGGCGATCAGGTCGGCGAGCTCGGCGACGACCTGCTCGACCTGGGCGCGCTCCAGCTCGTTCTCCTGGGCGCAGGTGTCGATGGCGGCGTTCTTGTCGCCCTCGTCGCCGTAGTACCAGACGGTGGCGAGCAGGCGGTCGCGCTCGGCGTCGTCCAGGTCCTCCTTGCCCAGGGCCTGCTCGACGAACTCGCCGCTGTCCTGGGCCAGCTGGGACCCGTCCAGGCCGGTCTCACCGGACTCGAAGTCCACGAACCGGTCCAGCAGGCAGTTCTTGACCTCGCGGGAGCCCTGTCCGGGCAGGGTGACGGCGTCGTCGACCGGGGTCTCGACGGGTGCCTCCGGGGTCTCCACCGGGACCTCGGGGGTCTCGACGGGCGCCTCGGGCGCCTCGGGAGTCTCGGGAGCCTCGTCGACCACATCGTCCACCGGGGTCCCGGGGATCTCCGGGGTGTCCGGGTCCTCCGGCACCGAGGGCAGTTCGTCGACCGGGGCCTCCGGCGTCTCGACGGGTGCCTCCGGGGTCTCGGGGGTCTCGACGGGCGCCTCGGGCGTCTCGGCCGGCAGCTCGGGGGTCTCGACGGGCGCCTCGGGCACCTCGGGAGTCTCCGGGGCCTCGGGGGTGTCGACGGGCGTCTCGGGGGTCTCGGGGCCCTCGTCCACGACCTCGTCGACCACCTCCTCCGGCTCCGGGGTCGCCTCGACGGGCTCCTCGGGCTCCTCGGCGGCCTCCTCCGCGGCCTCTTCCGCGGGCTGCTCGACAGGTTCCTGGGCGGGCTCCTGGGCGGCCCCGGGCTCCTCGACGACCTCCTCGGCCATCCGGCGCAGCTCCTTGACCTCCCACCGGTCCGGCTGTAGGTGGGCGGCCACGGCGACGCCGGGTCTGGCCATCCAGAAGAGGTCGCCGGTCTCCTCGGACAGGTAGGCCCCGTCCTCGAAGGCGGCGTCGCCCTCCACGAGTTCCAGCTCCCGGTCGGGGATGTGGCTGTACCGGCTCTCGCGCAGGTCGTCGAGGTCCTGGACGGCCTCGGAGCGGATCACGGAGACGCGGCCGTAGAGCTGGTCGGGTCCCTGTACCCAGGAGAGCTGAGACTGGCGCCCGCCCTGGCGGTCGGTGATGGAGGTGGCGTTGATGCCGTACCTCTCCAGACCGGGGGGCAGGTAACCGATCTCGTACCCGTCGAGGCTGTACGAGGACTGGCCCTGGCGGACGACCGGCCAGCTCAGCTCCCGCGCGTCCTCCTCGTCGGCGAGGGCGGACCCGGCGAGTCCGACCGGCCCCGCGGCGGCCAGGGCGACGACGCCGAGAGTCGCGACCCACCTGGTGCGGTGCTTGCGCATAGTGTTCCTTCCCATCGACTACTAATAGTGATAATTGCAGGGCTCTGCGTAATTATCGAGGGTCTCGAAGGCCAAGAATGTAACATGAAGTCATCAAGTGAATGCATACTGTGATAATCGGTGGGAGGCGGACAACATGACCGCGGACTGTTCCCGTGCGCTCCGCACCCCGTCACCGGGTGGTCACCGAAAGCATTCAGGCTTCGGTGTCGAGGAGCCCATCGATACGTCCGTCCACGCGTACCTGGGAGGTCCGGTGCACCGCATCGGCATCGTCGTCGGAGTCGTCTCACTCGCCCTCGCCGTCAGCGCCCCCATCGCCGCGTCCGCGGCGCACGCCCCCGGGCTCGACCCGCTGGGCACCACCACGGAGAAGCCCGTCATCGTCCAGCACGCAGACCCCCAGCGCCCGATCATCGCCGTCTCCCACCGGGGAGCCGCCGGACACGCCCCCGAGAACACGCTCGCCGGACTCGACGCCGCACGGCGCTTCGGCGCGCAGACCGTCGAGATCGACGTCCGGCAGACCCGGGACGGCGAGCTCGTCCTCCTGCACGACGTCACCCTCACCCGCACCACCGACGTCGAAGAGGTCTTCCCGGACCGCGAATCCCACCAGGTCGCCGACTACACCCTGGCGGAGGTGCGCCGGCTCGACGCCGGATCCTGGTTCTCCCCCGAGTTCGCAGGCGAGCCCGTGCCCACCCTGGGCGAGGCCCTGGACCGGATGGAGGAGCTGGACCTCAACCTCTTCCTGGAGATCAAGGAGCCCGACCGCTATCCCGGCATCGAGAAGGAGATCACGGCCGAGCTGTTCACCCGCCCGATCTGGCTGGAGCACAACCCCCCGTGGGAGCCGCGCCGCCTGGTCGTGCAGAGCTTCGACTGGGAGGCCACGCGTTCCTCCAAGCGGATGCTGCCCTCGGTCCCGCACGCCCTGCTCGGGCGGGTCCCCGAGAACCGGCTGGCGGATTTCACCTGGGCGCACATGGTCAACCCCAACCACACCACCGTCAACGCCGACTATGTGGAGCTGCTCCACGAGCACGGGTTCGAGACCATGCCCTACACGGTCAACAGCCGGGCCGGCATGGACGCCGTCCTGCGCATGGGGGCGGACGGGTTCATCACCGACTACCCCGACGCCGGACAGCGCGCGATCCGCGACTTCCTCGGCGACGAGGGCCGCGACGGCGCCCCGGACCAGGCCGCGACCCCGCTGCTCCCCGTCCCCCTGGTACCGGTTCTGCACTAGCCACTAGATTGCGGGGAGACCCACGACAGGAGGCGGGACCACGTGAGCGACCGTTCGGACACCGGAGAACTCGTCGACTGGCGGACGAAGGGGGTGTGGTGGCCGGGCGAACCGGTCGCCGCCGCGGACTTCGCCGCCCGCCGGGACCGGTTGTTCGACGGACCGTTCACGTGGCCGCTGCTGGTGCTGCGCGAGTCGGCGCTCGCCCGTAACACCGCGGCCCTGGCCGACTTCACCCGCCGCCACGGGCTGCTGTTCGCCCCGCACGGCAAGACCTCGATGGCGCCCGCCCTGCTGGACCGCCAGTTGGCGGCGGGCGCCTGGGGCATCACCGTCGCCACCGCCAACCAGGCGCTGGTGGTGCACCGGTTCGGGGTGCGGCGGATCCTGCTCGCCAACGAGCTGCTCGAACCCGGGGTGATCCGCTGGGCCGCGGACGAGGGCGCCGCCGACCCCGACTTCGAGTTCCTGTTCTACGTCGATTCCCCCGAGGGGGTCGCGGCCCTGGCCGAGGGGCTCGGGGGCGCCGGGGGTGACCGCCCGCCCGGCGTACTGATCGAGCGCGGCGTCCCGGGCGGCCGCACCGGCGCGCGCACCCGCGAGGAGGTCCTGGAGCTGGCCCGCGCCGTCGAGGCGGTCACCGGGCGCCCGATCGCCGGGGTGGCCGGGTACGAGGGGCCGCTGTCCGGCGCCGACGGGGTCCGCGCCTTCCTGCGCGACCTGCACGCCGACGCCGCGGCGCTGGCCGCCGCCTCCCCGCGCGGGGAGGCCGGGCCGCCGGTCGTCACGGTGGGCGGCAGCGCCTGGTTCGACCTGGTGGCCGAGGAGTTCGGCGGCGCACGGGACGTGGTGCCGATCCTGCGCAGCGGTGCCTACATCGGCCACGACGACGGGCTGTACCGCCGCGTCACCCCCTACAACCGGCTGCCCGAGGGCGGCGAGGCGCTCACCGGCGCCCTGGAGGTGTGGGCCCGGATCGTGTCCGCGCCCGAGGAGGGGTTGGCGATCGCCGGGATGGGCCGCCGCGACGCCGGGTACGACCAGGACCTGCCGGTCGCGCGCGTGCTGCGCCGTCCCGGCGGCGCCACCGTCCCGGCGGAGGGTGTGACGGTGCGCAGGTTCGACGACCAGCACGCCTACCTCGACGTCCCGCCGGAGCTGGGGGTGCGCCCCGGAGACCTGATGTCGTTCGGGATCTCCCACCCCTGCACGACCTTCGACCGGTGGCGGAGCATCCCGGTGGTCGACGACGCCGACACGGTCGTCGACGTCGTCGCCACCTACTTCTGAGCGGCCGGGCGCCCCGCCCCCGGGGCATGTCCGGTCGAGTGGTGCGAGGACGACGGCTGTTCAGGCGGGAACGGACCGTCGGCCGGTGCGTCGGGGCGTGTCCCGTCGAGTGGTGCGAGAACACCGGCTGTTCGCACAAGGACGCGTCGCCGACCGGGGCGTTGTCGCCTTCGGCACCCGGGGGCCGGACGAAGTCGCACCACTCGGCGGGACACCACCGTGCGTCGCTTCCTCTGGGGCTCTGAGGCTCTGGGGCTCTGGGGCCGAACGAAGTCGCACCACTCGGTGGGACACCGTCCGCCCCCGGCGCCGGGCCGGGCGCCGGGGGCGGGGGCGCGGGATCAGCCCCAGCCGTGGACGCCGGGGCGGGTGTGCCAGGGGCGCGGGCCGTCGAGCGGGCGGTATTCCACACCCGCCGCGTCCAGGCGGGTCAGGTGGTGCACCAGCCGCGGCTCGAACTCGGCGTAGTCGCGCTCGCCCGCCGACCACACCTTCTCGGCGAACGCCGACAGCCTCGGGAACACCATGTAGTCCAGCCGCCGCGGCGTGTCGATGTGCTCGGTCCACACGTTGACCTGGGCGCCCAGGACGTGCCGCGCCTCCTCCTCGGTCAGCTCGGCCGGGACCGGCTCGGCCAGGTACACGTCCTGGGTGCGCAGCAGGGTGCCCACCCGGATCGGCTCGTCGTCGGACTCCGACTGCTTGTAGTCCAGGTACGAGGTGGCGGTGGGGGACATCACCACGTCGTGCCCCGCCCTGGCGGCCGCGACGCCGCCCTCCTCGCCGCGCCAGGACATCACCGTCGCACCCGGGGCCAGCCCGCCCTCCAGGATCTCGTCCCAGCCCACCAGGCGGCGGCCGCGCGCGGTGAGGTGGTCGTCGAGCTGCCGGATGAACCAGCTCTGTAGCTCGTCCTCGTCGGCCAGGCCCTCCTCGCGGATGCGCCGCTGCGCGCTCTCGCTGTCCTTCCACTGGGTCTTGGGGCACTCGTCACCGCCCACGTGGAAGTACGTGCTCGGGAACAGCTCCAGCAACTCGTCGATGACGTTCTTGTAGAACCCGATGACATCGTCGGTGACCGCGAGCACCTCCTCGAAGACGCCCCAGCGCTGCCCCACCGGGATCTCGCCGACCTCGCCCAGTTCGGGGTAGGCGTGGATGGCGGCCTGGGAGTGACCGGGCACGTCGATCTCCGGGACGACGCTGATGTGCCGGGCGTCGGCGTAGGCGACGATCTCGCGGATGTCGTCCTTGGTGTAGAAACCGCCGTGCGGGCGCTCCTCGAACTCCGGCTCCTGCCCCGGGCGGGGGGTCCCCAGCTGGCTGCGGGTGCGCCAGGACCCCTTCTCGGTGAGCTTCGGGTAGCGGTCGATCTCCACCCGCCAGCCCTGGTCGTCGCTGAGGTGCAGGTGCAGGACGTTGAGCTTGTGCAGGGCCAGGAGGTCGATGTAGCGCAGCACCTCCCGCTTGGGGATGAAGTGCCGGGCGGTGTCCAGCATCAGGCCGCGCCAGGCGAACCGGGGGGCGTCGGTGATCCGCACGGCGGGCAGCGTCCACTCGGTTCCGCCCAGGGGGGCGTCCCGGTGGGCGTCGGCGGGCAGCAGCTGGCGCAGTGTCTGGGCTCCGTAGAAGACCCCGGCGGGGTCGTTGCCGACGATGATCGCGCCCTCACCGTCGACGATCAGCCGGTAGCCCTCGCGGCCCAGGCCCGCGGCCGGGTCCACGCTGAGGCGGATCTGGCTGTCCTCGGAGCCAGTGGCGAGCGGCAACCCCGTGGCCGCGCCGAGTTCACGCTGGAGCCACACGAGGGTGTCCCGGGCTTCGGGGTCGGCGGACACCCTGGTCGCAGCGGTCAGCGTCAGCCCGACCTCCTCGCCGGGGACCATCTGGGCGGGGCGCGGGATCACGGGTCGGGAGGCGAGGAGGGAAGGGGAGGTATCAGGCACGGGTGGGCGCTCCTATCCGGTCTAGACCAATAGGGGACATGGTGCCACGGCGGTCGCCTTCGGCGCAGCAGTGCCCTCCCGGCGGTCGGATCCCACCCGCGTATTCCGGCCGCCCCTTACCCGGTTTTGACTGCTCCCGGCCCATAACGCGCCGCCTTTCGCGGAAGGGCTCGGGACAACGGCCCGGCGTGTCCGATCCGCCGAAAAGCGCCTGCGGGCCGCCTCCGGTGGATGCTGGGGGAGGAGAACCCCCGAAGGGGGCGGGGTGCGGGCCATACCCCAAGAGGGGCGCTGGCGCCATCGCCGGAGCGGGAGCCCCGTCCGTAGCGTTGTTGGACGCGCCCGGAGCCGCCCGGGCGCCGGGAGGAGACGACGAGAGTGGCGCAGGCGACGATGGGACCGGAGCGGTCCGCCCCCGGGCGGTGGTGACGGTGGTCTGGTCCGTCCTCATCGCCGTCGCGGGGGCCTTCGCGCTCGCCCTGGGCTCGGCCCTTCAGGAACGCGACGCCGTGCGCGCCCCCGGGGAACAGGTGGCCCGCACCGGGTTCCTGCTGCACCTGCTGCGCCAGCCGCGCTGGCTGCTGGGCACCCTGGCCGCGGGCGCGGGCGCGTGCCTGCACCTGCTGGCCCTGAGCAGCGCACCGCTCACCATCATCCAGCCGATCGGCGTCACCGGGCTGCTGTTCGCCATCGTCCTGTCGGCGCTGTTCAACCACCAGCGGGTACGGACCTCGCAGGTCATCGCCGGGGTCGCCGTCATGGTCGGCCTCATCGGCGTGCTCTGGACGTTCCCGCACGGCGCCGACCTGCCGGTCATGTCCACCCGGGCCGCCCTGATCCTCACCGGCGCCACCCTCTTCTTCGGCCTGGCCGTGTTCTTCACCGCGCACTGGATGCGCAGCGGCGCCCGGGGGATCATGCTCGCGCTGGCGGGGGGCACGGCGCTGGGCGCGACCTCGGGCCTGGCCCGGGTGATCACCGCCAACGCGGTCGTCGACTGGACGACCGTCTTCGGCCTGTTGAGCGTGCTCGCCCTCGTACTGGCGGTCTTCGGCGGGCTGCTCATGCAGAACGCCTACCGCACCGGCCACTTCGCGGCGGCCTACGCGACCCTCCTCATCACCGACCCCGTGGTCAGCGTGGCGATCGGCGCGCTCCTCCTGGGCGAGGGCGCCCCCGAGACGCTCACGGCCCAGGTGGGGGCGCTCGCCTTCACGGCCCTGGCGATGGCCGGGACCATCGCCCTGGCCCGGACCCGGCACCGCAACCCCGAAGCGAAGGGGGCCCGCACGCACACGAGCACGGCCCGCACCCGCAACCGCTGAACGAAGGAGTTCCACACATGGCCCAGTCCAGAGCGCTGCGCGTCCTCATCGCCACCGACACCTACCCGCCCGACGTCAACGGGGCCGGATACTTCACCCACCGGTTGGCCGAGGGGCTCGCGGACCGCGGACACCGGGTGCACGTGGTGTGCCCCTCCGCCGAGGGCGACCCGTACGTGCGCCGCAACGGCCGGGTGCTGGAGCACCGGCTCCGGTCGGCGCCGATCCCCCTACAGCAGACCGACATGCGCGCCGCCGTGCCGCTGGGCATGGGCGGCCACATCGCCCGCCTGGTGCAGCGCCTGGACCCGGACGTCGTCCACGCGCAGAGCCACTTCACGCTGAGCCGCACGGCGATGCGCAGGGGCCGCGCGGCGGGCATCCCGGTGGTGCTGACCAACCACTTCATGCCGGACAACCTGTACGCCCACGCGCGGATCCCCGGGGTGATGCGGACGGCGGTGGGCGACCTGGCCTGGCGGGACATGGTGCGGGTGGCGGGGGAGGCCGACCACGTGACCACGCCGACCCCGCGGGCCGCCGCGCTGCTGCGGGAGAAGGGGTTCGCCGGGGAGGTCGAGCCGATCTCGTGCGGGATCGACCTGGAGCGCTTCCACCCGCGTCCGGCGGAGCGGCCCGCGCTGCGGGAGAAGTTCGGCCTGCCGGACCGGGAGACCGTCGTGTTCGTGGGTCGGCTGGACGAGGAGAAGCGGATCGACGACACGATCCGGGCGCTGGCCCTGGTGTCCCGGGAACGGGACGTCCAGCTGGCCCTGGCCGGTCTGGGCCGCTGCGAGGCGCGCCTGCGGGCGCTGGCGGTCGCGGAGGGCGTCGCCGACCGGGTGTTCTTCCTGGGGTTCGTGCCGGACGACGACCTGCCGCTGGTGTACGCGGCGGCGGACGTGTTCGCGATCGCGAGCGTGGCGGAGCTCCAGAGCATCGCGACCCTGGAGGCGATGTCCACGGGGCTGCCGGTGGTGGTCGCCGACGCCATGGCGCTGCCGCACCTGGTGGAGGAGGGGCGCAACGGGTTCCTGTTCCCGCCCGGCGAACCGCGGCCGCTGGCCGACCGGCTGCTCACCGTGCTGGGCTCGGGGCGGGCGCGGGCGGCGATGGGGGAGGCCAGCCGGGAGCTGGCGGCGCGGCACGACCACCACCGCTCGCTGGAGCGGTTCGAGGAGGTCTACCGGGGGCTGCTGCCTGCGGCGCCCCGGCCCGCGCACCTGGAGCGGCTGGCCGCCTGAGGGCGGTCAAGGCGCAGTCGGCGAACCGCAGGAATATTTGTCGGCTTTGTCTGTATTGCGAACAATCAGCGCTTTGCCACTTTCCGCATTCTTTGCGTGGCTGACGGTGATATCCGTGTGGCTCGGGAAACACATGGGGTGTGTGGTTCGAAGGGATCAATGGACGGAGCGGCCTCGGCAGGATCACCCGCGGCGGTGACGGGAACCAGGCCCTCAACGACCGACTGCTCGACGCCGAACGCGAAGCCGGGTTCCACGAGCGCGACATGTCGGCGTTCGAACGAGAACGCATCGACCTGGAGCACCGGGTGACCCGCATGGAGGCCGAATTGGAGGCGCTGCGACAACGCCGGCTGGAGGCCTACGCCCGGTGGTGGAACGCCCGGGACGACCGGGACCGCGCACTGCACGTCTGCCGCAGACTCCGCCGCCGCGTCGAACGGATGCGGCGCCGGAACTGCGACGAGGACGATTGAGGGACACCGGAGCGGGGAGCGCCACGGTGGCCCGGCCGAACGGCCGGGCCACCGTCATGTCCGGGTCGCGGATGTGCCCGCCGGTCGGTGGTCGGTGAGCTTGTTCGTCCACCGGTCGGTCCTGTGGATGTGGCCGGGTCGGTGGGGTCCTGGCGGTCTCCCTGCCCGGCCGGGCGTCGTCTTCGCGGTTTCGTCGTCGGGCCGGATCGGTTCGTGTCCGGGTCGCGGATGTGCCCGCCGGTCGGTGGTCGGTGAGCTTGTTCGTCCACCGGTCGGTCCTGTGGATGTGGCCGGGTCGGTGGGGTCCCGCCGGGCGCGGTCGGTGCCGACGACACGCCGGCGGCCGTGCGGGCGGGGAGACGGGGGCCTTCAGGAGGGGCGGTCGGTGAGCTCCTTCAGCTCCCCGGCCACGGTCCCGGCCGCGGCCCGCAGTGCCTGGAGGGTGACCTGGACCGCCGGGCGGCGCAGCGAGGCCGGGCGCACCACCGCGTACACGTGCCGGGCCGGGACCCGCCCGGGCAGCGTGCGGTGGACCAGCCCCGCCGGGGCGCCCACCATGGCCAGCGACGGCACCGCCGCGATCCCGATGCCGCGCGAGACCAGGCTGAGCACCGTGCCCAGCCCCTCGAACTCCCAGGCGGCCGCGGGCAGCCCGCCCACCTCCGCCAGCAGCAGGTCGGTCCCGTAGCGCGAGCGCTCACCCTCGGGTGCCACGATCCACGACTCGCCCAACAGCCGCTCCAGCACCACCGGCTCACCCGGGTCGGCCAGCCGGTGCCCCTGCGGGACGGCCAGCACCATCGGGTCGCGCAGCAGGTGCACGTGCCGCAGCCCGCTGTCCGCGCCCCGCCCCGGGTGCTGGCCGCTCCAGTCGTCGACCAGGGCGATGTCCACCTCGCGTGAGCGCACCTTCTCCGTCCCCGTCGACAGCAGCGTCTGGCGCAGCACCAGCTGCATCTCCTCGTGCCGGCGCAGCGGCGGCGCCAGCAGCGGGGCGAACGCCACGGCGGCGGTCGGGAACGCCGTCACCGTCACCACCCCCAGGGCCACGTCGGCCTGCTCGGCCAGGATCGACTCGGTGGCCTCCACCAGGGCCAGGATGTCCTCGGCCTGGACGACCAGGAGCCGGCCGGCATCGGTCAGCTCCGCCCCGCGCGGGGTGCGGTCCAGCAGCGCCACCCCCGTCTCCTTCTCCAGGGCGGACAACTGCTGGGAGATGGCCGAGGGCGTGTACCCCAGGGCCGCTGCGGTGGCCGCGATCGTGCCCCGGACGGAGAACTCGCGCAGGACCTGGAGGCGGCGGAGATCGAGCATAAGAACAGCTTACGCTCAGCATCGAAAAGACGCGCTTGTACTGAAGGCTGCGGCTGGGCAGGCTGAGGAACGAGAGGCCGCCACCGCGAACGGCGGCCGCACGCCCGACCCTGAGCCGGAGATGAGTCGTCACATGACCGTCACTGTTTCCGCGACCCTCGCCGTCAACGAAGCCCTCGCCGAGAAGCGCCGCCAGGGGGTGCGCGTACTGCCCCTGGGGTTCGGCGAAGCCGGTCTGCCGGTCCACCCGGTCATGCGCGACCGACTCACCGCCGGGAACGGCGCCAACGCCTACGGCCCCGTCGCCGGGGTCGCCGTCCTGCGCGAGGCCGCCGCGGGCTACTGGGAGCGCCGCGGACTGCCCACCGACCCCGGCATGGTGATCGCCGGGCCCGGCAGCAAGCCGCTGCTGTACAGCCTCCTGCTGGAACTGGGCGGCGACACCGCCATCGCCGCGCCCAGCTGGGTCAGCTACGCCGCGCAGAGCCGCCTGGTGGGCGCCCGCCCGCTGCTCGTCCCGACCGCGGGCGGCGGCGAGGGCGGCGTCCCCCAGCCCGACCTGCTGCACGCGGCCGTCACCGCGGCCCGCGAGGAGGGGCGCACCGTCAACGCGGTCATCGCGACCCTGCCCGACAACCCGACCGGTACGGTGGCGAGTCGCGACACCGTGCGCCGCCTGGCCGAGGTCGCCCGCGAACTGGACCTGGTGATCATCTCCGACGAGATCTACCGGGACCTCGTCCACCCGGTCGGCCCCGGCGCGGAGCCCGTCCGGGTGCACAGCCCCGCCGAGTTCGCCCCCGAGCGCACCGTCATCTCCACCGGGCTGAGCAAGAACCTCGCCCTGGGCGGCTGGCGGATCGGGGTCCTGCGCCTGCCCGACTCCGCGATCGGGCACCGGCTGCGCGGCGGCCTGCTCGGTGTGGCCAGCGAGATCTGGTCCAGCCCGGCCGCCCCGGTCCAGGAGGCCGCCGCACACGCCTTCACGGAACCCGCGGAGCTGGTGGACCACATCGACCGCAGCCGCCGCCTGCACGGGATCGTCGCCCGTGCCGTGACGGACGTGTTCACCGGAGCGGGGGCGACCGTCGCCCCGCCGCGGGCCGCGTTCTACCTCTACCCGGACTTCGATCCGATGCGCGAGCGGCTGGCCCGGCTGCACGGCGTCACCACCGGGCCGGCCCTCACCGGGCTGCTGCTGGAGCGCTTCGGCATGGGCGTGCTGCCCGCCGTCGAGTTCGGGGAGGGGCCGCGGGCCCTGCGCATGCGGGTCGCCACCAGCCTGCTGTACGGGGACACCGAGGAGCGCCGCTACACGGCGCTGGCCGCCACCGACCCGCTGGCGCTGCCCTGGATCCGCGCCCACCTGGACCGGCTCGCCGAGGTGCTGGACGCGCTGTCGGCGGCCCCGGCGTCCGCGGTGGTGCCGCAGCCGCTCCCGCGGGCGGTCGCCGAACCCGTGCACTAGACGTGTTCGGCGGATCATTCCGGGGAACGGTCGCGGGGCGGCCTCTCGCCACGCCGTCTGCGCTAGGACGGCCGACCCCGGGCCGGACCTCGCCGGTCGTCTCGTCGGAGATCGCCTGAGGGCCGCTTCCCGCACCCGGCGCAAGCGCCGAGCCGCACGAAGGCATCCGCCGACCCCGTGCACTGGGAGGTCTGGACGGGGCCCTTCCCCGGGGGTCGGGTCGGGGGAAGGGCCCCGTCGTCCGTGATGGTCTCGCCGGACGGGGACTTCAGCGGGCGGGCAGGGCCGGGGGCTCCTCGGCGGCCAGCTCGCGGCTGGAGGCCAGCACCGACCGGTAGTGGGCCAGCAGCTCGTCGCCCACCGCATCCCAGGTGCGGTGCTCCACCGACGCCCGGGCCCGGCCCGCCAGGTCGGCGCGCAGGGCGCGGTTGTGGGCCAGCCGCCCCACCGCCACCCGCAGCTCGCGCACCGAATCCGGTGCGTACAGCAGCCCGTTGACGCCGTCCTCCACCAGGTCCAGCGGGCCGCCCGCGGCCGGGGCGACCACCGGGACCCCCGAGGCCAGTGCCTCCTGCACCGCCTGGCAGAACGTCTCGTCGGCCCCGGTGTGCACGAACAGGTCCAGGGAGGCGTACAGCCGGGACAGGTCGTTGCCGGTGCGCTGGCCGGTGAAGACCGCGCCGCGCAGCCGCCGCCGCAGCCGGGGCAGCTCCGGGCCGTCACCGACCACGACCACCTTCACGCCGCGCAGCTTCAGCACGTGCTCCAGCAGGTCGACGCGCTTGTCCTTGGCCAGCCGCCCGACGTAGCCGATGATCGCCTCCCCGTTGGGGGCGAGCGCCCGGCGCAGCTCCTCGTCGCGGTGCTCCGGCCGGAAGCGCTCCGCGTCCACCCCGCGCCGCCACAGGGCGAGCCGGGGGAACCCGCGGGCGGACAGGGCCTCCATCGTCGCGGAGGAGGGCACCAGCGTGCGGTCCGCGGCCGCGTGGACGCGGCGCAGCCCCGACCACAGGTGCTCGTGCCCGGGCAGCCCGTACCGCCGGGCGAAACCCGCCAGATCGGTCTGGAACACCGCCACCGTCGGCAGCGCCCAGCGGCGGGCCGCCTCCACCGTGGCCAGGCCCATCAGGGCGGGCGAGGCCAGGTGGACCAGGTCGGGGGAGAACGACCGGATGGCGGTGGTCAGGGTGCGCCGGGCGGGCAGGCCCAGGGCGAAGTCGCGGTACACGGGCAGCGGCACCGAGGGCGTGCGCACCACCGGGAAGCCCGCGTAGCGGGTGGGGCCGTGGTGCCCCGGGGCCAGGATCAGCGCCTGGTGGCCCCGGGCGGCCAACAGGTCGGCGACCCGGCACACGGAGTTGGTCACCCCGTTCACCTGGGGCAGGAAGGACTCGGTCACGATCGCGACGCGCAGCGGACGCTGCCCGTCGGCGGGGGCGGGGATCGGATCGCGGAAGGTGTCGAGGGGGGACATGCGGGCGGCTCCCAACGCCGGGGGGACGTGTCTTCGACGCTAGAAGGCGCAGGTGAACCCGGATGGGGCGCGGAGGGAACCGGACGCGTCGTGCGAGCGTGGGCTCACCGAGCGAGCGGTGACGGGCCACGGACGGTGTCCCCGCCCGCGGGTTGCCCGCAGATGACCCGTCGGTGGCTAAGATCGCATCACGTGATCGAATCATTGCTCTGAGGAGTGGAACGGTGACTCTCGTGGAATGGGCCGATGAGGTCCGCGTCGCACTCGGGCTTCCGGACACCGAGTCCATGGACCGCAAGGACGTGGACCGCATCCTCGACCTCGCCAAGGACGCCGCGCACTCCGTCGCCCGCCCGGCGGCGCCGCTCACGGCCTACCTGCTGGGCATCGCCGTGGGGCGCGGGGCCGACCCGGAGGAGACGGCGCGGCTGCTGAGCGGACTAGCCCTGAGCCGGGCCGGGAACGATGACGGAAGTGACGCATGACACTCCCGGGGGGCGGAGAACGCGGCGATGACCGCTCCGGTTCCCGACGAGACCCGCATGTGGAAAGTGTGTGATGCGTTCGTTACGCACCACTGCAATTCTTTGCCGATAACGCAGGGCCACCACCAGTGGCGACGCACCTCCGAGGACATCCGCCCCCCGCGCCGACACCGGTGGCGTCCTCGGCACCATCCACCGATCGACAGGGAGATCCCCCGTGGACCAGCTCCTTGAAATGGCCGGCCTCATCAGCGGCATCATCTGGGGACCCTTCGTCCTCATCCCGCTGCTGTTCGCCGTCGGCCTTTTCCTCACCGTCCGCCTGAACCTTCTCCAGCTCCTCAAGCTGCCGCACGCCCTGTGGCTGGCACTCGTCCGGCGCAAGGAGGACGAGTCCGTAGAGGGGGACATCTCCCACTACCAGGCGCTCAGCACGGCCCTCGCGGCCACCGTCGGCGTCGGCAACATCGCCGGTGCCGCGCTCGCCATCGGCATCGGCGGCCCCGGCGCCCTCTTCTGGATGTGGGTCGTCGGCTTCCTGGGCATGGCGACCAAGTACAGCGAGGCCCTGCTGGGCGTGAAGTTCCGCCGCACCGACGCCAAGGGCGAGCAGAGCGGCGGCCCGATGTACTACCTCAAGCTCGGTATCGGTGGGAAGTTCGGCGCCACCCTGGGCGTGCTCTTCGCCGTCTTCGGTGCGATCGCCGCCTTCGGCATCGGCAACGGCAGCCAGGCCAACACCGTCGCCCAGCAGGTCAACAGCGTGACCGGGGTCGACACCTGGATCATCGGCCTCATCCTCATGCTGCTGGCCGGCGCGGTCATCCTCGGCGGCATCAAGAGCATCGGCCGGGTCGCCTCCGCGCTCGTGCCGATCATGATCATCTGCTACGTGGCCATCTGCCTGGTCATCCTGGCGGTCAACTGGGCGCAGATCGCGCCCGCGATCCTGCTCGTGGTCACCGACGCCTTCACCGGCACGGCGGCCGCCGGCGGCTTCGCCGGCTCCACCGTGCTGATCGCCATCCAGATGGGCTTCGCCCGCGGTATCTTCTCCAACGAGTCGGGCCTGGGCACCGGCGCTATCGCGGCCGCCGCGGCCAAGACCCGCCAGCCGGTCCGCCAGGCCATGGTCTCGATGACCCAGACCTTCATCGACACCATCATCGTGGTCACCATGACCTGCCTGGTCATCATCACCACCGGTGTCTGGCAGGGCGAGAACGCCGAGGACGGCTCCCTGCTCACCAGTGATGCGATGACCGAGGGCCTGGGGGCCATCAGCCCGGCCCTGGCCCCGGCGGGCGCGTTGGTCGTCGCGATCGCCGTCGCGGTGTTCGCCTTCACCACCCTGCTCGGCTGGTCCTACTACGGTGACCGGTGCATCGAGTTCCTGGCGGGCCGCAGCCTCGTGCTGCCCTACCGGATCGTGTTCATCATCGTCATCTTCATCGGGGCGGTCGCCGACCTCGACTCCGTGTGGCTGTTCAGCGACATCGCCAACGGCCTGATGGCGCTGCCCAACCTGGTGGGCCTGCTGGTGCTGTCGCCGATCGTGGTGGCGGAGACCAGGAAGTTCTTCGCCCACCCGGACTGGAAGAACCCCGACGCGCTGATGGACGACGTCAAGGGCTGATCGTCGCCGCCCGGGACGGGTACACGAGGGGGACCGGCCGACGGCCGGTCCCCCTCCTGCGTGTCCGTGTCCCCCGGGGGCTACCACCAGGCGTGGAAGTGGTGGACGGGGCCCTGGCCGCCACCGGCGTCGATCTCGTCGGCGCGGCGCAGGGCCTGCGTGAGGTAGGCCTTGGCGTCGGCCACGGCGGTGGCCGGATCCGGACGCTGCGGCAGCAGCGCCGCGATGGACGACGACAGGGTGCAGCCGGTGCCGTGGGTGTTGCGGGTGGCCACCCGGGGCGCGGAGAACTCCCGGTCCTCGCCGTCCCGTGACACCAGCACGTCGACGCTCTCCCCGCCCGCCAGGTGCCCGCCCTTGAGCAGCACCCGGCGCGGACCCAGCTCCAGCAGGCGTCGGGCCTGGTCGCGCATCCCCGCCAGGTCCGTCGCCTCGGCCTCCTCCAGCAGGTCGGCGGCCTCGGGCAGGTTGGGAGTGAGCAGGTCGGCGCGGGGCAGCAGCTCGGTGCGCAGCGCCTTGATGGCCGAGGCCTCCAGCAGCCGGTCGCCGCTCTTGGCCACCATCACCGGGTCCACCACGACGTTCGGCAGCCCGTGCCGCCCGATCGCCGCGGCGACGGCCTCGGTGACCTCGGCGGTGCCGAGCATCCCGACCTTGACCGCGTGCACGGTCGCGTCGGAGAAGAGGGTGTCCATCTGGCGGACCACGAAGTCGGCGGGGACGGGGTGGACCCCGGTGACCCCCCGGGTGGACTGGGCGGTGAGCGCGGTGATCACGCTCATCCCGAACGTCCCGTGGGCGGAGAAGGCCTTGAGGTCGGCCTGGATACCGGCGCCCCCGCTGGGGTCGCTGCCGGCGATGGACACGATGTTGTACGCGCTCATGGGCGTTCCTTCGCTAGTGCTAACTAGGGCAGGTTCGACGGGTGTGCTCTCAGCCGGGGCGCGACCGGTCGGTCGCGCCCCGGCACCCCGCGCCGTGCGGGCCCCCACGGGGCCTGCGGTTCAGGAGACCGCCGGTGCGGCGGTCAGGCGGTGGGCGTGCTCTGGGTGCGCCGCACCCTGAGGATCGTGAGGACCCTTGGCAGAGGGGCCGACGGGCCCGGGATCAGGCGGATACGGGCGCGGACTCGCCGCGGGCCGCTTCGCGGTCCAGCTTGCGCCGCTCCCAGACGATGGCGGCCACCACGACGGCGAAGCCGAGCACCATGAGGGCCACGGTGACGGGGACGTCGGTCGGTGCCACGAAGGCCCGGTCCTCGTCCTGCCAGGGCCACAGGGCGCGCAGGGATCCGGCCATGAGCCCGGTGAGGACGACCAGGGTCATGTGGTGGAAGTTCTCCAGCAGGAACTGGAGGAGCTTGACGAACAGGGACAGGCCGGTGAGGGCGCCCAGGGCGAAGACGCCCAGGTAGACGAAGTCCATGTCGCCCACCGCGTTGATCGTCGGCTCGTACAGCCCCATGGTGAGCAGGATGAAGGAGCCCGACAGGCCGGGGAGCACCAGGGCGCAGATCGCGACGGCCGCCGCGAAGAAGACGATCACGGGGTGGGTCGGCAGGTTCGCCCCGGGCAGTCCGGTCACCCCGAAGGCCGCCGCGGCGAAGACCAGCGCGACGAGGTAGTGCCACGGGCGCCAGGGCTTGCCCGAACCGGTGTAGGGGACCCACAGGCAGGCCAGGACCAGGCCGAAGAAGATCGCGTAGGCGTACTGCGGGTACGCCTCGACCAGGGGGGCGAGGACGACCGCGGCGCCGACGAGGAACAGCGCCATGCCGATCAGGGCGGGGACGAGCACGCTCCAGTCGACCATCCGGAACTGCTCCCGGGCCCGCTCGGGTCCGCGGCCGCGCGGCACGTCGGTGACGTAGCGCTTGATGCCGCTCACCATGTGGCCGGCACCGCCGATCAGCTTGTCGTACAGCCCGACGATCAGCGCGACGGTGCCGCCGCTGATGCCCGGGAGGGCCTCGGAGGCGCCGACCGCGCCTCCTCGCACCGCGTTGAAGAGGTAGGAGCCTACTGATTTGGCCATCTGGTCGTTGGGCGCGGCCCCGAGCCGAGGGGGTGAGGAGCGCCTTCCTCCGTTCTGACAAGGGTGCCGTCGGGCTGCGCGGGGGCGGAGCCCGACGGGGGAGTGAAGAAAACGGTGTCGCCGTACACGGTGGTGTGATCCGCCGGCGAGCGCCGGAGTCGCGGTGCGCCCGCGTCCGGCGGGGAGCGCCTGTGGGGCGGAATGCCAGTCTAATGGCCTGCGGGGGCGCGGAAACGGCCGCAGCGGGCGGCCGCGGGGACGGGGCGCGGGTCGCTCCGCCCCGTGCCGTCGGGGCGCACGGGGCGAGGAGCCGGGGCCGACAGGCGTTCCGCCGGAAATGTTCGTGTTTCGGTCGCACAGAGATACAACCGAACAGGAACCGAAAAAGGAGGAGCCCCGCGGTACGGCACCGCGGGACTCCACAGGATCGCTTCCGGACCCCTCAGATGACGCCCTGCACCACCGACGACGCCCACCGGTAGTCCTGCTTGCCGACCGCGGTGCGGTGTACCCGGTCCACGAAGTGCACGGTCCGGGGCACCTTGAACCCGGCCAGCCGCACCCGGCAGAACGCCAGCAGGCCCGCCTCGTCCGGCGCCGCGCCCGCGGCCAGCGACACCAGCGCGGTGACCCGCTGCCCCAGCAGCTCGTCCGGGGCGGGCACCACGATGGCGTCCTCCACCGAGGGATGGGCCTTGAGCGCCGCCTCGACCTCCTCGGGGTACACCTTCTCGCCCGCCGTGTTGATGACGACGCTGCCGCGCCCCAGCAGCACGATCGACCCGTCCCCGGCCCGGGTGCCGAAGTCGCCCGACAGCGCCCAGCGGCGCCCCTGGCCGTCGGTGGGGAACGTGCGCGCCGTGGCGATCGGGTCGTTGTAGTAGCCCAGCGGGATCCGCCCGGTCCGCGCGATGCGGCCGACCACCGCCGACCCCGGCGGCAGCGGGCGCAACCGCTCGTCCAGCACCGCGATGCTGCCGCCCATGGTGAAGCTGCGGCCGTCCTGGGAACCGGTCAGCGGCTCCGAACCGCCCCCGGCGTCCGGGCCGATCGCCGAACCGCACACCCCGGTCTCCGAGCCCCCGTAGGAGTCGGCCAGGGCGATGTCCTCGCGCCAGGCCCGCCACAGGCCGCGCACCGGCGGGGTCAGCGGCGTTCCGCCCGAGCGCACCGCGGACAGCTCGGGGCACAGCCCGGGCTCGGTGAGCAGGTGCCGGGCCAGCGGGCGGGCCATCGCGTCGCCCACCACCTGGAGCGTGTGCACGCCCTCGCGGTGGGCCAGCGCCACCACCCGCTCGGCGCGGAAGCTGCGGTCGGTGGACAGCACCACGCGCTTGCCGCACAGCAGCATGCTCAGCGCGTTCCACTGCCCGGCGGCGTGCATCAGCGGCCCCAGCACCAGCATGCGCTGGGGGAAGCAGGCGCGGGCCCGCTCGGCCACGTCGCGGGGGGAGCGGGCGCGCGGGGCACCGGGCGAGCGGCGCTCGACCGCCGCCCGGAAGATGTCGGCCTGCCGCCACAGGACACCCTTGGGGTAGCCGGTGGTGCCGCCGGTGTACAGCAGGTAGTGGTCCGAGCCCGAGGTCGGCGGCAGCGGCTGCTCCCGCGGGGCCGCGGCCAGCGCGTCCTCGTAGCCCACGGCCTCGGGGAAGGCGGCGCGCACGGCCTCGCGCGCCGCGGGCTCCGCACCGTCCTCCAGCAGCACCGCGTGGCGCAGCCGGGGCAGGTCGGGGCGGACCCGGGCCACCGTCGCGGCCAGGGACTCCTCGGCGATCAGCGCCACCGTGTGGGAGTCGGCCAGGACGTGGCGCAGCTCGCCCGCCACGTAGCGGTAGTTCACGTTCACCGGCACCGCGCCCGCGCGCAGCACCCCCAGGAACGACTCCACCCACTCGGCCCGGTTGAAGGACAGGATCGCCACGTGCTCGCCGCGGCGCACGCCCGCGGCCGCCAGGTGCCGGGCCAGCCGGTCCGCGCGTCCGCGCAGCCCGGCGTAGGAGACGACGCGCCCCCCGGCGACCAGGGCGGTCCGCTCGGGCACCGCGTCGGCGACGGCGTCGAACAGCCGGGTCAGCGAGAACGCGGCGTCGGGATCGGCCGTCGCGGGCGGCGCGGCGGTCTGCGGCGCGGCGGGTCCGGGCGATGAACGCACGGGCGGCCTCCCTCTACGGCGGATGCGGCGCCACCGTCCACGGCACGGGGCTCGCGGCGGAACGCCGGCGCCGACCGGTTCCGGCCGACGCGTCGATGACTTGTGTGCCGACCGTACCCGTCGGGAAGGGACCCGATCGCCACCGGGGGTGTGGACCGCATCACCCCACCTCACGGGCCCGGTCACAGGGGGCGGACGGCCCTGCTCCACGGGCTGTCCGGGGTTGGTGTGACACCCGGATTTCGGGCCCGACGGTGCGCCTGTGACACACCTCACCCCTTGTGGGGTCACCGGGTCATCTGCTCAACTCTTGGGGACTCTCCGGCGGGGGCTCTACCGGGCCCCTCGGTGGGTATCTAGTGTCTGACATCGGTCAATGGTGATCGGAGCGGTTGGATGAGCAACACCCAGAACCTGGGGCAGGCAGGCGACGCCGGGAACCCCGGCGCGACACTTCCCGAACACGACACACCCGCACTCTCCAGCGCGGACCACATCGCGCTCGCACAGGAGCACTCCGCGCACAACTACGCCCCCCTGCCCGTCGTCATCGCCGAGGGCCGCGGGGCCTGGGTGACGGACGTGGAGGGCGAGCGCTACCTGGACTGCCTGGCCGGATACTCGGCCATGAACTTCGGACACCACAACCCCGACCTGCTGGCCGCGGCCCACCGCCAGCTGGACCGGGTGACCCTCACCAGCCGCGCCTTCTACAACGATCGGTTCGGCCCCTGGGTGGACGCCCTGTCCCGGATGGTCGGCAAGGAGAAGGTCCTGCCGATGAACACCGGCGCCGAGGCGGTGGAGACCGGTATCAAGGTCGCCCGCAAGTGGGGCTACGAGGTCAAGGGGGTGCCCGAGAACCAGGCCACCATCGTCGTGGCCGGGGCCAACTTCCACGGACGCACCACCACGATCATCTCCTTCTCCTCCGACCCCGAGGCCCGCACCGGTTTCGGCCCGTACACGCCGGGCTTCCGCTCGGTGCCCTACGGCGACGCCGCGGCCATCGAGGCGGCCATCGACGACACCACGGTCGCCGTCCTCATCGAGCCGGTCCAGGGCGAGGCCGGGGTCATCGTCCCGCCGCTGGACTACCTGCCGCGGGTGCGGGAGATCTGCGACGACAACCGGGTCCTGTTCATCGCCGACGAGGTCCAGTCGGGCCTGGGCCGCACCGGCACGATCCGGGCCTGCGAGCACAGCGGGGTCGTCCCCGACGCCTACCTCTTCGGCAAGGCGCTGGGCGGCGGCATCCTGCCGGTGTCGGCGATGGTCGCGAACGAGGACGTGCTCGGCGTCATCCAGCCGGGCCAGCACGGCAGCACCTTCGGCGGGAACCCGCTCGCCGGGGCGGTGGGGCACACGGTCGTCCGGATGCTGACCGAGGGCCCCTACCTGGAGAACGCGCGCAAGCTGGGCGAGGTGTTCAGCCGCCGCCTGGAGGAGTTCGTCGGCAAGGGCGTGGTCTCGGTGCGCAGCATCGGCCTGTGGGCGGGCGTGGACGTGGACCCGGCGCTCGCCTCGGGCAAGGAGATGTGCGAGCGGCTGGCGAGGAACGGTGTCCTGGTCAAGGACACCCACGGCTCCACCGTGCGCATGTCACCGCCGCTGGTGATCAGCGAGGAGGACCTCAACTGGGGTCTGGACCGGTTCGCCGAGGTGCTGGAGGACCTGCGGGCCGGGCGCTGACCGCCCCGCGGAGCCACGCGCGGAGCCCGCCCCCGGCCCGGGGGCGGGCTCCGCCGCGTTCGGCCGGGGTACGGTCAGCCGCCCGCCTCGTTGACGGGGGCGTCCGCGTCGGGGGACTCCGACGGCGACGCGGAGGGCTCCTCGGAGGAGGACGCGGCGGCGGAGGGCTCGCCCGAGGGCTCGTGCACCGGGTCCAGCGGTCCGCCCAACTCGGTGTACAGCAGCGACTCGTCCACCCGCTCCAGGGTCTCCCGCGACACGTACAGCACACGTTCGGGACCCTCGACGATCTGTAGGCGCACCCGCTCGGCGATCGACATCTGCCCCTGGGCGGTGGGGTGGAACGTCGCCCGGTCCACCCTCAGGCCCTCGCCGAACCGGCCCAGCACGATCCCGTTCAGCCAGGCCTCCTCGGCGTTGACCTCGTGGCCGGTGAACGCGGAGAAGGTGTTGACGTACTCCACGCTGCCGGTGCCCCGGGACCCGTAGACGTCGCCGTCGGCCCGGTACACCGCGTCCCGGATGCGCTCGTTGAACCGCTCGGCGACCCCGTTGAGCCACAGCTGGTCGTCGACGGTCAGCGTGTAGTACATCGCCGACGGCTCCTCCGGGAACAGCCGCGGGTAGCCCAGCACCAGCAGGCGCGCGTCGGGGGCGCGTTCGCGGATCTCCGCGATGACCGTGCCCAGGGTCTCCTCGAACTGCCGCATCCGCTTGTCGATGTCCTCCTCCTGCTCGGTGCAGACGCCGTTCTCCAGCAGCGGCATCCGCACCATGCAGGTGCGCAGCACCGGGATGAACCCCAGGTCGTTGCCGCCGATCCCGAGCGTCACCAGGGAGGTGTGCGCGGTGACCCGCTCGATCTGGGACTCGGGGGTGCCCAGTTCGTCGAGCATCTGCCAGCCCCTGTGGCTGCTGCACGCGTAGAAGGCCAGGGAACCGGCGAAGTCGAACTCGTCCTCGATGAGGTAGGCGTAGGCGTTGGACGAGCGCCAGCAGCCGCCGGGCACCGCGGTCTCGGGCGCGTAGTCGCCCGCGCCGTCGCCGGAGGAGTAGGAGTCGCCCAGGGCCACGTAGTTGCCCCACAGGGCACCGTCCAGGGGGGTCACCCGCTCCCGCCAGTCGGTCTGCTCCTCCTCGGTGATCGGGGGCAGCTCCTGGGCCGGGCACACGCCACCGGTGATCTCGCACCACAGGGAGCGCAGGGAGTCGCGGCCGCCGGGAACGGTGAGCGTGACGATGAGGCACAGGACCAGCACCAGGGACACGCCGACGGCGATCCGGGTGCGCAGCCGGGTCCGGCGGCGCGGGGCCGGCGCGGTGTCCCCGCCGTTCCCGGTGCCTGCGGCGGTCTCCTCGGGCCCACTCCCGGTGTTCTCGGGAGGGGCCGGGTCCGGGGTCTCCCCGGGGGTTCCGGGCACCTCGTCACCGGTGGGCACCGCCGCCACCGCCTCCCCTGTTCTCCGATGGTCTGTCTCGGCCTTGAGACTACCCGGGGCGGCCCGCGGCGATGACGCCCACGGCCCTGCGGATCTCGGCTCCGGTGAGGTCGGCCCGGGCGGTCAGCCGCAGGCGCGAGCGGCCGTCGGGCACCGACGGCGGACGGAAGCAGCCCACCCGCACCCCGGCGGCCAGGCAGTGGGCCCGCCAGCGCACCGCCGCGTCCGGGGACGGCGCGGTCACCGACACCACCGCGGCGTCGGGGGAGGTCGCCTCCAGGCCGTGCTCGCGCAGGCCGGCGCAGAGCAGCCGGGCGTTCTCGCGCACCGCCTCCGCACGCTCGGGTTCGGAGCGCAGCAGGCGCAGCGCGGCCAGCGCCGCGGCCGCCGAGGCCGGCGCGAGCCCGGTGTCGAAGATGAACGTGCGGGCGGTCTCCACCAGGTGCCGGACCACCCGGTCCGGGCCCAGCACGGCACCGCCCTGGGCGGCCAGCGCCTTGGAGAGGGTGACCGAGACCACCACGTCGTCGGGGGTCGGGGACAGCCCGGCCGCGGCCGGCGCGCCCCGGCCGCCCGGGCCGACCACGCCGAACCCGTGCGCGTCGTCCAACAGCAGGGCGCCGCCCGCCGCCCGGGCCGCCCGGTGCAGGGCGGCCGTGTCGACGAGGTCGCCGTCCACGGAGAAGACGGTGTCGCTGACGACCAGGGACCGGGACCCGGGGCCGCCCCCGTGGGACTCCAGGACGCGCGCCGCCGCGGCCGGGTCGCCGTGGTCGAACAGCTCCACCCGCGCACCGCCCGCCCGGGCCAGCCGGGCGGCGTCGATCAGGGAGGCGTGGTTGTGGCGGTCGCACACCAGCAGCGGGGCCGGGGCGTCGGCGCCTGACCCGGGCACCCGGGCGGTCAGCGCGGTGAGCATCGCCAGGTTGGCGGTGTAGCCGGAGGAGAACACCAGGGCCGACTCGGTCCCGGCGAAGTCGGCCAGCTCACGCTCCAGCTCGTGGTGGAGCTCGGTGTCGCCGGTGACCAGGCGCGAACCGCCCGCACCGGTGCCCCAGCGCCGCAGCGCCGCCTCGGCGGCGGCGGTCACCCGCGGGTGGCGCAGCAGCCCCAGGTAGTCGTTGCCGGCCAGGTCCAGCACGTCCTCGGCGGCCGGGCGCGGCACGACCCGGCGCGACAGGCCCGACCGGGCCCGCGCCCGGGCGGCCTGCGACAGCCAGGAGAAGGGGTGCGGTGCCGACGGACCCGTCGGCCCGGAGGCCGGTCCCGCGCTCCGGGAGCGGAGCGTCCACGGGCGGCGGGGCGGGAACAGGGCGGTGCCGTCCATGGCGGGTGCTCCTTCGGTGCGGGGAACGGGGCGTCGCGTGACTCCGAGGGGGTGGGACGACGGGGAGGGCCGGTGCACGAAGGGACCGACCCAGCGGCGGCCAATCCCGCTGGGGCGGTCCGGTCCTCGTGCCAGGGAGGCGCTACCGACTCTGCCCGGTGCCCGCCCCCCGCGTCACCGGTGGAAGCCCACAAAGTTCGGACACCGAACCTGGTAGGTCTGCACGGATCCGGTCCGCGCCCCGTGCCGGAAAAATGGGACCACATGACGCCTGAGTGGATACGTTCCGTCGACCGAGCCCACCTGTGGCACCCCTACGCGACCCTGCCCGCCGCCGAACCGCCCCTGGTGGTGACCGGGGCGCAGGGGGCGCGGCTGCGCCTGTGGGACGGGGAGCGCGAACACGAGGTCGTCGACGGCATGTCCTCCTGGTGGTCGGCGATCCACGGCTACCGCCACCCGGTCCTGGACGCCGCGCTGCGCGCACAGGCCGACGACTTCAGCCACGTGATGTTCGGCGGGCTCACCCACGGCCCGGCGGCCGAACTGGCCGACCTGCTGGTGGAGATCACCCCCGAACCGCTGCGCCACGTGTTCCTCGCCGACTCCGGTTCGGTCGCCGTCGAGGTGGCCATGAAGATGTGTTTGCAGTACCACCGCTCCCGCGGGGAGGCGGGCCGCAGCCGGTTCCTCACCTGGCGGGGCGGCTACCACGGGGACACCTTCCACGCCATGAGCGTGTGCGACCCCGAGGGCGGCATGCACGCCCTGTGGGGGGACGTGCTGCCCGGGCAGGTGTTCGCGCCCGCGCCGCCGGCCGAGTACGACCCCGGGCACACCGACGAGGTGGCCGCCCTGGCCGCGCGGCACTCCCGCGAGCTCGCCGGGATCATCGTGGAGCCCCTGGTGCAGGGCGCCGGGGGCATGCGCTTCCATGATCCGCGGCACCTGAAGGACCTGCGGGCCCTGGCCGACGAGCACGGCGTGCCGCTGGTCTTCGACGAGATCGCCACCGGGTTCGGGCGCACCGGGGACCTGTTCGCCGCCGACACCGCCGGGGTCGCGCCCGACATCATGTGCCTGGGCAAGGCGCTGACCGGCGGCTACCTCACCCTGGCCGCGGTGCTGTGCACGGAACGGGTGTCGGGCACGATCGCCCGGGGCGAGGTGCCGGTGCTGGCGCACGGACCCACGTTCATGGCCAACCCGCTGGCCTGCGCCGTCGCGGTCGCCTCGGTCCGGCTGCTGCTGGAGTCGGGCTGGCGGGAGGCCGTCGCCCGCGTCGAACGCGGATTGCGGGCCGGGCTGGCCGGGATCCCCGGCGCCCGGGTGCGCGGCGCGATCGGGGTGATCGAACTCCGGGAGCCGGTGAGGATGCGCGAGGCGTCCCGCGCGGCCCTGGAGGCGGGTGTGTGGCTGCGACCGTTCCGGAACCTGGTCTACGCCATGCCCCCGTACGTGTGCACCGACGCGGAGGTCGCCGCGGTGACGGCGGGCATGGTGGCGGCCGCGGAGGCGTCCCGATGATCCTCGTGGTGACCGGCACCGGGACCGGTGTGGGCAAGACCGTGGCGACCGCGGCGCTGGCCGCCGTGGCCGGCGGCCGGGTCGCGGTGCTCAAGCCCGCCCAGACCGGGGTGGGGCGGGGCGAGCCCGGCGACGTGCACACCGTCGCCGCCCTGGTCCCCTCGGTGACCCCGGTCGAACTGGCCCGCTACCCCGAGCCGCTGGCCCCCGCCACCGCGGCCGCCCGTGCGGGGCTGCCCCCGGTGCGCGCCGAGGGCGTCGCCGACGCCGCCCGCGCCCTGGAGGGCGACCACGGCCTGGTCCTCATCGAGGGCGCCGGCGGCCTGCTGGTGCGGCTGA
This sequence comes from Nocardiopsis sp. CC223A, assembly GCF_030766825.1. Taxonomy (GTDB): domain Bacteria; phylum Actinomycetota; class Actinomycetes; order Streptosporangiales; family Streptosporangiaceae; genus Nocardiopsis. The sequence goes on from NZ_JASFDV010000031.1 coordinate 40,784, forward strand.
ACGCCGAGGGCCAGACCCTGGCCGACGTCGCCGTGCTGCTGGACGCCCCCGTCCTCGTCGTGGCGCGGGCCGGGCTGGGCACGCTCAACGAGGTGGCGCTCACCGCCGAGGCGCTGCGCGCGCGGGGGCTGCGCCCGGCCGGGGTGGTCATCGGTTCGTGGCCGACAGAGCCCGATCTGGCGATGCGGTGCAATCTGGGCGACCTGCCGACGATGGGCGCGGGGCCGGTCGTCGGGGCGCTGCCGCAGGGGTGCGCCGACCAGGACCCCCACTCCTTCGCGGAGACGGCGCGGCGAGCCCTGCCCCACTGGCGGCCGGGACCGGCGACGCGAGGGTGAACGCCCGCGGGCCGGGTCCGTGGGCGCGCAGGTGCTCCTCGCGCCCGCGGACCTCCTCCGGCCCGGGCCCGCCCGCCGACCACCACAGGGTGCGCTCCACCACGGGGAAGGCGCCGTGCCGCCCGCGGTGCTCCACGAGCAGGCGGTGCGTCCGCTCCACGAAGGCCCGCAGGGCCACCGGGTCCCGCCACAGGGACACGATGCGGACCTCGTTCTCCGTGCCGGAGGAGTCCACTTCGGTGATGTGGCCCTCGGTGGACCGCGCCTGCACCCGAAGCGCCTCCACCAACGGGCCGAGGTGATCGCCCCGGAGCACCCTGGATTCGGCCAGGGCCAAAGATTGGTCTGTCATCACGACTCCTCTTCGAGGTCCATTTCTGTCAGTATGGATATGGAGAGAAGCGACGCACAGGGCCAATGGAGGCGGTAATGGACTCTTCCCGGACGGTGGACGACCTCGTCGGGCTCCTCGGCGCGTGGTCCGCCGGGGACGGCGCGCTCTACCGCAGGCTCGCCGACTCCCTCCGGACGCTCATCGACGAGGGCAGCCTCGCCCCCGGTGAGCGGCTGCCGTCCGAGCGCGTCCTGGCGGCGGCGCTGCGGGTCAGCCGGACCACCGTGGTCTCCGCCTACGACCTGCTGCGCTCCGAGGGCGTCTTCGACAGCCGGCAGGGCAGCGGCACCCGGGTCAGCGACAGGGTCGCGCCGGTGCGCTCCGACGGCTGGGCGGCCAACGGCGTCGGCCAGTTCATGTACCGCAACCTCATCCAGAAGGACACCGGGCTCATCTCGGCCACCTGTATGAACACCCCCGCGATACCGGGGTTCGTCGACGTGGTCCGGGAGAGCCTGGACGACCTGGGGGCGCTGCTGGACGAGGGCACCTACTACCCGCAGGGGCTGCCCGTGCTGCGCCGGGCCATCGCCGACTACTACACCGACCGGGGCCTGCCCACCGACGCCGACCAGATCGTCGTCACCACCGGCGCCCACCAGGGCATCGCCCTGGTGTCCCAGCTCTACCTGCGCAAGGGCTCGCCGGTGGTGGTGGAGGACCCCGGGTTCGCGGGCTGCCTGGACCTGATGAGCGACCGGGGCGCCCGGTTCGTGCCCGTGCCGCTGGACGACCAGGGCATCGACATCAACGGGGTGCGCCGCGCCGTGGACGAGCACGCCCCCCACCTGCTCTACACGATGCCCTCGTACCACAACCCGACCGGCACGATGATGTCCGTGGCCCGCCGCCGCGAACTGGGCGAACTGTCGGCCCGGACCGGGACGCCGATCCTGGAGGACGCCGCCTACACCGGGATCCGCCACCCGCAGGAGCCGCCGCCGCTGGCCGCCTACGCGCCCCGCGGCGCGGAGGTCATCAGTGTCGACTCGCTGTCCAAGGTGGCCTGGTCGGGGCTGCGCGTGGGCTGGCTGCGCGCCCCGGTGGAGATGGCGGTGCGGCTCAGCCGCCGCAAGCTGCTGGCCGACCTGGCCGGACCGCAGCTGGACCAGGTCGTCGCCGTGCGCCTGCTGGCCGACTACGACCGGATCGCCCGCGAGCGCTCGGAGCGGCTGAGCACCGCCATGGACCACATGGAGGAGATGCTCCGCCGCGACCTGCCCGACTGGCGGTGGAACCGCCCCGACGGCGGCGCCGCCCTGTGGGTCGAGCTGCCCGGGATCGACTCGCGGGCCTTCACCCAGGTCGCGCTCTGCCACGGGCTCGAACTGGTGCCCGGCAGCCTGATGTCCGCGTCGCCCATCGGCCCGTTCGACCGGCACTTCCGGCTGCCCGTGGCCTTCGACGCCGCCGAGCGCGAGGAGGTCGTCTGGCGGCTGGCCCGCGCCTGGCGCGAGCTGGACCGGCACGGCCCGGTCTCCGCCCCCATCCCGCTGGTGGTCTGAACGCGGCGAAGCCGCCCGCGGGGCTCCGGCGGCCGGAGCGGACGTCCACGCGGGGCACCGTGCCGACCGGGGCCCGATCCCCGTTCTCCGGGCGGCCGGGTACGGGCCGCAGTGGAACGGGGTCCGAAGGGGGGACGAAGCCGCCCGCAGGACGGGGTCCCGTGGGCGGCTTCGCCGTGTTCTCTCGGGCCTGTGCTTCGCTTCGGCCCGTGCTCGGCCGCCCGGGGAACGGGAACCTTCGTCCCTGCGTGGACGTCCTCGTTCCTCGGACGTCCGCTCCGGGACTCCAGAACCCCGTGGGCGGCCTCGCCGTCACCGGCCGGTCGGCTAGCCGATCCGGACCTTGCGGGCGGCCTCGAAGCGCTCCTGGACGTCGGCCCAGTTGACCACGTTCCAGAACGCCTTGATGTAGTCGGCCTTCACGTTCTTGTACTGCAGGTAGAACGCGTGCTCCCACATGTCCAGCATGAGCAGCGGCACGGAGCTCAGCGCGGCGTTGCCCTGCTGGTCGTAGAGCTGCTCGATGATGAGGCGCTGACCCAGCGCGTCCCAGGCCAGGAACGCCCAGCCGGAGCCCTGGAGGCTCGCCGCGGCCGCGTTGAAGTGGGCGCGGAAGGCGTCGAAGGAGCCGAACTGGTCGTCGATGGCGGCACCGAGCTCGCCCTCGGGCTTGTCCCCGCCCTCAGCGGACAGGTTCTTCCAGAACACGCTGTGGTTGACGTGGCCGCCGAGGTGGAACGCGAGGTTCTTCTCCAGCATGGTCACGGCACCGAAGTCGCCCTTGTCGCGGGCCTCGGCCAGCTGCTCCAGCGCCCCGTTGGCACCGGCGACGTAGGCGGCGTGGTGCTTGTCGTGGTGCAGCTCCATGATCTGACCGGAGATCCACGGCTCCAGGGCCGCATAGTCGTAGGGCAGCTCGGGGAGCGTGTATGGCGCAGACATCTCAGGCGCACCTTTCCGATGAAGCGTTTCGTCGTCACTTACCAGCGAAGGATCGCTAGGCAGCAAGCTATCAGCCGTGCGGCGGGGCCCCCGGTGTCAGGACGGCGACACCCGGGGGTGGGAATAAACCGCGGTACACCCTCCGTAGCGGTGTACTTTCTGTCGGGAACCGTGTTCGTACGGTGGGGATCTCCGAGAGTGAGGGACGCCGGGGCTTTTCGGAGGTTCGGTCGAGGTCGCCCGGTGTACGTCTTCGGGCGTTGGAGGGGCGTTCACCGGCCGTTCCGTCCCGTGGGCGATGATCCGACGCCACTTCCCGGTCATCTCGCACACCTTGAGGCACGTCCATGTCCACTTCCGAACGCGGTGCCGCCGACCACCGCGTTTCCCAGCGCAGCGGCTTCCGCCCGGAGATCGAGGGGCTGCGCGCCGTCGCCGTCCTGCTGGTCGCCGTCTACCACATCTGGTTCGGCCGGGTCTCCGGCGGCGTGGACGTCTTCCTGTTCCTCACCGGGTTCCTCATCACCGGGTCCCTGGTCCGCTCGGCCGAGCGCGACGGGCGCATCGCCCCGTTCGCGTTCTGGGCCCGGCTGCTGCGGCGGCTGACCCCCGCCGTCGGCGTCGTGCTGGTGGCGGTACTGGCCATGGCGTACCTGTGGCTGCCGCGGTCGCGCTGGCCGGACGTCATCGCCCAGGTGTACGCGTCCGCGCTCTACCACGAGAACTGGGCGCTGGCCGCCGCGGCCGTCGACTACCTGGCCAGGGAGGGCGCGCCCAGCCCGGTGCAGCACTTCTGGTCGCTGTCCGTCCAGGGCCAGTTCTACCTGCTGTGGCCGCTGCTGCTGGGGGCGGTGCTGCTGGCCGCGGGCCGGGACCGGATGCGCCGCGCCTCGCTGGCCGCGGTCGGCACGGTGCTGGCGGCCTCCCTGGCCTACTCGGTGTGGATCACCGCCGTCGACCAGCCCTGGGCCTACTTCGACACCGGCGCCCGGCTGTGGGAGCTGGCCCTGGGCGGGGTGCTGGCCCTGGTCGTCCACCGGATCGCCCCGCCCGCGCCGGTGCGGTGGGCGCTGGGCTGGGGCGGCCTGGCCGCCCTGGTCCTGTGCGGGGTGCTGCTGCCGGTGTCCTCCCTGTTCCCCGGGTACGCGGCCCTGCTGCCGACCCTCGCCGCGGCCGCCGTCATCGTCGCCGGCGGCGGGGGCGGTCGGACCGGCGTGCACCGAATGCTCACCTGGCGCCCCCTGATGGCGCTGGGCGGCCTGTCGTACGCCCTCTACCTGTGGCACTGGCCGATCCTGGTGGTGTACCTCCAGCTCACCGGCCGTTCCCTGGCCACCCCGCTGGGCGGTGCGGCCGTGCTGGCCCTGTCCCTGGGCCTGGCCTGGATCACCTCCACGGCCGTCGAGGGCGGGGTCGCACGCCTGTCCGGCAAGGTGCCCCGGCCGTGGCTGCCTGCCTGGTCGGCGGCGATGGCGGCCCTGGTCATCGTCCCCGTCCTGGTCGTCGGCTCCCAGTGGTCGGACCGGCTGGCCGAACAGCGGCGGGAGCGCGCCGAACGCGTCATCGAGCCCGTCGACTACCCCGGGGCGGCCCTGGTCACCCACCCCGAGCTGGCCACCGTGCTGCCCGACCTGCCGGTGGTCCCCGACCCCCTCGACGCCCAGGACGACCTGTCCGAGCACCACCTCCAGGGCTGCCACGTGGACCTGAGGGCCACCGAACCGAAGGTGTGCTGGGCCGGGCCCGAGGACGCCGAGTACACGATCGCCATGGTCGGCGCCTCGCGCACCGCCCACTGGTACCCGGCGCTGGAGGAGGTCGCCCTGAAGCACGGGTGGCGCCTGGTGTCGTTCACCAAGAGCGGATGCCAGTTCAGCGCCGAGGTCCCCTACACCCAGGGCCGCGTGTTCACCGAATGCCAGGAGTGGGACGCCCGGGCCATGGAGGTGCTGGAGGAGCTGCGCCCCGACGCCGTGTTCACCTCCTCCACCCGGGCCGGCGCCGGCGGGGAGGTGGTCCTGCCCGGGTTCCCGGTGCGCTGGCGGGAGCTGGACGCCCTGGGCATCGACGTCATCGGGATCCGCGACCTGCCCCGGCACTCCTACGCCGGGGCCGAGTGCGTGGCCGACGGCACGGCCGAGGAGTGCACCGACCCGGTCGGCTACTCGCACGCCGAACACGACCCGGCCGCAGTGCGAGCGGAGCGGGGGCGCCTGCCGGACAACGTCTCCCTGGTGGACCTCACCGAGCACGTGTGCCCCAGCGGGCGCTGCGACGCGGTCGTCGGCAACATCCTCGTGTACTGGGACCACTCCCACATGACCGCCACCTACGCCCGCACCCTCGTCCCGGTCCTGGACGAGGCGCTGGTGGAGGCCACCGGACAGGGCAACGCAACAGAGAACTCTTGAAGGCGCCGTGGTCGGTCGAGGGTGATCTTCCGGTGAACAACAGGGGAATTGCCCCGCACGCGGGTTTCCCCTCCTCTCGCGAGGTGGTGTCTTAGTCGGGTGGGCCCTTCGTGTCACCGAGCCGTGGCGCCGGGCCCGCCCCTTATCGTCCGGCCCCGTGCGCCCGGGACCCCTCCCCGCGCCCGCCGGTCCCACCATCCCCCCTGGAGATGCCCGTGCGTTCGCTGCGCCGCCTGCTGCGCCCCCTCCTGGCCGTCGCCGCCGTCGTCGGCATCCTCGGTTCGGCCGCCCTGGTCACCACGGCGGCCCTGGGCCTGATCACCTGGGTGGAGGCGGGCACCCTCATCGCCCTGGCCCTGCTCGGCGCGCTGGCCTGCGGACTGGGCCTGGGCCTGCTCCTGGTGCGCCGCTCGGTGCGCGCCCTGGAGGAGTCGGTGCGCGAGCACGCCCGCAAGGTCACCCAGGCCCTGGGCGAGGACCGGCTGGAGACGCGGCGCTCCCTGAAGGAACTGCGCGAGCGCGTCACCCGCGTCACCGACCACGCGCTGCCCAAGGCCTCCCGCGAACTGCGCCGCGCCGTCGAACTCCAGGGCCGCGCCGACTACGAGCAGCAGGTCGCCTGGACCGAGCTGCGCGAGCACCTGGACACCGCCCCGTTCATGCCGCCGCTGCGCGGCTGGGCCGCCTCGCCCGACGTGCTGCGCGTCCTGGTCCGCCACATCGAGCGGCTGCGCCCCACCACCGTCGTGGAGTGCGGCAGCGGCGCCTCCAGCGTCTGGCTCGGCTACGCGCTGCGCCGGGCGGGCGGCGGCCGCCTCGTCGCCCTGGAGCACGACGCCCGCTACGCCGAACTGAGCCGCGCCCTGGTCGCCTCCCACGGACTCGACGACATCGTCGAGGTCCGCCACGCCCCCCTCACCCCGATCGACACGGACACCGTCACCGTCGACGGCGAGGAGCGCACCACCGCCGACCGCTGGTACGACGTCACCGCCCTGACCGACCTGGCCGACGTGGGTCTGGTGTTCGTCGACGGCCCGCCCCAGGCCACCGGCCTCCAGGCCCGCTTCCCCGCGCTACCGCGGCTGCTGGCGCACTGCACCGAGGACGTCGTGTTCGTCCTGGACGACGCCGACCGCGCGGAGGAGCGCGCGGTCGGCGAGCGCTGGCTGGCCGCCCACCCGGAGTTCCAGCGCACCGAGGAGCAGGCGGAGAAGGGGGCGCACGTGTTCGGCCGCAAGGGGATCTGACCCGCCCCGCACCACCCGGCACCACCGCACCGACACCCACGAGGTCTGGATGATCACCACCGCCCTGAGGGACGCCCTGCGCGCCCGCGGCACCGAGACCGCCCTGCTCTGCCACACCGGCGCGGGCACCCGCGCCCACCTGGACGGACTGCCGCTCGCCCCGGCGGACGCGGTCGTGGACCTGGACGCCCGCGTCCTGGGCGAACCCCTGGAGCTGCGCAACCTCTGGGAGCGCGACAGCGGGCCCGAGGCGGGCCTGGTGGCGGTCGTCGCCGCGACCCCCGCCGACCTGCACCGCTCCCTGGCCGCCGCGGCCGACCTGCCGCGCGCCGTCCAGGTGGTCGTCGCGATCGTGGACACCCCCGGGCACCAGGAGCCGCCGCTGCCCGCGTCCCCGGGCATGGGCCAGTGGCGCGAACTCCAGGAGGTGCGGGTGCGCCGGGCGGGACGGAGCGGGTGGCTGTGCGAGCTGTTCTTCCCCAACGGGGTGGAGACCCCGCAGGTGCTGGACGCGGTCTGGTCCGGCACCCGGGGGCGGCGCCGCGGCCCGGCACTGGCGCCGCTGGCCGCGCTGTCGGGTCCCGAGGCCGCGCTGTGGCGGCCCGGCGACACCGGGGCCCGCGGCGTGCAGGCGGCCGGCCCGGTGCCGTTGCGCCGGGTCACCCCGGTCGGCGACCTGGCCCTGCGCGTGGGCGAGGGGGCGCCGCCGGAGTGGACCGACGAGGCGGTGCCGGTCCTGGACCGGCGCACCACCCGCACCGACTCCTGGGAGCGGATCGCGGCGCCGGGCGGCGCCCGGGTGCGCGAGAACACCGGGCCGTCGGACATCGCCCCCATCGACGAGCTCTCCGTCAACCCGGTCGGGTTCTCCAAGGACGCGAACGGGCCGATGGGCGACCTCACCGTCCACGGCGACCGCGCCGTCGTCCGCCAGGGCGAGAAGGATCTGGCCGTGGTCGCCCCGGACGGCACCGTCACCGACGTGGACCTGTCCCGGATCCGCCACCTGCGCGGCGTCCGCGTGGACTGGTCCGGGCACACCGGCCCCACCGCGGCCGTCCGCGCCGTCGCCTCCCTGGCGGCCGGCGGGGTCCCGCTCGTCTCCGGACCCCCGCCCGCCTGGGCGGCCGGACTCGGCGACCCCCTGGCCGAGCTGATCACCGCCGCCGACGCCGAGGAGCTGGCCGACCCGCTGCGGCGGGAGGAGTACAGCGTCCGCCTGCGCCGCACCGCCCTGCGCCTGCACGGGGCGCGCTCCCGGTGGCGGGACCTGGGCGCCCAGGCCGGGGTCCCGGTCCCGCCCGCGCCCGCGGTGTCCGTGATCCTGTGCACCCGCCGCCCGGAGATGGTCGGGTTCGCCCTCGCCCAGATCGCCCGCCAGCGCGGGGTGGACGTCGAACTCGTCCTCACCCTGCACGGCTTCCCCGCCTCCCTGCCCGAGGTGGCCGCAGCCATCGCCGAGTACGAGGCCACCGGGCTGCCCCTGGTCGTGTGCGAGGCGCCCGCCGACAAGATCTTCGGCTCGGTGCTCAACGACGCGGTCGCCCGCACCTCCGGGACCCTCGTGTCCAAGTGGGACGACGACGACTGGTACGGCCCCGACCACCTCGCCGACCTCGTCCTGGCCCGCACCTACTCCGGCGCCGAGCTCCTCGGCGTCGGCCAGGACTTCGTCTACCTCCAGGAGGTCGACCTGACCCTCTGGCGGGAGGGCCGGTCCGAATCCTCCAGCCGGTTCATCGCCGGGGGCACCATCCTCACGGACCGGGCGGTCCTGGAGGAGACCGGGGGCTTCCGCCCGGTGCCCCGCTCCATCGACACCCAACTCCTCATCGCCGTCATGCGCGGCGGCGGCCGCATCTACCGCGGCCACGGACTGGGGTACGTGCTCCGCCGCACCGGCGGCGGCCACACCTGGTCCGAGGACATGGCCTTCTTCCTGCGCAACCGCATCCAACAGTGGTTCGGCTGGCGTCCGAGCGCCCTCCTGGAGGGGGAGCCCGAGCCCTTCGGCCGACCCGTCACCGAGTACACGGGGGGACTCCGTTGACCACTCTGGAAACCGGCCGGGAGCCGGCCGCCGCACCCGCACCGGAAACCCTGCCTCGCGGGGAGGCGGACTTCTCCGGCCAGCCGCGCCTGGTGCGCAACGACTACGCGCCGCTCACCCCGGCCCCGCTGGGGGCGTGGACGCCGACCCTGTCGGTCAGCGTCGTGATCCCCTCCCACGGGCACCCCGAGAAGCTGGCGTTCGTGCTGGCGGCCCTGGCGGGACAGAGCTACCCGGCGCACCTGATGGAGGTGATCGTGGTGGACGACGGCTCCCCGGAGCCGCTCACCCTGCCGCCGGTGCGCCCGGAGAATACCCGGCTGATCACCTCCGCCCCCGGCGGCTGGGGGTCCTCCCACGCCTTCCACACCGGGGTGGTGGCCTCCTCCGGGCAGGTGATCCTGCGCCTGGACGCCGACATGCTGGTGTACCGGGAGCACGTGGAGTCGCAGATGCGCTGGCACCACCTCGTGGACTACGGGGTGGCCCTGGGGCACAAGCTGTTCGTTGACTTCGACCCCGACGCGATGACCCCCGAGCACGTCCGCGACGAGGTCGCCGCGGGACGGGCGGAGCAGCTGTTCGACCGCCAGAGCGCGGACACGCACTGGGTCGAGAAGATCATCGACGGCAGCAATGTGCTGCGCACCGCCGCCCACCAGGCCTACCGGGTGTTCACGGGGGCGACCGGCTCGCTGCACCGGACCCTGTTCGACGCCGCGGGCGGCATGGACGCGGCCATGGTGCTGGGCGGTGACACCGAGTTCGCCTACCGTGTGTCCCAACAGGGCGCGGTGTTCATCCCCGACCTGGAGACCAGCAGCTGGCACCTGGGGCGCTCCCAGATGCAGACCCGCCGCGACGCGGGGATGCGCTACCGCACCCCGTACGTGTCCAACCGGGTCCCCGACTTCCGGCTGCGCCGCAAGAACCCGGACCGGTCCTGGGAGGTGCCCTACGTCGACGCGGTCATCGACGCCCGGGGTCGCACCCTGGAGGACGTGGAGGTCACCGCCGCCGCCCTGCTCAACGGCACCACCCCCGACCTGCGCCTGTCGCTGGTGGGGCCGTGGGGGGAGCTGTCCGACGGGCGTCGCTCCCCGCTGGACGAGGAGCTGTTGGACCTGAGGCTGATCGGCGAGTCGTTCCGCGGCGATCCCCGGGTGCGGCTGGTCGAGACGGCCCCGGAGCCCGACCCGCGGGTCACCTTCGTGCTGCACGCCCCGGCGGGGACGAAGCTGACGGACACGGCCGTGGCCGACATGGCGGAACTGGCCAACAAGGAGCGCGCGGGCCTGCTCTGCGCCCCGCCGCCCGGCGCCTCCCGCGCCGAGGACGGCGTGCTGCGGCTGGAGCGCCGGGCGGCCTTCGCCCGGGTCCGCCACCTGTCCCCGGACGCGGCCGACGCGGCGGTGGACCGGGCGGTGGAGGAGCTGTACGGGGCCCACTGGCTGTCAGGGGAGGCCTTCACGGTCCCCGAGCCCGAGCCGGGCGCCCCGGTGCGCAGGAACGAGAGCCCGGAGGCGCTGCGCCGCAAGCTCGACCAGGCGCTCGCCGAGGTCGAGAAGCAGCGCGCCCGCGCCCGCCGAGCCGAGCGCAAGCTCCGCTGGTTCACCCCGGGCCTGGGCCGCCGGGTGCTCCGCAAGATCGTTCGCTGAGCGACTGAGAACTGGGAGGGGCCGTCCCTCGGGGCGGCCCTTTTCCCTGCCCTCCTGGTTTCCTTAAGGAATGATCGTATTGGATCCCTGTCCGGAAACCTCGGGGCACCTCGGGCCCTCACCCTCGAACCCACCCCGGGCGATGGCACGGAGGTGGTCGCGCGGCCTGCGCCGCAGGGGGTTTCCCGCCCGACCGGGGGCCTCGGCCACCGCCGGAGGGCGTCGCGCTGCCTCCGCGGTGGTGTCCCACCGAGTGGTGTGACTTTTCCGGCCCTGTTCCCACGGATGCGCGTCAGCGGTGCCGGGCGGATCGGTGCACCGCCGCCTCCGGCGGCTTCTTCATCCCGGCCGGCGGGCCGCCGGTACGCGGTGGCCCGCCCGGCTTCGACCGACCATCACGATGACCCGCAAGGACGCACCCGCGCGAAAATCACACCACTCCCGGGGACGTGACCGCCTCCGCCCCAGGGGGTTTCTCACCTGGCCGGGGTCCTTAGCCACAGCCCGGTCACGTTCCTGGCCGCCCACGCCGCAGGGAGTGAGGGCCGCAGGAGGCCTCCGGCCTCGGCCGAAGGGGGTTTGGGCAGGGCGGGGCTGGACCCGGGCCCCTGGGGGTGAGACAGCAAGAGCAGGTTCCCACGTGGCCCGCCATCTGGGGAGGGCGGTGTGCGGGAGTTTGGGGTGGGAGCCGTTGGTCTCCTCGGGCCACCCCGTGGGAGCGTACAGACCCGGGCTGGGCGTCGACCCGTCCCCGCGTACGAGGTTCGGCAGAGCACGGGGCGGTTGCGTTGGGTGCACGCCCGGGGTGGCGGGGGTTTGTTCCGGGGACGGGTCGGGGTCCGGCGGGCACGCTCAGCCACACAGGTCCACGGAAAGACGCTCCGACTGGAAACAGGCCGTTGCTCGGACCTCGCTTGAAAGCCCGACCACAACCGGGGTAACCCCCGCCGGCAGTGCCCTCCCCGACCCTCGGGGGTGTCGGGGAGGGAGAACCGCCACCCCGGCCACAAGGCGACAAGGAGGTGAACCCGAGCGCTCCCGCGATCCGCGCCCCGGACCGGGGAAACCGCCTCCCACGCCCTCGATCGGTGTTCCGGGGATGTCGTCTCCTCTTCCCCTTCCTCTCCTCCTTCCTCCCCTCCGGGTGAGGTGCGGCGACGCAGGCAAGGGCCGCCTTCCGGGGCGGCCCTTTCCCGTATTTCAGGCAGCACCTGACCAGTGGTTATGACAACACGCGCACGGTAGGGAACTAAAAGTGACATCCGTGTCTAGTATGGGGCCTCGTGGTCGGTTAGTGCCGACTCTGTGTCGCCGAGACGATCGAGGTCGCCCGATGATCACCTCCGCCGTCCGCCAGGCCCTGCGCACGCGCGGGGACGAGCCCGCGGTCCTCTGCCTCATCGGAGACCTGGGCCCCGACCGGGCCGAACTCTCCTCGCTGCGCCTGCGGGGGAGTGATCTGCGGATCGACCTCGACGCGCACGGCATGGGACGTCCGGTGGAGGTGCCCGGCGTGGGCGGGGAGGGCGAACCCGCCTCGACCGGGCTCACCGTCGTGGTGGCCGGCGGCCTCACCGACCTGCGGCGGGCCGTCACCGTCGCCACCCAGCTCCCGCCCACCGCGCACCTTCTCGTCGTGGTCCGCCACATCCCCTCCCACCTGGGCCCTCTGGCACCCGCCCCGCCCACCATCGACGAGTGGAACGACCTGCACGAGCTGAGGGTCCGCCGCTTCGACCACCGCGGCTGGGCCTGCGAGCTGTGCTTCCCCAGCGGCGTCTCCGTCGCCGGGGCACTGGCCGCCGTGGTGCACGGCGCCCGCGGCCGCCGACGCGGCCCCGGTGTCGGGATCCTGGGCGGCCTGCACGGGACCGACGCCGCCCTGTGGCGCCCCGGCGACGTGGCCGCCCGGGGTGTGGGAGTCACCGGTCCCGTGGAGATCGACCGCGTCACCCCGGTCTCCGATGTGGTGCTGCGGCTGGACGACGGAGAGGGCCTGCCGTTCTGGGAGGACGTGGAGGTCCCCGTCGTGGACCGCCCCGCCCCGGTGGCGGCCGTCCCCGGGGCCCGGGTGTACGCGGGCGACCCCGTCACCAGGGTCGCCCCCATCGATGACCGTTTCGTCAATCCGATGGGTTTCACCAAGAAGACCAAGGGCCCGCTCGGCGAGTTCGCCGAGGCCGACGGCCGCCTGGCGGTCCGTGACGAGACCGGCGTCCTGGTCCGTCCCGCCCTGGACGGCACCGTCACCGAGAACGATCTGGAGCGCGTCCGCCACCTGCGCGGCGTGCGGATCACCTGGCCCGCCCGTGGTGATGCCTCCGCGATTCGCGCCATCGCCTCTTTGGCGGCCGGGGGTGTTCCGATCGTCGGTGATCCTGCTCCCGCATGGGCGGCGGGTCTGGGCGCCGACCTGATCGACCTGATCCCCTCGGTGGGCGAGGACGTGTTCACCGACGCCATGCGCCGGGAGGAGCACAGCATCCGCCTGCGCCGTGCTGCTCTGCGCACCCACGGCGTCCGTACCCGCTGGCGCTCGCTGGCAGCCGAGGCCGGGCTGCCCCTGCCGCCCGAGACCCGGGTGTCCGTGGTGCTGTGCACCCGCCGCCCCGAACTCGTGGGCTTCGCCCTGGCCCAGATCGCCCGCCAGCGCCACGTCCGCTTCGAGACGGTCCTCGCCCTGCACGGCTTCCCCGCCGTGCTGGTGACCGCCGAGATCGCACAGTTCCGGGCCACCGGGATCCCGCTGGTCGTCCACGAGGCCGACGGGGGCACGGTGTTCGGCGCCGTCATGAACGAGGCCGTCGACCGCGCCTCCGGGACGGTCATCGCCAAGTGGGACGACGACGACTGGTACGGCCCCGAGCACCTGTCCGACCTCATGCTGGCCCGCGCCTACTCCGGTGCCGACGTGGTCGGCATCAGCCAGAACTTCACCTACCTGGAGGAACTGGACCTGACCGTGTGGCGCGGGTACCGGTCGGAGGTGCCCAGTTCCGCGATCGTCGGCAGCACCATCCTGGCCGACCGGGTCGTCATCGAGGACGTGGGCGGGTTCCGGCCGCGGCCGCGCGCCATCGACAGCCAGTTCCTGCTCGCCGTCACCCGGTCCGGGGGCCGGGTCTACCGCACGCACGGGTTCGGCTACCTGCTGCGCCGGGCGGGCGGCGGCCACACCTGGAACGTGGACCTGGGCTACTTCCTGCGCAACCACACCGAGCAGTGGATCGGCCGGCGCCCCAGCGCCCTGCTGGAGGGGGAACCCGTCTCCTTCGGCGCCCACACCGAGCAGCACACGGGGGGACACGTTGAGCACTTCTGAGAGCATTCCGCGGCAGCACGGTCCGCGGCCCGTAGTGGACTTCGCCTACCAGCCGCGCGTGCGCAGAAACGAGTACGGGCCCCTCGCCCCGCCCGCGTTGGGGGAGTGGACGCCGAGCCTGTCGGTGTCGGTGGTGGTCCCCGCGCACGGCCAGCCGGAGAAGCTGGCCCTGGTGCTGGCCTCGCTGGCCGGGCAGAGCTACCCGGCGCACCTGATGGAGGTGATCGTGGTGGACGACGGCTCCCCGGAGCCGCTGGTGCTGCCGCCGGTGCGGCCGGAGAACACCCGGCTGATCACCTCCGCCGCCGGGGCCTGGGGCTCCGGACACGCGGTGAACACCGGCGTCGCGGCCTCCTCGGGTCAGGTGGTGCTGCGCCTGGACGCCGACATGCTGGTGTACCGGGAGCACGTCGAGGCCCAGCTGCGCTGGCACCACCTGGTCGACTACGGGGTGGTCCTGGGCCACAAGCTGTTCGTGGACTTCGAACCGTCGATGCTCGTGGGCGACCTGGACCCGGAGCGGGTGCGCGCGGAGGTCGCCGCCGGCCGGGCCGGGGCGCTGTTCGACCGGGAGTCCGCGGACCCGCACTGGGTCGCGGAGTTCGTCGAGCACACCGAGGGGCTGCGCACCGCCGGGTTCGGCGCCTTCAAGGTGTACGTCGGTGCCACCGGCTCGCTGCACCGCGGCCTGTTCGACGAGGCCGGGGGCATGGACCCGGACCTGATCCTGGGCGGCGACAGCGAGTTCGGCCACCGGCTGGCCGAGCGGGGTGCCCTGTTCGTCCCCGACGACGAGGCGGACTCCTGGCACCTGGGCCGCTCCCAGATGCAGGATCAGCGGGAGGCGGGCATGCGGTTCCGCGCCCCCTACGTCGCCAACCGGGTGCCCGACTTCCACCTGCGCACCAAGGGCCCCGCGCGGGTGTGGGAGGTGCCGCGGGCCGAGGTGGTCGTGGACGCGGCGGGTCGCACCCTGGAGGAGGTGGACGCCACCGTCGCCCCGCTGCTGGCCGGGACCGCGCCCGACGTGCGGGTGTGGCTGACCGGCCCCTGGGAGGAACTCACGGACGGCCGCCGGGCGCCGCTGGCCGAGGAACTGCTGGACCTGCGGCTGATCCGCGAGACCTACCGGGCCGACCTGCGCGTGCGGTGCGTGGAGGAGGTGCCCGACCCCGACGGCCGGGTGCCGTTCCGGCTCCACGTGCCCGCCGGGGTGCGCCCGCTGCCGGGCATGGTCGCCGACCTGGTCCGGCTGGCCGACCGCAAGTCGGCCGGGCTGGTGTGCGCCCCGGTGCCCGGGGCGCTGCGGGCCGGTGACGGGGTGCTGCGCCTGGAGCGCGCCGCCGCCTTCGCCCGGGCCCGCCACCTGTCGCCGAAGGCGGAGGGGGTGGGCCTGGACCGGGTGGTGGAGGAGACGGGCGGCCTCCAGTGGACGTCCGCGAACCGGTTCGTGGAGGTCCCCGAGGGCGCCGAGGCCACCTGGGGCACCGTGCGCACGGAGCCGGGCGCGGAGCCCGAGCCGACCCCGGTCGAGCTGCGGGCGGAGCTGCGCCGGGCCCGGCGGGAGATCGACGTGTTGCGCCGCCGGGCCGAGCGGACCGAGCGCAAGCTGCGCTGGTTCACCCCGGGGCTGGGCCGCCGCCTGCTGCGCCGCATCGCCCGCTGAACCGGGCGACCGGGTAGGGGCGCCGGGTGGTCCCGGCGTCCCCCGTGTTCGCGGGGACGGGGTTCCGCCGGGGCCCGGAGGGCCCGGGCGGGACGCCTGCCGGGAGGGGGTCCCCGGTGGCCGACCGCCCGCACGGGGGACGGGGCGTCGGCCCGGGGCGGGGGAGGGGCGGGCCCGGGGGAGCGGTCAGGGCACCCAGAGGCCGAGGGACTCGGCGACCAGCGCCGGGCGCTCCTGGCCCTCGATCTCCACCGTGTGCTTCGTGGTGACCAGGTACCCCTTGGGGCCCTCCTGCACCGAGACGATCTCCACCCCGTCGCGCAGCCGCGAGCCGACGGTGACGGGCTGGAGGAAGCGCACCTTGTTGAGCCCGTAGTTGATGGACATCGACGGCTTCTTCTCGATCCTGATGATCGACTGCGAGAAGTGCGCGAGCAGGGACAGGCTGAGGAACCCGTGCGCGATCGTGCTCCCGAAGGGGCCCGCGGCGGCCTTCTCCTCGTCGATGTGGATCCACTGGTGGTCCTCGGTCGCGTCCGCGAACCGGGTGATCCGTTCCTGGTCGACGGTGATCCAGTCGGTGTATCCCAGGTGCTCGCCCTGGGCGGCGATCACCTCGTCGATATCGGCGAAAACGCGCACCACGCCTCCACAGTCCTCGGTCGGGTCGGATGGTGCGGCAACTCTACCTAACAGTGTTCGGTTATGGGAGGGGTCAACGGCCACGGACCGCCGTCCGGGTCCCGGACGCGTCCACCAGCAGCGCCTCGGCGGTCCGCTCGGCCACCGCCGCCCGGTCCACGCCGTGCCCCAGCCCGCTCTCGGCCAGCGGGATCGCCACGACGCCCTCGTGCGCGCGCACCGGCGGGACCACCAGGCCGTCGCGCCCCCGGTGCCCCGCCCCGGGCATCTCCACCGGCAGCGAGGCGCCCGTCAGCGAGCCCAGCGCCACCGTCGCGGCCCGGCCCACCCCGGTCGCCGCCGACGACCCGCACCAGACCTGCCACCCGGCGTCGACGGCCAGGTCCACCGCCCGCCGGGCCGGGGTCAGCCCGCCCAGCCGGGACACGTCCACGTTCACGGCGCTCCCCGCCTCGGCGCGCACCGCCCGGTCCAGGTCCTCCAGGGAGCGCAGCGGCCGGCCCAGCGCCACCGGGGTGCGCAGCAGTGCCGCCGCCCGGGCGTACGCGCCCAGGTCGTCGGCGGGGAAGGGGTCCTCGATCGCCAGCAGCTCCAGCGAGTCCAGCGCCATCAGCGCCTCCAGGTGCCCCTCCGACTCGGAGTAGCGGCCGCCCGCGTCGGCCTGGAGCACGAGGAACGGGAACCGGGACCGCACCGCGTGCACCACCTCGGTGTCCCAGCCCGGCGCGACCTCCAGCCGGACGCGCCGGAAACCCGCGCCCACCTGGCGGTTGACCTCGATGATCAGCGTCTCCACGCTCACCGTCCGGGGCACCGTCACCCCCGCCGTGAGCGCCGTGCGCTCCCCGCCCAGGGCGTGCGCCAGCGGGGTGCCGCGCTGGCGGCTCCACAGGTCCCAGCAGGCCGTGTCCAGGGCACCGGCCAGTGCCGGGTCCCAGGGCAGGTCCGCCCAGGCCGCGCCCGCCTGGGTGGGGCGCGCCCACCCGTGGTCCAGCAGCGCCGGGGCGTACGCCGAACGCAGCGCCGCCCACTGCTCGGGGGTCGCCCAGGGCACCTCGCCCCAGCCGCTGACGCCCTCACCGTCGGCGACGCGCACCAGCACGGGGCCGTCCCCGTCGTCGCGCCGCCCCCGGCCCCGGGGCCGCAACCGGATCAGTTCGAGTTCGACGATCCGGGTCGCGGTCGTCGAGCCGGTGTGTCCCACGCTGTCCCACCTCGGTCCTCGCGGGCCCGTCTCGGTCCTTCCGGCCTGCGGCCGGACACGGGCTCCGTCCTTCCTCGACGGTACCCGCGCCCGACCCGGCCGACCACCCCGAGCCGCACGGACCTGGCCGGACGCCGGGTGTGCCGACCATGGAGGCCGGGAACAGCCCGGCGGCGATTCGACGGCAGGAGAGGGCCTCCGACACAGGTGTGGATCGTCCGGACCAACACCTGGAACAAGCCGGGAGGCCCTCCCGCCTCCCGCGTACCCGACCTCTCCAGGTCGCTACAGCTAGGCCAGAACCTCGTCCAGCGGGCGGTGCTTGAGGCCGTGGGCCTCGGCCACCGGCGCGGACACGACCTCGCCCGCGAAGGTGTTGAGGCCGCCCGCCAGCGCGGCGTCGTCGGCCAGCGCCCGCCGCCAGCCCTTGTCGGCCAGCGCCACCGCGTACCGCAGCGTGTCCTTGGTCAGCGCGTGCGTGGAGGTGTTGGGCACCGCGCCCGGCATGTTCGCCACGCAGTAGAAGACCGTGTCGTGCACCCGGAAGGTCGGGTCGTCGTGGGTGGTCGGACGGGAGTCCTCGAAGCAGCCGCCCTGGTCGATGGCGATGTCCACCAGCACCGCGCCCGGACGCATCCGGGACACCAGCTCGTTGGAGATGAGCTTGGGCGCCTTGGCGCCGGGCACCAGCACCGCGCCGATGACCAGGTCCGACTCCAGGACCGACAGCTCCAGCTCGAAGGAGTTGGACACCACCGTCTTGACCTGGCCGCGGTACAGCGAGTCCACGTGGCGCAGCTTGTTGACGTTGAGGTCCAGCACCGTGACGTCGGCGCCCATGCCCACCGCGATCTGGGTGGCGTTGAGGCCGGACACGCCGGCGCCGATCACCGTCACGCGGGCCGGGCGCACACCCGGGACGCCGCCCATGAGGACGCCGCGGCCCCCGTTGGGGCGCTGGAGGGTGACCGAGCCGACCTGCGGGGCCAGCCGGCCGGCGACCTCCGACATCGGGGCCAGCAGCGGCAGGGAGCCGTCCGGCAGCTGCACGGTCTCGTACGCGATGCCGGTGACGCCGCGGTCCAGCAGGGCGTCGGTGCACTCACGGGAGGCCGCCAGGTGCAGGTAGGTGAACAGGGTCTGGCCCTCGCGCATCCGGTGGTACTCGGCCGCGATGGGCTCCTTCACCTTCAGGATCAGGTCGCCGTCGGCCCACACCTCGTCCGCGGTGTCGAGGATGCGGGCGCCCGCCGCCTCGAACTCCTCGTTCGTGATGGAGGAGCCCAGACCGGCGTCGCGTTCGACGGACACCTGGTGTCCGCGGCGGGTCAGTTCGTGAACTCCGGCCGGGGTGATGGCCACACGGTACTCGTGGTTCTTGATCTCACGGGGCACGCCGACGCGCACGGTTCCTCCTGGATATCTCCGTTGATACCCCCACTGTCACCGGTGAAGGCCCAGCGACGCCATTGCCGACCTGACAGCGTGTCGGCGATCTTGTTGACAGAGTGTCAAGCCTGGATGTGGGGCGGGCCACTGCCGACCGACGGCACGCGCGTTCCCGCGACCCAGACCGGTCCGACCTCTCCGACCAGATCCCTACCCGCGTACGGGCTCGGATCCACCCGCGGGACCGATACCGCCCGCTCCGGAGCGAACGCCACCAGGTCCGCGTCGCAGCCCGGGGCGATGCGCCCCTTGCCCGCCAGCCCCAGCAGCTCCGCGGGCGCCGCCGCCGTCCACCGGGACAGCCGCCCCAGACCCGCCCCGCGGCGCCGCGCCGCCGTCCACAGCGCGGACAGGCTCCACCGGAGCGTGAGCAGGCCGTGCGCGGGCAGGTGCCCGGAGGACACCGTGGTGATCGCCGAACCCGGTTCCAGCAGGGCGCTCCACAGCGCCTTGCGGTTGGCGTCCGACCGCAGCGGCGGACGGCAGGCGTGCGCGGGCGAGCCCGGTTCCAGCACCTCCGAGGGCAGGCACAGGTAGTGCGGGCAGGTCTGCGCGCTCAGCCCCACCCCGATCGACCCGGCCGCCGACAGCAGCGCCGCGCACTCCGCCGCGGTGAACGGCACCACGTGCGTGCGGGTCCCCACCGAGCGCGCCGCGGAGATCACCCGCTCCAGCCCCCGCCGCTCGGCCCGCGGCGGGCGCTGCTCCGCCGTCAGCGGCAGCGCGCCCAGCTCGCGGGCGTCCTCGGCATGCACCAGCAGGACCGCGTCCAGCGCCGCCAGCTCCGCCATGGCCTTGCGCAGCCACGAGTCGTCCAGCGCCGCCATGTCCGGGGCACCCCCGTCCGACAGCGAGCACTGGAACGCCACCGCGCCCGCCGCTCGCAGGTCCGCCAGGTCGAGGGGGCCGCTGCCCGGGGTGACCCCGCCCAGGAAGTACAGCCCCACCGGCGCCCCGGCCGCCGCCCGGCGCTGCGCCTGGAGGTCGTCGGCGCAGATCACCGCGGGGCGTGCCGGGGCGGGGGAGACCACCAGCGTGGTGACCCCGCCGCGCAGCGCCGCAGTGCCCGCCTCCCGGTAGGAGTCCGCCGACTCCCGGCCCGGGTCGTACACCCCCGTGCCCAGGTCCACCGCCCCCGGCAGCAGGGCGGTGTCGCCCAGGTCGACCTCCTCACGGGACGACCAGCGGGCCTCCGGTCCGGCCACCGCCTCGATCCGGCCGTCCCGGACGCCGACCGCGGCCGGGACGACCCCGTCGGGCGTCACCACCCGCCTGGACCGGATCACACTGTCGAAATCGGTCATCGCCTCTTCCCCTTCAGGTGTGTGCGACGGGAGGGATGCGAAAGGCAATGCGGGGAGGGGCCGCACGCGGACTGACGAGGGAGCGGAGACCTGCGTCTCGACTGGGACCACCGAGAGTATCGCGAAGAACACGCAAGGGAGGGGTGAACACCACTTCCCGCCGCGGTTCCGGTACAGCGGGAATCCTCGTCCCACCCCCGACCGACACCCCGTAGCGGACGGTTTACCCTGGAGTGCGCCGAGCCGCCCCCGACGGCATCCCCCGCTTTGAACGACCTCGACGACGGAAGTGGCACGTGGCTCCTCCCGCAAAGATCACCCAGTCCCCGGACCGCGCCGGGGCGCCCCGCACGGTCACGACGGCGGTCTGGGCCGCAGCGGCCGCACTGCTGTGCCTGGCCGGGCTGAGCCTCAC
Source organism: Nocardiopsis sp. CC223A (assembly GCF_030766825.1). Lineage (GTDB taxonomy): Bacteria > Actinomycetota > Actinomycetes > Streptosporangiales > Streptosporangiaceae > Nocardiopsis. Next base: position 61,334 of record NZ_JASFDV010000031.1, read on the forward strand.
CCTGATCCTGGGCGGCGCCGCCTTCCCCGAGGTCATCCCCGGCCTGCCCGACGCGGGCGACGCCGTGCGCTGGGGCCTGCCCCTGTCCAAGGCGGTCATGGACGCCGCGGCGGTCCTCACCGTCGGGACGCTGCTGCTGGCCGTCGTCCTGCTGCCCTCGGACAAGGGCCGGCTGTCCCGCCAGGCGACCGGCTACGTGCAAGCCGCCACCTGGGGCGCCCTGGCCTGGGCCGTGGGCGCCGTGTCCACCCTGTACTTCCAGGCGTCGGAGTTCCTGGCCCGGCCGCTGGGACAGGTCAGCGTCGACGAGGTCACCGCCTACGCCGGATCGGTCTCCAGCGGCATCGCGCTGATGTTCGTCATCCTGCTCACCACCGGCATCCTGCTGTTCGGCCGCACCGTCACCGGTGCGACCGGCGCCCTGTGGCTGCTGATCCTCTCCCTGGCCGCCCTCACCCCGCCCGCACTGACCGGGCACTCCGCCTCCTCCGGGTCGCACGAGCTGGCCGTCACCGGCCTGGCCCTGCACGTCATCACGATCAGCGTGTGGACCGGCGGCCTGGCCCTGCTCACCTACCACGCGATGCGCGCGAACGGCGACGCCGTGGAGATCGCGGCCGCCCGGTTCAGCCGCCTGGCCCTGTGGGCCTACATCGGCGTGGCGATCAGCGGACTGGCCAGCGCCCTGGCCCGGATCGAGTCGATCGACGCCCTGGTGCGCACCGAGTACGGGCTGATCATCGTCGTCAAGGTGGTGCTGTTCGCCGTCCTGGGCGCGTTCGGCTACCTGCACCGCGAGTTCTCCCTCAAGGGGGCGGACGGCGCGGCCGGGGCTCCGGCCCGGCCCGCCTACCGCCGCCTGCTGTTCCTGCGCATCGCCGCCGTCGAGGTCCTCATCATGGCGCTCGTCATCGGCGTCTCCGTCGGCCTGGGCCGCACCGCGCCGCCCCCGCCGCTGGACAGCCGGGTGGACCCGGCCGCGCTCATCCTCGGCTTCCCCGTCCCGCCGCCCATGGACCTGGCCAACCTGCTCACCCTGTGGCGGCCCGACCTGTTCTTCATCATGCTCGTGGTCGTCGGCGGGGGCCTGTACGCGGCCGGGGTCACCCGCCTGCTGCGCCGCGGCGACTCCTGGCCGATCGGTCGGACCGTCGCCTTCGCGGCGGGCCTGCTCACCATCGTGGCCGCACACCTCAGCGGGTACGCCACCTACGCGATGGTGCTGTTCTCGGCGCACATGATCCAGCACATGGTGCTGTCGATGCTCACGCCGATCCTGCTGGTGCTGGGCGCACCGGTCACCCTGGCGCTGCGGGCGCTGCGCCCGGCGAAGCGGCGCGGGGACCGGGGGCCGCGGGAGTGGCTCAACCTGTTCCTGAACAGCCGGTTCTCGAAGGTGGTGACGCACCCGGCGGTGGCCACGCCGCTGTTCGTGTTCAGCCCCTACGCCCTGTACTTCACCCCGCTGTTCCCGACGCTGATGAACGACCACCTGGGTCACCTGTTCATGGGCGTGCACTTCCTGCTCACCGGGTTCCTCTTCTACTGGGTGATCGTCGGGATCGACCCGGCGCCCCGCAAGATGCCCTACCTGCTGCGCATCCTGCTCCTGCTGCTGGCCATGGGCTTCCACGCGTTCTTCGGCATCTCGATCATGATGCAGTCGGCGCCCATCGCCATGGACTTCTACGGGCAGTTCGAGGTCCCGTGGGTCGACGACCTGGCCGAGGACCAGTACGCGGGCGGCGGCGTGGCCTGGGCGCTGGGCGAGATCCCGACGCTGCTGGTCATGCTGGCGCTGGTGGTGCAGTGGTCCCGCGACGACGAGAAGCAGGAGCGCCGCCGGGAGCGGCACGCCCGCCGCGGCGGCTCCGAGGACGCCGACCTGGACGCCTACAACGCCTACCTGGCCGAGCTCGACCGCCGCAACAGGGCGATGTCGGGCGCCGAGGCGCCCGCCGAGGAGCCGGCGGAGAAGAAGGCCGACGAGGCCTGAGGCCGCACGCGAAGGGGGGCCGCGGATCGGGTGATCCGCGGCCCCCCTTTTTTCCGTTCTCGGGGCCCTACACGAAGAGGGCGGCCAGCCCGGCGGTGACCAGGCCCAGGGTCAGGCACAGCACCAGGCCGACGGCGAACACCGGCAGCGAGGGCCGCAGCGCCGCCCCGCCGCCGCCCTGGCGCTTGGCGATCAGCGGCGACAGGCCGATGTTGACCGCGGCGGCGATCGCCGCCACACAGGCGGCCACCGCGAACGCCCGCCAGAAGCCCGCACCGGACGACAGCACGTTGATCGCGGCCAGCGTCGGCACCGCCACCAGCAGGCCCAGGGCGGCGGCCGCGAAGCCCCGTTGGACCCCGGGTGAGATCCCGCCCGCGCGGCCCGAGGCCACCAGGAGCAGACCGACCAGGGCCGCCATCATGATGGCGCCCACGATTCCGAACACAGCGATGTCCACCAGCGAATTCACGGTGGCCATTCTCCCACCGGTCCGCCGGACCCCGTCCCCGGGATGCTCCAACGCGGACCCGCGGCCCGAACACCGGTCGGCGGCGGACGGCCCTGCCCCCGATCCTCACGCCCGCAAGGTGCCGTCCGCAGGTGACCGGCCGACTCCCGCGGAGGTCAGCCGATGTGCCGGATGTGGGAGCCGGCGGCGGTCTTGACCACCTGGAGCTGCCCGGTGATGCGGTGGCGCAGGTCGGCGACGTGGCTGACCACGCCGACGGCGCGGCCGCCGTCGCGCAGCCGGTCCAGCACGTCCATGACCTCCTCCAGGGTGTCCTCGTCCAGGGTGCCGAACCCCTCGTCCACGAACAGGGTGTCGATGTCGGCCCCGCCGGCCTCCGCGCTCGCCACGTCGCCCAGCCCCAGGGCCAGCGCCAGCGAACTGAAGAACGTCTCACCGCCCGACAGGGTGGCCGGGTCGCGTTCGGCTCCGGTCCAGGCGTCCACCACCCGGATGCCCAGCCCGCCCGCCTTCTGGGCGCGGCCGTCGCCGACCGTCTTGTCCACGGTGTAGCGCAGCTCGTAGCGCCCGTCGGACATGGTGTACAGCCGGTCGTTGGCGGCCGCCACCACCTGTTCCAGCCGGGCCGCCAGCACGTACGCGGACAGCCGTACCCCGTCGGTGTTGTCCTTGGCCGTCCCGGCGGTCAGCGCCCGCATCCCCTCGGCGATCCGGTACCGGCGCAGCACCGGGCCGCAGTCGTCCAGCCGTGAGCGCAGTTCCACGCGCAGCGCGGCCAGCCGGTCGGCCCGCTGCCGCCACAGCCCGCGCAGGGTCACCGCCCGCTCGGCGGCCAGGGCGGCCTCGTCGGCGGCGGCCTTGAGCGCGGACAGGTCCGGGGGCGGCAGGTCGGCGGCGGCGGTCAGCTCGGGATCCTCCAGCGCCGCCCGGACCGCGGCCAGGGCGTCGTCGTGCAGGCGCGCCCGGGACCGCAGCTCCCGGCGTTCGCGTTCGTCCAGGGCGGCCGACCGGGCGGCCGCCTCGTCGGCGAACCCGGCCCCGGCCAGAGCCTCGGCCAGGGCCGCCTCGGCCGTGTCCAGTTCGCCCGCGGCCCGCTCGTGCTCCTCCACGGCCTCGGCGGCCGCCGCCAGCAGTTCGGCCTCGGTGCGCAGGTCCTGCACCCGGGCGTCGAGGTCGACGTCCTCGACGCCCTCGCCCACCGCCTCGCGCAGGTCGGCCGCCAGGCGGTCGCACTCCTGGGCCGCGGCGGCGCGGTGGGCGGCGGTCTCCGACCGCTGCCGGGCCTGCTCGGCCTCGCGGTCGCGCGCCTGCTCCAGGCGGTCGACCTGCCCCTCCAGCGTCTCCTTGACGAGGCGCACCTGCTCGGCGGCGGCGCGTGCGTCGTCCCGCAGCCCGGTCAGCTCGGCGACCTCGGCGGCGGCCTCGTCCAGGGTGCGCCCCTCGGCGCGTTCGAGGACCGCGGTGACCCGCTCGCGCAGCGCGGCCACCCGCTCCTGGGCCGCGGACCGGTGCAGGGCGGCCTCGTCGGCGGCGGCCTGGGCGGTGCGCTCGGCCCGGGCGGTGACCAGCTCCCCGGTGACGGCCCGCGCCGGGGCCGGGTGCTCGGCGGAGCCGCACACGGCGCACGGCGTCCCCTCGGACAACCCCAGGGCCAGCTCGGCGGCCATGTGGGTGATGCGCCGCTCCCGCAGGGACAGCACGTGCTCGCGGGCGGCCTGGGCGGCGTCCACGGCCTCACGGTGCGCCGCCTCGGCCCGGTCCAGTTCGGCGGACAGCCGGCCGTGCTCGACGACGGCGTCGCGGCGCTGCACGGCGGCGGCCAGCGCGGCCTCGGCCGCGTCCGCCCGCCCGGCCCGGTCCCGGGAGGCGTCCAGGCGTTCGCGCAGTTCGGCGATGGCGGTCGGCAACTCGGCCAGGGTCGTGCGCACCCGTGCCAGGTTCTGGTCGTACTTGGCCAGGTGGCGGTCGAACCGGGTGATGGCCTCGCGCC
>NZ_JASFDV010000032.1 GCF_030766825.1 Nocardiopsis sp. CC223A
GCTGCGCACCGACCTGGCCTTGGACGCGTTGGAGATGGCGGTCTGGAACCGGTCCCATGTCGGCCGCCGGATCGATGGGCTGGTTCACCACTCCGACCGCGGAGTGCAGTATCTGGCGGTGCGCTACACCCAGCGGCTGGCCGAGGCGGGGGCGGTGGCCTCGGTCGGATCCACCGGCGACTCCTATGACAACGCCCTGGCCGAGGCGTTCCACTCGTTGTTCAAGGCCGAGCTGATCCGCAACCGCGGGCCGTGGAGGAACTTGGACGAGGTCGAGATCGCGGTGGCCGAGTACGTGGACTGGTTCAACCACCGCCGCCTGCACGGCGAGATCGGCTTGGTTCCGCCGGCCGAGTTCGAGGACGACTTCTACCGGCAGCGGGCCGGGTCAACCGAAGGCGAAGCGTTGGTTCCGAGCCTCCAATAAACCAGGCACGAAACAGGTCGCACTGGGCGAGTTCCCCTGGCTGGTAGGTCGTCCGCGAGGCCGGATCCTGGGGAAGATAGAGCGGCCGCAGCTGGCGGACGCGGTCCTTGAGCACGGTCATCGACCTTTCCCAGCCGATGCGCTCGGCGATGACGGTGGCCGGCATGGTCGGTACCTCGCGCAGCAGCTCACGGATGCGGGGCTCGAAGGCGTCCACGATCGAGCCCTTGGGCTTGCGCTGGTACTTGGGCGGGTCCTGAGCGGCCAGGGCCCGCTTGACGGTGTTCTTCGAGACGCCCATCTGGCGCGCGATGGCCTTGATCGGCATCTGCTCTGATCGGTGCAAACGGCGGATTTCCGCCCAGTCCTCCACAGTGATCACCTTCCTGATCATCAGCAGAGGGGGTCAGATTTCAGACGACGCTACGGGGTCAGTATTCACGTGTCGCCGACACCTGGCCTGGGCAGGTCGCTGGGCGGGTGTCGCATGCGCTGCGGGGGCGTCTTCATCGGGGTTCATCAGGGAGAGACGACGACATGGGGAAGAGGCCCGCCGATGACGAGCCCCATCCACCTCCACCTGGCCCCACAACCTGGGCCAGCGAACGGCCCCACGGGCCGGGGCTGTCCGGGGCCCTGCCCGTGGTCGCCGCTGCCGCCGTGCCCGGGGTCCTGGCATGGGGCGTGTGGATGGTGTCCCATCGAGTGGTGTGACTTTTCCGGCCCTGTTCCCACGGATGCGCGTCAGCGGTGTCGGGCGGATCGGTGCACCGCCGCCTCCGGCGGCTTCTTCATCCCGGTCAGCGGGCCGCCGGTACGCGGTGGCCTGCCCGGCTTCGGCCAACCATCGCGATGACCTGCAAGGACGCACTCGCGCGAAAATTACACCACTCCCGGGGACGTGACCGGTGTGTGGGGCCGCCAGCGCCCCGGTGTCGGCCCTACCGGCCGTGCCCGGCCATCCGCCCCAGGACGCGTTGGTCGGGGCGGTCGGGCCGTACAGCGGCCCCGCACTGGTCGGCCCCGGTTCCCGTGCCGGGTGGGTGTGTGGCGGCAAAGGGATGAATGATCACGAAGCAGGTGCTGGAGCGAGGTTCTTCGCCCATCGGACAGGCAATCCATCGAATCCGCTTGACCACCTCGGCGAGGTCGAGCGTGGATGCGTGGTGCCCTGTCGTCGGCGGGGTCGCGTGCTGTCTTCGTGCAGTTCAGAGGTGGTGGGGAGGTGGGTGTGGTGAAGCGGGATACTCCAGTCGCTCTGGCCGAAGTCAGTTCATTGCCGGTGGTGCTCAGCCCGGTGGAGGCCGGGCGGATGTTCGGCCTGGGACGCACCACCGTCTACCGGCTGCTCCGCGAGGAGGCCTTCCCGGTCCCGGTCCGGAGGGTGGGCAGGACGTGGGTGGTTCCGACTGCCGGGGTGTTGTCTTACCTCGGCTTGGAGACTCCAACGACCTCGACCGCCACCACTGACGGGTGCGGGTGCGGTGCGCGTACGAACACCACGGAAGAGGGGTGAGCGACTGCATGGGCGTGTACGAGGGGTCGGTGTTCAAACGGTGCGGGTGCCGGGAGGAGACCAGCGGCCGGGCGCTGGGGGTGAGGTGCCCGCGGTTGCGTCGGGAGGATGGGGCGTGGAACCCGCGCCATGGGAACTGGTGGTTCCAGCTCGAACTCCCGCGCACCGGCCAGGGCAAGCGCCGCCAGGCCCGCCGGGGCGGCCTGGCCTCGCAGGAGGAGGCCCGTCGCCAGCTCGACCACGTGAAGACGCTGCTGGCCCTGGCCGGGGGCGAGCCGGATCTTGAAGTCCAGGTCGCGGACCTGATCCAGACCGCGCTACGGACCCGGAAGCCGCTCCCCGACCTGGAAGAGGTACGTAAACGCATCGGCGCTGGTGTGGATGCCCGTCGGGAACCTCCGCTGGTGGGGGAGTGGTTGCGCCAGTGGTTGGACGGCAAGCCCGACCTCGCCGAAGGGACCCGGGCTTCCTATGACGGGCACATCCGCAAGTACCTGGTCCCGCACCTGGGGAACATCCGGGTGGATCGGCTCCAGGCGCGTCATGTGGAGGCGATGTTCGCGGCTATCGAGGAGGCCAACGTGCACATCCTGGAGTGCCGCGACTCCTCCGATCCGCAGGTGAAGAAGTCGGTGCGGGGGCGGCGGGTGATCTCGCTGTCGACCAAGCACCGGATCCGTGCCACGCTGCGCAGCGCGCTGTCGGACGCGGTCCGCTCACCTGACCTACCGGTGTCGGTGAACGTCGCCTCGCATGTCCGCCTGCCGTCCTGTCCGAGGAAACGTCCCCTGGTGTGGACGGCGGACCGGGTCCGCTTGTGGGAGAAGGACGGGAGTGTGCCGGGTGAGGTGATGGTGTGGACCCCTGAGCAGACCCGCACCTTCCTGACCCATGCGAGGAGGTACACCTGGTTGTTCCCGATGTTCCACCTCATCGCTGTCAAGGGGCTGCGCCGGGGTGAGGCGGTGGGGCTGCCGTGGGCGAACACCCGTCTGGTGGACGGCCAGATCGATATCCGCGTCCAGGTGGTGCAACTGGCGTGGGAGACGATCACCTCGACCCCGAAGAGCGCGGCGGGCCAGCGCACGATCACTTTGGACGCCAACACGATCAAGATCCTGCGGGGCTGGAAGAGGTTCCAGAACGAGCAACGCCTCGCGGCCGGGAAGAACTGGAACAGCACCGGGTTGGTGTTCACCCGCCAGGACGGGTCGGGCTGGCATCCGGGTCAGGTCAGTGACTGGTTCTGCCGCATCGCCAAAACCGCCGCACTTCCGCCCATCACGCTGCACGGGCTCCGCCACGGGGCCGCCTCGCTCGCGCTGGCGGCGGGAACGGACGTGAAGGTGGTCTCGACTGAGCTGGGCCACGCGACCACGCACTTCACCCAGGACACGTACCAGTCAGTGTACCCCGACGTCGCGAAAGCCGCGGCGGAGGCGACCGCCGCGCTGCTGCGCGGGGAACCGGTGTCTGCCGGGTAGCGGGACGGGGGAGCACACCAGGAGCGACTGGACACCCCGAGCCCCGGGCCGTGCGGCGGGTTCACCCCGCCCGTCCTGGGGTTTCCTCGTGGGCAGGACCGGTCGGCCATCGGATCAAAGGTCTCCTGGGCTGAGCTGGGCCTTGCAGCCGATTCCACTCCGTTTTCTTCCGAAACCGGTGGCGAGGTCGCTTTTCGGGTGATCCGAGCATGGCTCTCTGCCTTGGGACGATCTCCCATCAAGGAGGCATATTGGCATGCGCACAAGGATACGCACCTCGCGAAGCTGGGTTTCTCGCCGTCGGATCGTGGAATGAACCCGGTGTGCTTCCATTCATCGGATGCGGGGTTCGAGGAGTTCGCCCGAAATGCTCAAAAAGATCCCCGGTGTGATTGCTATCCTGATGGCACTCGCCCTCCTTGGCTCAATGCCACAGGCTCATGCCGCACATGTTCTACCAGCGGCCAAAGTCGAGGACTACTACGCAGAGATCAACGGAGTCGAATACCGACCGTTGCAGGAGCGTTCTCGGACATGGGCGGCCTGCGGGGCGCGGGACGACAGCCACAAGCTTGTCCGTACTTTCACTAAAAACGGCGGCCCGTCCGGAAAAAACGCCTACCTCAAATGTGGCTCGCAAGGCTGGGGGTATCGCCATATCAAGGACAGGCACATGGATGACTGGAACAACATCGCCGCCCAGATAGGAGATAACTGGAGGTCTTTCGCTGACTTCGCGATCGAACAGATTCTTATCGCACCCGAAAGTGTCTCCTACAGGGCTGGGAACGACACCTATGCGTTCACGGCGCCAGTGCAGATCCGAGACGGCGACGGGAACGTCGTCAGGACCTACCGGCCTGTGGTATCCGTCGCCAATGAGTCACGCAACATCATCACGGCCTATCCCCGGCGAGGGTAAGCGAGGGCGTATGGACGACACACTCCTGTTCACCGAACTCATGCACCGGCTCAACCTGAATGACGGCTCGGCCGAGGAGGCTCCCGACCGGATGGGTGTCCTTCTTCGCCGGTGGCAGGGCCGTGACCTGGATCCGCCGTACGTGTTGCATGTGGATCCGCTGACGCTGGGGGAGCACCTGCGGTCCATAGAGGACATCAGCGAAGTGTTCCCGGACACCACCCCTGAGATCGGTGCGCTTCAATTGTTCCTCGTCCATATCGAGGAAGCCGTCGAGACCGCTCCGGAGGGCCACCGGCACTTGGTGATCGGCCCGGCCGGGGTGTACGCACAGCCGGATGTTCCACCGCGGACCGATCGCAGCGTTTAACACAGGGCCGACACCTCCAGGGCAGGAGGTTGCCGCCGATCACATTGCGCGGGCTGCGCCACAGGGCAGCCCCGCTCGCGTTCGGCGGGGTCGGACGTGAAGGCGGCCTCGGGCGAACTCGGCCACGCGACCGTCCATTTCACGCAGGACACGTACCAGTCGGTGTTTCCGGACGTGGCGAAAGCGGCGGCGCAAGCCGCCACGCTGTCGTTGCGCGGGGCGGCGCCCGTGTCAGGGTGTGTGGGCGGCTGACACACCCGGACGGCCCCCGGGGTAGGGGATGCGGGGTGTTCGGGGCGGACGTGGCCGTATCCGCCCGTCCGTGTCGGTGGGTGGACACTGGGCCACCCCGGGGTCGGGCTTGGGGCGCGCCCCAAGGTCACGGGATGGCAAAATGCTCCGTGAGGTGCGCCCCCACCTGTACTGGACCTTGCACTGGGGAGCACACCAAGAGCATTTCAGGCCCGGATCCGGGTCTCGCGCCTCGCCTGTTCGACTTGCGTACCCCGTTTGACCTGGGGTTTTGTGGCGCACCCGGCAGGATTCGAACCTGCGGCCATCGGATTAGAAGTGTCCTGGTTGCATACCGTCACGTGACGCTACGTACCGTTTCATGTCACCCCATCCGATCCGCCGTGCCGTCCAGCGCCGTGTCGTGCCGTGGGGTGTCGCCCCGGTCCAAAACTGCGGAGCACGAACGGAGCACGCGCGGCCGGATTGCGGCGTCCAATGGCACCTCGCGAGGTTCTCGTTCGGCGTTCGGCCGCTGACCGTGCGGTACCCGCGAGGTAGGTATCACGGAGACGTTCGCCTGCCGATGGGGACGGTCAGCAGCCGGAAGTCACCCCGGCGGCCTTCCGACCGGGAGTACCACGACCATGTGTACCGGTACGCGCTGCGCAGCGCCAGGTCCTCTTCCCGCTTGGCGGTGGTGCCCTGGCCGGCGTAGGGCCGCCAGGCGCGAACACCCGCCAGGTGGGCGCCTTCGTAGAGGCGGAAGGTGTCGTGGATGGCGGGCCGGTGGTGGTCGGGGCGTTTCCAGTACAGGGGGTCGTTGGTCAGGAGCAGCACAGCGCCGCTCCAGCCCAGGTGCCGGTCGGTGAGCTGTTCCAGGTCGCGGATGTCGCGGACTACGTCGTAGCAGGTGAGGTCCTGGGCGCTGTGGTTCTTGAGGGCGAAGCGCTCGCCCGCCACGGTCCCGGTCCAGGTCGCCCGGGGGTAGCGCAGCCGCAGGGCCAGGTGCACCCCCACTGCAGGGATGGACACGCGCAGGTCCACGCGCTCGGTTCCTCGGCCGTCGCCGGGGTGGAGTTTCAGGGGCGGGTCGCAGGCGTGGATGCTGCGGGTGAGGGAGTGCACCAGGTCGGACTTGGACTGGAACACCGGCCGTGTGCGCCTCAGGTGCTCGATCCATGCCCCGAACCGGCTGCCCCAGTTGCTCATGCCGGTCAACCCACAGCCGCACTGCCATGCATGGAACGGGCTTCCTCGGATCGAGACTCATCGAGGTGTTCTGTTCCAGTGCGTGCCCTCTACACCAGTTCTCATCAGAGGCGGTCAGCGGGCTCGCTACGTGGCTGCTTTTTCTGTAACTGTTAGATTTGGTTGGGGCGCAATTCATTGCCGCTCAAAGTCAGCAAATGCAAACCTGCATCATTGCACAGGTTCTGGAGTTCTGTGCGTGTACTTTGGGGGATGGTGTCGACGGCGGCGGCGAGGTGGGTGTCAGCACCGAGGCGTTGACTGAGACGTACATCGCGCTCGATTTGCTCTTGGGTGAATTGATTCGCATTGGTCTTGACCTCCCCTGCGATGATGTGGCCAGCATGGACACCCAGGATATCCATTTCCACCTGCTCGTCCGATCCGTTTAGCCATAGGTTGGTGCCGGGCAAGACGAATGACTGAGGGTCCTTACGTGTCAGTGCGGCAGCGGCGAGCAGATGCGGAAGAACGCCTTGATCGCTGACTCGATCAACAAAAGTGTTGAGTCGGTAGAAGACCGAAGGGGCATGGGAATTGGAGTCAATGGCGTAGGGCGCGACGGCTTCGCAGCCAGGACAGGTAGCTTTATTGGTTGTTTGTGACAGTGGTACGAAGCTGTCAACCCCGCATCGGTCACATCGGGTTTGCAGCCCGCGTTCGGCCCAGTTGAGCGCACACAATTTTTCCAGCGCTGCGATGCCCGCATTTGAGGGAAGGCTCTCCAAGTTGTGCGGAGTGCTATGGCGGCGCTTAGCTTGACTGCCGTAACGCTCCGCGATGTCCTGAGCTACCTGCGGATCAATCGTTCCGCTTCCTGCGGCTGCCTTCAGATCGCGTAGCAGTTTCTTGGATTTCGGTGTGGTCAAGGCGACCAGTGCCTCATACACATTCGGTTCAAGAAGTGCGGATACATTCGAAGTTTCTTGTAGTGCTACGCCCAGGCGCCCCTTGTCGGATAATTCATACCTGTCGGTTGCTTCTTTCAAAACTGCATGAACAGTCTCGGGAAGGGTGGGAATGTGAAACTCGAACCGGTATTGCTGACTTGCGGAGACGGGCAACTGGATGCTATCGTTTCGCCACTCTGCTTCTGAATCAATGAGCTTTGCAACTGGGTCCCGATGAGGCAATCCTTCCAAAGGGCTGCCGGAAAAACGAACCAGGGCACGCCCGGATCCTTCGAAACCTACGGGAGAGGAAAATCGTACCGCTGTCTTCTCCGTGGACAGGTGCACATCAACCGAGACGGTCTGGCCATAGCTGCGGTCGAAGAAAAACCACCCGCGCGGATTGATATCAGCACGGTAGGTGAACGGGCTCTGTCGCACCGCAGCAGGGGGGAAGTGGAGGTTTGACGATGGTGCCTCCTCGGTATGGTCCAAGCCGAGTATCACAGCGATCTCGTGCAGCTGCTCCTCTTCCACACTCATGCTGGCCAGAACTACATCAGGAACAAAGTCAGCGGGTCGGCGCAGTGGTTCGCTGGTGAGATTGCGGCCGAAGTCTGTCCAGTTCCGTACGTGGTCGGTAGTGTCTTCCTCGCCGCAGGGTAGTAGCAGCATTGGCGCCGGGAAAAGGAAATCTTGGATGGCTCGCAGGTTCCAAAAAGCCAGGCAGTCGGCGAAATCGTTTGGTTTGGTCACCCAGATCACCGCTGGAAGTGGTCCCGGCGGGCTCAAGGCCTTGTGAACATTGAACTGTGTGACTGTCTTGTCAAGTAAGGTGTCGCCTTGCAGTTGTGCTGTCCCGATCTCATCGCCTGTGCGAGGACGGCGGATGTATATGTGCCTTTCTTGAATATGCGCGAGATGTTCGTCGGTTAGCTCTCCTGCAGCAACGACCTGCCACAGTGGGCCTTCCTCACATGCGATCACGGGCGCCTGCACCCACGGTCCGGAGGTGTTAAAGGGATGGCAGGTGTGCATGGTTGGGCCTCGCCGGTCGATCTGGGCCAGGGGCACCAGTTCAAGCTGGAGAGTATTAGCAACACACTGAGCAGAGTCCTCGGGTGCGTCGATGTTCACCGCAGCCTCGACATCAGCCGTTTCCACAACCCGCTGCAACCAGGGGTCCAGCATGCCACCGTCAGGAACAGCAACGATCGGTTCGGCCATTCCGCCCCACCGGCTGCTGGCCTCCTGCGCAGCACGCCGAAACCCGTCTACACTGCCCTCACCGATCAGATACACCGCACGCGACGGCAGGATCGCTGCCGTCAGCAAAGCCTGCCCTAGATGTGTCACAGACCTCATTATTCACAAAACCTGCCTTCGCCGCAGCCTCCAATAAGCCCGGCACGAGACAGTCCTGCGCCGCCACCGCCACCGCCACCGGCACCGGCACCGGCACCGGCACCGCCAGCAGACCCAGGCCGCAGAACACGGCCTGGACTGGGACCCTCAGGGGTATGTGGGGCGTTTTCCCTTGAGTGTGGACACCTTCTGATCAGGCAGCGAGCTTCAACCTAACCGCTCGCTGCTCGTAGACGAGCGGGCTGAGATACCCGTTCGCCGAATGACGCCTCCGAGTGTTGTGCCAGCCGATCCAGGAGAACACCGCCAACCGGGCCGCCCTGACCGTGGGCCACCGCTTCAACCCCAACCCCTGCAACGTCTCCCGCTTCAACGTGGCGTTGAACGCCTCGGCCGCCGCGTTGTCCGCGCTGGAGCCCACCGCGCCCAACGACCGCGCCACCCCCAGCCGGCCGCACACCGCCGCGAACTCGGCGGAGGTGTACTGGGCACAGTGGACGGAGTGGAACACCGCTCCGTCCAGGGACCCGCGCTCACGCGCTGCGGCCTCCAACGCGTCCGCCACCAGGGACGTGCGCATGTGGTCGGCGATCGACCAGCCCACCAGACGGCGCGAGTACAGGTCGATGACCGTGGCCAGATACAGGAAACGGCCCCATTCCACGGGCAGGTAGGTGATGTCCCCGACATAGCGGATGTTAGATGCGTCCGCGGTGAAGTCCCGCTCCAGCAGGTCGGGCACCGGCTCCCGAGACGGTGCGGGCACGGTGGTGCGCACCTTCGTGCGCAGATGGATGCCCTGCAGGCCAGCGGCCCGCATCAGGCGTTCGACACGCTTGTGGTTGACGTGGTGGCCCCGCTCGCGCAGCTCGGCGGTGATGCGCGGGGAGCCGTTGGCCGGGTCGGCCTCGTGGATTGCCGCGATCTGCGCGGTCAACTCGGCATCACGCGCGGCCCGCTCCGCACGGGCACTCGCCCTCTGCTCCCAGGCGTGAAAGCCCGACCGGGACAGGCCCAGCACCCGGCACAGCCGCTTGACACCGAAGATGTCCCGGAAGTCCTGGACGAAGCTGAAGCGGCTCACCACTTCGTCTCTTTCGCGAAATAGGCGGCTGCCCGGCGCAGGATCTCGCGTTCGGTCTCCAGCTCGGCGACCTGGGCGCGCAGCCGCTTGTTCTCCTGTTCCAGGGACTCGCGTCGGGGGGTACGGCCCTGGGCGGGCGCGGTGGCGGTGGTGGGGCGGGCCTGGTCGTCTCTGCGGATCCAGTTGCGCAGGGTCTCGCGGTTGAGGCCGAGCTCGGCGGCGATCTGCGCGATGGTGACCCCGGGGCGGGACCGGTACAGGGCGACCGCGTCGGCTTTGAACTCGGCCGGGTAGTGCTTCATGGCCATGGGTGTGGACTCCTCCTCAGACTCAAGCGTCCGATATGTCCACTACCCGGGGGGAAGCCCCAAGGCCGGGTAGTTAGCGTTCTTGCACTGTTGGCAAGAGCTCCAGTGGATCTTCAACAGCGGTGTAGACACCCGGTCCGCTCTTGTGGATCAGCCCGGCCCTCGCCCACCGGGACAACTGCCGGTACATGCTCCCCAGAGTGATGTCTCCCAAACGATGAGCGATCTCCCGCGCACCCCATGGGCGGCCGGGATCGGCCGTGAGCAGCGCAACAACCTGTTCGCGGCGCCGATCAGCCCGGGCTGAGCGCCTTTCGTCCCGCGAGACCGCAGGTAGCGCAGGCTCAGGGAAGGCGGGTTCGCGGACCTCGATGTCCAGACCGGTGACCGTGCGGCTCGTATCGGGCCGTCCGTCGTCTTGGCGTTCGCCGTAGCGGGAGATCGGTGACTTGACTTTGCGGGTGCCCACCCGCAGCCGCCGGGCGAGCAGCAGAGCGGCCAGGATCCGCCGCCCGATCGGCCCGACCGGGTCGACACAGGCCACTGCCTGGGCCCGGACCACATGGTCGCGTGCCCTCTGGAGCGCGACGGTGAAGGAGCACCGGTCCGGATCGGTGCCGGGGCGCGACTGCGCGGCGTCGACCATCACCGTCCGCAACGCCTGGTAGAGCACCAGCAGCGCCCACATCTCCTGCTCCACCCCCGCCGGGTCGCCCGAGCGCAGGATCCGGCCGCCCAACAGGGTGTGCCGCAGCGCGTAGTACGCCGATTCGTGCTCCCACCGCTGGTGGTAGAGGTCGACCAGGGCGGGGGCCGGGTAGCGGCGCGGGTCGGTCAACGTGGTGGCCAACCGGTAGGAGGAAGCGAACACGGTCCCGTCACCGCAGGTCACCGTCACCCGGGCGTCGATGATCCGGACTCGTACCGTTCCGATGACCGACAGGTAGGAGCCGTCACACAGGTGGGACAGGACCGGTGTGCGCCGGTTGGAGCGCAGCCGTCCCAGGACGCGGGCGCCAGTGCCACAGGCGGCGGCGAGGAAGTCGTTGCCGTCGAAACCTTTGTCCCAGAGCACGAGCATGTCCGCGTCCAGTAGGTGCAGCAGGCGTCGGGCGTAGCCGGTCTCGCCCTCGGCCGTGGGGCCGAAGACCGCGCCGATCAGGGCCCGGGTCCCGGTCTCGACCAGGGTCATCAGTTCGAGCATCGGGTAGCCGTTGCGGTCTGAGGTGCCGAAGCGGGCCCGGTTGCGTTCGGTGTCGGGGACTTTCAGTGAGGAGCATCCGTCGAAGGACACCGTTCGGTAGGGGCCGAACCGTACGCCCGGGGTGGTGGGCCGGGCCAAAGGGCCGGACAGCACCTCCAAGAGCGTCCTCACAGGGGCGCTGCCCACTCTGCGGCGCAGATCGCGCAGGGCCTTGGCCGTTGGTGGGGTGGGGCCGATCCCGCCCAGGGCGGCGGTCATCTTGTCCCAGACCAGCGTGTATCCGGCCTCGGGGAACAGACACATCGCCAGAAGGAAGTAGACGCCGACCCGGGAGGGCAGGGCGCGCAGCCTGCGCTGGACGCTGCGGGTCTGTTCCAGGACCGCGTCGATGAGCTCGAAGCCGATGACGGTGGTCAGCGCTCCGAGGTGGCCGGGCGCGAACACCCCCGCGGCCACAGTGATCGTGTGGGAGATGGTGGTCAGGGCAGCGGGTGGGGGAGAATGACGAGGCAACGGAGTTCCTGAAGGGACGGGGCCGTCTTGGTCGACTACCTGTCCTACAGGGCTCCGTTGTCTTCGTTCTCGGTCAGGGCTCCTTGAGCGCACTACTTGCATGAAACGCAAGAACGCTAACTACCCGGCCTTGGGGGAAGCCCCATCGACGCCCTGACGATCCTTGTGGCAGGCGTGGACCTGACCGGCGTCGTGGTCACCGCCGATGCCCTGCACACCCAGACCGACACCGCCACCCACCTGGTGCAGGAGTTGCACGCCGACTACGTTCTGACCGTCAAACGCAACCAGAGGACGTTGTTCGGCCAGGTCAAAGCCCTGTCCTGGGCTCAGGCCCCCACCCTGGCCACCGCCCGGGACCGCGGCCACGGGCGGGCCGAGACCCGCACCGTCAAGGCCATCGACCTCGCGGGCAGGACCGGTTTCCCGCACGCGGTCCAGGCCGTGCGGGTGCGCCGCCACGTGAAGGATCTGCGCACCGGGAAGGTGTCGTGGACCTGCGCGTATGCGGTGACCTCGCTGGAGGTCGAGCAGGCGGACGCGGTCCGGGTCGGAGCTCTGGTGCGGGGGCATGGGGGCATCGAGGCCTGGCATCACGTCAAGGACGTCACTTTGGGCGAGGACGCCTGCAAGGTCCGCTCCGGCCACGGCCCCGACAACCTGGCCGCGCTACGGGCTCTGGCCCTGGTGTTCCTGGGCCGGTTGAGACAGGACACCGTGCCCGACGCGATCCGGGGGGTGTCGTATGAGGCGTTCACCCGCCCGCTGGACGTGATCGGTCTTCACTGACCAGCACGAACATCACCGCTCACCGAGAATGAAACAGCCCTGGTGTCGCCCCGGTCCAAAACCGCGGAGCACGAACGGAGCACACACGACCGGTTGGCGGCATTCGATGCCACCTCACGAGGTCCTCGTAGGCCAAGGCCGCATGGCGACAGAAACCAAGAATCAAACTCCACACAAGCCGACACACACCACTTTGGCACGTTGATCGACACCCATGGTGGACTGACTTGCTCGCGGTGAAGGTGTCTACTGTGGTGTTTGAACTGGAGTTTTTGGCGTACCTAGTGGGATTCGAATCTGTGGCTCTCGGGGTAGAGGCCCCTGCCTTCTGCCAGAGCCTTCACCATTCGCCTGTTCTGTGCCACCGGTTCCCCCTATCGTCAGGAGAGTACGGGCCGGAGCGGCTATCCTCCAAGGGGTTTGTCGTCCCGACAGCTCGGCTTGCCCCCCGAAAGACGAACTTCCAGGGACACACATGGCGATGGTGGAGACGGCGGCGCTGGGCGTGGCCAAGGTGGTCGGTACCAGGGCGGGATCGATATGGCTGGCCCAGCGAACTGCCGCCTCCGACCGTGACAAGGATCTGACCGAGCTCATGAGGCTCACGTTCCGGGACACGGTCCTGCGTCGGAGGGTCGAACTCCAGTTGGAGGGGATCGCCCTCTCAGTAGCGGATCGCCTGTTGCCTTTGTGCGAGCAGGAGTTTCGTGGCCTGGACGACGCGGATCGCGCGGCGGTGCTGGCTGAGCTGACCGACACCCTGGAGCGGGCCGACCTGTCGGACCAGGAACTGCTGGGCGCTGATCTCGACCCGGCCATTCTCATTCGTAGGGTCCGCGCCCGCATGCCCCGCCGGGACCGGCGCTTCGAGTTCGGCGAGGCAGGGGCCCGGTTGTTCGAGATCCTTCTGGAGGAGTGCTGCGAGGATTTGGTCCGGATCGTCGTCTCCCTGCCCCAGTTCCCCGCACGCGCCTCGGCCGAGGCACTCTCCCGACTGACTGGCCTGGCCGACCAGGTCTCTGCGGTACTTTCCCGATTGCCGCAGCGCAGCCTGGATGCGCCCGAGGGCATGGGCGACGACGAGGAGTTCGGCCGCCGCTACGCCGAACACATCAGCCGTACCCTCGACCAGGTAGAGCTTTTCGGGGTCCGGGTGCGGCGCTACCGTCCGCGCACCTCGTTGAGCGTGGCCTACATCAGCCTGAGTGTGTCCGCCGAGGACCGGCTTCGTCCTGCCCGTGACCAGCACTATGGGCATCTTCCCCTGGCTGGGGAACTTCCTTTGGAAGCCAAGGCGCCCGCGACGGCCACCATGCGGGTGGAGAGCGCTTTGGGGGATCGTCGGAGGACCCTCATCCGGGGTGAGGCAGGCTCGGGGAAGAGCACGCTGCTGCGCTGGCTGGCCATCACCGCCGTGCGCGGACGCTTCGATTCTGACCTAGAGGCGTGGAACGGATTCACTCCCTTCCTGATCAAGCTGCGCAGCCACGCCAAAGGAGCCCTTCCGGGCCCCGAACGCTTCCTGGAGGGGGTGGCTGATTCCCTGGCTGAGCTTATGCCCCGCGGCTGGGTCCACCGACGACTCTCCTCCGGGCGCGCCCTCCTGCTCGTTGACGGAGTGGATGAGCTTTCGGCTGCACAGCGCCGTCGGGTCCCCGGCTGGCTCCGCGACCTGCTGGCGACCTTTCCTGGTCTTCGGGTAGTGGTGACCAGCCGACCCGCCGCTGCAAGCGCAAGGTGGCTGGAGGGGGAGTCCTTCGGTACCGCCCACCTCGTGCCGATGGGGGCCTCCGACCTGCGCGAACTGGTCGGCCAGTGGCACCAGGCAATCAGCACCTCGCCTGGACTTCCGTGCGAACCGGAGGCCCTGCCCCGCTATGAGGCGGAGCTGTTGGCCCGGTTGGAGAGCGCACCCCACCTGCGATCCCTGGCGTCGACTCCGCTCCTGGCAGCGATGCTGTGCGCGCTAAACCTCGACCACGCCACCCGGCTGCCCCGGGATCGGATGGGTTTGTACGCGGCTACCTTGACTATGTTGCTGGACCGGCGCGACGACGAACGGGACATCCCGGCCTTCCGCGACCTGGAACTGGACTACGAGCAGAAACTGCGGATGCTTCAGGGGCTGGCTTGGCGGTTGTCCTCTTCCCAACGCTCCGAACTGCCCAAGTCTGTGGCGCTTCGAGAGGTGGAAGAACGGGCCGCGACGATGCACGGGGTGCAGGGGTCTGCGGAGACATTGATGGAGTACCTCCTAGAGCGGAGCGGAGTGCTGAGGGAACCGGTGGACGGGCGGTTAAACTTCGCGCACCGGACCATTCAGGAGTACCTGACCGCCAAACAAGCGGTGTACGACCATGACATTGAATACCTGGTCGCCCGCGCCCATCTGGCCGGATGGCGGGAGACTGTCATCATGGCGGCAGGGCACGCCAATGGCCCCCAGTTGAAGGAACTGCTGGGCGGAATCCTGACCCGGATGGAGGCCGAGCCCAGGCACGCCCGCTATCTGAAGCTGTTGCTCGCTGCCTTCCTGGAGACCGCTTCGACGGTACCGGCGGAGCTCCGGGAGGCGATCCACGGCTGCGTGGATGATCTCGTACCACCCCGGGACAAGGCGACCGCGCGGTCGCTATCCACGGCGGGCGAAGTGGTGCTCGAAATGCTGCCGGAGAGTCTGGACGGGCTGACGGACAAACAGGCGGTGGCGACTGTCCGTGCAGCGACGCTGGTCAACGGCTCCAAGGCCTTGAACCGGCTGGCAGGCTACAAGAAGGATCCTCGTAGTGACGTGCAGGAGGAACTGCAGGACGCGTGGAAGTACTTCGACCCCGACGAATACGCGCGCCGTGTCCTTGCGGATACCCTCCTGGAGGGTTCGAGGCTCACCGTTGACTCCCATAGGCAACTCGCGTTTTTGCATCGCTTTCCTGGGCTTCGTGCGCTCTCCACCTCGATCCCGCAGTTGCGGAACTTGGATTTTCTCGAAAGGGTTCCCGGCCTGAGAGATTTGAGGATTCACCAAGCCGAGCTGGAGGATATTTCTGCGCTCCGGAACCATGGGAATTTGGATTTCTTTACAGCCGAACTCAACTCCTCGGCCGATGTGGGTGTGTTCCGGCATCTCCTTTCGCTCAAGGAACTCAACCTGGGTATAACTGGTCAGGAAAGCCTCGATTTTATCGCTCAGATCCCCCAGCTCGACAGACTGACACTCCGAAACCTGGAATCCATCGACGACCACTCTCCGCTTCTCTCCCAGGAGAGCTTGACGTGCTTGTGGCTCTTCTGCTGTCCGGGCCTCGAGAACGTGGACGTGCTTCCTCTGTCGGATAGCATCGAAGAACTGTGTCTCACCGGATCACGCCTGCGGTGTGACCTATCGGAAGTGGTGGCGAGGGCACCGCGAACCAGACGGTTGAACATATGGGACTGCCAGTGGGTGTCCAGTCTAGAGCCACTGTCGGATCTCCATTTGGAAAACCTGGTACTCGGACAGTTTAACCCGAGGGTTGACCTCGGTCCCATATTTTCCCATAAGGGCTTGCGCGTTCTTTGGATGCAGGGCGTGTGGATCCGCAGCCTGGAACCCCTGGTCGAACTGACTCAACTGCGCGATCTCTACCTTAAGGACTGCCTTGGCATCGAGAGCCTGGCTCCTCTGGCCTCCTTGCCGTCACTTCGAAAGCTCAATATTGTGGACGCACAACCTGGCCTCGACCTTTCTGCTCTCGAGGTGAACAGGAAACTGACCGTCTGTATCCGTGAGGGGCAGGACGTGCGGAATAGGGAGGCGTTGCGCGGACGTATTACTGAATTATCTGCATGACGAGGGTTGCCCCGAAGTGTCGTGTACTGGATTTAGTGGAGACCCTGGTACTACAGTTGCACTTCCGTTTTGTCATGATTCACAAGCCGCTCGTCTGCGCCGGTGGCAGCCCATCGCCAGCGCTTGGTGGGAGCGTCTGAACACCGACCACGCCAACACCTGCTCTGGGCCGTGCCCGACCGCGAACAGGGCGTGCATCAAACGGGCGATCTCGTTGCAGGACAGCGCCACCATCCCTGACCGGTGCGGATGCAGGCGCAACTCGGCCAGGCGGCAGGTGGCCACGAACGCGTGAGCGACCATCACCAGCAGGCTCCACCGCTGCCACGAGGTCCACGTCCGCACCTGGTGCTCATCCAAACCGGCCAGGCCCTTGCCGTGCCGGAAGGACTCCTCCACCCTCCAGCGGCGCCCGGCCACCACCACCAGACGCGCCAAAGGCACCGCCACCGGGGCGAAGCAGTGGAAGAACGCCAGCTCACCGGTGGTGCGGTTGCGGCGGATCAGCACCCATCGCACCCCGTGCTCATCGGTTCGGTCGTCGATGAGCGCCCAGCCGTAGTAGCGCTCGCCCTTGGACCCGGCCCCGGCCGAATGCTTCTGCCGCCCCCGCTCCGGCACCAGGACGGCCAACTCTTTGACCGGCAGGGGACCGCGCGGGGTGGGCAAGGGGTCGGTGGCCGACATCTCCATCACGTACCCCACCCCGTGTTCTTCCAGGTAGCCGCGCAAGTGCGGGTTGCGGCCGTAGACCTCGTCGCCGGCCACCCACGCATCAGGGGTGTTGCTCCAGGGCGGCGGCGATCATCTGCCGGGCCAGCTCGGTCTTGGTGGCGAAACGGGTCGTGTCGGGGATCCCGGCCGCTCGGCGGCGGGCGAGGTCCCCGGTCCAGGTCCGGGGCAGGTAGAGGCGGTGGTCGATCAGGGCGTGGGCGGTGGGTGTGGTGTGGGCGAGGTAGACCGCGACCTGGCAGTTCTCGACCTGGCCGGTGACCCCGGTGTACTGGCGGGTGACCCCGACCGTGTGTTTTCCCTGCTTGATGTCACCGGTCTCGTCCACGACCAGGACCGTGTCAGGAGTGCCCAGGTGCGCGATGACATGGTCGCGCAGCGCGGCGGCCAGAGCCGTCTCGTTGATGCGGGCGCGGGAGAACAGGTGCTGGAACCGGTACGGGGAGGGGTGACCGGCGTGTTCGGCCAGGGTCCAGCAGTTCTTGGCCTGCAACGGGGCCAGCAGGGCGCTGATCACCTCGCGGGCGGTGGTGCGGGTCTCGGGGCGGGCCAGGTGCGGGGTGACGACGGTGTCGATGGTTTCGTTCAGCAGGCGCGGCCACCGCTGGGCGGCTACGCTGGTGTCCGCGGCCGCCGCCTGTTCTTTCTTTGTCTTCACAACCATTGATGATCGGGTGGCGGCCGTTCGTGTGTCCGGGAAACCGCCAGATCAGCGGCGCTTAATCCTCCGGAGCGGCGCAGAGCGCTCAGACCAGGACAAACCGGAAGTGCAACTGTAGTACTGGTATGTGCCGGGATCGCCTCCCGGCACACATGAACCGGGCGGTCATCGCTCGTGATCTCTGGGTACATGTCGAGGGTGATGTCGGCTCCCACCGGCATCGTGCTCGTTGCTCTGGGGTTTTCCGAGTATCGGGACCCAGCCCAGGTCTTCGCGCTCTGTCTGCGTACGGCTTGCGGAAAACCCTACGTAAGGGGATGCATCGGCTCTGAGTGCTCTGGCCCTACCCCCTCACCGCTTTCCCCGTTCCGGTTCCTCGCCGGGAGGCAGCCGATCAGAGGACCCCTCCTGTACGGCCTCGCTTCGCTCCTCTCGTGCCGCGCGCACAAGTTCCCCGATCGCCCGGACCACGGGGATGAACGCCTTCACCAATGCCGCCAGGGCGTCCGCCACCCGAGTGCACGCGAGCAGTACCAGCGTGACCGCCCCCACAACGGTCACCACCATCTCCATGTCCATGCCCACCTCCGACTGTTTCCGACGGCCACCCGCCGGTCGTGCTGCCAGAACGGGACACTGCCGCCAAAAACGAGCGTTCGGCAATCGCCTTTCCTCCACGGAACGCCGCCACCCGGGTTACCCTGCTGATCAGGCAGGCCGTGCCACCCCCGAGTCGGTGTTCGTTCGGACCCCCGACCGAACGCCACCAGCGGACGGACCGAACGAAAGAGCGTGCCCGTGCCCGCACCCCAGGACCCCCGGGAAGTACTCGCCACGGAGTTCAGGAAGCTCATCGGCGACACGAACGCCTCCCAGGCTCAGATCGCCGAGCGTATGGGCTTGAGCAAGTCCACCCTCCACGGGTGGCAGCATAAGAGCGTCCCCAGCATCGAGCACCGGGACACGTTCTTGGACACGGTCGTGCACTGCTACGAACTGGCGGGGCGGCTGGACGGGGACGATCGGGAGCGTATACGCCTGTCTTGGGGGCGCCTGCTCGATGCGGCACGTGACCGCGGCGGAGCCGAACGGCGGAACGGCCCTGCTCCCAGCCACCCTCCCGTCGCCTCTTATCTGAGGGAACCAGGGACCGGACGCCTGGTGCGGGCGTCGCCCTCGGACACCCTGCGCCGGGTACGGCACCGGTCTGATCTGGCCGTGGACGAGGCTGGCCGGGTGCCGCGGGCGCACATGCTCGACAGGGAGGCCGTCAGCGGGGAGTTCGCTGCGGGTTTGTACGTGCGCCGCGACATCGAGGACGACGTGCTGCGGTCTATGGAGTCCGGGCAGGTGCCCGCCCAGCTGATCGTCGGTGAGCCCGGAGTCGGCAAGACCAGTCTGCTGTGGGGCCTCGCCCACCGGCTCATGGAACGGGGGGATCGCGCGGTCTTCTGGATTAAGGCGGCGTGGCTCACCGATAGGGGTGATGAGGGACGGAGTCCGGAGTCGGAGATCCTGGCTGCAGTGGAGGAGCTCCTTGGCCAGGGGACGCAAGAGGCGACGGTCCTCGTAGACACCGCCGACCTGATCGCCTCGGACGAGCACGCGCAAGTGGCCCTGCGTACCCTGCTGGAACGGTCGGGGGAGCTCGGGGTTCCGGTCGTGGTCACCTCACGTCCCGCCGAAGCCGAGCGGATCAGGGGGAAGGCGAACAATGCCGGAGTCGCCTGGGTGCGCAGGACGCTGGGCCCCTATTCGACTGCTCTTGGGTCGAACGGCGAGCCCGACGAGTTCCTGCGTGCAGTGCAAACCCACACCCACGCCTACTGCCGGTTCCACGAAGGATCGGAGCTGATCAGCGCCGAACTCAGGGACGCGGTCGCGCGAAGGCAGCCTTTGGAACAGCTGTGCCTGCGGCCTCTGACCCTACGCATGCTCTTCGAGGTGTACGCGCCGGGACGGGTCCCCGGGAACATCGATGTCACCGACCTGTACCAGGACTTCTGGGACAGCCGGGTGCGGACCGACCGCAGGGTGTGGGTTCCGGGCTGTGGGACCGGCGGCCAGGACGACGACTTGTCCGAGACTGTACGACTGGTGGCGATGGCCATGCTGCGCCGGGGGCTGCCAGAGGTGCGCGAGCACGCCCTCCGGGCCGAAGCCGGTATGGAGTGGGGGCTGTTGCGTGCCGACCTGGATGAGTTGTGCCGCCGCGGGGTCGGAGAGTGGAGCGCGGGTGTTTTCCGTTTCTTCCACCAGACTTTCTTCGAGTTCGCTGCCGCGCAGGCGCTGCTGGCCGGGTTCGGTGAGCGTGCTCTGGAGGTACTGGGTGAGCGCTGCTGGGCGTATCCGGGGGACTTCGTTCGCATCACCGTGTTCGAACAGACCTGGCTGTGTGCCTGGCGGCGGGAGGAGACCGCCGGGTCCGCGTTCGATCTGGCGGAGCGATCGTTGCGGATGATGGCCGGTGAGGCGGACACGGGGGAGATCCCCTACGCACTGAGACAGGTGGTACTGCGGGTGCTTTTCCAGGCGCCCCGACTGTCCGCGGGCCTGTACCCGCTGATCGAACGTGTGGTCGCGGCGGAGCAGTTGCCCGTCCTGCGCGACGCCCTCGGGCTGTTGCCTCCGCCCAACCGCACGTTGGAAGCTAGGGATGTCGGGGTACTCGCCCGCTGTGTGGACAGGGACGACGCCGCGTGGGCCACGGTCGTCGGTGTGCTGTCCCGCTCCGCTTACTGGGATGCGTCCCTGACGTTGCGGGCCGTGCTCAGGGTCGGCCTGGTCGACCGCCTTCTGACGGAGGAGGTATCTGTCCTCGCTGCCCGGCTGGAGCTGCCGACCCTCCTGGTGCGGCTGTCATCGGAGGACACCGCGGCTCTGGAGGAGGTGATCCGGTCGAGCAGGCCCGCCCTGGCCGAACGCAAGAGCAGCCATCTGGCCAACGTCCTGCAGATCGCAGCGGAGGAGGCCACCGCGCAGCCGGACGTCCTGGCGGAGTGGGCTGATCGATTCGCCGGGTTCTCCTGGGGGCCGACCACACAAGGGCCGTTGCGTCCCCTGGCCGCCATCCACAGGCAACGGGTCATCGCGCACGCCGCCTCCCACGGATGGGACACCGCCCTGGAGGAGCTGAAGAACCTGGTCCGGGAGATAGCGCAGGCCGGGAAGAATCCGGGATTCCCGATGGCTGGCCGATTGGGAGGGCTACTGCTCGCCTTCGGCGAGTCCGCACCGAAGGAGTACGGGTCGCGTGTGGCCGACATCCTGGCCTCGACGGACGACCCGAAGGTGATCGCCGAAGCCGGACGCGGCTGGCTCATCCCCCTGATGCGCGCTGAAGGGTGCTCCATCCGTTCCGAAGCGGTGGAGCGGTGGCTCGTTCCCGGACTGCGCGGGGCAGGTATCGACAGTGAGGACCGGAGGCGCCCAAGCGGCCCCGAACGGTGGGCTGAGGCCCTACTCAAGACCCTCGCTCACCCGGACACACCCGGGCGTGTGGCGGGAGACATTGCGGCCGAGGTCTTCGCGCGCTCTGAGTCACTGACCGGGTGGGAGGCGTGGCTGGACCCGGAAGGACTCTTACGCCTGTTGCTGCGAGGGGTCCTCGTGGAGGTGCCCGAGGCGTGCGAGGCGCTGGAAAAGGCCGCAGACTCGGATTATCCACTTCCGGGCAGGGGAAGCAAGATCCTGGCAACCGAGCTACGCACGATCCACACCGACCCGGAGGAGAACGACCTACGGGTCCGGTTGGCGCTCCGCAGGGGCGACCACCACTGTGTACTGGTCCGGGCCGGGGACCTGCCCGGCAGTTGGCACCTGCTTGCCCCGCACGCTGTATCTCTCGAAGAGCGCATTCGGGAGGGGCTCGACGGCCTCCAATCGAACACCCAGAGCCAAGCGGCACGCCTCTACGACGCACTGGTGGAGAACGAGGTTCTGCCGCTACCCGAGTGGGGGGACCTTTCTCGCTGGCTCGAAACCTCCCGCGCGGCGGGCTGCACCGCCTCCCTGCTGCGAATAGCCCACCTGGGACTCATGCTCAGGAAGTACCCCTACCAGCGGGTGCGCGAGGTCCTGGCCGCTGGCCTCCGCACGGACGGGCAGGGAGCACTTCTACGGCAGGCTGATGTGACGTGGGCGCGTCGCCTGCTCGTCTCGGCCGACGCCGCGTGGGGCGGCGAGGGTATCCTCCCGGCGCTGTGGGAGAGCGCGTTCTTCCTCCCGGTCGACAGCACTGCCCTGACCTACACCGCCAACTTCATCCAGCCCGCGCACCGCAGGGCACCCGGGCCAGGGGCGGCGGCACGTCGCGACTATCTCATCGAGTTCGGTACGCGCCTGGAGTCGGAGCAGGTACCGGACAAGCCCTGTCGGGACGTCTCTGCCCGCCTACGGGGCACCGTGGGGCGGGCGATGGCCATGTTCGGGAAGGAAGACATCGAGATGGTCCTCGACGCGGTGCCGCGCATGCACCGGCGGTTCGCGGCGGTTGTGGCCCAGCAGTCGGATGCGGCGGCCCACCCGGGGATCCGAGGGCGGTTGGAGGAACTGCTCTTGTCTGGGGAACTGCCCGATGTGGTGGCGAGAGCACTACGGGAGACTTTGAAGCAGGCGGATCAGGAACCTGGGGCGGACCGGTGGTGGGACCTGGCTCTGCCGAGGTGAGGGCGGTCGGTCACGCCAACGGGTCAGGACCGGGAATTGTTTCGCGCTGAGTCTGATGGAGGCTGTGGTGTGTGAGGTGTCCCCGAGGTTTCTGGACAGGGTGTTCAGGTTGGCTTCGTGGAAGAACCGCACTCACAGAACGGCATCTGAATCAGCATGGGCGAATGGACACCTGTCAACCGGCTCCGTTCAGAACAGGGTTTCCTGTTCCTGGCGCTCGGGGGGCACCCCTTTCCCAGCAGCGGAGCGCAACGCCGACCAGGACGTGATCCCACCCCGGTCGGTCAGCTCCCACAAGAGGAGGGCTGCGGCCACGGCATCCCACAGCGCGCGGTGCGGTCGCCCTCCGGGAACCAGCTTGTCGACGCGGTCGCGTAGCTCGAAGCGGCCCAGCAGGGCACCGAGGTTTTTCGGTCCGGGCACGTTCAGGGCCCGTGCCAGGCGCAGGGTGTCGATCAGCCCAGCCGGAGCCACTCGGGGGTGTCGCAGGCGGAGAAGTTTGTCGTCGACGCCGATGTTGTGGCCCACCAGGTAGCGGCCCTCCACCCGGGTCACCAGGGCGTTGTCGATCTGCTCAGGTCGGGGCGCGTCCTTGAGAGTGTCGTCGTTCAGGCCTGTGCTGATCCAGGGGCGGCGAGGGACCGGCCGGCCGGGGTTGATGAGGGTGTCGTAGGCGGTGGCCATGTCGGGGGACCCGTCGACCAGCCGGACCAGGGCGATCTCCAGGATGGCCTCCTGATCGCGGTCCTGGGAGCCGGTGCCCTCCAGGTCCAGCGCGACCAGCGGCATCCTCGTCCACGCCTGGTCGGTCATGACGGGTCCCCTCCCCGTGTCAGTCGTCCTGGTGTCGGGCGGCCGCCGCCAGCCGCTGCCGGGCCTGGTCGAGCTGGCGCTGTTCGTCCGTGCTCAGGGTGTACCCGGCCAGGGTGCGCCCGTGTGCGCGGTGCAGGTGCGGGTGGTCGACCTCCCACACCTGGAACCGCAGCCGGTGTTGCAGAGCGTAGCGTCGCTGCTCGCCGAGGGCGTGGGTGAGCACGTGCCCGCCCTCGACCAGGAACGGGGCGTCGGTGTCGTAGCCGAAGGAGTCCAGCGCGGCCCGGAACTCGTCCTGGGTCGGTGGGTGGTGGTCGTCGGCGCAGATCTTGCGCTGGGCGGCGGGGCAGATGTCGCACAGCTCCGGGACACCCCAGTGGCCGTTGTAGTCGGGCACCTGGTGGGCGTAGGTGACCCCGCAGCTCGTTTTGCGGAACAGCGGCACCTTGGTGCCGTGCTCGCGCCAGGCCCGGACGACCTTCGCGTCCAGCTCCTCGGGCAGCACCTTGCGGCGCTGGTAGTCGGTCGCGTAGGGCACCTGCACACCGAGGTCGCGCAGGTAGGTGGCGTTCTCCTGCTTGTGGTAGTAGCCGGTGAACACCAGGGCGTCGACCTGGGCGCGGTCGGCGAGGTCGAGCACGCTGCGCATCGTGTCGGGGTCGTCGTTCCACCCGGGGGTGATGGGCCGCCAGTACAGGATGACCTTCGTGCGGCGGCGGTGCGCGGCGGCGGTTTCGATCGACCTCACCGTGGCCTGGGACTTCGCGATCGGCTCCACCCGGGAGTCGGTGATGCCGGAGTAGGTGAACAGCAGCGTCACCCGCACGTTGGCCAGGGCCTCGAACCGTTCCATGTCGGCTCGGGTGACGTGGAAGCGGGTGATGATCAGCACCAGGTTGCGCAGGCCCCGCCGGTCCAGCTCCTCCAAGACCGCGAAGGTGTGCGGCTTGACGCCGGGCAGCATGGGGTCGGTGGCCTTGTTGAAGAGCTGGATCGGGGTGGTGTGCGGGGCGAACGCCTCGTGGCCGACTAGCATCTCCACCGCCTCTGCGGTGGTGACCAGCAGTTGAGGGGTCTTGTTGTCGAAGTCGCCCCAGAAGTGGCGGACGCAGTACCCGCAGTCCAGCGGGCAGCCGATGACGTGGTTCAACGACAGCCCGCTCTTGCGGTTGGTGATGATCTGGCCCATGTACGGGTCCAGCCCGGCCTGCTGCTCGGCGGGCATCACGGCCAGGGAACGGGAGCCGATGGGGATCGACGCCCCGTCGGTCAGCATGGTCTCGGTCATGGGGACAACTCCTCGGATCGGGGGGTGGAGGTGAGCAGATGCGCGAATGCCGGGCCGAACCACACACCGAACTCACGCTCGGTACCGGCCGGGTCGTCGCTGGTGTGGATGAGGTTGTCGATGAACCGGCCCTCGGCACGGGCGTACGTTGTGGAGTCGGTGCCGTAGCGGCCCCGGATGGTGTCCGGGGCGGCCTGGGCTGGGTCGTAGTGGCCCAGCAGGGCCCGGACCCGCTGCGGGGTGTCGTCGGTGGGACCGTGGAACAGGGCGACCGTCACCCGTTGGCCGACCCAGTTGCGGCGCAGCTCGTCGGCCACGTCGAACGGGAACCGGTCGTCGAGGGCGAGCATGTCGGCGTAGTGGCTGCGGATCTGCTCCTCGGTCACGACCACGGTGCGGCGGTGCACCGGGTGGGAGTGGGCAGCGATGTGGTCCAGGACGGTGTCGACCAGGCCGCGGCGGGTGGCGTCCGGTTTGCACAGCGCCACCGTCCACCGCCCCCACCCGCCACCGGGGACGAGCGCGGTCACGCCGCGACCTGCGCGGGCATGCGGTTCTTCCACCGGCGGGCGATCAGCCACCGGTAGGCCGGGTCCAGTACCTCCAGGTGGTCGGCGCCGACCGGGGCGTCGGTGTGCTTGATCTGCCGGTACACCTCGAACAGCAACACGATCTGCTGCCAGTACGCGGGCAGTGGCAGCGCGGCCACCTGGGCGGGGGTGTAGCCGGTGCGGTCGGTGCGCAGCGCCTCCTCGTACTCCAGGACCTGCGCGATGACGGCCATGGAGGTGTCGGCACCCATGACCGCCAGGGGCAGCCCGGGTCGGACGTAGCCGGGGGTGCGGGGTTCGTTGAGCAGGCGGCGCACGGTCTTGGCGTCGCGGTCGTTGACGTGCATGGACCCGACGTGGTGGGTGTAGTGGCCCAGCTCGACGCCGAGTTCGCGGGCGGCCACCTCCTGGAGGAAGGTGAACGCGAACACGTCGCTCACCATGCCCATGTAGGCGTCGTTGCCGCGCATGTAGCAGGTCAGGTGCAACCGGCCCTGCCGCAGCAGGAACTGGGCGGCCAGGGTGCAGGACACGTCCGGGTTGTCGGGCACCGCGAGTTCTTCGGCCCGGTAGATGGCCAGGACCGCGCGTTTGGTGTCGGGGTCGGCGCGCAGCAGCTCCAGCACCCGAGCCCACGGGGTGACCCCCTCCCGGTCGGGGGTGAACAACTTGGTGCCGTACGCGGTCCCGGTGAGGACCTTGCCGTCGGCGGAGTAGGCGCCCATGCCGGGCGCGTAGTAGCCGATCATGTCGAGGTCCTCGCGCCCGGCCGCGTACCACAGGGCCTCGGCGATGTTGTAGACGACGTTGACCGCTCGCCGCTCCAGGAACGGCAGCCGCTGGCGGGGGTCGGTGAGCCGAAAGCTGGTGTTGGTGATCTCGGCGGAGTCGTTGCCGCGCGAGGAGGTGCGGTACTCCGGGGCGGTGGTGATCGCCTCCAGGATGGCCAGGTAGGCGTTGTGGAAGGACTCGAAGGTCGCAGGTGTGAGAAGGGCAGGAGGCATGGCGTTTCTCCACGTAGAGGTGATGGAACGAAGGTGAGGGGCCGGGTCGTGGTACGGCTCGGCGGCCGGGCACGGGCTGTTGGGCTCGTCGGAGGTCACCGTGCCGGTGCCTGCGTTGCCGTCGGTGGGTCGCTGTCGGGGTGACCGGTTGGGGCCATCGACTGCCGTGCAGCGTCGCGCAGTGCGCGTTCGCGGTCGTGGTCGCCGCGCATCCGGGCGAGATCTGCCAGGCTCGTGAGCAGGCCCGCCTGCTCGTGGACCGCTCTATCCGTGCGGGCCTGGTGCAGTGTCTGCTGCGCCAGCATCTCCAGCGCCCGTACGGTGACGGGCTCCGGGGGCGTGAGGGTCAGCATCCGGAGCAGGCCCTGCACCGTCCGGGTGGCCTGGTAGGTGTCCGGGGATCCCAAACCCAAGAGGGTACGGTGGGCGTCGACGGAGTCGGTGACGGCTTCTGCCGTGCGGCCCATCCGAGCCCGGTTCTCGGCGCGTTTGCGGAGGGTGAGCGCGGCTCCGCGGCCCCGTCCGATCGCCAGGTGCCCCGCCAGCGAGGCGCAGTACAGCTCCTCCGCACCGGCCAGGTCCCCGGTTGAGGTGGTCGGCCAGGGACTGCTCGGCCGAGCACACCCCCTCGGGGTGGTCTGCGGCCCGGTAGGTGTCCAGGGCGGCCTCCAGGTGCGCGCGCCGGTCGTCGGGGTCGGCGGTGATGACGGCGGCCCGCTGGTGCATCAGCGCGATGGCCACCTGGTCGCCGCAGGCCAGGGCGGCCTCCATACCGAGCCGGTACAGGACCGTGGCGGCCGCCCACGGTTTGCGGTGGTTGACGTAGGTGGCGATGTGCTCGGCGATGTACCAGAGCTCGACGCGCACTTCCTCGGCCAAGAGCCCGGCGAGGGCGACCACGTTGTCGAGCTCGTCATCGAGCCAGACCATCGCCGCACCCTTGGTGGAGAACCACACCTTCTCCTCGGCCTGCTGGGCCTGTTCGGCCTCCTCCAGTCCCTGTTCATCGGCGCGCCACCGCCATGTGTTGAGCGCGAGGTCGGCGGCGGCCACCCGGAGGCGGTAGAAACGAGCGACCCGGTCGATGGTCTGGGCACGGTCGGTATCGGCCAGGCGACGGCCCAGGGCCACGCGGACCGGCCCGGGCAGGGTGTAGCGGTGGTCCCCCAGGTCGGTGACGATCCGGGCGACGGTGAGGGTGCCCAGCACCGCCACGGCCTGTGCGGAGGGCATGTTCCATAAGGCGGCGGCCAGGTCCGCCGACAGGTGCGGTCCGGGGTGGGCGGCCAGTTGTGCGGCCGCTCGGACGGTGTCCTCGGGCAGCAGGTCCAGCGCGCGTTCGACGGTGTCGGGCATGGAGAGCGTCTCCGTGTCGTCGGGGTGGGCGAGGGCGAGCAGGCAGGCGTGCAACCCGGCCAGGAGGGGAGAACCGCCGGCGGCCGCAGCAGCGGCGTCCAGGGTCGCGCTCGGCAGGGGCCGGTCGACCAGGCGGGCGATGAGCCCGGAGACCGTGCCGGTGTCCAGCGGCGACAGCCGCACGAGGCGTCCACCGCGAGCCACGAGCCGTGTCCACCCGTGGGTCCCGATCACGACCCCGGCGCACCCGGCCCCCGCGGGGAGCAGGTCCTGGACCTCGTCGGCGCGGCCGGGGTCGGCGTTGTCGACCACCACCAGCAGACGGCGGTGATAGGTGAGGGTGCGCCACAGTTCCACCGCCTGTCCCGGGTCGCCGGGGAGGGCGTGTCCCAGGGCCGCGCACCACCTCCGGAGCGTGGTGTCGGAGGAAGTACGGGATAGATCCGTATAGACCGCGCCGTCGGGCCACCGGTCCGGGTGACGGTGCCACCAATCGACGACCAGCGCGGTCTTGCCGATCCCGGGCGCGCCCTCGATGGCGACCCAGCAGGTGCCGTGGCGGGTGTCCCAAGCCCGGTCGAGATGGGCACGCGCGTGTTCGCGGTCGACGAACAACTGGTGCGGCGGGAGCTGGCGGGGCGACAGTGGTGGTTGCGGACCAGGAGCGGCCGTCAGGTGCACGGACCCGTGCACATCGCGCAGCTGCACAACGATCGCGGAGCCCGTGACGTCGCTGATCTGGTTCAACTGCACGGCACCTCCCTGGTCTGCGCGGCGGCGGTCATCGGCGGGTCCTCGCATTTCAAAGAGGGTGGCCCCGCCCCATGAGGGAAGGGTGCGGGGCCACCGGATGGGCTCCTTCCCCGCTGAGGGGAGGACGGAGGAGCCCGCGGGGGTGGACAGGGTCAGCTACGGGTCGCCGGTATCGGTGGCGGTGCGGTACCGGAGGCAGGCAAGAGATCGGCCAGGTCGGCCGCGACCTGCGCCCAGGTACGGGAGGGCAAGAAGAGCTGCACGTCTATCCCGGCCCAGGCGGGTACGCGGCGCAGCCGGGTCGTGAGCTGGAGCAGGCTGTGGCTGGTGAGCCCGGTCTCGGCCCAGGTGGAGCCGGAATCGAGGCCGTCGGGCAGGTGGACCAGCCGGGCGACCTCGGCCGCCAGGTAGTCCGGCACCTGCCCGGGTTCGGGCAGGGGCACGGGTCCGTCGCGGTGCGCCGGGGCGGGGCGGCCGGTGTGGTCCCAGCCGGGCGGGATCACCAGGTGGGGGCGAGCACAGTGTGCGGGTCCGGTGGGAGTGACGCCGTGGGTGTACAGAGCTCCGATGCCGTGGGCGAGGCCGTCCGGGTGGGCGGTGATCGCGACCGTGGCGTGGTCGGGGAGGGTATGGGCGATGTGCTCCACCAGCAGTGCCTTGGGCCCGATCTCCACGAACACCACCGACTCCTCGCCCAGAACGGCGGCAGCGGTGTGCAGGGCGTCGGTGAACTGGACCGGGGAGCGCACCTGGTCGGCCCAGTAGGCGGGGCTCCACAGCCCGGCGGGGTCGGTCGGGTCGGTGGGGTCGGTGGTGGAGATGATCGGGACTTGCGCGGGATGGGGGACCAGCCCGGCCAGCACCCGGCGCAGCTCAGGGACGACCGGGTCGACAGCGGGCGAGTGCGCGGGGATGGCGTCCGGCACCCGCTTGCACCACACCCCCGAACCGGTGAGATCCGCCTGGAGGTGGTCCAGGTCGAGGACGGGTCCGGCGACGACCTGCACGCCGGGGGCGCTGTAGGAGGCGATCGTCACCCGGTCGGCGCAGGGGGCGGTGTGTTCCTCGACCCGGTCGACGGTGGCGCGGACGGCCAGCAGCCCACCGGTGCCGGTCAGGCCGCCGAGGAGCCGGGAGCGTTCGGCGAGCACACGGGCCGCGGTGTCCAGCGGCAGCACTGCGGCGGTGTGGGCGGCGGCGATCTCGCCCACGGAGTGGCCCAGCACCAGGTCCGGGTGGATCCCGCGCTCGGCCAGCAGGGCGGTGAGCCCGGCCTGAACGAGGAAGGTGCTGTGCTGGGCGTCGACGAACCCGGTGATCGGGTCTCCGGGCGCCCATACGTCGTAGCCGGTGCGCCGGGACAGCGCCGTCCGTGCCTCGGCCACCGCGGCGGCGAACACCGGAACCTGCATGAACTGAACCCCGGCGTCGGGGTGGTGGCCGCCGTGCCCGGTGTAGACGAAGACGACCCGGGGTCGGGGTGTCGGCGCTTGGCCGGG
This sequence comes from Nocardiopsis sp. CC223A, assembly GCF_030766825.1. Taxonomy (GTDB): domain Bacteria; phylum Actinomycetota; class Actinomycetes; order Streptosporangiales; family Streptosporangiaceae; genus Nocardiopsis. The sequence goes on from NZ_JASFDV010000032.1 coordinate 29,509, forward strand.
GCCGGTGACGTCGGGTGAGGGGGTCCCGTCCTGGAGGGCCCGCAGGCCCTGGACGAGGCCGCCGAGGTCGCGGGCCACGACCGCGGCTCGGCACCGGAGATGGAGGCCGCGGGCCAGTGCCGTGTCGGCGACGATCCCGACCGACCCCGCACCGGGCACCTGCTCGGCCAGGCGCTCAGCGGCGTGAGCCAGCGCTGCGGCGCTGTGCGCGGACACCATGACGGTCTCCGGCAGTGGCATCGGGTCCTCCGCCGCGGGTGGCTCGGTGGCCTGGGCCTGGGTGATGATCGCGTGGGCGTTGGCGCCGCCGAACCCGAACGAGGACACCCCGGCCACCCGCTGTCCTTTCCCTTCCTCTGCGCTGGCGGTGGGCCAGGGCTCCACTTGGACGGGTACCCGCACCTTGTTCTCCAGCCCGGAGCGCAGGCGGGTGTGGTGGGCGGTGGGCGGGAGCTGGCCGTGGTGGACGGCCAGGGCCGCCACCATCACCCCCAGGGCGCCGGCGGCGCCTTCCAGGTGGCCCAGCGTGCTCTTGACCGACCCCACCGGAACCGGCTCGTCTTGTCCCAGTGCTCGGGCGATGCCGTCGGCTTCGATGCGGTCCCCGGCCTTGGTGCCGGTGCCGTGGGCCTGCACCCACCCCACCCGCCCGGCACCGATTCCGGCATCGGCCAGTGCTCGGGTGATGGCGGTCGCCTGCCGGGAGGCGCGCGGCGCGAGCAGGTGCGGGGTGTGGCCGCCGTGGCCGAGCCCGGTCCCGGCCACGTGCGCCCACACCCGGTGGCCGCGCTCGGCCGCCACCCCTGCGCGGGCCAGCACGAGGACCACGGCCCCCTCAGAGCGCACGTACCCGTCGGCGGCCCGGTCGAAGGGCCTGCACCGGCCTTCGGGGGACAGCACCCCGGTCTCCACGAACGACGCGGTGATGGTCGGGGCGGTGAGGATGTTCGTCCCGGCGACCAGGGCGAGGTCGATCTCGCTGGAGCGCAGGTCACAGGCGGCGTAGTGCAGGGCGGTCAGCGAGGAGGAGCAGGCGGTGTCCAGGGTCAGGGAGGGACCGGCCAGATCCAGGTGGTGGGAGAGACGGTTGGCGAGGATCGCCATCCCCGCCCCGGATCCGGTGAACACCCCGGCCCGCCGCCCGTTGCCGAAGTTGACCGCGGTCTGGTCGATCGAGGCCGCTCCGACGTACACACCGGTGGCCGATCCGGCCAGCGAGGCCGGGGTGATCCCGGCGTCCGCGAGGGCCTCGTGAACAACCTCCAGCAGCCAGCCCTGCTGGGGGTCCATCTCTGCGGCCTCGTCGGCGGAGATCCCGAAGAAGTCGTGGTCGAAGCGGTGGTCGACGACCCCCGCCGGATAGGGGGCGGCGGGGACCTGGTCGGGGTGCAGGTGGGCGACCATGGTCTCCCACCGCTCCTGCGGGATGCGGGTGATGCGGTCCCGGCCGCCGAGCAGCGCCTTCCACAGCAGGCCCGGGGTGTCGATGTTCCCGGGCAGGCGGCAGCCCATACCGATGATCGCGACCGGTTCCCGCGACGGCGAGGCGGTGGGGGCGGTCATCGGGTCCTCACCCGCCACAGCGCCACCGACCCGCGCACCGACAGCTCGACGATCTCGAACCGGTCGGACAGCACCGTCACCAGGTCGGTGAGGGAATCGCCGGTGTTGGCGAACACACCCCGCCGGTTGAGCAGCCCCAGGCCGACCCGCCCCAGCGGGCTGTGCCCCACCCCATGAGCCAGAACGGTGTAGCCGAGGAACTCGCCCTGACCGTCCTTCTTCAGAACCTCGTGGATGTGGTCGAACACCGGCGTTTTGGCGGTGATGGTCTGCCCGCGCAGGCAGTGCAGGACCATGCCCAGGACGACCAGGTCGACGCTGGAGGAGGGCAGGGGGAGCGGGTCCAGGGCGTCGCCGGTGTGCAGGGCGGGCCGGTGCCGGGCCAGGCGGGTCGCGGCGGCGGTCAGCGATCCGGTGTAGCGGTCCAGCAGGTGGAGCCGCAGGTTCCCGGGGGCGAACCGGTCCAGGAAGAAGCCCGAGCCGGGGCCGATGTCCAGCACGGTCGTGCCGGGGCGCAGGGCGTGCCGGTACAGGCGGGCCGGATACTTCCACCGGCAGCCCCACAGCAGCGGGTAGGTGCCGTGGACGACGAGGAGGTCGTAGAGCCTGGTCATCTTCGTCTGCGACCACAGGTCCGGGTGGAACGTGATGTCGAGGGCGGGAGGGGCGGGGACGGTAGTTGACATGGCGGTGCTCCAAAAAAAGGGGGGCGGGGAGCGGGCAAGGCGTGTGACCGGTAAGGGGTTCAGCTTCGCCCGGCGGTTGCGGTGACCTGGGCGAGGAAGGCATGGGCGGCGTCGGGGTCGTAGAGCCATGCGGCGTAGCGGCGGGGGTCGTCCAGATCGCCGATGAACCGGTCCGCCACCGGCTGGTGCGCGACCGCCGCGCCGAGCACCTGGGCGAGATGGGCGGGGGCGTCGGGAGACCAGATCTGGTCCAGGACCTGGCTGAGTCCTGCCGCCGCTCGTCCCATCCCGGCGAAGGGGAACTCCTTGGTCGGTGCGCCCTCCCAGAACCCGGCGAAGGTCTCCTCCATCCACGCCTTGGTGAATTCGGCGGTGCTATGGGCGAGGATCCGGGACAGGTAGTGGTTGGCGCTTGCCATCGACACGTTCGCCGCCTGCGCGGCGATGGGATCGTCAGTGGACACCACGGCGTCGGCCATGCCGAGCACGAGCCCGCCCGAGGGGAGGGTCCCAACGGGGTTGCGAGCGTGCGGGGCATAGACGTGCAGGTTCGCGTCCTCCTCCTCCAGCAGAGAGGCGTTGCCGAGCCGTTCGTTCAGGTGCGGAGTGTGCTCGCACAGCAGGTCCCGCATGAGACCCCACTGCTCCTGTGGGGAAGGTCGGTCAGGCCAGCGGTCCATGGGGCCGCCCGGGGCGCCGACGATCTGGAGAACGTGTTGAGGACCGTTGTCGATGAGAACGGGAGAGAGGATGGCGCGCACCTGCGGGGTGGAGGCCACCACGGCGTAGTCGCACAGAACCGGTTCAGGCATGTGGCCGGGCAGTGACCCAGGTGCGCCTTGTACCGGTAGCCACCGGGTGTGGGAACCCTCGGAAACCCCCTGGATGATGGCCTGGGCCACGGTCCGGCGCGAGTCCACGATGTGGTCGGGGGCACCCTGATCGAGGAGCTGGCCCAGTTCGCCGTGCCCGGTGGCGAGGACGATCAGGTCGAACATGCGGGAGAAGTAGTCCAGGTCGGTGACGGTCACCCCGTGGATGACCACCTTGCCGCCGACCTTGATCGTGTTGCCTTGGGCGTCGACCTTCTCCTTGACGTCCTCGAAGGATTCAAGCCAGTCGGCGATCTTCACCCGGCGGTCCACGGACACCCCGTAGGTGGAGAACGCCGATTCCACCATGGCTGGCGCGGCGCCGGGCGGGCTCAAGATCAGCTCCACTCCGGTGATCCTGGGGGCGACCTCCTCCCACATCGCCAACCCCAGGGCCTGCTCGTGCGCCATGGCCGAGGGCAGCGTGAACTGGGTGATCGAGGGGCGGGCGTTGCGGATCTCGGTGCTGCTGTTTCCCGTGATGACCGTGACGTCATAGCCGTGGGCGCGCAGCCCGTGGGCGAGATGAAGACCGGAGGTCCCGGCACCGACGATCAGGATCTTGCGCATGGTCAGTGCCTTCCTACGGGGGAGCGGTCGCTGGTGTGCCTGCGGGCTTCGACACGTCGCAGCACCCGGGCCAGTACGGAGCGAGCGGCCGTGCGGGATCGGACATCGGTGATGTGCAGCAGGTCGGGGTCGACGCCCAAGCGCTCACTCACCGCTCGCGGATCGGGGTGGTCGCCTTCGACGTGGTTGACGACCACCACATAGGGCAGGCGCGTGTCCCGGGCGGCGTTCAGAACCGGGACCGCTTCCCAGGGCCGGTAGGAGTGGACCAGGATCAGCAGCGCGGATGCCCCGCGCGTCATGTCCACCCACAGCACGTCGAACAGTGCGGGCGGCGGGGCGGCCAGCAGGTGCAGACGACCGGTGGGGGCCACCTCCACCGCCCCCTGCTCCAAGCAGTAGCTGCGCAGCTGGCCGCCGCGATCGGGGATCTCTTCCAGGAGCCGCACCGGCGGGTGACCGGCGGCGGTGCCCACCAGGGTGGACACCCCCGACCTGGGAGGACCGGTGACCAGGACCTTGGCCGAGGCCAGGCCGGCCACCGGGTGGCAGGTGCGATCACCGGTCAGGGCGGACACGGCCTGGCGCAGAAAACCCGGGGACGGCTCCGCGGGGCTCAACTGGACCAGCGGTCCGCCGCGGCGTCGGACCAGGGCGGTGATGCTGGTGGCGACCGCCGCGCGCGGCATACCGAGCCGATAGGCGATCTCCATCACCGACATGGGGGAGGGGCTGTCGGCGAGCAACCGGTGTACGGCACCGGTGACCTCGTCGTAGCCGGGAGCGCTGTCGGTGAGTGGAGGAGCAGTGGTTCCCACCAGGGTGTGGCCGACCACCTCCGGACGGATCCGGCGTTCGAGTACGGACAGGTTCACCGGTTCGCCTCCGACATCCTGAGCCGGTACAGGTTCGCGCCGCCGACGGTGCGGGGGAGTTCGTCCGGCAGGTGCTCGGCGAGAGCCGCGGCGACCATCACTGCCCGTCCACTGGCCTCGCGCACCCGGTCGCGCTCGACGACCATGAGCAACTGGGAGCAGGGGGTGATCGGGACCGCCAAGATCGCCCCGTGCTTCAAGTGGACGATGATGATGTCCACGCCGCCCCGGCGCAGTGCGGTGGCACCTTGGACGGTGAATCCCATGGCCGCGCCGAAGACGGCCGCGGTCTTCTCCGCGGTCTCCTGGTCGGTGCCGTGGTAGGCGACGGCCAGGCCATCGAGGGTGGCGACGACCGCGGCGGAGGCACGGGTCCGGGTGAGCAGGGCGGCGATGGCCGTGGAGTCCAGTGGTGGTGCCGGGGCGAGGCGTTGAAGCGTCGGAGAGGACATGCACGCATCGTCGCGCCGATCACCTATAACGCCCTATAACAAGCTGTTATAGGCTGGCATGGATTTGTTATGCCAGGATCGGATTCACGTTATGGCAGGCCACCCCCGGCGAAAGGCCCTGTGATGACCGATGTCGAGTCCTGTGGAAACTGCCGTCGGCCCCGCTGCGGCTGCCTTCCGGCTGCCTTCCTGGTCAGGGCGGACGTGCGGGGAGCACTTCGAAGAAGGAACGCGACCGAGTTGCTGGTCCTCGCCGACCGGCACCTTGAGCTGTCCCAATCGGCGCTCGCCCGTGTATGCGGCGTGACCCAACCGTACGTCTCCACGATCCTCAGCGGAAAAAAGACGGTCAAATCAGACGAAACGGCAAAATGCATCATCGCTGCATTCGCACGAGGACAATCCGCTCTGGGGGATACCGGTTCGCTCCTGGTCGACGGCCCCATCACGGACCAGGACTTGGCCGTGGACCTCGCACGATTCGCCGGCACCGCCGTATTCGGAAACCTGATGGCGGTCGCCCCCGACCTGGTGGAGGGGATGGACCCGACAGATTCCCTGCCCACCCGTGTCACCGCCGAAGACGTCGACGGCCTGAACCAGGTCACCAACGTGATGGAGGGGATGGACTACGCCTTCGGCGGCGGCCTGTCCCGCGCCGCGGTCCTCGGTCAGCTCCGCCACGTCCACATGGTGTACCGACATGCCTCCTACACCCCGCAGGTCCGCACGCTCATGCAGGGCGCACTCGCCCGCATCGCCAAGGTCGCCGGGTGGATGGCCTTCGACAGCGGAGACATGCCCACCGCCCGCCGCTGCTGGGTCCTCGGCCTGACCATGGCCTCCGAAGCCGACGACCCCTGGGTCACGACCAGCCTACTCACCGACATGGCGCGTGCAGCCATCCACGGCGGCGACGCCGCCACAGGGCTCTCCCTGCTGGGCATGGCGGCCGCCTCCGCCTCCCGCGCCACCGCGACGTTGCGCACCGCCGCCGCCGTGGTCACCGCCCGCGCCCACGGCACCCTGGAAGACCAACGCCAGTGCATGACCGCCCTGGACACCGCGCACATGCACTTCGACGGCCGCGACCCGGATGCCGAACCTCCGTGGATGGGCTTCTTCGACGAGGCACAGCTGGCCGGGGACTCCGGGCAGGCACTTGTGCCGCTGGCCGAGAAGGGCGTCGAGCGCGACCGCGCCGTGGAGCTGCTGTCCTGCGCGGTCAGCGACCATGCCGCGGACGCCGGGCGCGCCTCGGCCTTATCCCTGGCCAAGCTGGCCCGGCTCCATGTCATATCGGCGGATTTCGACAGCGCCGACCAGGCCACGGCCCAGCTGCTCCCGGCCGCCGTCCAGGTGCGCTCGGCCCGCGTCCGCGGCGACCTGCGCGCCCTGTTCGACGCCACCATCCCGTACGGGGGCGACCCCGCCGCAGGCCGGATCCGCCACCGCGTCCAGCAGGCGCTCTCCGTTCCCGAAGTAAGGGGTTAGAACGCCTTCCAACCCAGGATCGGTCGGCCTTGGCGCAGATCAGCGATCCTGCGGACCGTCTCCCGTAGCTTGTCCTCCCCCGGGAGCTGAGCGAGCCACGAGGTCATCCGCAGCAGTCGGATCTCCCGCAGCACCGCATAGGCGGGGGCGGCCCGCACGTCGTAGCCGTAACCGGAGACGAAGCCCGCGTAGGCATCATCGGACACCCACCCGCACTCGTATTCGATGCCGGTGAGCACCAGGTCCCACTCGGGCTGCCCCAGGGCGACACCGTCCAGGTCCACCCACCCCAACCGCCCCTCGGGGGTGGAGAGCAGGTTCGCGGCGTGAGCGTCACCGTGCACCAACCCCCGAGGCAGCTCGTACTCCAGGTCCTCGTACGCGCTGTTCAAACGGGCCGACATCGCCCGTAGTGCTGCCCGGTCCTCCTCGGGGATATCGATCACGGCGAGCCGGGCGTCGACCTTGTCAACCGTGGCGGCCTCGGGAAGGTCCAGATCCGGGAGTGGCATCTCGTGCAGGGCCCGCAGGGCGGCCCCCAGCTGAGGCGGCGTCGCAGGTCGCGCTTTGGGGATCTCCTCCCACCACGTCACCACCCTCCCGTCCACGCGCACAGGGTTGGGCAGACCGTTCACCGGCAGGGCCACGGGCACCTGATGAGCATGCATCCACCGCGCCAGGTGCACACCGCGTTCGTGCAGCGGAAAGCGGTCTTCGTCACGGGCCACGCGGGCGATGACCCCGGGCCTCACACGCCACACCGCGTTCTCGCCGAGTCGGATCAGCTCGGGGGCGGGGGCGTCCAGGCCGACCGTGGTACAGGCGGTGCGCAGGGTGTCCAGGGAACCGGGGGCGTCGAAGATACGCATCATCGCGCTCAATTGTCCACCATGGCCACGACCGGTCACCGACCGGGAACGGATTTCCTTCTGCAAGGTGTGGCAAGCCCCGGCCCCCATCACACCCGGTACAAGGCGCGGATCGGATCCGGGTGGGCGGAAACCTCGGGCTGACGGCGTACTACGAAAATTGACGTCCGACTTGACCTCTTCTGTGCCGGATCTCCGGCACGGCTTTCACGCGGACCTGTCGCATCGGCCCTGTCCCGGGACTTCTTTAGGAATCGAAAGGGAAACCAGAGGCGGGGGTGTGCGTGGCGACGCGCGGCACCCCTGGCGGATGCCTTTGGTGTTGGAGCCTCCGGTGGTCGGGGGCACGTGGTGATGGAGGTCGACCAGGTGAGCGCAGCACAGACCCGCGGGGGGCAGTGTTCCAGGAGGAGGCGGCCGGAAGTCCGGTTGGTCACCCTGCCAGCGGTGGTGCGGGGGTCCGGGGAGGTGGCCGGATGATCGACTTCCTTGTCGGGGGAGGGGCCTTCGTGGTCATCGCGGTGATCCCTCTCGCGGGCGCCGTGGTGTGCGCCGTAGTGTCCGGGGTGCGGCTGGCCCGCCACCGCTACCTGTCGCGCGAGGCCCGCCTGGTGGAGGTCCTGCCACCGCCCGAGGCCACCCTCGCCCACGCGAGTGCGTTCTGGAACCACACCATGGGGCTGCTCAAGCCCCGCTGGTCGCGGTGGCTCATCCAACCCCACCTCGCCCTGGAGATCGTGGCTTCCGCGGCCGGGGTGCGGTTCCAGGTGTGGGTGCCCGGGATCGTGCCGCCGGGGACGGTGGAGCGGGCCATCGCCTCGGCCTGGCCCGGAGCAACGACCACCACACGCAACCTGGCCGTCGGCGAGTCGCCCCTGCCGCAGGGGGTGTACACCACCGGGGGCCTGGTACGTCTGGGCCGGGGCGAGGAGTTCCCGCTGCGGACGAAGTTCGACGACGACCCACTGCGCCCTCTCCTGGGGGCGCTGGAGGACCTGGCCGAGGGCGAGCACTGCCTGGTCCGGATCAGCGCACGCCCGGCGACCGGGTTTCGGCTGGCCCGGGTCCGGCAGGCGGCGGCCCGACGCCAGGGCCACCCCGGGGTGGCGACCAGCCTGCTGGACACCGTGGACCCCACCGTCTCCGCTTCCACGCAGCACCGGTGGATGCCGGTGCTGCCCGGGACGGGCGATGACGTGCGGGCGATCCTGACGAAGGCCTCCAGCCCGAGGTTGGCGTGCGATATCGCCTACATCCTCACCACCACCCACGACGGCGAGACGGCGAGGGAACGGTTGCGGGGGCGGGCCCATGGTGTGGGGGCCAGCTTCGCGGCGTTCACCTCGGGCACCAACCACCTGGACCGCCGCTTCATGATCGCCCCCGCCTGGTGGGCCACCAACCGGTTCCTCGCCAACGGGTTCCTGCTCTCCAGCGCAGAGCTGGCCGGGATCGCGCACCTGCCCACCGACACCTGCGTCCCCGGCCTGACCCGGGCCGGGGCCAGGCCGTCCGCGCCCAGCCCGGTGGTGGCCCGGGGCGGGGAGGACACCCGGGTGATCGGCGACTCCGACGCCGGCACGCGCCGCCCCATTGCGGTGGGGGTGGCCGAGTCCAGGCAGCACACCCACATCCTCGGCAAGACCGGCTCGGGCAAGTCCACGCTGCTCGCCAACCTGGTCCTGCAGGACGCGCAGGCGGGGCGGGCCGCCCTGGTGATCGACCCGCGCGGGGACCTGATCACCGACATCCTGGCCCGCCTTCCCGAGAAAGCGGTGGACAAGGTGGTGCTGTTCGACCCCGACGACAACGCACCGCCACCGAGGCTGAACCTGCTCCAGGGCGGCGATGCGGATTTCACCAGCGACACGGTGGTGGGGATCTTCCGCCGGATCTACGACCAGTACTGGGGGCCCAGGACCGACGACATCCTGCGCGCCGCCACGCTGACCCTGACCAGGGCCAAGGACCCCGATCTCACCCTCGGGCACATCCCGCGCCTGCTGGCCGACGACGCGCTGCGCCTGGAGGTGATGGGCAGGGTCAACGCCCGCAGCGGTGGTGAGGACGAGGCGCTCGCGGACTTCTGGGACTGGTACACGGGCCTGACGGTCTCGGCCCGGAGCGCGGTGACGGGGCCGGTGCTGAACAAGCTGCGGACGGCGCTGCTGCGCCCGTGGGTGCGCCAGGTGGTGGCCTCGGGGCCGTCCACGATCGACCTTCCCGCCCTGTTCGACTCCGGCCATCTGGTGTTGCTCCGGTTGCCGAAGGGCCGTCTGGGCGAGGACACCTCCAGCCTGATCGGGTCGTTCGCGTTGGCGGCGACCTGGCAGGCGGTCACGGCCCGGATCCACACCCCGGAGCACCAGCGCAAGGACCTGTGCGCCTATATCGATGAGGCGCAGAATTTCCTGAACCTGCCCGGGTCGCTGGAGGACATGCTCGCCGAGGCCCGCGGCTACCGGCTCGGGCTGACGCTCGCCCACCAGGAACTCGGACAGCTCCCCGCGGACCTGCGCAAGGCGGTGTCGGCGAACGCCCGCACGAAAGTGTACTTCTCCGCGTCCCCGGACGACGCGGCGAGCTTGCAGCAGCACACGCTGCCGGTGCTGGGGGCCTATGACCTGACGAACCTGGGCGCCTACCAGGCGGCGGTGCGCCCCCTGGTGGGCGCCAAGGAACAGGCGGCGGCGACGGTGCGCACCCGCCCGCTCCCGCCCGGGGTGACGGGTCGGGCGACGCAGGTGCGCAAGGCCGCACGCCGCCACGCCCCGCAGACGGCCGCACAGCCGCCCGCCCCGGGGGCAGAGCCCACTCCGGGGGCGGGACCCGTCCCGGGCAGGCCGCTGTTCCAACGGCGGCCCTTCCCGGTGACCGATACCCGCAGGGGGAAGCGCACATGAGCAGGCAGGCGAAAGACCAGGTGGAGCGCACCCCGATGCGCCCCTCGTCGCTGGCCGGGAGGATCATGCCCCGCGACCTCCAGGTCCTGGGCGGGTTGCACGACCACAAGGTGATGACCACGGAGCACCTGCACCGCCTGTACTTCCCCGAAGTGGGGGAGCGGTCGGTGCGGCTGCGGTTGCGCAAGCTCCACGGCTACGGGCTCCTGGACCGCTTCCGGCCGCTCTCATTGCGGGGGAGCAACCCCTACCACTGGGTGCTCGGCTCGGCCGGTGCCCGACTGCTCGCCCGGGAACGAGGCGCCGAGGGGGTCTCCTACCGGTTCGAGCGGGTGGCGGGGGTCGCGGACTCACCCCGGCTGGGGCACATGCTCGGCCTGGTCGACTGCCTGGTCGCCTTCACCACGGCGGCCCGCAGCACACCGGGGGCGGAGCTGGTGCAGTGGTTGAACGAGGCCGAGTGCGCCCGGCGGTGGGGGCGCCACACACGCCCGGACGCCTACGTGCGCTGGCAGCAGGACGGGACAGAAGCGCATGTGTTCGTGGAGTACGACACCGGTTCTGAGCCCTTGGCGGCGGTGCGGGACAAGATGACCGGCTACGCCGACCTCGCGCGGGCGACACGGTTTCCGTCGGTGGTGCTGTTCGTCGTGCACTCGCGCATCAGGGAGGCCAACCTGGCCGGGGTGCTCGCCCCCAGGAGCAGTAGTCGCGCGGGGGCCTACCTGGCCACGTACGCCGACCTCGCCGGACCGGGGCCGGCGGGGGCGGCGTGGAGGCCCGCGCACAGCCAGGACCGGTTGACGCTCATGCAGCTCGCCGGACGCCACCCGATCGACTAACGGCGTACCAGCGGCCGCCTGCCCGGGCACCTCCCGGGCGGGCGGCCGCAGTCACGCACGGAACATGCGGCACGCACGGCACGTTTCCGAAGATTTTCGGGGTGCCATGACTTTTCTGACGGATTCCGGTTGAAAATACTCGTTCCCTTCGGGAACGATCGGGTTTGCCGTGCGCGGCGGCAATTATTTCGTGTCCGTATGATCGAGAACCCGGAGTTTCCCCTATGTCTGAAATGGCTATTTTGTCATGCGTTTCCTGGTCCGGTGTCCACCTCCCGGGTGTCTGGGAAGAGGGCTCCAGTGCAAGCTCCGGTGGCTCGGTCTACCTGGGGTGACCTGTCTGGAAGCGGGTTGGATGAACGCCGACTCCTGCGGCGGTCGGGGCGAGGAAGCGCAGCCCCGGGTGCGTGTGGACCCGGGGCCATTGACACCCACCTCGGCTGGTCCAAGAGAGAGGCGGAAAAGGCGCCCGTGGCCCAGGAACAGATGTGCATAGAAAGGTGCCCCGGACGGTGCTGCGAACACCGATTCCGGGGCGTGATTCCCACCTGCGCGATTTCAGGAGGTAACCATGGTCGAGTCTACGGGAAGGCACCGCAGGCGTCGACGGAGGAGGAGCAGCCGGGTGCGGTGGTGGTTCGCTGCGATCGTGTCCCTTGTGCCATCCCGCCCGCAGAAGGTCCGCCGACAGGCCGAGGTGCGAGTACCCCGCGACACCCGCCCTCAGCGCCCCAACGGGGCACGTGCGGCCGAGAGGGTGCCCTCCGCGCCCCCGCCCTCTCGGCTTCCCGCCCGGAACCGGGCGGCCGATGAGCTGGGATGGATCTCGAACTACAACGCGGCGAGCAGCGGGCACTCCACCTCATGGGGGAACGCCTTCGACAGCGCCAGCCCGCAGGCGGGAGCGGTGCCTCCGCCCCGCAGGTTCCGGGAGGTTGAGCGCGGTTGGTGTGTGGACGACACCGGCATCAGCGCGGTGCGCCCCTATCTGGTCAGGCATGAGGAGCGCATGGAGCGCATGGCCCGCGCGCATGGACGCGCTCCGGGGCAGACGGCTCACAGCGAGCCCCAGAGCGGTGGCCGTCACCGGGTGACACCTGTCCCTGATAGCTCCGGAGGTGAGGAGGAAGGGGTGGGCGAGTTCGACGACCTGGCCCGTGCCATCCGCCAGTGGCAGGCCCTGACCGGCTGACCACGGACTCACCTCCTCGGGGTGGCGGCACCGCACATGCGGTGCCGCCACCCCGACGTGCTCAACCCCTATCGAGAGCGTTGTTGCAGGTCAGGCGTGCGACATGGAAAGCGGGTGGTGTTCTTCACATTCTGCGCGGCTGCGGGCACCACGAGAACGGTTGTGTAGTCACTCTGTGTATGGCTAGTGTCACCCTTCGAGTGTTCGGTCGATGACGGATCGGTGGTGGCGAGTGCGCACACCTGCGCTGTACTGGGTGGTCGTGGGAACGGTCGCGCTCTCAGGGTGCTCGACGGGCGAAAGTGCCCCAGAGAGCGTTCCCTCGCCCCGCGTGGCCTTGCCCTCGCTTCCTTCGCCGCCGCCTCCCTCCCCGGAGGACCTGGCGGTAGAGGCCTACCTCGGGATGATGGGCGCCGTGGTCGAAGGGTCTTTGGAAGGAGCCGAGGACCACCCGGACCTGGCCGCGCACGCGAAAGGGGAAGCGCTGCAACTGACGACCGCGCTCCTGGACGGGGCCACGGCGACCGGAGAGCCGCAACTGCGCCCCGAGGTCACCGAGAGCAACCTGGACGCGGAGCCGCCGACCGTGGTGGTCCAGGACTGCATGGACAACACCCACTGGGTCCTGGAAGGCGCGGACCCGCTGGACCCCCAGGAGCGCAACACCCGGCTCTTCATCGCCACCGTCACCGAAGAAGACGGCACCTGGAAGGTCGACGACCTGTGGGCGGGGGAGTACGACGCATGCTGACCACACGAGCCCGCGCGAGCATCGTCATAGCGGGAGGGCTGGCATGCGTGCTCACTGCCGCATCCTCCGCCCTGGCCCAGGACGGGCGCTTCGAACACAACCTGGAGTGCTCGGGCTCCACCTGCGAAGTCGGGGCCAGATCAGGGGGAACGACCTCGGGAAGCCCCGGTTCGGGGGCAGACGGAGGAACCGCAGGGTCCGGTTCGAGTTCCGCCGGGTCACCGTGTCTCATGCCGGATGTGGAGTTCGCGCAGCCCGGGGTGCAGGGGCCGCTGGAGGTCCCGCCGAGCATGGCCCAGTGCGAGGCGGTGGCCAGCAGTACGCGCGCGGCGCAGGCGGTCGACCCTGCAGTGTTGGCGGAACAGGCCAGGGCGGTGATGCAGCTGCCCCAACCGGACATCGGTGTCATACCGGCCCCGGACAAGATGCGGTTCGTGAACCTCGCGCAGTGGATGTGGATCTCCGAGGAGGACTGGGAACCGGTGTCGGCGACGGCGTCGGTGAGCACGGGCTCGGTGACCGTGGTCGCGACCCCCGAACGGGTGGTGTGGGACACCGGGGACGGACACGAGGTGGTGTGCACGGGGCCGGGAACCGTATTCTCCGTGGCCGCACACCGGGCGGGCCTCTCGGACTGCGAGCACGCCTATACCGCCCTACCGCCGGGCGGAGCCGGGATGACATTCGACCTCACCGCGAACTGGGAATGGGGAGTTTCCTGGTCCACCTCCAACGGGCGAGGCGGAGAATTGGACCCGCTGACCACCATGTACACGGTGGCCGTTCCCGTAAGCGAGCTGCACTCGGTCGTCACGGATGTACGGTAGTCGACCGCAACGGCGATGGCCCTCAGTTCTTCCGCTCATATCGATCGGCGAATTCATTCTTCGTTGTCCTGGTGTGTAAGTCGGGCGTTCTGATATCCCCAGAGTGGCCTGCAGGTGATCCCTCGCCTCGTTTTCTCTCCTAAGGCGGTGCGAGGTTTCCGCTACCGTTCTTTCCCAGGGAGAACGGGTAAGCGTGCGTCAGAGTAGCGGCCACGCGCTCCACCGCTGCTCGCCATGTGCGCCTTCGGTGATCGCACCGGAGCGCTGACCGTGATGTGAACACGGGCGATGAGGGTGCTCCGTGCCCTACTCCCCTTAGAGCGGAGTACCCCCACCCCACTCTCACCGCAGGTCAGGGCGCTCTCACCTACTCCCATGGGTGTCCCGACTGAATACCTAGTAGGTAGTCATCCTCACGTAGGGGCGGGGCCGCCCCTCCACCCTCGGCGCCCAGACGGCCCCGCCCCGAATCATCCTCGGGTCTGCCTCCCTCCCCTTCGCCCCCGCCTCACCCCAAGCTCCGTTTTCTTTGCATTGTTTTCCTTCATGGAACACCCATTCCATGGGTGCGATGATCGCCCAGACGGGCACTTTTCATAAAAATCATGATCAGTCAATCGGAGCCTGCACATACCAGCGCCCGCTCGCGTGCGGGCGCGATTCCTCCCCCTGATGCGCGGCCGTGAAAAATTATCGCGACAAATCTCGCTCCGCGGGTTGACACCCCCGCCTCGCCCAAGGTGCTATTGGCGTGCCACCGGGGCGGAACGCGGCCCCAGGGGCGGGCGGGAAAAACTTTCCGCGGCACGAGTTGACAAACCCGTGCCACCCAAGGCCACCTAGGTTCCACCCCGGAGAACGGAACCGTTTGCCGGGGGTGCGGAAAAAAAGTTCACGGGGCGAGTTGACAAACCCGCGATACCCAAGCGAACCTCGGACCGCAAAACACGGAACGACGGAATGAAAAGGGGGAATTGCCGTGAATACATGCGCACACCGTGCAGAAGAACAGGACGGCGACCGGGCGCCCCCGGTCGGGTGATGCGGCCGGCCGGAAGACGGTCATCTTCCGACCGGCCCCACCTACAACGACCGCGCCCACCGGACAGGTGTGGAGCCATTACGGCCGGGCGCGGGCCCAACACAACACCGAGAAGGAGTGTGCTGTGAGCACGAGTATGCCCTACACGGCGGGGATCACCGTCACCCCCGCCAACATCGACGAGCTGCGCGAGCTGGGAACCGCGGGTTGCCTGGTCTGGGACGAGGGGGCCTCCTGGGTCCTCGCGGTCAACGGGGACAAGGCCCTGGCCCCCTCCCGCATGATCATCACGGGCCGCAGCGGGCTGAAGCACCTGACCGAGGCCCTGGAGGAGGACGGGCGACCGGCCACCGATGCAGAGCTCGCCCGGGACCTGACCGACATCGCCAACGACCAGCTCACCGACTGGCCCGGCATTCGTGCGATGAACCTCCAGGTGCAGGGGCTGCGCGAGGCGCTGATCGGACCGCGCATCTATCTGGACGCCGCCCCGACCTTCGAGACCCCGGCCGGTGGTCTGCCCCGGATGACGGACTACTACCGGCGCACCCACACCGGTATCACCGCGTGCGTCACGGTCACCTTCGGCTACCTGGAGGCGACCCGGATCACCGTGTGCGCCCCGGGCGAGGTTCCCCGGCCGGTCGCCGAGGTGACGGTGAGCGCCGCGGGCACGTTCAAGGCCCACAAGGTCCACCGGTTGATCGCCGCCGCGGTCGACGGCGCCCTGGACCTGGACCTGTAGCCACCCGCCGCACCCCGGGGGCCGCCCCTTGCGAGGGGCGGGGCGGCCCCCTCCTTCCCGAACCACTGCCGAGCCTGTGTTCGGCATGCCCGAAAAGGAACCGCATTCTCGTGATCGACCTGAACCTGACCTGTTTGCTGGCCGCCGAGGTCACGCCCCAGGACCTGCTCGCCCTGGCCGGAACCGGCCCCGGAGGGCTGATCATCTCCGACACCACCAGCAGCGGGTACACCGTCGCCCGCGCCGAGCACCTGGACTGGAACCGGCGCCGGATCTTCATCTACGGGTACGGCGACCTGTGCCTGGACCTGGCCCTGCGCCACCGCGACCTGACCGAAGCCGCCGCCGCACTGACCCGGACGGCACGCGCCGACCTCCCGGGCTGGGTCGACCGCACCCGGTGGGCGACCTCCCTGGTGTGGCGGGTGCGCGAGGACCTGCACCGGCACGGCCTGCACCTCAACGCCCGACCGCAGTTCAGCACCACCGAGGACGGCGGTCTGCGCACCGACGACACCTTCACCTGGCGCGAGGACAGGCGGATCGCCCTCACCCTGTGCACCGTCCAGCGCCAGCCGCACAGCCTCATGGCGGCCCTGAACCTGTACTGCGGCGGCCGCCACGTGACCGGCTGGGCCGAGCGCATCACCCGCACCAGCGGCGTGCCCCGGTTCGCCCACCTCGCCGGGGAACGGGCCCGCCTGCACCTTGACCTGCGCGACTGACCCACCCACCCGGGGCCGCCCTTGCCAGGGGCGGGGCGGCCCCCGGACACCCGACCTCACATCCGCGCGCCGCACTCGGTGCGCCCACCCGAAAGGGCCACATTCACCATGACCACCACCGCTACTTCTGCCGCTTCGCGCCGTTCAGCCGAGCACACCCGCACCCTGATCCTCACCGCCCTCACCGAAACCCCCGAGCCCGTGACGGTCGCCGCGCTGGCAGAGGAGACCGGACTGGGCACCTCCACCCTGGCCAAGCACCTGACCGTCCTGGAGAAGGAGGACAAGGCGGTGCGCACCCCGGGCGGACGTGACGGACGCAAGCGCCTGCCCGACACCTGGCAAGCCGCCCCCGCCCCCGAGCCCACCTCGGCGGAGGACAGCGTCGAGACCGTTCCGGCCCCGCCCTCTCCGCAGGAGGACCAGCTGGCCGACCTCGTTCAGGAGACCGCTGAGGATTCCGCGGAGACGACTCACACCCCGGGTACGCCCACCGAAGCAGACGACCCGGCCCCGTCCACCCCGAACGGTCCGGTACCCGCATCTCGTGCTGCCGCCCCTACCCCGGTCGCGGCGAAGCCGCTCGGTTCCACCCCGGAGGCGGACCTCAACCCGGTGAGCGGGTCGACGCGGCTCGGACCGGGCGAGCTGAAGCTGATGGTGCGGGCGATCCTGGACGCCTCCCCGGGCGAGGAGTTCACCGCCACCGAGATCAGCCACCTCCTGGGCGGGCGATCCATCGGCGCGATCCAGAACAACCTCGCCCGCCTGGCCAAGGAAGGGCGCGCGGTGCAGACCTGCGACAAGCCCCGCCGCTACCGCTCCGCCAAAACCGGCAACTGACCCCACACCCCGGGGGGTGCGGGCCCGAACATGCCCGCACCCCCACCCCGTGAATACCCCTGGGAGGTATTGAAAGTGTTCATCATGAACCCCGGCTGGGACCCCTGCCCCGGATGGGGAACCGCCCTCCTCGTAGCCGGGACGTGCGTCCTGGTCACCCTCGCCGGAATCGTGGCGCGCGCCGCCCGGCTGCTGGGCCGCTACTACGTGCAGGGCGACTGGCCCGGCATGGTCCACCACTCCGAACGCGGACCCGGCACCCTGTGCGGCCACTGCGGACACCACCTGACCGCCCACGACCGCGCCACCGGCCGCTGCTGCCACGGCCTGCCCCTGGACCACCTCGCCGCCATCATCGCCCTGCCCATGCCGCTGGCCCTGCGCAGCCTCGCACAGCAAGCGGGCTGCCCCTGCCGGATAAGCCACCGGCGCACCTGACCCGCGCCGCCCGGCCGGGGGAAGCCCCGGGGCTTTCAGCTTCCTTTCCCGAGAGGTGTCGCATTCCCGCCCCTGGCCGACTTCCTTAAGGACGTCACAACAAAGAAGGAGGAGGGACCTCTTGGGACAGAAGCCGACCCGGTGGCCCGACACCCCGGGCAGGTCGCCGCTGGCGGTCTGGGCTTTACGCGCGGGGCCGCGACCGGTGCACCGCCACTTCCCCGGCCGGATCGCCCACGCCTGCCAGCGGGCGGGGGCGGGCATGGGACGGCGTCCGTGGGGCGCTGTATCGCCCCACAGCGCCCCCACCGTCCGCCCCGGGCGCACGGGGCCCGGGGCGGACGGTGGCGCGGACCGGGCCGCACGTGGCCCCGAACAGTGAAAGCGGCATACCGCCCGAAACGGGCGGCGTCCGGGGAGGGAAGGGGAATCCGCTGGTGATTTCGCTGAATCCGCTTGACCACCTCTACGAGGTCGAGCGTGGATACGTGGTGCCCCGCCGTCGGCGGGGCCGCGTGCCGTATTTGCGCATTTCAGAGGTGGTGGGGAGGTGGGTGTGGTGAAGCGGGATGCTCCGGTGACGCTGGCCGAGGTCGCCTCGCTGCCGGTGGTGCTCGGTCCGGTTCAGGCGGGGCGGATGCTCGGCCTGGGACGCACCACCGTCTACCGGTTGCTCCGCGAGGAGGCCTTCCCAGTACTCGCTCGGAGGGTGGGCCGCAGCTGGGTGATCCCCACCGCAGGGGTGCTGGCCTATCTCGGTCTGGACACCCCGGCCACCTCGCCCACGACGACTGGTGGGTGCGGGTGCGGTGCGCGTGTGAACGCCGAGGAGAAGGCGAGGACGGTAGATGGCAGCACGTGAGGGGTCCACGTTCAAACGGTGCGGGTGCCGCGACAAGACAACCGGCAAGGCGTTGGGGGTGAAGTGCCCCCAGCTCAAGCGTAAGGGCGGGGGATGGAATCCGGCCCATGGGGCATGGGCGTTCCAGTACGAGCTGCCCGGCACCGCCGACGGCAGGCGCCGTCAGGCCCGCCGGGTCGGGCTGGCCACCCACGCCGAGGCCGCCCAAGGGCTGGAGCGGGTCAAGACACTGCTCGGGTTGGCCTCCGGAGAGGCGGAGACCGAGGTGCAGATCGCCGACCTCATCCAGGCCGCCATCCAGAGTCGCCGGCCTCTGCCCGAGGTGGAGGAGGTCCGTAAACGCATCGGCGCTGGTGTGGATGTCCGACGGGAGCCGCCGCTGGTGGGGGCGTGGTTGAGGGAGTGGTTGGACGGCAAGCCCGACCTCGCCGAAGGAACACGGGCTTCCTACGACGGGCACATCCGCAAATACCTCACCCCGCACCTCGGCCGGATCCGTCTGGACCGGTTGCAGGCCCGACACGTCGAGGCGATGTTCGCGGCGGTGGAGGAGGCCAACGTGCACATCCTGGAATGCCGCGAATCCTCCGATCCGCAGGTGAAGAGGTCGGTGCGGGGGCGGCGGGTGATCTCGCTGTCGACCAAGCACCGGATCCGTGCCACGCTGCGCAGCGCGCTGTCGGACGCGGTCCGCTCACCTGACCTGCCGATCACGGTGAACATCGCCTCCCATGTGCGGCTTCCGTCCTGCCCGCGGAAGCGGCCCCTGGTGTGGACCGTGGACCGGGTCCGTCAGTGGGAGAAGGACGGGACCGTGCCGGGGGAGGTGATGGTCTGGACTCCCGAGCAGACCCGCACCTTCCTCCAACACGCGAAGAGGTACACCTGGCTGTCCCCGATGTTCCACCTCATCGCCGTCAAGGGCCTGCGCCGGGGCGAGGCGGTCGGGCTCCCGTGGGCGAACACCCGGCTGGTGGACGGCCAGATCGACATCCGCGTCCAGATCGTCCAGCTCGCCTGGGAGACGATCACCTCCACCCCCAAGAGCGCGGCGGGCCAGCGCACCATCACCTTGGACGCCGACACCGTCAAGATTCTCCGCGGTTGGAAGAGGTTCCAGAACGAGGCCCGACTCCAAGCGGGTAAGAACTGGCAGGTGACGGGCTTGGCGTTCACCCGCCAGGACGGGTCGGGGTGGCATCCGGGGCAGGTCAGTGACTGGTTCTGCCGCATCGCTAAAGCCGCCGCACTTCCGCCCATCACGCTGCACGGGCTGCGCCACGGGGCCGCCTCCCTGGCGCTCGCGGCGGGTACGGACGTGAAGGTGGTCTCCACCGAGCTCGGCCACGCGACCACGCACTTCACCCAGGACACCTACCAATCGGTGTACCCCGACGTGGCCAAAGCGGCGGCCGAGGCGACCGCCGCGCTGCTGCGCGGGACGCCGGTCTCGGCCGGGTAGCGGGACAGGGGAGCACACCAGGAGCGATTCAGCGCCCCGAGCCCCGGGCCGTGTGGCGGGTTCACCCCGCCTGGCCTGGGGCTTCGCTGTGGGTGGGGCCGGTCGGCCATCGGATCAAAGGTCCCCTGGCTATGGCATACCGTTTGGAAGCCAGCAGGCCTTGTACGGAATGGAGGAGTAGCCTCTCCTAGTCTAGGGATCGCTCCTCTGCGGCATCGTCTACTTCAGCTGTGACGCCTTCAGCCGTTCCTTGGACGAGATTCAAGGCGGGGCGATAGAGAAACGGAACCCAGAACTCGGGCTTGATGAAGGTTCCGCGTTTTTCAAAGAACCCAATCTCCACTATTCTGAGCGCGATATCCCGCGCCTTTTCTTCTGGCTCCCTCCAGATTGTCGAGAGGCTCTGAGTGCTATGATTTGTCTTTTGTCCTTCTAGCATTTCTAGATATTCCCTCAGGTCGGGGTGTTCGGCATAGAGGGTTTTTGTTAGCCGAGTGCTTGAAACTGGGGGAAGGGCCTCTTTGAGGGCTGCCCTATGAAAAAGTGGGTCGCCTTCTGGCTCGGGTTCTCCGATTTCCAGCCATTTGACCTGGGTGTCCCGGGCTTCGCTTAGTAGGTGGATTAGTTCACGGGGGGCAGTTAGCTTGCTGCCGTCGCGTGTCCTACTGAGGCACCAGTCGAATGTCTGGGGTTTGTTGGGCCCTCCTTCCACTTGGGCTGGGTAAACTCGAGTGAAAAGACTTTTTTGCTCCTGCGTATCCGACTTAACCTTGTCGGGTGTGACTCCGTAATATGATGTCAGGAGGGGATTCCTCGCGATTCGCTGGGTGACTAGTTGGAGTAGTGCCGATCTATCCCATTTGAGCACCAGCTCGCGAGTAATGTGGCTAGCCTCTCGGAATCCAGAGTTTGTAATGGCCTTCCAGATGTCGGTCCTTAGAAATATCTTAAGTCGAACGTGCTGCAGGTCGTTTAAGTCAAGGTAGGCTTTGAAGAGGGCGCGCAGGGCATTCTTTTCAAGTTCGGGATTACCCGTAAATGCGACATCAAGTCGATCAAGTAGTAGCCATATGTCTGCCTCGGAATCTGCCAAGGCCCTGTCTGCGGCCGCATAAAGGTCATCGATGTGGATGTCGCCCCGCGTGCGTTCTGTGGTGTTTGGCTCGCGGAATTTTATTCGTGTGCTCGCCCCGGTAACTGCTCCTGTTGTCGGATCAAAAGATAGATTTGGTTCCACCTCGGCGGGGTGGAACAAATTCTTCACGTAATCCAAGGCGTTCTTTACATGTGTGCGAAGTGAGAGCTTTCCTCCTGGGCGAAGGCCGGTATCGTTTAGTGCGCGTATGACGCGCTTGGCGTCTTCGTTGTTTATCTCATATTCGACAAATGCATCAGCGATTAGAGATAGAAAATAAATCTTCCAAAGACTTGAAAACTCGACTTCGCCAAGGGGTGGATCTTCAACCAAGCCGGAGAAGGCTGGTGTTCCGCGAGGTGATTCTGCTGCTCGAATCAGGATGCCACGATCAAATAGCTGATCTTCTCGGGACATGAGGGTTGAATAGATTGCACTCTTTCCAGAGCCTTTTGGGCCGTAAACGACGTCTATTTCGCCGCGCCATACGCGGTTCCATTGCTCGGTCTCGACGAAGTAGGTTGAGAGTTCATCTACTTCGTCTTCGGCTACGCGCTGTCCAAGAGAGAACTCTGTCAGAATTTCACGCTTGATGATGACCTCCGCAAGACTAGTCTTGACTCCCATTGCAGGTTAGACCGGATTGGGCCCGTTGTCTGCCCAACTGAAGACGCCAGTTAGCCGATTGTGTCGCTGAAGGTGCTGGTTCTGCAGCCGGATTTCCGGTTTGTCATGTTTTGCGAGTCGCCTGTCTGTGGTCGTGGCAGTTCAGGGCCCGCGTCTGGTAGGAGCGTCTGAACATCGACTGGGCTGGCACATGCTCGGGGCCGTGCTCAGAGGCGGGCACCCCAGCGGCCGATGTGGTCCCCCGCCGTAGGACGGCTGCTGTCTGTGCATCTCAGGCTTTAGACGACGCTGCCGCTGACAGCGTTGATCACATTTCCGGCCCCCTGGCCACGGGTGCGGTCAGGACGGTGGTTTTGGTTGAGGCCCAGACGAAGATCTTGACAGCGAGTCTCGGCGTGCCGGTGATGCCTCCGACTCAAGAAGCGGACTCCTGGCCGTCGCATGTGGTGTGTGGGCGTCTGGCATGCCGACGCCCCGGATTTAGGAGGGTGGGGTGATGGCTGCGTCCCCATTGGGTTGCGCGGGCTTCAGACGGCTGGGCGCGCTGGTGGGCGGACGCGGGGCGTCCGGCGTGACTGCCCCGTAGGGTCATGGGATGGCAAAGTGCTCCAGAGGTGGGAGTCCACCTGCACTGACCTTGTACTGGGGAGCACACCAGGAGCACACAGCGGCCTGGAACGCGGCGAGGACCTCTTGCGAGGTCCTCGTACACCCACTGTGACCTGGGGTTTTGTGGCGCACCCGGCAGGATTCGAACCTGCGGCCATCGGATTAGAAGTCCGGCGCCCGGGGGGCGTCACGTGTCACTTCGTGCCGTTGCGTCCCACACCATCCGAATCCGGATGCTGTCCTGTGTCACATGGTGCCGTGTGGTGTCGCCCCGGTCCAAAACCGCGGAGCACCAACGGAGCACAAACGGCCGGTTGGCGGCGTCCGATGGCACCTCGCGAGGTCTTCACTGCGTGGCCGTTGAGACCGGATCTGTGTCAGAAACCTCGGGGTATCCGAGAGGGAACGTTCGTGCGTTGCTATGCATCTCCGGGCTTCGACTCTTCTTCTGCTGGCATGGAGTTCTGGAACTGTGTGCGAACATCCCTCAACCGGCGGCCGTCCGCCACGGACCAGAAGTACCACCCGTTCGTCGCCCTCTTGCGCAATGCGCGTCCGGCGGCCGACGGTGACGTGTAGCGCTTGCCGGCCAGCTCGATGGCCCCGTCGGTGGTCAGGGTGGCTTCCCTGCCCTTGAAGTCCCGGTGCGTTGCCAGCAGCTTGTCACCAGGCGCGAGAAGCCCTGCCTCGATGAGGTGCTTCAACTCGACCCAGTCACCAGCCTTGGTCTGCGGGTCGATCACCTTGCCGTGATGGCCCTCCGGGACCGGCCACACCTGCAGGATCCGATCGATCAGCTCCGTTGTCCGCTCGTCGATCAGCTCCTCGTCCCAGGCATGGTGTTCGGTTCGCTTGATCACCCGTCCCGTGAGCGTGATCGTGTTGTGGTCCATCAGCGCCGACCGCTTCGCCGACCACGCTCCGTTGGACACTTTCGCGTTGAGCTTCTGTGTCAGGAGCGTCAGGTTGCCCAGGCGGTGGACACGCGACTGCCGCTCCTCGATGTCCTCCGGCTCCTGTACGGCCCAGGTGTCATGCCACTTTCGCGGAAGCAGGTGCTCGATCGGGTAACCCATCCGTTCGATCTGCGGCTGGCCTGTCTCCGCTCGGTAGAGGTCCTCCACCGCTTCGAGGATCATGCGGAGCCGTCCCCGTGGGAACCGTGAGTATGCGGACTCCGTGGTGAGTGTTGCACGGACTTCCTCATCACCGGGCCAATAGGTGCTCGTGACGTTTAGCCGGGCAAGGTGCCCGGTGATGCGTTCCACGAGTTCATCGGCGGGCACGGCGGAGTTCGCGGCGATGATGTCGGCGACGATGCGCCCCAGATCGCTGCCGGACAGACGAAGCAGCTGACGGCGGACAACCCAGCTCTCGGCCACCCGGATGATCTGGTCGACGGACTCCCGCGGGAGGTCGCGGCCCGGCTCGTGCAACCAGATGAGCAGCGGCTTGAGCACCTCGACGCCGCCGGCCTGCATTCGGTACACCACCATCTCGGCGGAGCCGAGGCTTCCCCCGGGACGGGCTGCGGCTTCTGTCCAGGCCTCGTATTGCTGTGCCTGCTGCTTGATCTCAGGCAGCAGGCCGGTCATCTTGTGCCCGGATTCGAGCTCCACATAGGACTTGAACCGGTTGAACGTCGCCTGCGGGCTGATCTCCTCGCCGGTGCGCGATACGAGCCACTGGTTGAGGAACAGCGAGCTGCGGCTGATGAGGTTGCGCCCGACGCTGACCTCCTTCGTCCAGAACTTGGTCTCGAAGGGCCAGTCCTCCCGGTAGGCCTTCTTCGTGTCTGCGCCTTCGGCTTCAAGCCGCTGGAACACAAAGTTGCGCACGAGGTCGGCCGCGGTGAGCGGGGTACCGCGAGCGTTGAGTGTCTCGAAGATCTCCTGGGAGTTCTCCGAGGCCTCCAACTCGATGGAGACCAGCTGAAGGCCGTCCAGCAGTACGTCGGTGAGCTTCTTGGCCTTAACGGTGTACTCGTCCGACTCGGGTGGGCCGAGCCACTGTTCGACGACCGTCGAGAAGTAGGCATGTGCGGCGACGATCTGGGAGTCCGAGTGGGTTAGATCGGTGTGGTCGACCGGCGGCTCAGCCGACATCACTTCGTCGAACGCCGCCTGGTCCTTGTTGAGGTGGCGCACCTTCAACTGGATGTCGCCGTCTTCGACGTAGACATCGTCGTTGTGCGTGAGACGTTCAAGCTGACCAGCGAGCCGCTCGTTGCCCGACTGTGCCAGGAGCGCGCACGTGGCGTCCGCGAAGATCTGCAAGGTCGTCAGCCGCTGCTGGCCGTCGATCACATTCCACGTCGTCAGCCGCTTGCTCTGAGCTTCCTGGGACTGGATGACCACCGCGCCGAGGAAGTGAGTGGCGTTCAGATGGGGCTCTTCGATCCGGAGTTCGGTGATGCGCCGGATGTCCTTCCACAGCGGCTCCCATTGCTCGTCCTCCTTCCAGACGTAGGGGCGCTGAAACAGCGGGATCACGAAATGCTGCGGCAGGTTGAACAGTTGCAGCGGCGTCCGTTTGAAGGTTTCCACGCCTCCCATCATTCCGTACCCGCCCGACATTTTGGTTCGAAGTCCCTCGGGTGTATCGAAGCGGGTGGTGTGTCGGCCCCTGCCTGGAGGGTGGAGTCCACCCAGGGAGTCTCGTATCGGGAGCGGTAGAGGCTGCGGCGTGTGCCGGGATCGCCTACTGG
The DNA here is from genome assembly GCF_030766825.1 of Nocardiopsis sp. CC223A. GTDB lineage: Bacteria > Actinomycetota > Actinomycetes > Streptosporangiales > Streptosporangiaceae > Nocardiopsis. The sequence goes on from NZ_JASFDV010000032.1 coordinate 54,600, forward strand.
TGCTTGTCTCTCTGAGTCTCGTTGCCGGGAGTGAGACTGGAGGCGGAGGTGGTGATCATGTCCGGGTCTGGTTCGGTGTTCAAGCAGTGCGGGTGCCGCACTCCTGGTGTGGGTGAGAGAACGTGTCCGCGACAGAGGGGACGAGGTCACAGGAGCTGGCGTTTCATGGCTTATCTGAGACATCTGCTGCGGAAGCGGCGCCGGGTGCGCTTTCTGGGAGCCGACCCGCGCCGCTCTGCGCGGAGCCCAACGCATCGAAGCAGCCCAGACGATCTGGCTGAGCGGACGGTGGCTCAGCGGCTGCGGTACTGGCTGAACTCTCGAATCCGCTTGCGTCTGCCCACCCCAGTTGAGCTGAGGTTTGTGGAGCTCCTGGGAGGATTCGAATCTGAGGCCATCGAATTAGAAAGTCAGCCAAGGTCGAAGACCTCAGGTGCGCGTGTAATGCTGTTGGTGAACACCGAATCCCAACCTTCGCGTGTGAAGCCGACAACCCCGGATGCGTCGACGAAGTCGAAATGGGCCAGATGCACTCCCTCCACGCCTCGGAAGCTGGTCCCCTGCATCGTTGAACGATGAAACATTGCGCTCTCCACAAGTGCCGATGAAAGGTCGGCTCGAGATAGATCAGCATTCACCAAGAAGGCTTTTTTCAGGTTCGCGCAAATTAATGTTGAATTCTTCAGGCTTGCCTGGTCGAGATGTGTCTCGACTAGTGTGGCATTGAGCAGGTTGGCTCTGTCGAGGTGAGCGCCCTCCAGATGCGCTCCGGTGAGGTCTGTACCGTGGAGATTGGCGTTTCTAAAATCGGCATGATGGGCGTCAACATGGCACAGTGATGCGGAGGTTATATCTGCCTTGCGGAGGTTCGCGCCGTCCAATTCAGCTACTCTCAATACTGCTCTGGAAAGATTAGCTTGCGATAGATCGGCGCCGCTCAAGTCGGCATTGAGAAGGTAGCTCTTGCGCAGATCGGCACGGGCCAGGCGAGCTTGGGATAACTGTGCTCCCTCCAAATGTAGTCCGGACAGGTCAATGACGAGGTCGTTTTCTGGACGGTCTGGTCGGCGGGCGACAACTGTCAGGGCCGCCTGGACGTCAGTGCTGGGATAATCAAGCTGACCATCTTCCTCCTGTGTCTGTAGGCGGGCAGGCGGAGCGTGTTCGCGGATGAAGGCGCACAGTACCTCGACAACTGTGGTGTGGTCCTCGGGTGACTCCCGCATGACGTGCTCGAGAGAGTAGACGCCTGCGATGCGGGTGACGACGCTGTCGGATCCCAGTTGTTCGCCAGCATCCTTGAATCTCTGCGTCTGCTGTCCTCTCCGGTTGAGCAAGTAGGAGCGGGCAGTGAAGACCAGAGCGGCCAATGCCGCCGCGCCCCCTGTCGCTTGGAGGATCAACTGTCTGGTGGCATCACGAGCCTGAACGCGTTCCCTTCCAGAAAGAGTACGTACCTCCTCCCCTGCGAGCAGGTTTGTGAACGGGGCCATGAGTAGCCAGAACAAAAATATGACTGCGGGTATAGCCAACCCAAGGAGTAACCAGGCTGATGGCAGAGAGGACACGGCTGCCCATGCGCGATCGAGCTTTAGCCTTGCGATCATCTTTTTCATGGTGTATTCCCAGTAGCTCTTCGGCTCAGATATATCGAGGCGGGTGTACTAGCATGCGGGCGGCAGATCAACTTTGCGGAAAAGATAATCATGTGGCAACTCAGAAAACTAAGAGTGCTGATGTCTCTAGTCAGATAACCGTCGAAGGAGAATGCTTGCTCAAGTAGCTCTTGAACACCTTCCTGATTTCTGCTTGAAGGTATCCGGCCTGAGGTGAATTTGGTACAACATCTCGCTCGAAACCCCGCTTTCGAGCATCAAGATACCGTACGATGCTGGGGGAACCGATATTGGAGACAAAGAGTTCGCCTTGGGTTCGGATGTCAGAGCGCAGGCCTTCAAAGTTTCGGGCTAGCCCAATGCCCAAGTTTGACACGTAGTACTTGCACTCAACGATTAGCAGGCATTGGCTTCCGCGTGGTGCAATATTCTGAGTGCGGCTCAGCGCGGCCTCTTCCGCGGGGAGAACGAGCACATCACATTCGTGGAGAACGCCAGATGTTCCCTGAACAAAAACACCTAGATGAACTTCGAGCGCGGGAGCACCGTAGAATTCGATGACAGCATGAGTGAAGGGGTGGCTATCACCGTAGAGCTGCCCAGGGCTGGTCCGGAATATTAGATCATTAGCCTTCTCTCCGTATATGTTCTCGTAGCTGACGGCGGCACCATGTCTACTTGCCGTGCTCACAATTAAAGAGAAGATGTAGCCTTCGTATACGTCTGAGACAGCTGAAGCTGAATGGTAGGAGGTCGCGTTGTTTTCTAGTAGATTTTTTATTTCGTTGATGAGATTATTGATATTGCTCAATCGGACACCTCGGTTGTTAGATTCGCGAGAATCCCACGGATTCGTTCATGCTGTTCTTGTGGAATGTTCTCGGTCAGTACTATGGAGCGCTCGCTGCGGTGGCGGGTCTCCCCGGCGGGTTCGAAAGCTACGCTGCGAACTTCGCTGCGATTCCCTTCATCATTGCTTGGTGAACTTTTCAGGGTCTTCAAGGTCTCCAGTTCAATTTCTGGTATTTCGACAAATATTCTCCGCAGGGCATCCAGGAGGAGTTTGACGCGCTCTAGATTAGTCATTATCCGAGTGGTGATGACGAGTGTCCCCTTCGTGTGCGACGTCTCGTACTCGTCGGAACCGAGCTGGTAGCGTTCAACAACCTCGTACTGAGAAGCGGCGGCCGCAGGACTTGCGGTCAAGTGCCTCCCGCCACCACGGTGTGCACGACGGCGAAGGATCTTCTCTTCTGGAACGCCCGCGGCGATTGCAGCATCGACCTCATCTAGAACCCAAACCATGCCGGTGTCTGTTAAAAGGTCGCGAATCTTTTGCTCGATGCTATTTAGTTCGGATGTGTTCATGTTTTCCTTGGGGGTTTTCAAAAAGCAGGGCGGATTTGATTTTTTAAATCGAGCAGGGTTGCAGGATGTGTGGTCTTGTCAGTAATTGGCGACGGAGGCGTAGTCTGACCCGAGTGCTCCTGATTTTCCTCGGCTCAGAGAGGCTGCGCTGGTGTTACGAGCTCCAGTTCCCTGTCCAGCAGATCAGAGGTGTGTTACTCGGAGGTGTTCCTGGACCAGCGTCTGGACCTGATCGAAGTGATCGTGGACGAAGTCGCGCAGCATGTGCGGCATGAGACCGTCAGGGCGCATGTAGGCGGCCTTGCCACCGGGGTTGACGACACGAACAACATCACCCTCCTCGGCCGTCCAGAGTTCCAGGACACCGTGTTGGATACCCAGGGGATTCACGTCCATCAGGGCATAACGGAGCCCCCAGAGCGCGATCAGGAGGGGGTCCAATTCTCCGATCGCTCCGCTGCGGCGGTACACCGCGCACCTTATCGGGTCACGGAGTGGAGGGGGTATCAGATGAGCCAGGTCGGAGTGCTGCCGTCCGTCCCACACCAGGCAACCGAAGGTTGTCCGGGTACGGCCTCCGGTGTAGGTGGCCGTAGCCCGGAGCATAGGCGCGTACTTTTCGAACGGTGAGGAAGTGTCGGTCACTCCGTATACCAGTGTCTGCAGGAGGTCACAGGGGTTGTGAACATAGACATCCACGTCCACACATGACGCGTCCGCTTCGGCTTCGTTCAGCCATTGGTTCATCAGAACGGACCAGTCCTCGTTACCGGCCAGGGTCTGCAGGGTCGACTTCCGTTCTGATTCCCAACGGGGACGGATGTCCGGTCCAGCAGCGCCCTGGCGGCGGACCTGGGCACCCCCGTATCTGCCCGCGACAGCCTGGCTCAGGTCTTCGTCGGTCAAAAGCTCCGAGGTCGCGTAGGCACCGGAGCGGCGAACCGACCGGAGCTCCCAGAGGGGATCGTCGCACACCCGGATGAAATCCTCGGGCATGCCGTTCCTTGAAACCCCGAGGGCCCGATGGGAGCGGCAGATATGGTGCAGGGCCCGATATTCAGCAGGGTGATCACGGTAGTAGTCCGGGATGTCGAAGTATGGGTCGTCCGCTTCATCTGGTGCGGGTGTGACATCCAATGAGTCCTGGAGAGGCACGAGGTCGGGGTTGATCCGGCCGACGGCGAAGTACAGCAGGTACTCGCCGTCGACGAGTTCGGGAGCGCCGACCCGGTCGAAGTCGAAACCGATCAGGTGATGAGCTTGGGCCTCCGAGGCCGCTTCGACGATCTCGCGCCATCCTCGATCACGCTCCTCAGCGGTGGCGTAGACCTCGATGCAGTGCACCCGCGAAGGGCGGTGCTCGAAAGGTTCGGGAGCCCAGGGAACCCGTTCGATGCTCGAGATCTTGCCGTCTGGCGTCGCAGAAATCTCGTAGCCTCGCAGGTCATGTCCCCAGTCGCGGGCGAAGTTGCTCGCCGAGGTACGTAGCTCATGCCACGTCGTCGATACGATGATGCTGCGGATTCGGTCCTTGGGGATGCTCAGTTGCTCGCGAAGAAGCTCTGTGTACTTCGCGACCTCGTGAAGGGCTTGGCGTGCGCTCGCATTCGAACGCTTCAACTCGATGACCACCCACATCTCGTTCTTATCTTTGGCCAAGATGTCAATGAATCCATCGGCTCCATGTGGGTTCATGATGCGGAACTCGGTGGCGACCAGGGAGAGACGGTGCTCTGGCTCCAGAATCTCAAGGTTGGCCGCAAGGTGATCGCGGATGTGCTTTTCACGTGCTGTCATCACCACCCGACACTAGCGGGTCTGGGCGACAGGCCGGCAGAGTGCCTTCCAAAGCAGTAGGGAAGCAGCAGGGATGTGTGTTGGATTTCGTCATTGGGTGCAATCCAGAGAGCAGCACGAGATAGCAGACGCTGGGAGTCATGGGCCAGGTGTGACAGAAGCTGAGGGCGTGTCGGGATCGCCTCCCGGCACTCGGTCGGCTGAGCTCCGCCGCGTTCTTCGGTCGAGACGGCTGAACCTCGGATCCGTGGGGAGGCTTGGTTCTACACTCGGGCCATGCCGCGAACCCTGTACCTGGTGCTGTCCGGAGCCCCCGCACCGGAAGGAGTGGTCGAACTCGTCCAGGCCCTCCAATCCCATGACTGGCGGGTGACGGTGCTGTCCACCCCCACCGGCACCGACTTCCACGACCCGGCCCGCCTGGAGGACGCCACTGGCGACCCGGTCCGCGTCACGTTTCGCAGACCCGGCCAGGGCAGACCCCTACCGCCCGCAGACGCGGTACTGGCCTGCCCGCTGACCTTCAACTCCACCAACAAGTTCGCCCAAGGGCTGGCCGACAACTTCGCGATCGCCCTGCTGTGCGAGATGGCCGGATACGGGGTACCCACCGTGGTGGTGCCCCACTGCAAACCCCAACTGGCGTCCCACCCGGCGTTCGCCCGCTCCCTGGACACCTTGGGCTCCATGGACGCCGTCACCGTCCTGCACGACCCCGACGCCCCCTACGAGGCCCGGCTGCCCTCCTGGCAGCAGGTCATCGACACCGTGAACAGCCTCTGACCGAAAGGCACGCCGTGGACCCCGCCACCCGAGGCCAGACGATCAAACGCGCCCGACGCCGCCGCGGCTACTCCCAGAGCGTGCTGGCCGGCCTCCTGGGCCGCTCGGAATCGTGGCTCTCCCAGGTCGAACGCGGCATTCTCACGGTGGACTCCCACGAGATCCTCACCCGCCTGGCCCGCATCCTGCGCCTGGACTTGGCCGAACTGACCGGAACCGAACCTGAGGCGGTCACCGACATGCGCTACGACGCAGCCCGCGCCATCGAACGCGCCATGATGCGCTATTCCACCCTGGAGACCATCGTCGCCGAGACCGGCAGGGAACCACGGACCGACCCCGCAGCCCTGCTCGTCCAAGCCGAGCACACTTATGCTGCCTACCAGGCGGCCCGCTACGACGAGGTCGGACGCCGCCTGCCCGGCTTGATCCGCGAAGCCGAGGCCGCGACCCACTTCCCGGACGCGGACCGCCCGGCGACGTGCGCCGCCAGAGCCATGGTCTACAACACCACCGCCGCCCTCCTGCGCCGGGTGGGGGAGAAGCACCTGGCCTGGCAGGCCGCCGACCGAGCCATGACAGCCGCCGCCTGGAGCGACAACCCTCTGCTGGCCGCCGTGGGCGCCTACCGGCTGGCCTACGTCTTCATCTCCCGCGGACACCCGGCAGAAGCCGCCGAGCTGGCCATGGGCGCGGCGAGCGCGCTCGAACGCCGCATGCACCCGGGCACCCCGGAGGAGCTGAGCGTCTACGGCGGGCTCCATCTGGCCGCCGCCACCGCTGCGGCAGCCGACTTTGACCGGACGGCCGTACCGCGCCTGCTGGCCCAGGCCCGCCGCGCGGCCGACCGACTAGGAGCCGACCGCAACCTCCACGGAACCGCTTTCGGCCCGACCAACGTCGCCATCCACACCATCAGCACCTCCGTCGCGATCGGTGACGCCCGAACCGCCATCGACACCGGCGAGGACCTGGACGCCGATTCCCTGCCCACCGGATTGGTCGGCCGCCGCGCCCAGGTCTACCTGGACCTGGCCCGCGCCTACACCCAGAAGCGGCAGGACGCCGCCGCGGTGCACACCCTGGTGGACGCAGAGCGGATCGCCCCCGAACTCGTCCGCTACCATCCGGGCACGGCCGCGGTCCTGACCGAACTCCTGCGCCGCGAGCACCGCCGTTCCACCCCGGAACTGCGTCCTCTGGCGGCCCGCGCCGGAGTCGCCTGAGCCGAACCCGCAGATTCCTGCGGATCTTTTACCTTCTCGCGGCTGCGAGGGCCTCTCGGCGTGCGGACGTACGGTCGCCCCATGTCACAGCGCGATTCCTTCCTCCCACGCCGGGCCTTGAGCAGGCTCGGGCGGTTTCACCATGCAGCGCGGTCCATGACCGGCCGCCCCGGCCTCACCGCCGTCCCCGTGGACTGCCTCGGCCCTTTCGCTGAGGGGTGGCTGTGAGTATCGGACAACCGCTCACCTGGGCCGATTTCTTCCGCCTCACCCGGCCCCGCACTTCGCAGATCCCCTGGCCCCGCCCTGCGGAGCGCCCTTCGCTCCCACGCCGCACCCGCACGCCTGAACACCTTGGGAAGGAAAGCACGATGGGTGTCCTGCACGAGACCCCTGCCCTGTGCCGTGGTGGATCGGCCACCCGTCTCCAGAGGGAGAAGGCCGACGACCTCTTCGACCGTCTCTCCTCCCTCCTGCGCGACGCCGCCGACCCCGACGCCGATCCGGCCGTGCTGATCCGCGAAGCCGACCGGGCCTTCGAACTCCTCCACCGCCACCTCAGTGCCGGTGGAGTGCTCCCTCAACCCTGGTGCGACGCCCGCCACTGACACCGGGTTCCCGGCCGAGACCTTCCTCAAAGGCCCTGCTCCTGCCCCGGCCCCCGGATCGCGTTTCTCCCCTGCGCCTCGATCTGCCTGGATCCACTCCCGACGAGAAGAGTCACCGTGATCGCTCCCGGTTTCCGCTCGCTGATCCTGCAACCCACGACCCTGTGCAACCTGAACTGCACCTACTGCTACCTCCCCGTCGGCGACCGCCGCTCACGCACCGAGATGACCACCGAGGTCGCCCACGCCCTCGCCGCCGGCCTCACCGTCATGAAGACGGACCGCGCCGTCGACGTGGTCTGGCACGGAGGCGAACCCCTCACCACCCGGCGCGCGCACTTCCGCGACCTCGTCGAAGCCTTCGAACCCTTGAGGCTCCGAGGAAGAGTCCGCCACAGCGTGCAGACCAACGCCACCCTCATCGACGACGCCTGGTGCGACCTGTTCACCGACTACGGCTTTCGTGTGGGCGTGAGCATCGACGGGCCCGCGACCGCGAACCTCTCCCGGGTGGACTGGGCCGACACCCCCGTCTTCGCCCGCATCATGCGCGGCATCGACCGGCTCCGATCCCACCGAATCGAGTTCTCGGCCATCTGCGTCGTCACCGCACACACCATCACCCGACCCGATGCGCTCCTCGACTTCTTCGAAGGTCTGGGAGCGAAAAGCGTCGGCTTCAACATCGAAGAACTCGAAGGCGCCAACTCCACCCGCCAGGACATCGCCCCGCACCTGGTCCGACGCTTCTGGAAAACCATGTTCGACCGCGTCGACAACGGCATGACCCTGCGCATCCGCGAAGCCGAACGCCTGCTCGGCTACCTCGCCGACATCCGCCAAGGACGCGCGAACACCTGGGACCAGGCCCTGATCGACCCCATCCCCACCGTCGGCACCAACGGCGACGTGGTCGCCCTCTCACCCGAACTCCTCGGCGTCAAGGACGAGGACCACCGCGACTTCATCGTGGGCAACGTCCTGCACGACGACCTGGCCTCGATCCTCACCCGCGCCCCGAACGCCTCCTATGTGCGACAACACTTGGAAGGCGTCCGCCAGTGCCGCCGCAGCTGCGAGTTCTTCGCCTTCTGCCAAGGCGGACAGGCCTCCAACAAGTACTTCGAGACCGGATCCTTCACCACCACCGAGACCGCCTACTGCCGCAACGCCAAACAAGAGCTCGTCCGCGCCCTGGGCGAGAAGATGGGAGTGTGACCGATGACGATCCTGGCACTGCTGGAACGGTCCGAACAGGCGGCCGCCCTGATCGACCGCCTCGCACCGACCACCCCCGTCGGATCATTCGACAACCGCGACACCTGGGACAACGTCGGCGGAGGCCCCTGGGACAACCGTCCGACCTGGGACAACTGGAAGAAGTAGGAAGACCCGTGGACACAGCCGAGATCAGGGGCGCCACCGTGCTCCTGCCCAGCGACGACGAACCCCCGGCCCGAACCTGGCCCCACCCGAACCCGCTGGAGGAGGAGAAGGTCACCAACACCCACTTCGCCTCCGTGGACCTGGGCTCCTCCCGACTGGTGGACGTCGCCGTGAACCGCTGCCGGTTCACCGCCTCCTGGCTCATGGGTGTGTCCCTGGTCCGCGTGACATTGACCGATGTCCTCTTCGAGGGATGCCAGTTCGACTACTCCACCTGGGAACGGGTCAAGGTCGCCGGGGACGTGGCGTTCGTCGGCTGCTCCTTCAAGGAAGCGGAGCTCATCGGCAGCGACCTGCGCGGCGCGGTCTTCGACGACTGCACCCTGGGCTCCCGGTTCGACGACACCAGAATGACCGGCGCCGACCTGCGCGGCAGCGACCTGTCGGGGCTGACCGGGCTGGCCTCACTGCGCGGCGCGCAGGTGACCGAGATGCAGCTCCGCCAGCTCAACGAGGTCATGGTCCGCGACCTCGCACTCACCGTCGCCGAGATCCCCATGTAGTAGCGGGTGATCGTCGCTCAGGACGGGCTTCCCCGGCGTCGGGGAAGCCCGTCTGTCACTTGACCGACTTTTTCACCTTCTTCGGCAGCGCGACATAGGTGGGACCAGCCGGAACACAGACAGCCGCAATGTCTCGTTCGCCGCATATGCCCCTGAAAGCGGGTGGACCCGGCACTCATTTTGACCGGACGACTTGAAGGACCTCGCGAGGCAGAGCGACCATCGACCAGCCCGCCGGGAAACACACGTACCCGGGGAAGCCATGTGCCGAGCGCATCCGGGGCGGGAAGCGCAGCCCCGGGCGGTAGACGCCACCGAGGCCAATGACACCCACCCGGCCCGCACGAGCACGCTGAACAACGAACAACAGAAGACAGGTGCCCCGACCGGTGCTCGAACACCGGACCGGGGCGCGATCACCGCCTGACAACACCAGGAGGAGACCGTGGAACACCCTACTACCGGCCGTCACCGACGGCCCTGCGACAGCATGGCCGGGCGCGTGTGGGCGCTGACCGCCGCACTGCTGGCCACCGCCCTGGCCGCACTCTTCAACCCTCGATCGGCCCCGTTGTCCCGCCGGGTCCCGCCCGCACTGCCCGCAGCACCCCCGACCACCACCGCCTCCAGCCGGGGCGACCTGCTCGCCGACCGTTCCGGCTTCCCCGAACAGCACGCCTGGGCGGCCGGGGCCTTGACCGCCCCGGCCCGCTGGGAGCAGGCCTACCGCGACCGTTCCGCTCCGTTTGAGGCGGAGGACCGAGTGGACGCCGACCCCGACCTGGTCGCCGGGGCCCTGGTGCGCCCCTACCTCGGCAGGGCCGCTGTTCCGCGTCCTCGCCCGGCCGAGCCGGAGGACTACCCGGCCACGCCTTCGGGCGTGGAGCCCGAGCCGGTGGAGGAGGAGTTCGCCGAGCTGACCGACCGCATCCGCACCTACCTGGCACTGCGGGGCTGACAAAGCCCTGAACGGACCGGGGGCGCCTTCTCCTGCGGGAGGAGGCGCCCTTGACGTTTTTCTGCGGCACTCCGAGGCCGCCGCTTATTTCTCGATCAATGGCTGCGAAGAAAAACCAAAGACGGGATTCCAGTCCATCGAGGTACTCGGTCGACTTCCAGGAGTGCCGGTTATGCGGCTTTTTCAGGGTGGGCCTGTGACTCCGCCTGGCCTTGGGCCTGTGACTGGGCCCGGTGGGGTCCCTGCGACTCCGCCTGTGACAGGGCCCATTAGAAAGGCCCACTCTCAGCGCGT
>NZ_JASFDV010000033.1 GCF_030766825.1 Nocardiopsis sp. CC223A
CTCACACCCGGATTCTCCCGCGGGGGTGCGGGCCCTCGCCGCCGCCCCCGGTGCAGCCGAGGAACCGCAGGTCAGGCGGACGCGTCCGCGTAGGCGTGGGCGTAGGCGAGGACGTCGGCCATGTACTCCGGGGAGCGGTTGTACGTCAGGATCGCCGCCTCCCAGTCCTGCGCGGTGCTCAGGTCGCGGCCGTTCGCGCACAGGTAGCGCCCGGCGGACAGGGCCGCGTCGTCGATCTGGTGCGGGTCGGGCTCGCCGACGCCCGTCGCGGAGGTGCCCCACAGCGCCCAGGTGCCCGGGATGAACTGCATCGGGCCGACCGCCCGGTCCCAGGTGGTGTCGCCGTCCAGCAGGCCGCCGTCGGTGTCGGGGATCGTCCGGGTGTTGTTGGTGCCGTCCAGCGGGATGCCGATGATGTTCACGGTGGTGACACCGTCCGGCCCGATCTCGCCGCCCGCATAGGTGCCGTGCCGCGACTCCACGAACCCGATGCCCGCCAGGGTCGGCCAGGACAGGTTGCAGGAGGGCAGCTCCTCGGCCAGCGCGAGCTGCGCACCGGCGTAGCCCTGAAGGGCCCGCACCGGGATGGTCGTGGCGCCCGACACCTGCTCCAGCCAGTCGTCGGCGGCGCGCGGCCCGGTCTCGGGGGTCTGCTGCTCGTCGGCGCCCGCGGAGGCGACCGGCTCCGACTCGGCCCGGTTGACCTCGGCAGCCCCCGGAGGGCCGGTGAGCTCGTCGTGCGGGGGCGTCTCGATGGTGCCGTCCAGCGGGCCCTCGGCCGCCGACGAGGGCGGCTCCCAGTCGGAGAGCGACCGCGAGACCCGGTCGACCGCGAAGAGCACGCCGCCGGTCAGCGCCAGGCACAGCGCCAGGGTCACGCAGACGGCGGCGAGCGGACCCTTGCTCCGCGTGCCGCGGGTACTCCTGCCCAACGCCCCACCCCTTTCCTCGGAGAATCCCTCGGAGTCGTCGGGTCGTGTGACGCCGACGGCCGGAACATGGTTGCACACGGTCTCCGGAGGCTTTCCCGGTGCACAACGAAAAGCGGGGACGCCCCGGTTCCCCGGCGCGCCCCCGCGACGCCCGTCAGCGGTGCGGGTTGACCACGACCTCGACCCGCTGGAACTCCTTGAGGTCGGTGTAGCCGGAGGTGGCCATGGTGCGGCGCAGCGCGCCCATGAGGTTCATGGAGCCGTCGCTGGTGGACGCCGGGCCGTGCAGGATGGCGGACAGGTCGCCGATGGTGCCGACCTGCACCCGCTCGCCGCGCGGCAGCTCGCCGTGGTGCGCCTCGCTGCCCCAGTGGTGGCCGGCGCCGGGCGCCTCGGTGGCGCGGGCCAGCGGGGAGCCCACCATGACGGCGTCGGCGCCGCAGGCCAGGGCCTTGGCGATGTCGCCGCTGGTGGTCATCCCGCCGTCGGCGATGACGTGCACGTAGCGGCCGCCGGACTCGTCGAGGTAGTCGCGGCGGGCGGCGGCGACGTCGCCGATGGCGCTGGCCATCGGCACCGCCACTCCCAGCACGGAGCGGGTGGTGTGGCCCGAGCCGCCGCCGAAGCCGACCAGGACGCCGGCGGCGCCGGTGCGCATCAGGTGCAGGGCGGCGGTGTAGGTGGCGCAGCCGCCGACCACGACCGGGACGTCCAGGTCGTAGATGAACTGCTTGAGGTTGAGCGGCTCGGCGCGCCCGGACACGTGCTCGGCGGACACCGTGGTGCCGCGGATCACGAAGATGTCCACACCCGCGTCGACGACCGCCTTGTGGTACTGGGCGGTGCGCTGCGGGGACAGGCGGGCCGCGGTGACCAGGCCCGCGTCGCGGATCTGCTCGATCCGGCGGCCGATCAGCTCCTCCTGGATGGGGGCGGCGTAGATCTCCTGCAACCGCTTGGTGGCGGCCACGTCGCCCAGCTCGCTGATCTCCGCCAGCAGCGGCGCCGGGTCCTCGTACCGGGTCCACAGGCCTTCGAGGTCGAGGACGCCCAGACCGCCCAGGCGGCCGATCGCCACGACCGTGTCCGGTGAGGCCACACTGTCCATGGGGCTGGCCACGAGCGGCGTCTCGAACCGGTAGGCGTCGATCTGCCAGGCGATCGACACCTCCTCCGGGTCGCGCGTGCGCCGAGCCGGCACGATGCCGATCTCGTCGAGCTCGTAGGCCCGGCGCCCGTTCTTGCCCAGCCCGATCTCCACCTGAGCCAACGCTTCGATCCCCTCTGACGTGCTGCCCCGGCCGGTGCGACCGGTGCCTTCACTACCGCCGAGAGTCTATCCGCCCCCGGCCCGGGAACGGGTCGGGCCGCCCGGAGGGACTCCGGGCGGCCCGATGCGCGGCGGTGTGTCAGCGGCCGTTGTAGTTGGGCGCCTCGACGGTCATCTGGATGTCGTGCGGGTGGCTCTCGCGCAGGCCCGCGCTGGTGATGCGCATGAGCTGGCCGCGCTCGCGCAGCTCGTCCAGGGTGCGGGTGCCCGCGTACCACATGGACTGGTGCAGGCCGCCGACGAGCTGGTGGGCGACCGCCTGGAGCGGGCCGCGGAACGGCACCTGGCCCTCGATGCCCTCGGGGATGAGCTTGTCCTCGGCGGAGACGTCGGCCTGGGCGTAGCGGTCCTTGGAGAAGGAGCGGCCGCGCATGGCGCCCAGCGAGCCCATGCCGCGGTAGGCCTTGAACTGCTTGCCGTTGATGAAGATGAGCTCGCCCGGGCTCTCCTCGACACCGGCCAGCAGACTGCCGAGCATGACACTGCTGGCGCCGGCGGCGATGGCCTTGGCGATCTCACCGGAGTACTGGAGCCCGCCGTCGGCGATGAGCGGCACGTCGGCCGGGCCGCACGCCTTGGCCGACTCCAGGATGGCGGTGAGCTGCGGGGCGCCCACCCCGGCGACGACGCGGGTGGTGCAGATGGAGCCGGGGCCCACACCGACCTTGACGGCGTCGGCGCCCGCGTCGATCAACAGCTGGGCGCCGGCGCGGGTGGCGACGTTGCCGGCGACGATGTCGGCCCGGGCGTTGGCCTTGAGCTTGGCGACCATGTCGGCCAACCCGGCGGAGTGGCCGTGGGCGGTGTCCACGACGATGAAGTCGACACCCGCCTCGACCAGCAGTTTGGCGCGCTCGGTGGCCTCCGGGCCCACGCCCACGGCGGCGCCCACGACGAGGCGGCCGTCGGCGTCCTTGGTGGCGTCGGGGTACTGCTCGCTCTTGATGAAGTCCTTGACGGTGATGAGGCCGCGCAGGCGGCCGTCGGCGTCCACCAGCGGGAGCTTCTCGACCTTGTTCTCGCGCAGCAGCTGGAAGGCCTGCTCGCGGCTGACGCCGACCGGCGCGGTGACCAGGTTCCGAGTGGTCATGACGTCGCGGACCAGGCGGCCGCGGTCGCTCTCGAACCGCATGTCGCGGTTGGTGACGATGCCCACCAGGCGGCCGGAGGCGTCGGTGACGGGGACGCCGGAGATCCGGTAGTGCGAACACAGGCGCTCGACGTCGGCGAGGGTGTCCTCGGGCTTGCAGGTGACCGGGTCGGTGACCATCCCGGCCTCGGAGCGTTTGACCAGGTCCACCTGGGCGGCCTGGTCCTCGGCGGAGAGGTTGCGGTGCAGGACGCCGGCGCCGCCCTGGCGGGCCATGGCGACGGCCATGCGCGCCTCGGTCACGGTGTCCATGGCGGCGGACAGCAGCGGGATGTTGAGGCCGATGTTGCGGGACAGCCGGGTGGCGGTGGTGGCCTCGCCGGGCTGCATGTCGGAGTAGGCCGGTACGAGCAGCACGTCGTCGTAGGTCAACCCCGGCGGCAGCAGTTTGTCCCCGTAGTCGCCGATGTTCTCCTGACCCATGACACAACCTCCGCTGCTCGCTCCGGCACGCCGGCCCTCCGGCGCGCCCGCGCGGTGCTCGCCCCCGCGTGTCGTCTCATCCTAGGTCGTCGCCCCGGTGGGCTCGGGGGGAACGGGGTGTTCTCCCCGCCGCCGGGGCGAGAAAGTGAGCAGTCTCACTGTTTGAGATGGGACCGTGTGGGGCGCAGCGGATCGACCGCGGGCCGGGAAGGACCTTGCCCAGGTCAACAGCCGTAGGCGTGCGTGTTCTTCCCGGTCCGCCGGGCGCGCGCCATGCCGCCCGTGCGGCGGGCGCGGGTCAGTGGCGAGAACGCGGGGTGTAGCGGACGGGGCCGAGGGCCCGGCAGGGCACGTGCGCGCGGGGGCGGTCGGGGCAGGGGCGGCGCCCGTCGCCCGGGCGTCCGGCGCGCTCAGGGGAGGAGGCGGTTCGCCACGGCCACCTGCCGAAGCCGAGCAATAGCCCGGTGCTGGGCAACCCGTACCGCGCCCGCCGACATTCCAAGTACATGTCCCGTCTCATCCGCTGTCAGTCCTGCGATCACCCTCATGACCAGCAGCCGGCGCTGCTGCTCGGGGAGTTCGTCGAGCAACTCCCGCGCGCGCTGGGCCTCGATGACCCGCACCGCGGACTCCTCCGGCCCGGGCGCCTCGTCGGGGCGGTCCGGGACGGAGTCGCTGGAGACCAGCTCCACCCTGCCCGCGCCGCGCAGGGTGTCGGCCACCTTGTGGGCGGCGATGCCGAAGACGAAGGAGGCGAAGGGGCGGCCCCGGTCCTGGTAGCGCGGGACCGCCGAGAGCAGGGCGATGCAGACCTCCTGGGCCACGTCGTCGGAGTAGTGCGCCAGCCCGGACACCCGGGCCAGCCGGGCACGGCAGTAGCGGACCACCATGGGCCGGACCTCGCGGAGCAGCGAGTCCATGGCGCCGTCCTCACCCCGGACCGCACGCGATCCCAGGTGGTTCAGTCCGGTGTCGCGCGACGCGGGGTCGGGTTCCCCCGGTGTTCCTGGCCGCTGCGCGGTAACGCCCCCCCGGGCGTTTGCATCCGTCACGCTAGTGATCATGCCCCCGTCCGCGGAGTCGACCGCTCCAATCGCCAACTACGGAATGGTTACGTTTTGGAAAATTCACCCCAAAACGGACCAGGGGGCGCGGCCAAACCCGATGTGCGCGTGATAGTGCACACCTTCCCGGACCCCGGGAGCACGCTCGGCAGGCCCCGTCGCACAGGCCGGTGGGCCGGTCCGGGAACACCCCGGGCCGGCCCACCGCCGCCGTCCGCCGACGGAAGGACCCCGTCGGGATCCGTCAGTGGCCGTGGCCGTGGCCGTCGTCGTCGCCCTCGTCCTCGGGCTTGTCCGCGACCAGCACCTCGGTGGTCAGCAGCATGCCCGCGATGGAGGCGGCGTTCTGCACGGCGGAGCGGGAGACCTTGACCGGGTCGATGATGCCCTCGGCGGTCAGGTCGCCGTAGGTGCCCTTGGCGGCGTTGTAGCCCTGGCCGACCTCCATCTCGGAGATGCGGTGGACCACCACGAAGCCCTCGGCGCCGGCGTTCTCGGCGATCCAGCGGGCCGGCTGCACCAGCGCGCGGCGCACGATGCCCACGCCGGTGGCCTCGTCACCGGTCAGGCCCAGGTCGTCCAGGGCGGTGGAGGCGTGCACCAGGGAGGCGCCGCCGCCGGCGACGATGCCCTCCTCGATGGCCGCGCGGGTCGCCGAGATGGCGTCCTCCAGGCGGTGCTTCTTCTCCTTGAGCTCGACCTCGGTGGCCGCGCCCACGCGCAGCACCGAGACGCCGCCGGCCAGCTTGGCCAGGCGCTCCTGGAGCTTCTCGCGGTCCCAGTCGGAGTCGCTGGCCTCGATCTCCTTGCGGATCTGGGAGATGCGGTCCTCGACCTCGGACTGCTCGCCGGCACCGTCCACGAGGGTGGTGGTGTCCTTGGTGACGGTGATGCGGCGGGCGGTGCCCAGCACGTCCACGTCGGCGTTCTCCAGGGTGAGGCCGACCTCCTCGGCGATGACCTGGCCGCCGGTGAGGATCGCGATGTCCTGGAGCATGGCCTTGCGGCGCTCGCCGAAGCCGGGGGCCTTGACCGCGGCGACGTTCAGGGTGCCGCGGATCTTGTTGAGCACCAGGGCGCCCAGGGCGTCGCCCTCGATGTCCTCGGCGATGATCAGCAGCGGCTTCTTGTTCTGGACGATCTTCTCCAGCAGCGGCAGCAGCTCGTTGAGGTTGGAGATCTTGCCCTGGCTGATGAGGATCTGCGCGTCCTCCAGCACCGCCTCCTGGCGGTCGCCGTCGGTCACGAAGTAGGGCGAGATGTAGCCCTTGTCGAACTGGAGGCCCTCGGTGAACTCCAGGTCCAGCCCGAAGGTCGGGGACTCCTCGACGGTGATGACACCGTCCTTGCCGACCTTGTCGAACGCCTCGGCGATCAGGTCGCCGATCTGGGCGTCCTGGGCGGAGTTGGTGGCGACGTAGGCGATGTCCGCGCGCTCCTCGACGGGGCGGGCGCGCTCCAGCAGGATCTCGGACACCTTGACCGCGGCGGCGTCGATGCCCTTCTTCAGGGACATCGGGGAGGCCCCGGCGGCCACGCTGCGCAGGCCCTCGCGGACCAGCGCCTGGGCCAGCACGGTGGCGGTGGTGGTGCCGTCGCCCGCGGCGTCGTTGGTCTTGGTGGCGACCTCCTTGACGAGCTGGGCGCCCAGGTTCTCGTAGGGGTCGTCCAGCTCGATCTCACGCGCGACGGTCACACCGTCGTTGGTGATGGTGGGGGCACCGAACTTCTTGTCGATGACGACGTTGCGGCCGCGCGGGCCCAGCGTCACCTTGACGGCGTCGGCGAGGCGGTCGACGCCACGCTCAAGGGCGCGGCGGGCGTCGTCCTCGAACTCCAGGATCTTCGGCATTCCGGTTCTTCCTTGGTAGGCCTGGCCAAAAGCGAGCATCCCGCCCGCCCGGCGAGGTGCCGACCGGTGCGGGATGCGGTTACTGCTCCGCGCCCGTGCGAACGGGGCGCGTCGAGAACTACTTCTCGACGACCGCGAGGAGGTCGCGGGCGGAGAGGACCAGGTACTCCTGGCCGTCGTACTTGACCTCGGTGCCGCCGTACTTGCTGTAGAGGACGATGTCACCGACCTGGACGTCCAGCGGGATACGGTTCTCGCCCTCGTCGTCCCAGCGACCCGGGCCCACCGCGAGGACCTCGCCCTCCTGGGGCTTCTCCTTGGCGGTGTCCGGGATGACCAGGCCGGAAGCGGTGGTCTGCTCGGCCTCCAGGGCCTTGACCACGACGCGGTCCTCAAGCGGCTTCAGCACGGTCTTGGTGGCGGTCGACACTGTGTGACCTCCCCCTTCAGGATTTCGGTGTCCAGTACTCCGGCTCCGTGCACGTGAGGGCACGGACCGGCTGAGAAAAAGGGGCGACCGCGGCGGCCTGTCGTCGCGGGTGCCAGACCGGCCTCGTCGCGATTAGCACTCTACCCCCGAGAGTGCCAGAATGGAAATGTGACCGTGACCCCTGGTCAGCGGCGCTACCGGACCCGGCCCAGAGCGGGACCGCCCCACCGTGGTGAAGGAGATCCATGCGCGTGCCCGCGTTCGAGGCCCTGCTGACCGACGCGGGCCGGGACGTCCTGGCGTCGGTGGACGCCGAATCGGCCGCCCGGGACGCGCTGACGGCGGCCTCCCGGTTGCGCGAGGACCCGCGGGTGGCCGCCCTCGACCCCGACCTACCCGTTTCCGAGCTGGTGAACGCCGTCCTCACCCAGATTTCGCTGCGTGTTCGCGGACGGGCCAAGTTCGGCGACCTGGCGGACCGGATGTTCTTCACCCCGAACGGCCTGGAGCAGTCCACCCGCCGGTCCGTGGCGGAGTACCGGGCCGAGCGGGTGGCGAAGGCCCACACGGGCCCGGCGGGCGACCTGTGCTGCGGGATCGGCGCGGACCTGCTGGCGCTGGCCGCCCGGGGCGTTCCGGTGGAGGGAGTGGAGCTGGACCCGGCGACCGCGGCGGTGGCCCGGGCCAACATCGGGGCGCTGGGCCTGGCGGACACGGCCCGGGTGCGCGAGGGCGATGTCACGGAGATCGCCCCGGGCCGGTACCCGCTGCTGGTGTGCGACCCGGCCCGGCGCGGCGGGCGCGGCCGGGTGTTCGACCCCGCCGCCTACTCCCCGCCGTGGGACGTGGCGGTGGCCCTGGCCGAGGGGGCGGAGGCGGCGTGCCTGAAAGCCGCCCCGGGCATCCCGCACGAGGCGCTGCCGCCGGGCGCGGACACCGAGTGGATCTCGGTGGACGGCGAGCTGAAGGAGGCGGCCCTGTGGTTCGGGGCGCTGGCGGGCGGGCCGCGCCGCCGGGCCACGGTGCTGTCCGAACGCGACGGTTCGCGCACGCACCTGGACGGGGACTCCGACCCGGGGCCGGCGCCGGTGGCCCCGGCCCGCCGGTACCTGTACGACCCGGACCCGGCGGTGGTGCGCTCGCACCTGGTGGCCGAGGCCGCGGCCCGGGTGGACGGGGCGCTGCTGGACGAGCGGATCGCTTACTTCACCGCGGACACCGCGGTGCGCTCCCCGCTGTGGCGGGTGCTGGAGGTGGAGGAGGTGCTGCCCTTCTCCCTCAAACGGGTCAGGGCCGCGCTGCGCGAGCGCGGGGTGGGGACGGTGACGGTGATGAAGCGGGGTTCGGCGGTGGACACCGAGAAGCTGCGCCGCGACCTCAAGGCCTCCGGCCCGGGTGCGGCCACGGTGGTGCTCACCCGGATCGGGGAGCGGCCCTTCGCGCTGCTGTGCCGCGAACTGCCGGCCGGGGCGGGCCGACCGGGTGCCGCGGCACCGTCCCCGCCGGTCTGACCTGGGGGGATCACCCGGTGTACCCGGGGAGGGGTGGTCACCCAGAGTAGGAACCGAGGTATCGGATCGTTATCTCACAGGGCCGATATCTTTCCCCATCCCCTGGGGGAGGGCGGTCCGGGTCGTTAGACTGGGCCCGCGATTCCCTCCCTTCTCATGGGTCCACCCGGAAGGCCGTGCGTGAGTGATCCGCAACGCGGTTCGATCGACGCTGGCCCTTTGCCTCGCATGTATACACACAGTCACACTCTGATTACATTGAGGCATGAACACCTGCGGGACCGCCGCCCGCCCGGGGACCATCGAGAACCCGACCTGCCCGGAACACCCACCGTCCATTCCCCCGGGCCAGGTGTCGGGAGCGCCAGAGAGAACAAGGAGCACCTCGGTGGAACAGAGCAATCACAACTTCCTCAACGGGGGAGGTCAGGCCGGGATCTCCGACCGCATGCGCGACCTGCTCTCCCAGGCGGCCCACGAGCATGACTCCGAGCAGAAGTCGCAGGGTGCGGTGACCGAGGAGATGCGCCAGCGCCTGGAAGGCATGGAGTGGCTCCTGCGCGAGCTGCGCGAGCGCGAGCTCACCGCCCTCGCCGAGTCCCTCACCGCGGTCAACGGCCGCATCGACGACTTCCTGGCCCGACCGCCGGAATGGGCCGAGACCCTGGCCGAGCACATCGAGGTCGTCGGCCGCCAGGTCAAGCCGCTGTCGGACATGCCGTCCCTGCGCGCGGACACCCACCGCATCGCCGGGCACCTGGACACCGCGCTCACCCGCCTCCAGCGCATGTCGGAGACCGGGAACCGCACCGCCGAGCAGGTCGGCGAGCTGGGCGAGCGGCTGACCACCCTGTCGGAGTCCTTCGAGTCGCGGCTGACCGCCCTCGACGGCGCGCTGTCCGAGCTCAGCGCCAAGACCGAGGCCGTGGAGGCCTCGCTCGCCGCGCTCGCCGAGACCTCCGGCACCCGGCACACCGAGCTCGCCGAGGCGCTGGCCGAGAACCGCACCGCCCTCACCGAGGCCGTCGCGGGCACCCGCGAGGAGCTGTCCACCGCCCTGGGCGAGGCCCGCACCGCGCTGACGGAGCAGGCCGACGCCAAGGCCGGGGAGCTGGCCGAGGCCGTCACCGGCGCCCGCACCGCCCTCACCGAGCAGAGCGACGCCAAGGCCGCCGAACTCGCCGAGGCCGTGTCCGCCGCCCGCGAGGAGCTGTCCACCGCCGTCGCGGAGGGCCGCACCGCCCTCACCGAGGCCCTGGGCGAGGCCCGCACCGACCTGGGCGAGCGCACCGACGGGCTGCGCACGGCCCTCACCGAGCAGGCCGACGCCAAGGCCGCCGAGCTGTCCGCCGCCCTGGCGGAGAAGCACGAGGCCCTGCTCGCGCGCCTCCAGGAGAACACCGGCGAGCTGAACGGCGAGCTGTCCGCCCTGGCCGCCGCCACGGGTGAGCGGCACGACGCGCTCGTCGAGCGCCACGAGGCCCTGGCCGCCAAGGTCGACGGAGGCGTCACCCAGCTGACGACCCTGGCCGAGGAGAACCACGCCGAGGCCACCGCCGCCGTCGCCGACGTCACCGGCGCGGTCACCGCCCTGCGCAAGGACAACGAGACCGCGCTGCTGGACCTGCGCACCCACCTGCGCCAGCGCCTGTCCGAACTGGACGAGCAGCTGGAGCTGGGCCGGACCGAGGCCCGCGAGCGCGCCGAGGCGGCCGCCGAGCGGATGAACGAGTCCTTCACCGAGCGCACCGACTCCCTCGCCTCCCGGATCTCCGAGGACGCCGAGCGGGTCGCCGCCGGCTTCGAGGAGCTGCGCACGTTCGTGGCGGAGAGCGCCGCACGCCTGGCCACCGACGCCGAGGACCGGTCGCAGACCCTCACCGAGGCGCTCACCGAACAGGTCGAGACGCACCGCACCGCCCTGGACGAGCGGCTGGAGCGCCAGCGCGAGGCCCTCACCACCAAGGTGGACGGCCACCTCGCCCAGATCACCGGCAAGGTCGACCACGAGCTGGGCCGCCTCACCGACCGCTTCGACACCTTCGAGGGGCACTTCGAGGGCCAGTTCGAGGGCATCGAGGGCAAGATCGACCGGATCGACGGTCGGATGGACGGCGTCAACGGCCGCCTGGACGGCATCGACGGCCGGGTCAACGGCGTCGAGGGCCAGTTCGAGGGTGTCAGCGGGCACTTCGACGGCGTCGACGGCCGGCTGGAGGCCGTGGACGACCGGCTGGAGGCGCTCAACCAGCGCCTCAACCAGCTCCCGCAGACCATGGAGGTCAGCGAGCTGCACCGCCGCCTGACCGAGCTGGTGGAGCGCCCGCAGATCGACCACGGCGACAAGCTGGACGAGATCGACGAGCACGTCACCTCGGCGGTCACCCCGGTGCTGCGCGAGCTGAAGCAGCGCCCGGACCGGCACGAGCTGGAGGAGACCGTCACCGAGGCGGTCGAGAACTCCCACGACGACATCACCAAGCGGTTCGCCTCCCTGGAGGAGACGGTGCTGGCCCTGGCCGAGGCGCTGCTGCGCCCGGGGCGTGAGGGCGGCTCCGGCGTCCCCACCAAGCGCAAGCGCCGCCGTGACGAAGAGGACGACGACGAGTAGACCGCCGCGCTGAGGCGGGTGCGGGGATCGCGATGAGGGGCGGGGCGCCGGTGGCGCTCCGCCCCTTCCCGTGTACGGAGCCCGGGTCTCCGGGTACCCGGTCAGGACCGGAGCATCTCCAAGTAGTGGGCGTTGTACATGACCCCGAGAACATTGCCGAAAGGGTCGACCACCGACGCGGTCACGAAGCCCTCACCCCGGACGGTGAGCGGCTCGTACTCCTGCGCGCCCAGCTCCAGCAGTCGGGCCAGGGCGGCCTCGACGTCGTCGACGTGCCAGTACACGACCGCGCCGCCCGGGCCCGGCTGTCCGGCCGGGGGTGCGTAGCGGCGGTCGGCGATGCCGAGTTCGTGCTGGTGGTCGCCGGTCCGGAACTCCACGTACCCGGACGGCAGGCCGCGGCCGGGGCGCTCGAAGTAGGGCTCGGCGCCCAGGACCCCGCTGTACCGGCGGGCCGCCTCGGCGACGTCATCGGCCCACAGGGTGACGGTGGTGAGTCCTCGCAGCATGATCGTCCCTTCGTGGTCCCCGCGCGGGGTTCCGGTCGGTGGGAACGACGCTACGGGGAGTGGAGGACGGGTTCCGTCCTCCACTCCCCGGGAATCGAAGGCGTCCTCAAGGCGTGAAGACGACCTTGCCGAACAGCCCGCCGTCGGCCATCGCCCGGAAGCCCTCGGCGGCCCGGTCCAGCGGCAGCACCCGGTCGATCACCGGCCGCACCCCCGTACGGGCGCACATCTCCGTCAGGCCCGCCAGTTCGTCCCGGGTGCCCATGGTGGAGCCGATGACCCGCAACTGGAAGAAGAACACCCGGGTCAGCTCGGCCGGCGGCGCGTCGCCGCTGGTGGCGCCGCAGACGACGATGGCGCCGCCGGGCTTGAGGGCGCGCACCGAGTGCGCCCAGGTGGCCTGGCCCACCGACTCGAACACCGCGTCCACCCGCTCGGGCAGCCGCTCCCCCGTCGGCACCGCCGCGTAGGCGCCCAGCTCCAGGGCCTTCTTGCGCTTGCCCTCGTCCCGGCTCGTCACGTACACCCGGTGCCCGGCCCGTACCGCGAGCTTGACCAGCGCCACGGACACGCCGCCGCCCGCGCCCTGGACGAGGATCGTCGAACCGGGGCGCAGGTCGATCTTGCCGAACAGCATGCTGTAGGCGGTCAGCCACGCCGTGGGCAGGCAGGCGGCCTCCTCGAAGGACAGCTCCGGCGGCTTGGGCAGCAGGTTGGCCCGGGGCACGAGCACCCGTTCGGCGAAGGTGCCGTCGTACTTCTCGGACAGGATCGTCGGGCGGCCGGCGCCGTCCTCGACGACGCCGTGGACGATGACCTCGTTGCCGTCCTCGTCGGTCCCGGCGGCGTCGCAGCCCAGGATCATCGGAAGGCGGTCGGCCGGCAGGCCGACGCCGCGCAGGCTCCACAGGTCGTGGTGGTTGAGGGAGGCGGCCCTGACGTCGACCACGGTCCAGCCGTCACGGGGCCCGGGGTCGGGGCGCTCACCGGCTTCGAGCGCGGAGAGGGGGTCGTCGAAGGAAGCACGTGCTGCTGTGATCGCGAACATGCCGGTAGTCGACCACATTCACCGAACCGAGTTCTAGCCCGGAGGGGAACGTGTTCCGCGTGGCGTGCGGGCGGGTCGGGATGGCCGGATGCGGACATCGGGGACGGGGAGCGGTGGACGTCCGCGCAGATGGGACGCGGCACCTCCGGGAGCGGGTGGCGAACCGGACCTTCCGGACACTTGCGGCGATCGGGCGTACACGCTTTGCTGTCGGATGCCTTCCCGTCCGCCCCCAGCCGAAGGAGCCCCCGTGTCCGGTTTCCGCAAGAGCACGGTCGTCGCGCTGCTCGCCACCGTCTTCCTCTCCATGGGTACGGGCGCCGCACTGGCCGCCCTCCGGGAGGTGCCCGCAGGCGGCGGCACCTGGCGCTACGGCACCCAGAACGGCACCGCGCACTCGCAGTACCTGCACAACACCTTCTGCCACACGGCGACCGTTGCACGCAAAAACACCAGTGTGAAGGACTCGGAGAAGGCCGATCCTCGTATCTGGGCACGTGCCTCCCTCGCGGACAGCCCGTTCCATGTCGAGGAGTCCTTCTACAACAGGTGCTGAACGAACCCTCGCCTCACTGATCCCCTACGTACAAGGGGCCGCAGAGGCGGTCCCTCCCGCTGAGAGGTCCCGTGCACCGTATCCTCGCCTTCGTCCACACCGTGGTGATCGCCATGGCGATGCTCCTGGGATTCCTCACCATGGCCGCGATGCACCGGTACAACGATCTCGGGCCGGTCCACTACGTGGGTGTCGACGGCAACGAGGGCGGCGCGAGTACGGAAGAGGTCGTCGCCGCCCTGACCGCCCTGTCCGAGGAACGACCGGTCGCTGTCATGGCCACCCGAGCCGCCCCCCGTGACCTCGATGGGGGCATGGAGCTGTACGTGCTCTCCTCCGTGCCCGGGAGCGATATGCGCTCCTGGGCGGAGAACGGGTACCCGAACTTCACACCTGTGCCGCAGTTGCGGGTCCATGCCCTGGCAGAACTGGACGAGGACGACCCGCGCGGCTCCTACTGGGTCGAGGGCACGGCGGCCGACGCCGAACTGGTCCTCGGAACCCTGGAGTCGGTCGGCCTGTCGGGCGAGATCGACCCGGCCCTCTCGGTCATGGCCCGTTACCCGGGCACCATCATCTTCAACGAAGCCCTCGGCACCATGCTGTTGCTGGTCCTGGCCTTCGTCACCGCCACCACGGGCGCCGGTGTGCTGCTCAACGCCCGCGCCTACGGCGTCAGACGCCTGCACGGGCACTCCTACGGACGCATCCTCGCCGCCGACCTGCGCGGAGTCACCCGGGCCTGGCTGCTCCTGGCCCCCACGAGCACGGCCGCGTTCGCCGTCTTCCTGTGGTGGTACAACGGCTTCGCCCGGGTGGGGGAACTGGCGGCGGTGACCGCCGTCTTCGCGGTTCTGCTCCTGGCCGCGGCGCTGGCCTCCCACGCCGCCGCCCTCGCCCTCCTACACCTCACCGCCGTACCCACCGCGATCAAAGGAAGGCTGCCTGTGCGCAGCGTCGCGGTGTCGGCGTACGCGGTGCGGATCGCCTCGGTGGCACTGGTCCTAGTCTCGGCGACCGCCACCTTCACCTACGGGGAGCGGGTCGCCGAGCACCAGGCCGGACTCGACTCCCTGACCGGTACCGAGGAGATGGGGGCGCCCCGCATCGGAGGCGGCGCCGACATGGAGGAGTCGTTCGAGGCCTACGAGACCATCGTCGGCCCCTGGATCGTGGACGCCGACGCACGTGGCGAAGTGATCATGGTCGAGCAGAAACTCGCACAGGACGTCCTGACTCCTGAGGTGCGGGCCACCGGCATAGACGTGCTGTCAGTGAACGAGACCTACCTTGCGCACGCAGGCGTCGATGTCGGTGAGGCCGCACTCTACGGGCCCGGAGTACGCATCCTGGTGCCGGAATCCCTGACCGGATACTCCGACCATCTGGTGAACGGGGTCCAGTACGGGGCCGAGTACTCCGCCGCCGAGGAGCACCGCGACGGCCCGGTCACCGTCCTCACCTACCCCGACGGCCACACCTTCCCCACCTACGCCACGACCTCGGACCTGACATGGAGTATCCGCCCCGTCCTCACCGACCCGGTCGTCATCGTCCACCCGCCGGGGTACTTCGACGGAGGGATGTACGCCACCATCGCCTCCGGCGGCGGCATCGTCTTCCTCGACGGGGACGCCGCTGCCCGGGACGCCGCCGAACCCCCGCTGTCGTCCTACATCGTTGCCGTGGAATCCATCCCCGAGCGGGCCGCCCTCGACCATCACCGCTGGTTGGGGGACCTGCGGATGAACGTGTTCAACCTGGCGGCGTCGGTCGCGGTGCTGGCCCTGACCTCCGTCGCCGCCTGCCTGGTGTACACCCGGGCGCGGGCCCAGCACATCTTCGCCCGGCACATCTCGGGGTGGTCGTTCGCGGCGACGCACCGGGGGTTCCTGCTGGTGGAGGTGGGACTGGTGGCGCTGTTCGTCGGCTACGCGGCCAAGGGGCTGTGGGACGCACTGGCGGATTTCAGAGTCATCGAACTGGGGGTGTTCGAGTCGGACGTGGTGCGGGCCCAAGCACAATTCGCGCTGTCCGCGGCGATCGGCGTCGCCGTGTTGGCGATCGTGCTGGGGGTGCTGGCGTACTTCCACCGCCGGATCGTCCGGGAAGGCGCGTCCCAGGCCTGATCACGGGTTCTGGAACACGAAGGAGAGGGAACCGCCGAGATGGCGACGACGACCCATTGCGAGCTGCGCGGTGTGCGCAAGGAGTACGGCGGACGGGCCGTGCTCGACGGTTTCGACCTCGCGGTCGGGGCCGGGGAGATGGTGGCGGTCACCGGGGCCAGCGGGTCGGGCAAGTCCACGGTCCTGAACCTGATGGGGCTGCTGGAGGCCCCGGACGGCGGCGAGGTCCGCCTGCTAGGCGAGCGCGCACCGCGGCCGCGCAGCCGGGGTGCGAAACGGTACCTGCGCTCGCACCTGGGGTACCTGTTCCAGAACTTCGCGCTGATCGAGAGCGCGACGGTCCGGGAGAACCTGGAGGTGGCGCTCGCCTACGCGCCGGGGGGCGGGTCGAAGAAGGAGCGGATGGCCGAGGCCCTGGAGCATGTGGGGCTGGCGGGAACCGAGGAGCGGAAGGTGTTCTCGCTGTCGGGCGGGGAGCAGCAACGGGTGGCCATCGCCCGGCTGATGCTCAAGCCGTGTGAGGTGGTGCTCGCGGACGAGCCGACGGGGTCGCTGGACGCCGACAACCGCGACGTGGTGCTCGGGCTGCTGCGCGGGATGAACGAGGCGGGCCGGACCGTCGTCATCGCCACCCACGACCGCACGGTGGTGGAGGCCTGCGGCCGCGAAGTGACCTTGGCCCACAGCGGCCTCTGAGGGTTTCCTTCCCGGGACCGACCGGAGGCGTCGTGCCCCCCCGCCACAACGGCGACCCCTCACGCAACCGGGGCGCCCGGCCACAACCGGAGGGCGCCGCGCGACCCGGGCCGCAGGGGGTTGTCCACCCGATCGGGGCGCCCGGCCGGTCTGTCTGTGTCCTCTCCTCCTTGCTTTTTAACGCTGTGGGGGTGAGGGGTGGCCTGTCCGGGGTCCCGGTCCTGCCGGAGGCAGCATCATCTCCTTCGGCTCCAGGGGTCCGGCCAGGCGTTCCCTCAGTCCCGGACCCGGGGGTTCCCACCCGACCGGGACGGCCCGCCACAGCCGGAAGGCGTCGCGCGGCCTGTGCCCCGGGGGTTCCCACCCGGCCTGGGGCCTCAGCCCCAGCCCGGTCACATCCCTGGCCGCCCCCGCCCCAGGGGGTGGAGGCCGCAAGAGTCCTCCCGTCCCCGCCCTAGGGGGTGGAGGCCGCAAGAGTCCTCCCGCCCCGCCCGAAGGGGGTGTCGGTAGAGCGGAACGGAACCCCGGCCGCAGGGGGTGAGAGGAACGTGGAGGTTTCCAGGACGGTCACCGCTTGGGAAGGGCGGTCTGTGGGCGCTGTCTCGGAAGTGTTGTGCTCCACCGGTCACCGCTTGGGAAGGTACAGACCCGGGCCGGGCGTCGACCCGTCCCCGCGCAGTCGGCGCCCGGCAGAGCGCCGGGCGGGTGCGTTGGGCTCACGCCCCGGGTGGTGGGGGTGCGCTTTCCGGGGACGGGTCGGTGACCGGCAGCACGCTCAGCCACACATGTCCACGGAGAGAACGCTGTGACTGGAAACAGGCTATTGCTCAGACCTCGCTTGTCACCTCAGCCGCCTGCCGTAGTGACCCCGGCCCCGATCGCCCTCCCCGACCCCAGAGGGTGAAACCCCCGCCTCCACCGCCACCCACGGCCACAGAGAGTGACCACGTCCACGTTTTTGGTGGTGCCGGTGGCGATGGTGCCCCGCCTCCCGAAACCCCCCTGCCCTCTGCCTCTTGTCCCGTGCCTTCAGGCCTCCTGTGGCCGTCACCCCCGTGCGGCGGGGGTTCTGGTCCTTCCTTCCGAGACCCGGGAGCCAGGGCCGCAGGGATGAGCGCGGCCCGCACCCCCAGCGGCAGGGGTTCCGGTACCTGCCGCCTCCACCCCCTGAAGCGCGGGTGGCGGTTCTTCCTCCCTGTCACCCCCAGCGGTGCGGGAGGGCAGTGCCGGCCGGGGTTGCACCGCCTGTGGCCAGGGTGACAAGCGAGGTCTGAGCAACCGCGGCTTTGCAGTCACAGCGTTCTCTCCGTGGACATGTGTGGCTGAGCGTGCCGCCGGTCACCGACCCGTCCCCTTGAACCAACCCCCACCACCCCGGGCGTGCTTCGAACGCAACCGCCCAGCGGCCTGCCGGACCTCGTACGCGGGGACGGATCGACGCCCGGCCCGGGTCTGTACCTTCCCAAACGGTGACCGGTGGAGCACAACACTTCTGAGAGAGCGCCCTCACACCGCCCTTCCCAGATGGCGGGCGACTTGGAAACCTCCACGTACCTCTCACCCCCTTCGGCCGGGGCCCCAGTGGCGTGACACGGCTATGGCTGAGGCCCCGGGCAGGTGGGAAACCCCCCGAGGCGGAGGCCGCACGACGCCCTCCGGCTATGGCTGAGGCCCCGATCGGGTGGGAAACCCCCTGGGCCGGAGGCCGCACGACGCCCTCCGGCTGCGGGGACGGGGGATACGCGGAAGTACAGCCCGGAGATCGGTCACAGATTCCAAGGAGGACACCTCGGCCCATGGACGTGGTTGCCCAGGGCCGGGCTGTGGAAGCGAAGAGTACCTTCCGCCGCAGGAGGAATGAGCATGGCCATTGCCACGTCAGCGACGGGCGTTGACCCACAGGCTGGGCAACGCGCCGCCGTTGCAGAGGTGCCGGTGGAGGGCGTCGAAGGCGCGGTCCGCCCGGCGCAGGAGTGCCGCGGTGTCGGCTCCGGGGTCGGCGGCGTCGCGGAGGAGGGAGGAGAGGCGGTCGAAGAGTTCGTCGGCCCGCTCCCGCTGGGCACGGGTCGCGGGACGGTCGGTGCGCGTCGTGGCGGAGGTGCGCGGAGAGGTCATCGCAGGGTCCTTGCCTTTCTTGCGGGTGATGGGAAGGCGCCGGGGCAGTGGCCCGGGAACGCGGTCGGCGACCGGAGCCGGTCGGGTACGGGGTGCGGTGAGGCGGGCGAAGTCGGCCCACGTGAGTTCGCCGTGGCCGTTCACAGGCGGCCGAGGAGTTCGGCGACGAGGTCGCGGGCCAGGGTGTGTTCGCTGCCTTCCGGCGCGATCGGGACGGTGACGCGGGGGTCACCCGGCATCGTCCGCCACCAGTGGCGGTCGGAGTAGCGGACGTCCACCCGGCGTCCCGCGTGCTCGGCCCGCACCGATCCCGGAAGGTCGCCGTCCGTCACGGCGATCCCCCGGCGGCGCAGCGCCGAGTGCAGCGCCATGACCGCCATTGCGGTGTCACTTGCATCAGGGAGGCGTGCTGTGTCGCTCATGAAACCCATGGTGAACAGCACCGACAAGATCCCATAGGGTTCGGGACCACACGGGATTTTGCGGTTTCCCCACGGAATCAGTTGGACACCATAAGCACATGACCCCCAATCTGTTCGCAGACACCCTCACGCGATACCGCGAGGTCGCAGGGCTGACACAGAAACAGCTCGCTGCGCGCGCAAACGTCAGCCCGTCATCGGTCAACCGCTGGGAACTAGGACATTCAGACCCTAAGCGCGATAATGCAGAAAGGCTGGACAAAGTCCTTTCCGCGGGCGGGAAAGTGCTATCCGCCTGGCAGGCGCACACCAACGGCACCGGCTTGCCGGACTGGGCCCGGGACCTCGCGGCGATCGAGGCGGCAGCCCGCCACCTCATGCTGATAACCCCGGCGGCGACGCCCGGCATATTGCAGTGCCCCGAGGTCGCCGCCGCCGTCTTCCGGGCCGGACTACCGGCGGCGAGCCCGGAAGAAATCGCTCGTCTGGTGTCCCTACGCTGCGAGCGGCTCACAGAACTGCCCGACCTGCGCGTCACTGCCGTGTTCCCCGCTGCCGCCGTGTCGGGCTTGCCCCCGACCCTCCGAACCGCCCAGGCGCGAGCGCTGCTCACCTGGGCGGAAACCGACCGGGTGATGCTGCATCTGGTGCCCGAGGGAACCACGTTGTTGGTCCCTGCTGCGCCTCTCATGGTTTTCCGCCTGCGCACGGGTGATCTCGCGGTGGTGAGCGACCATGCGGACGGTAACGTGATCCATGAGGCGGACTCTCACGACCGGCTATCCGTAGAAGCCACCGCCGCCATAGGGGCCGCGCTCCCGCACCAGGCCTCGCTAGAAGAACTTAGGAAGCACACGACATGAGCAACCCTGCGGACTGGCACAAGTCCAGCTACAGCGCCAACGGGGCGAACTGCGTCGAAGCGCGCGAGTCCGCCTACGGCGCGGACGTCCGCGACACCCAGCATCGGGAGGCCGGACACCTCAGCTTCGACCGCACCGAGTGGTCCGCCCTCCTCGCCGGCGTCCGCACCGACCGATGATCCGGGCCACGGCCTTCGCCGCCCCGGCCCAGCCGAGATCCCCCGTCTCGGCAAAGACCGACGACCGGCCCTTCCGCGGCCCGAGCCCCCGTCCTGGAATTCCAGGTCGGGGGATTTTTCGTACCCGGATGACCGAATAGAACCTTTAATGGCAATAGCCAGAAAAATTCCCGCAAGCGAGTTCACCTGCACAGACGCCGGTCCGGGAAAAATTTCTGGCACTACTCGGGCCTAAATGGCCCTATCGTCTTTGCCATCGCATAACCTCAGCTCGACAACCGAACACAGTGACCCCGCGACGCTTAGGTAGCGCCCGGGGTCGTGGCCAGCAATTCCCAAACCTTGAACTGATCGGATTGCCGACGTGGCTCAGTCTAGTGCCGCGCTTTTGAGCCGTGCCCTGCGCCTGCTCGAAGCGCTCTTCTCCCCTCCCCGCGGGCGCCACTCCCGAACCCGCATCCTCGGTCTCCGCCGCAGGTCAACGCGCGTTCGCCGCTACGCCGCGAACCCCGGACCCGCCCGACGTTCCACCCTGCGCCTCCCCGCCGACCTCGCCCCGCCCGCCGAGATCGTCCCGGCCGAGGACGTCGCCCTGGTCCGGCCCTACTACACCGCCCACGAGCGCTCCCTCGCCGAGGGCGACGATGCCGATCGCGTCCAGGCCCAGGCGTGCGCCCGCCTGGCCCGCTGGACCAACGACACCACCGAGCCCCCCGCGCCGCCGCGCATCCCCGCGCAGCGCCCCGCGCCCGCCGGGGACCTGCTCGCCCCCACCGCTCCCGAGCCTGTGCGTGTCCGGGACCCGTTCGTGCCGCCGGACCTGGCCGACCTGGAAAAAGCCGTCCGCACCTGGGTCGCCCAGCAGGAGCGCCACCGCGCGCAGGCCCAGGGGGTGGGGGTGTGACGAACGTTCGCGCCTGGCCGCCCCGCCGCTACGCCGGGAAGGCGTCCGAGCTGGCCCGGATGCGCACCGACCTGGCCACCGACCTGCACGGGTTCGCCGCCGACACCGTGGACGCGGTGGTGCTGTGCGGCAGCGAGCTGTTCACCAACTGCCTGCGCTACACCGCCTCCGGGCGCGGCGGCGGGCAGGTGATCCGGACCCTGTGGGCGATCGGTGACCGGGTCTGCGTCGGGTTCACCGACGACGGCGACACCAACGGCCGCATCCCGCAGATCCCCTACGCCCGCACCGTCGAAGAGTGGGCTTTGGCCGAGGGCGGCCGGGGCCTGCTGCTGATCGAGGCCACCGCCACCGTGTGGGGCCACCGGCCGGTGTGCGAGTGCTGCGACCTGGGCCGCCACACCTGGGCCGCGTTCACCCTCCCCGACCCGCCCGACCCGCACGGCCCGCCCGAGACCGCATGAGCCTTCCGGGCCGCGGACACCCCGTCCGCGGCCGGTTCCCCCTCACATCCACGACGAACGACCGAGGAGCCAGATGCCGAGTCGATCCCATGAGATCCCGCTCCGGCTGATCCAGAACAGGCCCGAGACCGTCCCGGTCCTGCTCCGCGAAGCCCTGGGATACCCGGTCCCCGACCACACCGAAGCGGTCCTGACCTCCTCGGTGCTCACCAACTGCGACCCCAAGGAATGGAACGCCGACGGCGCGGTCCTGCTCCGCGACGGCGACCACCCCGTCCTGGCCGTGGCCGTGGAACGCCAGAACCGCCCCGACGACCGCAAACGCTTCAGTTGGCCCGCCTACCTGGCCACCCTGTACGGGCGCCTGGAGTGCCCGACCGTGCTCATCGTGCTGTGCCCCGACGAGGCGACCGCACAATGGTGCGCACAGCCGATCGAGACCGGTCACCCCGGATTCACCCTCCGCCCGCTGGTGATCGGCCCCGACACCATGCCGGTGGTGGTCGACCCCGCCCAAGCCCGCGCCCTGCCCGAACTCGCGGTGCTGTCCGCGCACGCCCACGGCGGGCACGACGGGCGGGTGTTGCGGGCGCTGGTGGAGGCGTTGGATTCCGCTGGTGAGACGAACCGTCCGTTCTACTATGACTATGTGCTGGCCGGTCTCAACGAGGCGGCCCGTAAGGAGCTGGAGGGCTTGATGTCCGTGGACACCTACGAATGGCAGAGCGACTTCGCCCGCAAGTACGTCGGCATCGGCCGCGAAGAAGGCCGTGAGGAAGGCCGCGAGGAAGGCCGCGAAGAGGGGGTCGCCAACAGTGTGCTCCGCATCCTCAACAAGCGGGGACTGACCGTCTCCGACGACGTCCGCGAACGGATCCGGTCCTGCGACGACCTGGACACCCTGAACTCCTGGGTGGACAGGGCCCTGGACATCGACCGCGCCGAGGACCTCTTCGACTGATCCGTGTCGGCCGCAGGCCCCGGATCGGCCTGCGGTCCCGAACGCACGGAGCGCCCCCTCGCCGAGCGAGGGGGCGCTCCGCCGTTCCGGGCCGCCCACCCGGCGTTCCCGTCCGCGGCCCCCGTGAAAAGGTGAGGGGCGGACACGGAAGGAAGCACACCACATGACCACGACCTCCGACAGCAGGCACGACCGGCTCACCATCGGGCTCTCCCTCGCCGGGACCTGGCTCAAGGGGCACTCCTGGCGGCGGCCGGACAGCCGTGTCGAGGATCTGTACGGCACCGACCTGTACGTGGACCTGGCCCGGCGTGCGGAGGCGGCCGCGCTCGACTTCGTGTTCAAGCCCGACTCGCTGTTCGTGGACCCGGACGGGCTGGCCGAATCCCCCGGGTTCAGCAGCCTGGACCCCACGGTGATGCTGGCGGCGATCGCCCGGGAGACCTCCCGGATCGGCCTGGTCACCACCGTGTCCACCACCTTCAACCCGCCCTACGTGGTGGCCCGGCAGCTGATGTCGCTGCACCGGATCAGCAACGGGCGCGCGGGATGGAACATCGTCACCTCCCTCGACGGGCAGCACAACTTCGGCGTCGGAGAGATGCCGACCGCCGAGGAGCGCTACGCCCGGGCCCGCGAGTTCACCGAGGTCGTGCGCGGGCTGTGGCGGGGCTACCCGGCCGGGTCACTGCTCGCGGACCGGGAGGCCGGGCGGTACGCCGACACCGGCCGGGTGGAGGTGCTGGACCACGACGGGGAGCGCTTCTCCGTGCGGGGGCCGCTGACCGTGCCGGGCGACCCGTCCGGCGAGGTGCCGCTCTTCCAGGCGGGCGCGTCCCCGGTGGGGCGGGCGTTCGCGGCGTCGGTCGCCGACGCCACCTTCGCCGCCACGCCGGACCTGGACGCGGGTGTGGAGCTGCGCTCCGACCTGCGCCGCCGCGCCGCCGAACTGGGACGCGACCCGGACGCACTCCGGGTGCTGCCGGGGCTGAGCCTCTTCCTGGGCCGCACCCGCGAAGAGGCGCTGGCGCTGCACCGGGAGGCGCACGCGCACCTGGACGACGCCCGCCGGTACGCGGCGGTCGAGGCGGTGCTGGGGCTGGACGTGTCGGGGCTGGCGCCGGACGCGCGGGTGACCCCGGAGCTGCTGCCGCCCGCGGACACCCCGGTACGCAGCCGCACCCACGCCGACCTGCTGCGCCGCCTGGTGGAGCGGGAGCGGCCGACCGTCGCGGACCTGCTGCACCGGCCCGAGGTGGTGGGGTCGGCGCACTGGGTGGTGGTCGGCACGCCGGACGACGCGGTGCGCGAGATCGGAGAGCGGTTCGCGGCGGGTGCGGCGGACGGGTTCATCGCCCTGCCGGGCGGGTCGCTGGGCTCGCTCGACCTGTTCCTGGACGAGGTGGTCCCGGCACTGGTCGACAAGGGCCTGTTCCGCGACTCCTACCGTGGCACCACCCTGCGCGAGCACCTCATCCCCGGCGCCTGACGGCGGCCGCCCGGACGTTTCGCCCGCTCAGACGTCGGAGACGTCGACGACGTGCATGTCGAAGGAGTCGGCGATCCTCTCGGCGGTATCGCGGTGCTCCTGCGCCTCCGCGGCCGGAAGGCTCACCCGGATGCCGTGTACCACGTCGGTTCCCTCCTCCTTGACGATCTTCTGGAGGACGAGGCGGTGGGGGTCCTCGACATCGACGGGGCCCCAGTGGGGCTCGCCCGGTTCGAGAACCGCCTCGAACTCCAACAGCGCGGTCGAACGGTCCGGACCGAACCAGCTCGCCGACTCCCGGCCCTCCAGGGAGACGCGCTCGTAGGACCCGGCGACCTCCGCGGTCTCGGTCTCCTCCTCCACGGTCCACTCCAGGGCGTTCTTCCGGACATCGCTGATGGCCCAGATGACGTGGACGAGGAGATCCCCCTCGGGAGGTCTGATGACGCCGGTCATCAATGCCCGCTGATTCGAGCCGGTCCACTCGGTGTCGAGTTCCCCCTCGTCGTACCAGTCCACCGGCAGATCCACCGTGAAGGTCTCCGATTCGTACTCCACGTATCCGAAGACCGGGACCGCCCCGCAGGCCGCGACGGGCGACACGACGAGCAGCGCGGACAGGGCGGCGAGCAGGGGACGGCGGTGGATCATGGGGGCCTCTCCGTGGTCGGGGGTCGTTCGCATAGGAGGGTTCGGGGCGACGCGGCCCATCATCAGACGTCGGAGTCGTCGTAGATGTGCATGTCGAAGGAGTCGACGATGGCCTCGGCCGTCTCCCGGTGCTCCTGCGCCTCCGCGACCGGAAGGCTCACCCGGATGCCGAAGGCCATGTCCGTGTCCTCCCGCTTGACGACCTTCTGGAGGACGAGCCGGTGGGGGTCCTCGACGTCGACGTGGATCCACCAGTAGTCGCCCTCGTCGAGGACCGCCTCGAACTCCAGCAGCGCGGTGGAACGGTCCGGACCGAACCAGTTCGTCGATTCCCGGCCTTCCAGGGAGACGCGCTCGTAGGACCCGGCGGCCTCCGCGGTCCCGCCCTCCTTCTCCTCGGTCCATTCCAGGGCGCTCTTCTCGGAGTTGCTGAGGGCCCAGATGGTGTGGATCACCATCTCCCCCTCGGGCGCCCGCATGATGCCGGTCTCCAGCCCCTGGTCCGACGTGGACCACTCGATGCCGAGGTCCCCGTCCTCGTACCAGTCCGCCGGCAGGTCCATCGTGAAGTTCGCCAACTGGTGCCGCTCGTAACCGGAGGCGGGCGCCGCCCCACAGGCCGCGACGGGGAGCAGGACGAGCAGCGCGGACGCCGCGGAGAACAGGGGGCGGTGGCGAACCATGGGGGCCTTTCCGTCGAGGGGGTCGTCCGCACGCGCAGGGCCGGTCCCGTCCCGGACACGGTGCCCGGCCCGCCCGCTCGCGCGGGCATCACATGCGGCACCGGTATAGGACTCCCCCTCCACCCTGGAGGTTCTCTCCCGCCTCACGGCGGTGCACGCCGGACCGGGCGCCGACCCCCTGTCGGCGCGGCCCTTACCCGTCAGCGGGCGAAGCGCTTGAGCGGCTCGGTGTCCAGCACGACCCCGGTGCCGGGGACCGGGACGGCCTCGCCGTAGGGGTGGATGCTCTGGTCCAGGTACCGGCCCTCGACAGGGCGGCTGTGGACCACGACGGCGTCGGCGTCGCGATCCACCAACAGGTAGACACCGATACCCGTCGCCGCGTAGACGGCGGGCTTCTCGACACGGTCTCGGGCGTGGGTGTCGGCATCCCACGAGGTCACCTCGACCACGGCGAGGACACCTTCGGGGTCGGCCCATTCCCCCGCATCGTCGAACTGACCGACCGGTGCGAGGACACCGTCAGGCCGGGCACGCCCGTTACGGTAGGTGTCCACCTTGAGCCCCAACCCGCTGGTGGTGAGGTCGAGATCGGGACGGTGGGCGATGAACTCGCGCATCAACCACGTGAGGATTCCGGCGTGCGCCCCGTCGGTCACCTTGTGAACCCAGACCTTCCCGTTGAACATCTCCATGCGCACACGGTCGGCCTCGAACGCCTGCTCCGCGAGGTCTTCGAACAGCTCAGAACTCATCGGGAACGCCGGGGTCTCCGGGGGGCGGACGGTGTTCGGCGATGGTCATAGGGTTCCCTCGGCGGCGCCGGTGGTGATGTCGATGTGAACCCGGTCTTCAGTGTAGGCACACGAAGGCGATCCGCGCAGGACGGATGCCACAGGATCGGCCACTCTCAAGGTCATACGCAGGGTCGGCCTCAACTCCACGGACATCACCCGGGTCGCCCGAGCCGCCCTCGTCCTGCCCCAACTGGAGCACGAACGCACCACCTGACCGAAGATCACGAACCGTTACGAGATGTTGCCGAGAAAGGTTCGCTCAGGCCCCGAGGAGCGTCCCTGCAAGGGGAACGCTTCAAGGCCCTGGAACCAGCATGAGAGCCGTGCACGGCTCCGCCCGCAGCGCAGTCTCCTTCAGAGCGGGGTGTCTCAGTGCAGACCTATGACGACGCCCTGGCCTGAATGGCTGATGTAGGAGACGGCCACGGTACCCGGAGCGAGAACGGCGTCATCGAACTCCAGGTTGGTCTCCCGAGCCGAGGCGAGCGTGATCGGAACAGCCCCGTCGAAACCCTGGAACACCGCGGCCTCCGCCTCGTTCTCACCACGCGGTATCAGATCTGCCGGGAGGAGCACCCCGTCTTCGAGCGCTACGGGTGCGTCATCCCCCTGCAAGGCGTTGGCGAACGACTCGGCGATACCGATTTCATCAGTGCCCAGACGCCGCTGCTCTTGCCCGTCCGGCCCTTCGATGCGATACGCGTGGGTGCGATCGGTCCACACTCCTCGCAAGGAACCGTCCTCCTCGGTCCAGACGACGTCGCCCTCGTCCACTGTGACCACTTCGCCCGTGGCCTGGTCGACGACATGGCCGATCCGGCCATAAGGATGGTAGGCGGTGACCACACCGCTGGCATGAACGGTCAACGTCCGCTCGTGGGCGTCGGCGGCGAACATTCCCGCCGTGGCCTCGGTCCGCCAGAGTTCTTCTCCTGTGGCCGGATCGAACCCCGAGTACCCCGAAACGAACTCCTGCCCCTCGGTCATCTCTACCGAGGTCTCACCCTCCGGCTGGTCGTAACAGGTGAAGGCGGCCACCAGGGTCCCATCCGTCACGACGGCCCGGTCCACGGAACCGACTCCGTTGCAGGCCGCCACATCCGGAACCGACCAAGCCGTCTCATCCGTCCCGAGCCGATGAGCGACCAACTCCTGCTCACCCTCGACCGTGATCCAGTGTTCGTCGGTGACGTTGGCCAGCCATCCCCGGACGACGTGGCCGGAGGACTCCTCATCTTCCAACCGGTAGTCGTGCACGGTTTCCCCCGTGGACGCGTCGATCACCAGCATCCGCGGCCGGGCCTCATCATCTTCGGTGTCCATGAGCTGGAGCGTGAAGTACTGTCCCTGTCCCGACACCGCACCGAATGCCCGGGTATCGGGGAAGCGGTGCTCCCACATCACCCCTCCGTTCTCGCCGGACAGTGCGATGGCACCGTCGTCCATGACAGCGGCCACACCACCGGGGACCGGGAACAGACCGCCCAGCGCTCCGACCCCTTCAGGAGCTTCCCAGGTCCATGCGGCCTCGCTGACGGATGATGGACGCTCCAGGTCCTGCACCGCTTCGCGGGGGCCGGAACCGTCGGACGCCCCGGTCGAGTCGGATGCCCCGCCCGGCGAGCAGGCCGCCAGTGCGACGGCACCCAGCATGACCACGGCGATGGCCCTTCGCCTCATACCGAACCAACTCCCACAACCGCGACTCCTGTCGGTGCGCACTCAGTAACCGCAGGAAAGATCACCACGGCAATACCGTCAGGCGCCCTTGACAGGGAATCCGAACATCCTTCGAAGCATCTACTCCACCATGAGACCCCGCATTGACGAAATCATTTTCAATCGCCTATTGAAACACAAAAGGATGGATATAACGACTTTTTCCGAGCCGATTCCCCATACGAGTTAATCGCAGGGCTCGTTCAAGTTCCCGAGAGGTCGGGTTCGTGACCGATCCCGAAGAACGGGAGTGCGTGTTCGGGTAGGTCACGGATCGCGCGGGTGGTCTTGGCGATGTTGACCGCTCCCGTCACCTTCAGCACCCCGATGGCCAGGTTGCGCAACGCGGCCATCGCCCGGGGAGCACTGCCGGTATGGACTGTGGAGGCGTCCTCGCCGAACGTCACGTCCCGGATGTGGTGGTTGGAGTTCTCGATCGCCCAGTGCCCGCGGACCAGGGCTGCGAGCTGGGCGGCTGTGGCCTGGTGGGCGTCCAGGCCGGTGACGGCGAAGACCGTCTCGCGGGTCTGCTTCCTGCCGGCCTGCTGCCGGCGGCGGTGGATGCGCAAGGCGAGTCTGGCGTGGGGGAAACAGATGCCGCCGAGGCTGTCGGCGATGCCCATGACCTTGATCGACCGGGACTCACGGCGCCCGTGGCCCTTCTCCGAGCGGGTGTGGGCCAGGGGCAACGCGTCCCAGGGCAGGGCCGAGAGCTGGGCGTGCAGGGTGGGCCGGTTGGTCTTGACCACGGCCACGTAGTGGGCCCCCACGTCCTCGACGAGCCGCTTGAGGTGGTCCTGGACGGTGTGCAGGGCGTCGCAGGTGATCACGCGTCCGGTCAGGTCCAGGCCCTCCAGGAGGGGGAGGAAGTGGCGGGTCTCGTTCGTTTTGGCGCCGACCTCGGTCTGAGCCAGGGTGACGGGTCGGTGGTGGGTCAGGACCGAGAGCAGGTGGCGGCGCGGCCGGGCGTGGCGGGCCGAGCCTTTGAGGGTTTTGCCGTCCACGGCGATGGCCTGCTGTGCGGGCCGTGTGTCCTTGTCGCCGTCGGGGGTGTTCTCGGTGGTGGTGCGGTGGCGGTCGGCAAGGTAGGCGTACACGGCGGTGTCCAGGGTGTGTGGGTCGATGCGGCACAGGACGCGGTCGATGGTGCAAGCGGCCGGGGAGCGCCTTCGGCGCAGCGGGTAGGGGCGCACACCGATGGTTTCCAAGAGCGCGTTCGGGGCGCGTTGTCCCCATTCGGTGATCTCCTCGATGGTTCTGGCACCGGAGATCACGGCGCAGGCGCAGATGGTCAGGATGCAGGTCAGCGGGTACCAGCGGCCGCGGCGTGAGCGGGGGTCGGCAACCGTGGCCAGGTAGGGGCGCAGGTCCGCGATGTCGGGGGTGTTGAGGGGCGCGAGTTTGGCGAGCACGGCCGGGACCGTGGATGATGGTGGGGCGGGCACGGGAGACCTTCGGGATCATTTGGCTTCGACACCACAATGATCACGGGTCCCCGTGCCTGTTTGCGTGTACGGCCTTGCTCTTCCTGAACCGGACGATCTACACCAAGCCGGAACTTGCACGAGCCCTGAGTTAATCGCCCCAGCCGGCACGCCTCTGCGTATTCAGCGGTAGGCGACCAGCGTCCGAACTCCCGCGTCGCGCCGCACCCCCAAGAGCACGGCTCCAGGCACCTCCCGCACCCACTCGGACGCACCGGATACCTCCTGTGGCGCTTCGATCGACCCACTCGCCTCTGTACCCCAGAAAGTGAACTCCACCGACGGTCCGTCTCTTCCAGGATCAGCTATCGTCACCAACCCCTCCGCCAGAGGGACCGCCTGCTCGGCTTCTACTACCTCAGTGGGAGGCAGCACTGACTCGGTCCTGGTTTCGTTCCCGTCCCACAACCGATAGCCAGATACCGCACCCGCAGTTCCGGACGCGATCAGGACCCCCTCGGGGTAGAGCCCGACTCCCCACCCTTCCTCAAAAGTAAGCGTCTCCCCGTCCTCGACTTCGATCAAATGCGCTTCAGAGAACCGAGTCGAAGAGAAAAGAACCCGATCATCGATTCCCGAAAAGCGCAAGCTGCTCGAGGAGACCCCCTCTGGGTCGGGAAACTCGCGACGCCACACCTCTCTTCCATCCTTCAAGTCCAATGCCACAACCGCATAGGTCCGTGGTTCGCCGAAGGTTTCATAACCCTGCGGACTGCATACGACCAGAACGACTACCAGACCATCATAGATGTGGTGCCCGGCTTGAGCTGAGAGATCGCCTGGAGCACCTTCACATCCCAGAGGTCTTTCCTGTCTCCAACGAACCTGGTTGTCCTCACGCTCTAGAACACTGTAGATGCGGTTCTCAAAGTTAGGCCCCTGGAACTCCAGCACGCGCTCGCCGTCCCCGATCGCCGACAAGTCCCACGGGGACTCCCAAGGGAGTTCCCCTTCCCTCGCGTCGAATTCTCCGGTCATCTCTCCCGTGACTGCGTCCAGGATCAGGGTTGACCGTGGCGGCTCGTCACCCGGACCATGTGCAACCCAAACCTTGGAGCCGTTCGCGCTGAACCCCGCACTGAACGCCTCGCCATCGGGAACGGTATAACTCCAGATCTCCTCACCAGTCTCTCCGGCCAGCGAGACCACTCCCCCGTGCCACCATGCCAGGGCCCCGGTGGAAACAGGGAATACACCTTGGATCGTTTTCCCACCTGGCGGCTCCCACGTCCAAGCAGCTTGACTGACTTCTCGTACTTGCTCGGGCTCTCCCCATTCCACTTCAGCTTCGACATGACCACCTTCTTCGAAAGAAGAACAACTCGACAAAAATCCAGAAATTACCAACAAAGGGAACACAAGAAAGGGAGTTGGAAAATTTCTAAAAAAACCCATTGAGTAAATCAATGTCCTGAGATTTTCTCATTGTCATAATAGTTCGCATAAGACGTGTCATACTGCGCCCATCTCCCAGAGAAAGTCCCACCCTCATTCTCTTCCTTGGCCATGATTCCTTACCGGTGTGCCATTCGATGGCTGCGGTGACGACTCCAGCGTCCTCCTTGTCCGGGCCGTTAAGAATGGCATTAAGGTCTGTTTGAAG
This sequence comes from Nocardiopsis sp. CC223A, assembly GCF_030766825.1. Lineage (GTDB taxonomy): Bacteria > Actinomycetota > Actinomycetes > Streptosporangiales > Streptosporangiaceae > Nocardiopsis. Next base: position 30,576 of record NZ_JASFDV010000033.1, read on the forward strand.
CTCTTCGATCTTGTCGTCGTAGACCTTGACATCAGAATTGACCTTGTCGAGGACGCCGAAGGCGTGCGTACACGCCATCATCGCATCGCTCCACGCCCCCTTGTTCTTTTCCACCTCAATCCAAATTTCTCCGGATATCAGTTCCGAAAAACTGAATCCCACCGGCTCGGTGATCGTGTTGTACTCACCCGAACGGCCGCTGATCTTGGCGTGCAACTCCGAGAACATATCCCTGGCAGAGGTCACCTGACCCCGGTCGATCTGGCACTTATTCTCGATTGCCGACATAACTTGCTCCAACCGAATGAGGACACCAGAAAAGAGAGAAGATCTGCTTTACATGAGTTGCAGATCATTGATGGGGATGCGGAACTCGCTGGCCGACTCCTCATCGGTTCCCGCAGCCGCGCCTGCCCCGTCCTGGGCGTTCTCCGCGATGCTGTGCGCGTGGGTTTGGACATCGATCATGTGTTGAGCCTGGACATCACCGAAGGCTCCCCACCCCGCGACACCGGGAGCGTTGTTCTCCACCGCGTTCTTGGCAGCGGTGATCGCATCATCGAAGTCGAGGGGGAGGTCCTTGAGCCGGGCTGCCGCGTCTGCCGAGGCCTCACCGTCGGACTGGGCATCGTTGACATTGACGCCCACGGGTGTGGAGGACATGGTGGTCACCTACTCCTTCGCGGGGAAGTGGGGACAATCCCGGCAATCAGGGGCGTGATCACCCGATTACCTATAACAACCATATCGAGCATCACACTCGGATCGAGGCATCGTATCGGCCTTTATGGGACGAAGTGCCTCACATGGCCGTATGTGGTCAGCGGGGTTGCGCAGGGATGCGAGAGGCCCCCGGAGCGGGGCTCCGGGGGCCTGGGGAAGCGCGCGTCAGCGGGCCAGGGGGGACTCCACCGGGAGGGAGGTGTCCGTGGCCAGGTCCGGTTCCGACGGCGGCAGACCCGCCGCGACGACCTCGGCGCCCAGGGCGGCGATCATCGCGCCGTTGTCGGTGCACAGCTTGGGCCGGGGCACCCGGAGGGTGACCCCCGCCTCCAGGCAGCGCTGCTCGGCCAGGGCGCGCAGCGCGGAGTTGGCGGCCACGCCGCCGCTGATCACCAGCGTGCTCACCCCGTGCTCCACGCAGGCGTCGACGGCCTTGCGGGTGAGCACGTCCACCACCGCGTCCTGGAACGCGGCCGCGATGTCGGCGACCACCAGCGGCTCGCCGCGGCGGTCGGCGTCCTCCACGTGGCGGGCGACGGCGGTCTTGAGCCCCGAGAACGAGAAGTCGTAGGTGCCGTCCCCCCACTTGCCGCGCGGGAAGCGGATCGACTTGGGGTCGCCCTGCTGCGCCGCCCGGTCGATGGGCGGCCCGCCCGGGTAGGGCAGGTCCAGCAGCCGGGCCACCTTGTCGTAGGCCTCGCCGGCGGCGTCGTCCACGGTGTCGCCCAGCGACACCACGTCGGTGGCCAGGTCGTTGACCAGCAGCAGCGAGGTGTGCCCGCCCGAGACGAGCAGGGCGATGGCGGGCTTGGGCAGCGGCCCGTGCTCCAGCTGGTCCACGGCCACGTGCCCGACCAGGTGGTTGACCCCGTACAGCGGCTTGTCCAGCGCCATCGCGTACGCCTTGGCCGCGGACACCCCCACCAGCAGCGCCCCGGCCAGGCCGGGCCCGGCGGTGACGGCGATGGCGTCGACGTCGGTGAGCTTGACCCCGGCGGAGTCCAGCGCCCGGTGCACGGTGGGCGTCATGGCCTCCAGGTGGGCGCGGCTGGCCACCTCGGGCACCACGCCGCCGAAGCGGACGTGCTGCTCGACGCTGGAGGCCACCGACTCGCCGAGCAGCTCGCAGCCGCGCACGAGTCCGACGCCGGTCTCGTCGCAGGACGTCTCGATGCCCAGGATGAGCGGGAGGTCGTGGTCACTCATGGGTACCCTCCTCGGCGATGCGCCGCATGACCAGGGCGTCGGCCCCGTTGTAGTAGCCGCGCCGGACGCCGATCTGCTCGAATCCGAAGCGGGTGTAGAGCTTCTGGGCGCGCGGGTTGTCCGAGCGCACCTCCAGGAACATCTGTGTCACCCCGCGCCGGGCGGCCTGGTCCAGGAGTTCGGTGAGCAGGGCTCCCCCGATCCCGGTGCCCCAGGCGGACTCGGCGACGGCCATGGTCTGCACGTCCCCCTCGGGCGGGACGAACCGCAGGCCGGCGTAGCCGGCCAGGGCGTCCCCGGCGACGGCCACCACGTAGTGGCGGGTGGCGGCCTCGGCCAGCTCGTCGCGGAGCATCCCCTCGCTCCAGGCGTCGGCCGGGAACAGGGCGCGCTCCAGCGCCATGACCGCGTCGACGTCGCCGTCGGCCATGGGCCGCAGGACCACGCCCTCGGGCGGGGCGACGCGCACCGCGTCCAGGGCGGTGTCGCGCACCGGTGTCACTTCACCCACTGGCGGACCTTCTTCGGGGCGCCGGGCACCACCGCGTCGGGTCGGCGCAGGTAGAGCGGTTCGGGGGCGGGCAGGGACTGCCCGGCGTGCAACCGGTGCAGGGCCAGCTCGGCCAGGGCCGCGGCGTCGGGGTGCACCGGCTCCGGGGCGGCCGCGGCCGCCCCGAACACGTCGGCGTACATCCGGGCGCCGTCGCCGACCAGCGGCAGCCCGCCGGTGTCGAGGTCGGCCGGGCGGTCCACGGCGACCTCGCCCACCCGGGTGAGGCGGTCGTCGTAACGGGCCCAGAACACCTCCTTGCGGCGGGCGTCGGTCATGGCGACGAACGGCTCCGTGCGGCCGGTGGCGAAGGCCAGCGCGTCCAGCGTGGTCACCCCGTGGCAGGGGATGCCGAGCGCGTCGGCCAGGGCGTGGGCCGTGGCCAGCCCCACGCGCAGGCCGGTGTAGGGGCCGGGGCCGATGCCGACGGCGACGGCGTCGAGGTCGGCCAGGGCGACCCCGGCCTCCCCGGTGAGCCGGCGGATGGTCGGGGAGAGCAGTTCACCGTGGCGGCGGGCGTCCACCGAGGACGCGCTCGCGCGCAGCGTGAAGGCGCCGTCCGCGCCGGACTCGCCGATGGCGGCGGTGACGGCGGGGGTGGCGGTGTCGAAGGCCAGGAGCAGCACGGGTCTAGTCTTCCGTGTTCTCGTCGTCGACGGCGACGGGCAGGGCGACGTCCGCCCAGCGCCGACCGACCGGGGTGAGGTGGACGGTGCGGGTGTCGTCGGGGTGGCGCTCGATCCGGATCTCCAGCCGGTCCTCGGACAGCCCCTCGGCGACGCCCTCGCCCCACTCCACGACGGTGACGGACTCGGGGAGGGTCATGTCGAGGTCGATGTCGTCGATCTCGTCGGGCCCGCCCAGCCGGTAGGCGTCCACGTGGACCAGGGAGGGGCCGCCCACCAGCGAGGGGTGGATGCGGGAGATGACGAAGGTCGGGGAGGTGACCGAGCCGCGCACGCCCAGCCCCCGGCCCAGGCCCTGGGTGAGGGTGGTCTTGCCCGCACCGAGCGGGCCGGACAGGATCAGCAGGTCGCCTGGTCGGCTGAGGTCGGCCAGGGCACGGCCGAGGGCGCGCATGGCGCCGTCGGTGGCGGCGTGCACCGTGTGGACGGTGGGCGCTTTCGTTGTGGTCGTCACGTTGGTCATCGGGCTCGCAAAGCTCGTCGGTACGGTTCGGGCGGTGGCCGACCGGGGCAGGGCACGACCTCGGGTGTCCCCTCCACCCCAGGTTAGGCGGGTCGGGCGGGGCGTGTGACCGGTTGTGGACGATCGGCCACGATCGTTCCCGGCACGCCCCTGACCGGCCGGAACGCGGTCGGCGTGATCGTCCGCGGCGGGTCAGGCGCCGCCGACGTACTCGCGCGGGACCCGGACGCCCACCCGGGTGACGATCTCGTACGGGATGGTGTCCAGGACCCGGGCCCAGTCCTGGGCGCTCGGCGCGCCCGGGTGCTCGGCCGGATCGCCGAACAGCACCGCGTACTCTCCGGCGGCCACGTCGTCGTCGCCCACATCGACAACGAACTGGTCCATGCACACTGTTCCCGCGATGACGCGCTCGCGTCCGCCCAGGAGCACCGGCCCCTTGTTGGTGGCGGCCCGGGGCACGCCGTCGGCGTAGCCCAGGGGCACCAGGGCCAGGGTGGTCTCGCGGTCGGTCACGTAGCGGTGGCCGTAGGAGACGCCGCTGCCGGGCGGCACCCGTTTGGTGAGGGCGACGCGGGCGCGCAGGGTCATCGCGGGCCGCAATCCGGGCACGTCGTAATCCGGGATGGGGGAAAGCCCGTAACTCGCGATGCCGCCGCGCACCAGGTCGAAGTGCGCCTCGGGCAGGGTGAGCAGCGCCGCCGAGTTGGCGATGTGGCGCACCTCGGGGGTCAGGCCGACCTTGGCGGCGGACTCCAGGGCGTCGTGGAACACGGAGAGCTGGGCGGCGATCGAGGGGTGTCCGGGCTCGTCCGCGCAGGCGAAGTGCGACCAGATCCCGCTCACCTTGAGGTGCCCGGTCTCCTCGGCGCGCGCGGCGGCCTCCACCAGCGGTCCCCATTCGGCGTGGCCGATGCCGCCCCGGTTCAGGCCGGTGTCGATCTTGAGCTGCACCCGCGCGGTGCGGCCCAGTTCGCGGGCCGCGGCCAGGACGGACTCCAGCACCGCGGGGTCGCTGACGCCCAGGTCGATGCCGTTCCCGATGGCCTCGCCCACCGGCTCGCCGGGCGGGATGATCCAGGCCAGCACGGGCGCGGTGATCCCGGCCGCGCGCAGTCCGAGCGCCTCGTGGATGAACGCGGTGCCCAGCCAGGTCGCCCCGCCGGCCAGCAGCGCGCGGGCGGCGGGGAGCATGCCGTGTCCGTAGCCGTCGGCCTTGACCACGCCCATGAGCGCCGCCCCGCCGGCACGCCCGCGGAGCAGCCGTGCGTTGTGGGAGATCGCGTCCAGGTCGACGCGGGCGTGCGCGAAGTGAGCCATGTCCCCAGTGTTCCACGTGTGGGTTACCGCTGTGGAGCTGCGGGTATGTGGGCTGTGACCGAGTTCGGACGTATCCGGATGTATACGGAGTGCGACGATACTCGACGCCGTATCTGGGGGTATCGGCATGAGCGAGTTCGCGACTGAACGTCCCGTCAACGCCGTCCGCCTGTGGTCGGGCGGGCTGGCGACGGCGGTGGTGGCCGCACTGGTCGTCCTGGTGGGCACCCTGATCATGCGGGGTGTCCTGGGGATCCCGGTGCTGGCCCCGGAGGAGGCCGGTTACCTCGGTGACGCGGGGACCGCGGCCTACGCCTTCATGGCGGGTGTCGCCGCCCTGGCGGCCACGGCCCTGATGCACCTGCTGCTGGTGGCGGCACCGCGCGCCCGCGCGTTCTTCGGGTGGATCATCGGACTGATCACCGCCATAGCGGTGGTCACCCCGTTCACCCAGGGCGCCGAGCCCGCCAGCCAGGTCGGCACCGCGGCGATCAACCTGGTCGCGGGGGTGGCCATCGCCACCCTGGTGAGCAGCGTGGCCCGGACGGCCGTGGTGCGCCGCGAGCCCCGCTCCGGGGAGAGGCCGGTGCTGCACCAGGAGGGCATCCTGCCCGACGTCGGCCGGGCCGAGTACCGCGGCGAGCCCCGCGGCCTGTAGCCCTTGCCGAGCAGTCCCACCGACGACCGCCGAGGGGGCGGGGCCCGACCGGGTCCCGCCCCCTCCGGCGTGTCCTGACGCCTCGGTGACGTCCGGGCAGGCGGCCGGTCACGTGCGGCGACCGATCAGGGGCACTGCTCGGGAGGCCGAACATCCCCGCCGGAATTGCGCTGTGCGCGCGGACGCGAGTCCGGCGGGGGCGCCCGTCCATGCCGCCCCTCCGGCCTCTCAGGCGGTCCCGGCGATGAGGCGGTCGGCGTGCTCCGGGCTCAGGCAGTGCTCGATGACCAGCACCGCGGCGCCGATCTCGCCCGCGCTCTCGGCGGCCGCCGACGACACGATGCTGAGGTGCTCGGTGGCCAGCGGCAGCGACCGCTGGTAGATGACCTCGCGCACCCCGGCCAGCAGGTGGTCCCCGGCCAGGGCCAGGGCCCCGCCGATGACGATCACCGACGGGTTGAACATGTTGACGGACGCGGCCAGCACCTCGCCGATGTCGCGGCCCGCCTGGCGCAGGGCGCGCAGCGCCGGGACGGACCCGTTGCGGGCCAGCTCCACCACGTCGCGGGCGCCGTGGGCGGGCACGCCCTCGGCGGTGAGGGCCTCGGCCAGGGCCGCGCCGCTGGCGACGGCCTCCAGGCAGCCGGTGTTGCCGCAGCGGCAGGGTCTGTCGGCGCCGCTGGCGACGTGGATGTGCCCCATGTCCCCGGCCGCGCCCTGGGCGCCCCGGTACACGCGCCCCTCGCTGACGATGCCGCAGCCGATGCCGGTGGCGACCTTGACGAACATCAGGTGGCTGGCGGTGGGCCAGGCGGTGTGGTGCTCGCCGATCGCCATGATGTTCACGTCGTTGTCCACCAGCACCGGGACGGCCAGCCGCTCCCCCACGTAGCCGGGCACGTCGAAGCCGTCCCAGCCGGGCATGATCGGCGGGTTCACGGCCCGGCCGGTGGAGTGCTGGACGGGGCCGGGCAGGCCGATGCCCAGGCCCAGCAGCTCGGAGACGTCGCGGCCGGCGCGGGCGAGCAGCCCCCGGCCGTGCTCCACCACCCAGTCGAGGACGTGTTCGGGGCCCAGGGCGATGTCGAGGTCGGCGCGGTCCTCGGCGATGACCTCGGCGGCCATGTCGGTGAGGGCCAGTCGCGCGTGGGTGGCGCCCAGGTCGGCGGCGAGGACGACCCGTGCCCGGGGCCGGAACGAGAACGTGGTGGGCGGGCGGCCGCCGGTGGAGACGGCCTCGCCCGCGGGGCCGATGAGCCCGCTGGCGAGGAGGGCGTCCACCCGCTGGGTGACGGTGGACCGGGCCAGGCCGGTGGCCCCGGCCAGCTCGGACCGGGTGCGGGGGCGGCCGTCGCGCAGCAGTTGGAGCAGGGTGCCCGCCCCGGGCGCGGTCGTGGTGGGAGCGGCCCGGAGTCCGTGGGCCGGCGGACCGGTCAGCGCATCTTCCGTCATGGGACAAGTCAAGCACAGGATCTATTGACCGCCTCGGAAGAGTCTATTGCGGTCACGTTTCTCAACTTATGCTTGACCATCGACAGAAGTCGGGCGTACGGTGCGAGCATGTCAGTGAGTAAGGTCACAAGCATCGGCAGCGGATCCGATGTCAGGGCGACCGTGCCGAACGCCTACCGGGCCGCCGTGATCGGCACCGGTTTCATGGGGCGGGTCCACAGCCACGCCGTCCGCGCCCACGGGGGCGCCGTCGTCGGGGTGGCGGGCTCCTCCCCTGAGAAGGCCGAGGCCTTCCGCGCCACCAACGGCGTCGGGCGCGCCCACGCCGACGCCCTGGACCTGATCCGCAGCGACGACGTGGACGTGGTGCACGTCTGCGTCCCCAACCACCTCCACGCACCCCTGACCCTCGCGGCCCTGGCGGCCGGCAAGCACGTGGTGTGCGAGAAGCCCCTGGCCACCGACGCCGGGACCGCCGCGGAGATGACCGCCGCCGCCGCGACCGCCGGACTGGTCGCCGTCGTCCCCTTCGCCTACCGCTTCCACCCCATGGTCCGCGAGGCCCGCGCGCTGGTCGCCGCGGGCGCCATCGGCCGGGTCGGCCTGGCCCACGGCGGCTACCTCCAGGACTGGCTGCTGTACCCACAGGAGGACAACTGGCGGGTGGACCCGCGGATCGGCGGGCCCTCCCGGGCGTTCGGCGACATCGGCTCGCACTGGTGCGACATGCTGGAGTTCGTCACCGGCGACCGGATCACCGAGGTCAGCGCCCGGACCGGCCGGTTCAACGACGTCCGCGACGGGCGCCCGGTGGACACCGAGGACCTGGTCACCCTCCAGTTCGCGACCGCGGGCGGGGCCGTGGGCGGCGCGGTCATCAGCCAGGTCTCCCCCGGCCGCAAGAACAGCCTGGTGCTGGAGGTCTCCGGCACCGAGGGCTCGCTGCGCTTCGACCAGGAGCGCCCCGAGACCCTGTGGGCGGGCGGGCGCGGGCGCACCGGGATCATCTCCCGGGACGCCCCGGACCTGAGCGCCGACGCCGCCCGGCTCGCCGCCGTCCCCGTCGGCCACCCGCAGGGCTACCAGGACTGCTTCAACGCCCTGGTCGCCGACACCGCCGACGCCGTCTCCGGAGGCTCGCCCGAGGGCCTTCCGGTCTTCGCCGACGGGCTGCGCGCGGCGGTCATCGCCGAGGCCGTGCTGCTCTCGGCCCGGGAACGCCGCTGGGTCGACATATCCGAGGTGGACCGGGGATGAACGCCGCACCTCCCGCACCCCCCGCAGAACCGGTGGTCCGCATGAGCGGCATCGGCAAGTCCTTCCTCGGCGTGCGCGTCCTGCACGGCGTCGACCTGGAGCTGTACCCGGGCCGGGTGCACGCCCTGGTGGGCGAGAACGGCGCCGGGAAGTCGACCCTGATGAAGGTCCTGGCCGGGGTCCACCCGGCCGACGAGGGCACCGTCGAGCTGGACGGCGGCCCGGTCTCCTTCGAGCACCCGGTCCAGGCCCAGCGGGCCGGGGTGGCCACGGTGTTCCAGGAGTTCAACCTGCTCCCGGAGCGCACCGTCGCCGAGAACGTGTTCCTGGGCCGGGAGATCCGGGGCCGGTTCGGCGCCGTGGACGCCCGCGCCATGGAGCGCGCCACCGCGGCCCTGCTCGCCGACCTGGACCTGGTGGGGATCGAGCCGTGGGCCCGGGTCCGGTCCCTGTCGGTGGCCCAGCAGCAGGTGGTGGAGATCGTCAAGGCGCTCTCGCACGACGCCCGCGTCATCTCCATGGACGAGCCGACCGCCGCGCTGGCCGAGAGCGAGGTGGAGGTGCTCTACCGGATCATCGCCCGCCTGCTCGAACGCGGTGTCGCGGTGCTGTACGTCTCCCACCGCATGCGGGAGATCTTCGACCTGGCGACCCGGATCACCGTCCTCAAGGACGGTCGCCTCGTCGACACCGTGGACGCCGCCGGGACCCGCCCGGCCGACCTGGTCCGCATGATGGTGGGCCGCCCGGTGTCGGCGGTCTTCCCCGATCCCCTGGAGCCGACCGGGGACCACCACGGCGACGTGCGCCTGGAGGTGGCCGGCGGCGGCAACTCCCGGCTGGACGACATCTCCTTCGAGGTGCGCGGCGGCGAGATCGTGGGCCTGGCCGGGCTCCAGGGCAGCGGACGCACCGAGATCGCGCACGCCCTGTTCGGGATCGAACGCTTCACCCGGGGCGGGGTCCGCGTGGACGGGCGCCGGGTGGACCCGCGCTCGCCCCGGACCGCGATCCGGGCGGGCCTGGTGCTGGTGAGCGAGGACCGCAAGACCCAGGGCCTGGCCCTGAACCAGTCGGTCCTGGCCAACGCCCGCCTGGTCCTGGACGCGGTGTGGCCGTTCGGCTCGGGCGCGCGGGCCGCCCGGCTGCCGGGGGTGCTGTCCTGCCTGGAGCTGGTGGCGCGCGGCGGCGACACCCAGGAGGTGCGCTACCTCTCCGGCGGCAACCAGCAGAAGGTCGTACTGGCCAAGTGGCTGGCCACCGAGCCCGGGGTGATGGTGCTGGACGAGCCCACCCGGGGCATCGACGTCGGCGCCAAGCAGGCCGTCTACCGGCTGATGCGGGAGCTGGCGGCGCAGGGGGTGGCGATCGTCCTCATCTCCTCGGAGCTGCCCGAGCTGATCGGGATGTCGGACCGCCTCGTCGTCCTGGCCGACGGCCGGGTGGCGGGCGAGCTGCCCGGCGGCTCCGGCGAGGAGGAGGTCATGGCGCTGGCCACCGGCTCCACGGCCGAGCCCGCCGGCCCCGGGGTCGAGGACCCGCGGATCACCGCCGCGGCGGCCGACCACTCCGACGACCCCCGACACGAGGAGGCCGCACCGTGAGCGCTCCCCCCGCCTCCCCGCCGGCCACGGTCCGCGCCCTGTGGGCCCGCACCGGCACCACCGGCCTGGTCTACCTGGCCCTGGGCCTGCTGCTGGTGCTCAGCACCCTCTACGTGGCGTCCCGGGGCGAGAACCTCTTCACCACGGCCAACACCGTGGACCTGTTCACCCGCAGCAGTCTGCTCGGGTTCCTCGCCATCGGCCAGACCCTGGTCATCCTGTGCCGTTCCCTGGACCTGTCGGTCGGGTACGTGGCGGCCCTGTCCACCGTGGTCGCGGCCACCGTCATGGCGGGCGACCCGGCCCGCGTCCCCCTGGGCATCGCCGCCACCCTGGGTCTGGCGGCGCTGATCGGCCTGGCCAACGGCACCGTCGTCACGTGGCTGCGGGTCAACCCGTTCATCGCCACCCTGGGAACCGGGCTCATCATCAAGGGCTACCTGGACACCAACTTCCAGGGCCCGGCGGGGGCGATACCCTCCGCGTTCCAGGCCTTCGGCTACACCCGCATCGGGGTGTTCCCGGTGTCCACCCTGGTCATGCTGGTCCTGGCCGGCGCGGCGGTCGTGTTCCTGCACCGCACCCGCACCGGCTACCACATGTACGCGGTGGGCGGCGACGCCGAGGTGGCGCGCCTGTCCGGGGTCCGCGACCGGGTCCCCGTCATCACCGCGCACGTCCTGTGCTCGATGACCGCCGGGATGGCCGGGCTGTTGCTGGCCTCGCGTTTCGGCACCGGCAGCGCCCTGGTCTACAACAACGGCTACGAGCTGGAGGCCATCGCCGCGGTGGTGCTCGGCGGGACCTACCTGCTGGGCGGGCGCGGCGGTGTGGCCGGGACCATCGCCGGGGTGTTCATCCTGGCCACCCTCGACACCGTGTTCAACGTGCTGGCGGTGGACCCGTTCGTCAAGGACGTGCTGCGCGGCGTCATCGTCATCACCGCCGTCGCCATCTACGCCCGCGGCCGACCGTCCCGGTCGGCGGTACGGGTGCGCTTCCCCTCCGGCGGCCCGCCGCCACCCGCTCCCCCGTCCGATCCGGGCGCGGCCCCGGCCCCCGTCACCTCCGGCACCGAAGGAGGCGGCCGATGACCGAGACGCCCGCCCGGCGATCCGCACCCCCGGCCCTGCCGTCCGCGCTGGGCCGGGGCGGCACCGCCACGGTCCTGCTGATCCTGGTGCTGATCTTCGTGGTCATAGCCACCCAGAACCCGTCCTTCTTCCAGGGCCCCCCGCTCATGGCCTTCGCCAAGAAGGCGGCCCCGCTCGTCATCCTGGCCGTGGGCCAGTACCTGGTCATCGTGTCCGGGGAGTTCGACCTGTCGGTCGGTTCCCTGGTCGGCGCCCAGGTGGTCATCGCGGCCCGGCTCATCGACGGGGAGGAGGGCATGACCCTCCCGGTCATCGTCCTCATGCTCGCCTTCGGCGTGCTGGTGGGCCTGGTCAACGGGCTGGTCACGACATTCCTCGGGGTGCCGTCGATCATCACCACCCTGGGCATGATGCTCGTCCTGTTCGGCGCGGTCCGGTTCTGGACCGGGGGCGCGCCCACCGGCTCCCTGTCGGAGGCGTTCCGCGTCCCCGGCCGGGGCGGGATCGAGGACCTGCCGTTCCTGGGGCAGCTGCCCTGGGCGGCGCTCATCGCCCTGGCGCTGACCGTCGGCGCCGTGTTCCTCATGCGTTCCCCGTTCGGCCGCTCCCTGATGGCGACCGGCGACAACGACGTCGCCGCCGCCTTCTCCGGGGTGCGGGTGCGGCGGGTGCGCATCCTGGCCTTCGTCGGCTCCGCCCTCATGGCGACCGTCGCGGCGATCCTCATCGGCGGCTACGCCGGGGTCACCGCACAGGTCGGCCAGGGGCTGGAGTTCACCGCCATCACCGCCGTGGTGCTGGGCGGCGTGGTCCTGGGCGGCGGCCGCGGGACGGTCGTGGCCGCCGCCCTGGGCGCCCTCACCGTCGAAGCCCTGTTCACCCTCTTCAACCAGCTCTACCTGCCCTCGACCATCCAGCCCTCGGTGCAGGGGCTCATCATCATCGCCGCGGTGGCCTACGCCGCCCGCCGCGGCGATCTGCGACCGCCGGGGCGCCCGCGCCGGCGACCGGACCACGAACCCGAGCGCGAGCCCGGGACCCCCAGGAGGTAATCATGCGCATCTCACGCATGCTGCTCGCCGGCACCGCCGGCCTGACACTGATGCTCTCGGCGTGTACCACCGACGCGCCCGACGACGGCGCGCCGGGAGGCGAGGACGGCGCCGGGCCGACCCCGGACGCGGAGTGGTTCGACCGGGCCGAGTACGACGCCCAGCTCGCCCAGCGGGAGATCACGCCGGAGGGCTCGCCCGACGAGCCGTGGCTCCAGGCGATCGAACCGGAGTGGACGGACACCTCGGAGTTCGTCCACGACTCCCCGGAGGACGCCACGGTGTGCTTCTCCAACGCCTCGGTCTCCAACCCCTGGCGCGTCACCGGCTTCATCACCATGGAGCAGCAGGTGGAGGCGCTCCAGGAGGAGGGCCGCATCGGCGACTTCCGGGTGTCCGACGCCGCCGACGACGACAACCAGCAGATCTCCGACATCCAGGCCTTCGTGGACTCCGGCGACTGCGACGCCATCATCATCTCGCCGTCCACCACCGCCACCCTGACCCCGGCGGTGGAGACGGCCTGCGAGAGCGGCGTCCCGGTCATCGTGTTCGACCGCGGCGTCAACACCGACTGCATGGTGACGTTCATCCACCCGATCGGCGGCTACGCCTACGGCGCCGACGCCGCGGAGTTCCTGGTGGACAACCTGGAGCCCGGGTCGACGGTGCTGGCGCTGCGCATCCTGCCGGGCGTGGACGTGCTGGAGCACCGCTGGGCGGCCGCCCAGCAGATCTTCGGCGAGAGCGAGCTGGACGTGCTCGGCTACGAGTTCACCGAGGGCGACGGCGCCAAGATCAAGGACCTGGTCTCGCAGCACCTCCAGCGCGGTGAGGTGGACGGCATCTGGATGGACGCCGGCGACGGTGCCGTGGCCGCCCTGGAGGCGTTCGAGGACGCCGGGCGGCCCTACCCGGTGATCTCCGGCGAGGACGAGCTCAGCTTCATGCGCAAGTGGGACGAGGAGGGGCTGACCGCGATCGCGCCGGTGTACTCCAACTTCCAGTGGCGCACCCCGGTGCTGGCCGCCGCCATGATCCTGGACGGCGAGGAGGTCCCGGCCGAGTGGGTCCTGCCGCAGGAGCCCATCCGCCAGGGCGAGCTCCAGGAGTTCCTGGACCGCAACGCCGACATGCCGTCGCTGCACTACGCCAAGTTCGGCGGGGAGGACCTGCCCGGGTTCCCCGAGGCCTGGACCGACCGGTAGGAGGCGGGGCGGATGCGCGCGCTGGGGGTCAACACCTGGGTGTGGACGTCACCGCTGACCGGGGAGGGCCTGGAACGGCTCGCCCCGAGGGTGGCCGAGTGGGGCTTCGATGTGATCGAGCTGCCCGTGGAGGACGTCGGCGACTGGGACCCCGGCCGCGCGCGGGACCTGGTGAGCGGGCTGGGTCTGGAGCCCCGCGTCGTGCTGGTCATGGGCCCGGGTCGGGAGCTGGTCGCGACCGACCCGGGCACCCGGCGGGCGACACAGGACTACCTGCGCCGGGTCGTGGACGCGGCGGCGGCGGTCGGTTCGCCCGTCGCCGCCGGTCCCGCCTACGCGTCGGTGGGCCGCACCTGGCGGATGTCCCCCGCCGGGCGGGCGTCCCTGGCGGCGGAGCTGACCGAGGCCCTGGCCCCGGTCGTGGAGCACGCCGCGCAGGCGGGCGTCCGGCTGGCGGTGGAGCCCCTCAACCGGTACGAGACCAGCGTCCTCAACACCGTCGACCAGGGCCTGGAGCTGCTCGCCGACCTGCCGTCGGAACACTGCGGCCTGGCCCTGGACGTCTACCACATGAACATCGAGGAGCGGGACGTCCCGGCGGCGATCCTGCGGGCGGGCGACCGGGTCGCCCACGTACAGGTCTGCGCCAACGACCGGGGCACCCCCGGCGCCGACCACCTGGACTGGCCCGGGATCGTCGGGGCGCTGGACGCGATCCGTTACACAGGCCCCCTGGTCATCGAATCCTTCACCGCGGAGAATGCCACCATCGCCACCGCGGCCTCCATCTGGCGGCCGCTGGCGGCGACACAGGACGCGATCGCCGTCGACGGGCTGGCGTTCCTGCGGTCCCTCCCGATCGGAAGGTGAGGAGTGGCGGGACACGGGGCGCGGCCCGCACCCGGCCGTACGCGCACAGCGGCCGGGCGGGCGGCGCGTCCGGCACGGCACGCCCCCACCCCGCTCGGTGCCGCGCTCGCCGGAAAGCGCCGCCGGGAGCAGGGTGACTCCCACCCGCTAGGAGACGTCACCATGCCCTCCGACCACCCGAACCCCCCGTCCCTGGAGGTCCCCGCCCCGGCGCCCCCGGAGGATCTCCCCGACCCCTCGCGCACCACCCCGCTGACCTGGTGGCTCACCATCGCCGCGATGGCCGTCGTGATGGCGCTGATCGTCGCGCTCGTCCTGTCCGGCGGGCGGGCGGGGCCCGGTGACGCGGACGCCGTGGCCGCGCTCGCCGAGGACGCGGCCGCCGCGCAGGAGATCCTGTCCCCGGTCATCGAGGAGATGGCGGAGTGGCTGCCCACCGACGGCGCCCACCCTTCGCTGGACGTGGTGGACGCGGCGACCGTGCACGGCTGGCGGACCGCCGCGCACGAGACCGTCACCGGCCTGACCGTGCGGGAGGGCGCGGACCCGGTCCGCACCGGCCTGGTCTCCTCGGCCTCGCTGCTGGTCGTGGTCGCCGACACCTACTCCAAGGCCGCGCTGGTGGAGGACGAGGACCTGCGCATGGACCTGCTGCACGTGGCGATGGACGTGCGCAACGAGGCCGTGGTCGGCTGGTCGGCCGCGGCCTCGCACCTGGACGAGGCCGCGGTCGCCGCCGGGCTGGGCCACGTCCACGTCCACCTGCCCGCGTCCCCCGGCCTGGGGGCCCTGGAGCCCGACGGCACCGCCGGGACCCGGGTCGAGCACGAGTACCACCACTGACGACCGACCACCGGCCCCGGCCCCGAGCCGGGGCCCGCCGACGAAAGGCCCGACCATGACACGACCGGTCACCCTCTTCACCGGGCAGTGGGCCGACCTGCCCTTCGACGAGATCTGCTCCCTGGCGTCCTCCTGGGGCTACGACGGACTGGAACTGGCCTGTTGGGGCGATCACCTCGACGTCACCCGGGCCGCCGTCGACGACGACTACGTACGCGACCGGCTCGGCACCCTCGAACGGCACGGCCTGGGGCTGTGGGCGATCTCCAACCACCTGCTCGGCCAGGCGGTCTGCGACGACCCCATCGACCGGCGGCACCAGGACATCCTGCCGTCCCGGGTGTGGGGCGACGGCGACCCCGAGGGGGTGCGGCGGCGGGCGGCCCAGGAGATGAAGACGACCGCGCGGGCCGCGGCCCGGCTCGGGGTGTCCACGGTGGTGGGCTTCACCGGGTCGGCGATCTGGAAGTACGTGGCGATGTTCCCGCCGGTGGGCGAGGACGTCATCGAGGCCGGATACCGGGACTTCGCCGACCGGTGGAACCCGATCCTGGACGTGTTCGACGAGGTGGGGGTGCGGTTCGCGCACGAGGTGCACCCCTCGGAGATCGCCTACGACTACTGGTCGACGCAGGCCGCGCTGGAGGCGGTGGGGCACCGGGAGGCGTTCGGCCTGAACTGGGACCCCAGCCACATGGTGTGGCAGGACATCGACCCGGCGGGGTTCCTGTGGGACTTCCGGGACCGGATCTACCACGTGGACTGCAAGGACACCCGCAGGCGGACCGGCAACGGCCGCAACGGGCGGCTGGGCTCGCACCTGCCGTGGGGCGACCCGCGGCGCGGCTGGGACTTCGTGTCCACCGGCCACGGCGACGTGCCCTGGGAGGACTGCTTCCGCGTCCTGAACTCCATCGGCTACACCGGGCCGATCTCGGTGGAGTGGGAGGACGCGGGGATGGACCGGCTGGTGGGCGCGGCCGAGGCGGTGGAGTTCGTCCGCTCCCACGCCTACGACCCACCGCAGGCGTCGTTCGACTCGGCGTTCGGCTCCGGCTGAGCAGTACTCCCCGAACCTCCGCTTCGCTTCGGTCCGTGCTCGGGGCCCCAGAGGGCAGGAACCCTCGGCCCCGCCAGAACCCCGCCGGCGCCTCGCCCGGCCCCGGCGGCGCAGCAGGGCATCGAGGACAGGGCTCGGAGGCGGCGGCCGCGGTTCACATCATGGGAGCGATGACCACCCGGTATCCGCGGCCGTCGGCCACGACGTCGCGCCGGAAGTCGTTGACCCGGTTGACCGAGTCCTGGACCGCGCGGCCGCTGAACGCCGCCGGGTCGGCGGCGGGCAGGCGGACCAGGACGGCACGGACGGCCTCGTCGACGGAGAGCACGGTCTCCCGGTGCTCCGGGACGATGCGCGCATCGTCGAGGCGGCTGATGGCGATCCGGAACATGGCCGGTTCTCCTCGGACATGGGGGCGGCTGTGGGGAAGCGGGGTCTTCCCCGATTGTCCCCCATCATCGGCGGCGGCGCCGCGGAGCCGCCGGAGGAGCCGTCCGTCGAGGGCGGTGGCGGGCGGCAGGAGGGAGGGGCGGAACCCCTCCCCTGCCCGCACCGGGTCCCGGTGTCAGACCTCCAGGGTCTCCTCGATCCCCTTGAGCGAGTGCCGGGCCAGGGCGAGGTTCCCCCGGGAGCGGTCCAGCGCCAGGTAGAGGAACAGCCCCTGGCCCTTGCGGCTGGTGAGCGGCCGGATGACGTGGTACTGCCCGGACAGCGTGATGAGGATGTCCTCGATGGCGTCGTTGAGGCCGAGCTGGTCCATGGTGCGCATCTTGGCGCGGACCACCTCGGTGTTGCCCGCCGCCGCGACCGTGAGGTCGAGCGAGTTGGTGGCGGCGAGGGTGCCCAGTGCCATCCCGCTGCTGTAGTCCACGACGGCGGCGCCGACCGCCCCGTCGATCGCCATCATCTCTTTGAGCCCGGCTTCGATGTTCGGCATGTCCTTCTCTCTCCTTTGGATGGTTCGGCGCGTCCGCCCCCGCTCGGTGATCCAACGGCGCAGCCCGTGGACCGCACGGCGCGGGGAGGCGTCACCGGTCACGCGGTCACCGCCCGGTCGGGGTGGTCGGTGGACAGAGAGCGCAGTGCGCCCAGGACGCGTTCCAGGACGCCGCGGTCCACGGGGACGGCGGTCCGGGGCCGGGGGACGGCCCCCCGGCCCGGCAGCGGCGGCCGGTCGCGTCGGGGTACGGGTGCCCGCGCGGTGCGGGCGAGGTGCCGCAGGTGCCGCAGGGCGAGACCGAGGTTCCCGTCCTCCCGGCGCACCCGCAGCCGCAGGCACAGGCCGTCGGCTCCGGCCAGGACGGCGGCCAGGACGTGGTGTCCGCCGTCGGAGACGACGACGTCCTCCATGGCCTGGTCCGCGTACAGCGGACCCGCGTGCACGGACCGCAGGATCTCGACGACGTCCTCGGGGCGGTCCTCGTCGCCGACGTGGACGAGGGTCCGCCCGCTCCGCCAGTCGACGAGGTGGACACTGCGCGCCCCGGGCGTCCGGAGCAGGTCCCTCATCTGTCGGTCGATCGCGCGCACATCGGTCCTTTGGGAAGACGGGGTCGGGCGGCCCGTGGGGGCGGGGCCGCGGGCCGCCCCGGTACGGACAGGACACGACGATAGAGGGGCACGGACCTTTTCGCTGGGTTTTCCAAGATTTATTGCGTTATACCTGCCAGGAGTCCCGAGTCGGCAATGACGGACCTGAAAGGATTGTGCACGTAAGGCACAATGAAAACGGCGATCGCCCGCAATGCAACGGGCGATCGCCTTTATCGTCGTATGGGTTTTTCGGGACCTACGATCCGGATCAGAGCCAGTCGACCCCGTACCCTTCGAGGTCGTAGCGGGCCGCGACGACGTCCAGCCTGCCCGACTCGACGAAGGGCGCCAGCTCCGTGTCCCGGCGCAGCAGGTCGGCGACGTGCTCGGCGTTGGCGCGCACGCAGTCGTCGACGAAGTCGCCCCCGTCGTCGGGGGTGGAGTCGACGACCTCCAGGATCTGCTCCACGAGGTAGCCGACGTGGCCGTGCGGGAGTTCCCCGGTGCGGTGGGCCTCCACGGCGGCGGTCACCGCGCCGCAGCCGGAGTGCCCTTGGACCACGATGAGCGGGACCGCCAGGTGCTCGACGGCGTAGACGATGCTGCCGAGCACCGAGGAGTCCAGGACCTCGCCCGCGGAGCGGACGGTGAACAGGTCGCCCAGGCCCCGGTCGAAGATCAGCTCCGGGGCGACGCGCGAGTCGGCGCAGCCCAGGACGAGGGCGAAGGGGTTCTGCCCCTGCGCGACCTCGATCCGGCGGCGGCGCCCCTCATGGGGGTGGCGGGAGGCGAACCTGCGCCAGCGCCGGTTGCCCTGCTTGAGCAGGCGCAGGGCGTCGGCGGCCCCTCCCTCGAAAGGGGTTCCGGAATCGGCCCATGCGGACGCGGGAACCGCGGCGGCCAGGGCGGCTCCAGCGCCGCCGACCAGGGAGGCGCGCAGTGCGTGACGACGTGAAATGGCCATGGGGAGTCTCGTTCTTCTTCGTTTCGAGGCGGATCGCGCCTCCTGGCAAAGAAAGCGAACAAAAACTACGCTCACCACAAAAAGGACACAAGCCACTTAACGTGTTCTTAGCGTCGGCTCCGCACCCGCTTCTCCCCCACCGCCACGCGCCCGCCCCGACCCCCTCCCGGCCGAGGGGCCGGTCACCGGCCGCCGCGAGCCCCCCACCTCTACCGATGCACCAGGATCCGCCGTAGACTCCCGACCGACCGACCGTTCGGTGACCGACCCCCTCGTGTGACGGTCACGACACGCGCCCCGCGCGCGGGCGATCGGGCCGCGACCGAACGACGACACGAGGTAGATTCGACAACCGTGCCCCGAACCAGCCCTGGCGAGTCCGCGCCCCCGCGCTCCGGGAGGCGCCGCTCCGGACGCCCCGGCCACGACGCCGACTCCGTCCTGCACGTGGCGGCCCGTGTCTTCAACGAGCGCGGCTACGACGGGACCAGCATGGAGGACCTGGCGCGCGCCCTGGGCGTCACGAAGTCCGCGATCTACCACCACGTCTCCAGCAAGACCGAGCTGCTGCGCCGGTCGCTGGACCTGGCCATGGACGCCCTGTTCGAGGTCACCCGCGAGGAGGCCTCGGTCACCGGCCCCGCCGTGGACCGGCTCGACCACGTCCTGCGCGGCAGCGTCCGCGTACTGGTGGAGCTGCTCCCGCACGTCACGCTGCTGCTGCGGGTCCGCGGCAACACCGAGGTGGAGAAGCACGCCCTGGAGCGGCGGCGCGAGTTCGACCACCTGATCGCCGACCTGGTCCGCGAGGGCATCGTCGACGGGGACATCCGCGACGACGTCGACCCGGCGGTGGCGGCCCGGCTGCTGTTCGGCATGGTCAACTCGATCGTGGAGTGGTACAAGCCCGACCGCGGGCTGTCGGCCGAGGAGATCGCCGACACCCTCGCCACGGTCGCCTTCCAGGGGCTGCGCCGCCCGCCGCATCCCGCCTGACCCGGGGGCCGGTGATAACGGTCACGGAGATCACGGTCACCGCCGGTCACATGCCCGACGGGGTCAGGTGTCCGCCCCGGACCGAACGCTCCGAAAACGAGACAACGTAATACTCTGCGGCTTTCTCCCCCGTATGTGCTTTCTATGATTTTTTCATCGGAAAACCACACCAACGGGCAGGAACGGCATGATCGACCACTTCACCTACGGGCCGTGGACTCCGGGGATCGCCTACGCGGTATCGGTCATCGGCTCCTTCATCGGCCTGATGGCGGCCACCCGGTCACGCGCCGCCACGCGCCGCTTCGCCCGCCTTCAGTGGCTGGCGGTGAGCGCGGTCTGCCTGGGCGGAACCGCCGTCTGGTCCATGCACTTCATCGCGATGATGGGCTTCCGGGTCTCGGGCACCCCCATCCGCTATGACACCGCCCTGACGCTGGCCAGCGGCGCCGTCGCCGTCCTGGTCATGGGAGTGGCGCTGTACCTGACCATCCGCCGCGGCACCACCGGCTGGCTGCTGCTCAGCGGCGCCGTCGCCGGATCCGGGATCGTCGCCATGCACTACATGGGCATGGCCTCGATGAACCTGCACGGCGAACTGCACCACGACCCGGTGTTCGTGGCCGCCGCGACGGCGATCGCCCTGGCCGCGGCCACCGCCGCACTGTGGTTCGCCCGGCGCGTGGCCGGCCTGCCCGCCATCACCCTGGCCTCGCTGCTCATGGGCGTGGCCGTCTCCTCCATGCACTACACCGGCATGTTCGGGATGAGCGCCACCGTGAGCGCGGAGCACCACATGTCCGCCCCGGCCGGGGCCACCTCATCGGACCTGCTGCTGCCGCTCGTGGTGGGCCTCTTCGTCCTGCTGCTCGTGTGCAGCCTCTTCCTCATGCTGGGCGTGGAGGACTCGCCCCGGCGCCCCGCGGAACCGCGCGTCGCGGCCCCGGAGGAGAAGAGCGAAAAGAGCGGAGAGTATTCTCCCCGTCACGTTTTCGATCCGCACCGGAACCGCACCCGCTAATCCCTATTCGGACATCGGGAACAGGCCAGAAAAAAGCACGCCCCCAATGGTGACCCTCCGCATCGGGGGCACATGGTTTCCGCACACCCCCTGGCTTTTCCGCCGTTTCGACTTTATGATCCGTACCCACGCCCAATGTGACGCAGGTCATGGAAAGTGAAGTCCCGTGCTCGACGATGTCTTCGGCCAGGACTGGCTGACCCCCGCCATCGCGTTCACCGTCTCGGTGATCGGCTCCTTCCTCGGCCTCTCCTTCGCCCACCGGGCCCGCCGTGCCACCGGGCTCGCCCGGTGGCACTGGACGTTCCTGGCATCCCTCGCTCTGGGCGGTATGGCCGTGTGGTCCATGCACTTCATCGCCATGATGGGCTTCCGCCTCTCGGGCACCGCCATCCGCTACGACACACTGCTCACCCTCGTCAGCGGCGCCATCGCCATCGTGGTCATGGGCTTCGCGCTCGCCCTGAGCCTGCGCAACCGGAGGACCATCTGGCTGCTGCTCAGCGGCCTGCTGCTGGGCTTCGGCGTGATCGCCATGCACTACACCGGCGTCGCGTCGATGAACGTCCACGGCGAACTGCACCTGGACCCCGGGTACGTGGCCGCGTCCTGTGCCATCGCGATCGTCGCGGCCACCGTCGCCCTGTGGTTCGCCACCCGGGTCACGGGGCTGGGCGCCAACGCCGGCGCCTCCGTCCTGATGGGCATCGCCGTCACCTCGATGCACTACACCGGGATGGCTGGCGTGCACCACGAGGCCCCCGAGTTCACCCGATACGGCGCCCCCGAGGGCTCCACCGTGCCCGACCTGCTGCTGCCGATGATCGTGGTGCTCTTCGTGTTCCTGCTCATCTGTAGTCTCTTCCTCCTGCTGGGGGTCGAGGACGAGCGCACCGACTACAGCCGCCGCCCCGAGCACGCCGCCGCCGTCCCCGCGGACGACGCGGTCCGGCCCGGGGACGCCGGGTACAGTCCGCGCCACGCCTCGGCGCCCCCCGCCCTGCCGGCGGCGGGCGAGCGGTACCGCCCGGCCGACGACGTGTGGACGCGCCGCCGCTGACACCCCGGAAAAACCACTGGCCCCCGCGGGCCCGCCGAGTGTAGTTTCGGCGGGTCCGCGTGCGCCCGCCGCGGAACGAGACGGAGAGGAGGACGTGCCATGCCTGTGAACGTCCCTGCCTGTGAGCCCCACCTCCCGACGTTCCGCGAGCCCTGAGCGCACCCGGCCATTCCCCGGGTGCCCGGCTCGCCTTCTTCCCGAAAGAAAGAGCCGTACCGTGAACACCCCTGTCACCGGCACACCTCCGCATCCGCTGACCGCGCTGGGCTGGAACCCGCGCGTCGCGACCGCCTTCGACACCGTCTCCCACGGCTCGGAGCACCTCCTGGTGCCCGGGCGTGTGAGTGCCGCCCGCCGCGGCGGCTCGGTGGTCCGCACCGCCGAGGGCGAGGTCCCCGCCGACCACTCCCCCGCCGTCCTCAAGGACGCCCGGACCGACCCCGCCCTGGCACCGTGCACCGGCGACTGGGTCGCCCTGCGCCGCTCGGGTGACACCTGGCTGGTGGAGGCCGTGCTGGAGCGCTCCGGCACACTCGTGCGCCAGGGCATCGCCAAGGACTCCTACGACCAGGTCCTCGCCGCCAACGTGGACCGCGTCCTGATCTGCGAGGCCGCCGACCAGGGGCCCAACGTGGGCCGCCTGGAACGGTTCCTCAGCCTGGTCTGGGCGGGCGGCGCCGAACCGATCGTCGCCGTCACCAAGGCCGAACTGGCCGGGGACCGGCTGCCCGAGGTCGTCGAACTCGTGCGTTCGGTCTCCCCCGGCATCGAGGTGCACGTGGTCAGCGCGCACACCGGCCAGGGGCTGGACGCCCTCACCGAGCGGATGGCACCCGGGTCCACCTGGGTGCTGCTGGGCACCTCGGGTGCGGGCAAGTCCAGCCTGATCAACGCCGTGGCCGGGCAGGACCTGATGGACACCGGTGAGATCCGCGGCGACAGGCGGGGGCGGCACACCACCACCCACCGGCAGCTACTGGTGCTGCCCCACGGGGCGGTCGTCCTGGACATCCCCGGGGTGCGCCGCATCGACGTCCCCGGCGAGGCCGAGGGCGTGGACCGGACCTTCGCCGACGTCACCGGGCTGGCCGAACAGTGCCGGTTCCGGGACTGCGTCCACGAGACCGAACCCGGGTGCGCGGTCCGCGCCGCCATCGACGAGGGGGAGCTGGACCTGAGCCGCCTGGAGCGGTGGAACCGGCTGCGCCGCGAGTCGGAGCGGAACCGGGCCCGGGGCGACGCCCGGCTGCGCTCCGAGCAGACGCGCAGGTGGAAGGCCATCACCAAGGAGGGCCGCGAACGCGGCCGTCTCAAGCGCGGCGGCCGCTGAGGCCGGGACGGCTTGCGGGCGCCTCCCCGGCCGGGGAGGCGCCCGTCCCCGTTCGCAGTCGGCCCGCGCAGTGTGCGAGGCGGTGGCCAGGGGCCGAGTGGATCGGATGAGCATCCGACCGTGCGGAGTCGCATCTGACCCGCTCATCCTCGACGGTTCCCTCATCCGGCCTGATCGGAGAACGCCGGATGTGCGGGCGCCCAGACCGCGCGGACGCTCTCCAGCGCGCAGGTCGTTCGAGGATCCGACCGAGCGCAAGCGGCTCGGATGCGGGTCGAGCGGGTCGCGTGCGACAGGTCGGCCCGTCCCCGTCTTCCCCGAAAGCGCTTCTCTAGAAGCCGAAGGCCCGCTTGGCGTTGCCCGCGATGACGGCCGCCAGCTCGTCCTCGTCCATCCCCTTGACCTCCGCCAGCGTCCGCAGCGTGTGCGGGATGAGGTACGGGGCGTTGGGGCGGCCCCGGTAGGGCTTGGGGGTCAGGAACGGCGCGTCCGTCTCCACCAGCACCAGCTCCGCCGGGGCCGCCTGCGCGGCCTCGCGCAGCGGCTCGGCGCTGGCGAACGTCACGTTGCCCGCGAAGCTCATGAAGTAGCCCAGCTCCGCGCAGCGGCGGGCCATGGCCGCGTCGCCGGAGAAGCAGTGGAACACCACCGTGTGCGGGGCGCCCTCCTCCTCCAGCACCCGGAACACGTCCTCGTGCGCCTCCCGGTCGTGGATCATCAGGGCCTTGCCGTGCCGCTTGGCGATGGCGATGTGCCCGCGGAACGACTCCTCCTGCGCCCGCGTCCCCTCCGGGCCGGTGCGGAAGGTGTCCATGCCGGTCTCTCCGACCGCCACCACCTGCGGCCGGGCGGCCAGGGCGTCGATCTCGGACAGCTGCTTCGCGAGGGCCTCGAAACCGCCGGGCCGGCGGGTCTTGCCCGCCCAGTCGGTGTCGTCCACCTCCACACCGTCCGCGCCGTCGCCGTGCACGACGCGGGGTGCCTCGTTGGGGTGCAGGGCGACCGCCGCCCACACCTTCCCGGGGTTGGCGGCCGCGACGTCCGCCGCCCAGCGCGACGACGGCAGGTCGACGCCCACCTGGAGCAGCGGGGTCACCCCGACCGCCTCGGCGGCGGCGATGATCTCGGCGACCTCCGGGGTCTGCATGTCCATGTGGGTGTGGCTGTCGGCCACCGGGACCCGCAGCGGCTCCGGTGCCGGAGGCGGCGTCTGCGCGTTGCGCGCCTCGACGGCCTTTCCCGACCGCTTGCCCATGTCGTTCCCTCCGCGACGAGCCGCGCCGACGGGTCGGCCCGTCGGCGCGGCGTCCCACCCGTGGCCCACCGCCCTCAGCGGACGGCCGGCGGCCACGGTGCTTCTCCTGTGTCCGAACTTCTTCTCGTGCCGTCCGCCCTACTCGGCGGCGCCGCCCTCCAGGCGGGCCAGCTCCTCGTCCACGACGGACGGGTCGAGTTTGGCGAACAGCGGCTCGGGGCGGGCCAGCGGGGTGCCCGGAACGATCGGGACCGACTCCCAGCGGGCGGCGTTGTCGGCGTAGTCACCGGTGATGACCGGGTAGTCGACCTTCTCGGCGGAGCCGCCGATGGTGTCGTGGCCGGTCTCCAGCCGGGGCATGCCCGTCCAGGTGCCCTCGCCGCCCAGCATCGCGTACACCTTGTTGGCCGACTCCGGCAGGAACGGCGTGAGCAGGGTGTTGGCGTCCTGGACCAGCTGGAGCGCCACGTGCAGCACGGTGGCCATCCGCTCCGGGTCGGTCTTCTTCAGGGCCCACGGGGCCTGCTCGGAGATGTACTTGTTGGCCTCGGCGACGGTCCGCATCGCCTCCTGGAGCGCCGCCTTGAACTGCGAGCGCTCCAGGCGGGCGCCGACGGTGTCGAACGCGGCCCCGGACGCCTCCAGCACCCGGCGGTCCTCGTCGGTGAGCTCTCCCGCCGCGGGGATCTCACCGAGGTTCTTGGCCGCCATGGAGATGGAGCGGTTGACCAGGTTGCCCCAGGCCGCCACCAGCTCGTCGTTGTTGCGGCGCACGAACTCGGCCCAGGTGAAGTCGGTGTCCTGGGTCTCGGGCCCGGCGGCCATGATGTAGTACCGCAGCGAGTCGGCGGAGTAGCGCTCCAGGAAGTCGCGCACGTAGATGACCACGCGGCGTGAGGACGAGAACTTGCGCCCCTCCATGGTGAGGAACTCGCTGGAGACCACCTCGGTGGGCACGTTCAGCGCGCCCAGCGGGCCGGGGTCGCCGCCCCGGTCGCCCCGGCCGCTCGCACCCAGCAGGATGGCGGGCCAGATCACCGAGTGGAAGACGATGTTGTCCTTGCCCATGAAGTAGAAGGACTCCGGGTCCTCCCCCTGCCACCAGCGGCGCCACGCCTGGGGGTCACCGGTGCGCTCGGCCCACTCGATGGACGCGGACAGGTAGCCGATGACCGCGTCGAACCACACGTACAGCCGCTTGTTGGCGTTGTCGCTCCACCCGTCCAGCGGGATCGGCACGCCCCAGTCCAGGTCACGGGTGACCGCGCGCGGCTGTAGGTCGTCCAGCAGGTTCATGGAGAACTTCAGGACGTTGGGGCGCCATTGGCCCTCCTTGCCCTTGAGCCACTCCGCGAGCACGCCGGCGAACGCGGGCAGGTCGAGCATGAAGTGCTCGCTGTCCACGAACTCCGGGGTCTCGCCGTTGATCTTGGAGCGCGGCGAGATGAGGTCGATCGGGTCCAGCTGGTTGCCGCAGTTGTCGCACTGGTCGCCGCGCGCGCCGTCGTAGCCGCAGATCGGGCAGATGCCCTCGATGTAGCGGTCCGGCAGGGTGCGCCCCGTGGACGGGGAGATGGCGCCCTTGGTGGTGCGCGCGAAGACGTAGCCGTTGTCGTACAGCGTGGTGAAGAGCTTCTGCACCACGGAGTAGTGGTTGCCGGTGGTGGTCCGGGTGAACAGGTCGTAGGACAGGCCCAGGGCCACCAGGTCCTCGGCGATCACCCGGTTGTAGTGGTCGGCCAGCTCGCGGGCGGTGACGCCCTCCTGGTCGGCCAGGACCTGGATCGGGGTGCCGTGCTCGTCGGTGCCGCTGACCATCAGCACGTTGTTGCCCGACATTCGCTGGAAGCGCGAGAAGACGTCGGAGGGGACTCCGAAGCCGGACACGTGACCGATGTGGCGCGGTCCGTTGGTGTAAGGCCAAGCGACCGCGGTCAGGATGTGGCGATTCGACGACATGCCCTAAGCCTAAAGCCGACGGCGGCCTGACACGCACTCCTTATCACCGGTCCCGCGGATGCGCGCCCCGGGACGGGAGATTCCCCGGGGCCTCGGGTACCCGTATGCTCTGCTGGACGAACACGCGCGCATTGTGACGCATGCGACTCGGCGCCCGGCGGCGCTCCCCGACCTGAGGCGGTGGTCATCACGGCTCCCCGTGCCCTGGCCCGTGCCCGTGCCCGGGCCCGCCGCGCTCTGGCCCACCGTGCTCTGGCCGCCCCGCTGGTGGCGGGGGTGGCCCTGCTCGTCGTGTTCTCGGTGCCCGGGATCAGCGCGGGCGAACCCGCGCTGCCGGTCCTGCCCTCCTACGGGGTGGCCAGCGCCCCCCACGTGGCGGACGACGAACCCGGGCACGACCGGGTGGAGCAGGCCGGACACGTCGACCACCGGGTCACCGTCGGCCCGCCGCCCTCGACCTGTGACACCAGGTCCGGGGTGCGCGACCTGCCCGACGCCCTGCCCGTCCCCGTTCTGAACCTGGCCTCCTGGGACCAACCCTGGTGGCCCGCCGACCCGCCGAGCACCGAACCGGTGCCCGAGCAGGGGGTTCCGCGGGACCTGCCGCCGACCCGGGCCCCGCCTCTCACCGCGCCCCCGTCCTGATCCCATCCCCGGACGCCGCATCCCCCGGCATCCGTGCCCGCAGCGCGTCCGGATCTCCATCGGCTTTTTCGCAGTGAGAGGTAACGACCCCTTGGCCACGTCCACATCGACATCGACGGGAACGGGGGGGCGCTGGTTGCGCGCCCTCGTATCCCTGCTCGTGATCGCCGTCGCCTTCGGCGCGGCTTGGTTCATCCCGCCCCGCCTGGGCCTCGACCTGAGCGGCGGCACCCAGATCGTCCTGGAGACCCAGGACGGCCCCGACGGCACCCCGGCCAGCGCCGAGAACACCGACCAGGTCGTCGAGGTGCTGCGCCAGCGCATCGACCGCCTCGGTGTGGCCGAGGCGACCATGTCCCGCTCCGGTGAGAACCGCATCATCGTGGAGCTCCCCGGCGTACAGGACCCCGCCGAGGCGGCCCAGATCGTCGGCCAGACCGCCCAGCTGTCCTTCCACCCCGTGCTGGGTGTGGGCCAGGCCGGCGGCCAGGGCGTCCAGGCGCCCGGCGACTTCGCCAACGCCCCCGAGGGCGAGGCCGACGAGGCCCGTGCCCCGCAGGACACCGAGGAGGCCCCCGCCGAGGAGGGCGCCGAGGACGGTGAAGGCGGCGAAGGCGCCGAGGGCGGCGAAGGCGACACCGAGATGACCGACGAGGAGCTCCAGGAGCTGCTCAGCGGCATGGGCGGCGGCCAGGGCCAGCAGCCCGGCCAGACCGGTCCCAGCGCCGAGAACCCCGAGGACGTCGTCGTGACGCTCCCGGACTCCGACGGCACCAACCTCCAGCTCGGCGAGACCGCCATCAAGGGCGACCGGGTGTCCAGCGCCGACGCCGCGCTCGACAGCGTCAACCGCGCCCAGTGGACGGTCAACGTCAGCTTCCGCGGCGAGGGCCGCGACCAGTGGCGGCAGCTGACCGCCGACGCCGCGTGCTACCCGCAGGGCGACCCGCGCCGCCGGGTGGCGATCGTGCTGGACAACCAGATCATCTCCGCTCCGGAGGTGAACCCGGAGATCGGCTGCGAGGTCGGCATGTCCGGCGGCCAGACCACGATCACCAGCCCCACCTTCACCCGTGAGTCCGCCAACGAGCTGGCCGTCCTCATCGAGGGCGGCTCCCTGCCGCTGCCGGTGACCGAGGTCCAGCGCCAGACGGTCGGCCCGACCCTGGGCGCCGAGGCCATCCAGGCCAGCGCGATCGCGGCGGTCCTGGGCATCGCCTTCACCGCCCTGTACATCACCCTGGTCTACCGCCTGGTCGGCTTCCTGGCGTCGCTGGCCCTTGCGTTCTACACCCTGATCGCCTACGGCGCCCTGGTCGCGCTGGGGGCGACACTCACCCTGCCCGGTCTGGCGGGCTTCGTACTCGCGATCGGTATGGCCATCGACGCCAACGTGCTGATCTTCGAGCGCGCCCGCGAGGAGTACCAGCGCCAGCAGGCGGTCTACCAGGCCAACCGCGCGTCCGGGATGAAGGAGGGCGACGACGGCGACAAGACCGGCGGCGCCCTGGCCCGCCGCCGTCGCCGCGCCGTGCCGCCGAGCCTGGAGAAGTCCTTCGTGGAGGGCACCGGCAAGGCGTGGAGCGCGGTGCTCGACACCAACGTCACCACGCTGATCGCCGCCGGCCTGCTGTTCTTCCTGGCCTCGGGCACCGTCCAGGGCTTCGGCGTCACCCTGAGCATCGGCACCATCGTCTCGATGTTCTCGGCGCTGGTCATCGCCCGCGTGTTCGTGGAATGGGCGGTGCGCCGCGCGGTCATCCGCAAGCACCCGGCCATCAGCGGCCTGGACCGGATCGGCCCGGTCCGCACCTGGCTGGTCGAGAAGAGCCCCGACATCATGAAGCACCGCGCCAAGGCGCTCATCGTCGCGGGCGTGCTGGTGGTGGCCGCCCTGGCCGCCCCGTTCGTACAGAACGTCAACCTGGGCGTGGAGTTCACCGGCGGCCGGGTCCTGGAGTACGAGATCACCGGCGACCAGCAGGTGAGCGTGGACGAGGCCCGCGCGCTCGTCTCCGGGTTGGGCTTCCCCGGTTCGGACACGGCCGTGGTGCAGGAGGCCGGCGACGGCGACATCTCCGTGCGCACCGGCCAGCTCAGCGACACCGACGCGGCATCGATCACCGACGCGCTGGCGGAGGAGACCGGCGGCGTCGAGGTGGTGAGCGACGAGCTCATCGGCCCGAGCATGGGCGACGAGCTGCGCAACCGGGCGCTCATCGCGCTGGGCGCGGCACTGGCCCTCCAGATGATCTACCTGGCCTGGCGCTTCCGCTGGTCGTTCGGCGTCTCCACGATGCTGTCGCTGGCGTTCAACATGCTGCTGGTGATCGGTCTGTTCATCTGGCTGGGCAAGCCCATCGACGGCGTGTTCCTCGCCGCGATCCTGAGCGTCATCGGCTTCACCGTCAACGACACGGTCGTGGTGTTCGACCGCGTCCGCGACGAGTGGGCCCGCGACGACAAGTCGTCGTTCACGGAGATCGCCAACCGGGCGATCATCAACACCCTGCCCCGTACCGTCAACACGACCGTCGGCGGATGGATCATCCTGGGCTTCCTGACCTTCCTCGGCGGGTCCTCGCTCCAGGACTTCTCCATCGCGATGCTGATCGGTCTGACCACGGGTGTCGCGTCGACGGTGTTCGTCGCCGTCCCGCTGGCCGCGTGGCTCCAGCAGTGGGACAGGACCCCGCCGCCGCACGTCATCAAGGAGCGCAAGGCCAAGCAGCGCGTCGCCGCCAAGGCGGCCCGCGAGGCCGACGACGGCGCCGTCGTCTAGCGCTTCCCCGCTTGCGGGGGAGAACACGGGAGGGCCCCCGGGGACGACGTCCCCGGGGGCCCTCCCCGCGTGGTGCTCAGCCCGCCTGGACGGGGACCGGCGCACCCTCGGAGGCCTGCACCAGGACGAAGCCCCGGCCCTCCAGGGACAGCTGGAACGCCTCGCCGCTGCCGCGGCCGATGAGCGCACCGGCCTTCATGGTGCGGCGCACGCCGGTCTGGAGCGAACCGGACCAGGCGACGGCGGAGTCGGTGTCGACGAAGGTCGGCTGGTCGATGTCGAGCAGCACCGGGGTGCCGTGGCAGGCGATGGCGATCCGGCCCTGCCCGGTGAACGTGGTGTTGAACAGCCCGCCCGCGGTCATCCCCGCGCCCTGGACGCGCTTGATGTCCCAGGCCAGGCCCGGTTCGAAGGCCAGCACGTTGTCGCCGTTGACGGTGATGGAGTCCTGGCCCTCCAGGTCGATGAGGTGGATGTCCCAGGCGTCGCGGGCCAGGAAGACGTCGCCGCGGCCGCTCACCTTCATCAGGGGCATGCCCTCGCCGGTGAACGCCTTCTTGAGGAACCGGCCGACGCCGCCCGCGCCCTGGTAGTCGAAGTCCACCTGGCCCTGGTAGGCGATCATGGCGCCCTGGCGCGCGAAGATCTCCCCGTTCAGGCCCACCCGGAGCATCTTGTGGTTCTGGAGGTGCATCCCCGGCTGGCTGATCTCCTGGGCCTGCTGGAAGAGCTGGCTGCGCATTCTGGTCTCCTCGTGCCTGGTGGTGAGCGGTGCTCCACCTGTTTGGACGCCGACCGGCGGGAACGGTTCCGGGTCGACGGCTCCCGGTCATTCGCCGGACTGCGCGCCGACCCCGTGCACGAGATCGTAGACACGGCGCTTGGGCACACCCGTCTCCTTGGCCACCCGGGTGATCGCGTCCTTGCGGCGGGCGCCCTCCTCCTCCAGGGCGTGCACCGCGGCCAGCAGGTCGTCGTCGGTGGCCGCCCCGCCGGCGGGCCGGGCGCCCTCGACCACCACGGAGACCTCCCCCCTGACGCCCTCGGCCGCCCAGGCGGCCAGCTCGGCCAGTCCGCCGCGGCGCACCTCCTCGTAGGTCTTGGTGAGCTCGCGGCAGACCGCCGCGCGGCGGTCGGCCCCGAACGCCTCCGCCATCGCCTCCAGGGTGGCGGCCACCCGGTGCGGGCTCTCGAAGAACACCATCGTGCGCCGCTCGGCAGCGATCTCGGCCAGGTACCCCGCCAGGCCCTTGCGCGGGGGGAAGCCCTCGAAGCAGAATCGGTCGGTGGGCAGGCCGGAGACCACCAGTGCGGTGGTCACCGCCGAGGGCCCGGGCACGGCGGTGACCGGGATGCCCTCGGCCGCGCAGGCCGCGGCCAGCCGGTAGCCGGGGTCGGACACCCCGGGCATGCCCGCGTCGGTGACGACCAGGACGTCCCGGCCCTCGCGCAGGTCGGTGAGCAGCTCGTCGGTGCGGCGGCTCTCGTTGGCGTCGTAGTAGGACACGACCCGGGCGCCCGCGGCACCGCCGGGACGCACGCCGGCGCGGGTGGCGAACTGGCGTAGCCTGCGGGTGTCCTCGGCGGCGATGACCCGGGCCTCCTCCAGGACGCGCAGCAGCCTGGGCGGTGCGTCCTCGATGTTGCCGATGGGGAGCCCGGCCAGGGTCAGGGTCCCGAACCGCCGTTTGCCATCGCCCTCAACCACTGCTCATCCCCGTCCTGTCACGCTACGGTGGCATCTATCACGCCACCCGAAACCTGTCTCGCGGTCCGTCCACAAAGGGACACAACCCTCTCCGACCCCAACCTACGAGCCGAGATGACCACCACCGCACTTTCCTCCGGGGTCGAGTCGACCCCACCCGCCCCCCCACGCCCCTCGACCCTGCGGGCCCGGTTCCTGCCCACCGACCCGACCCCGGCGTGGATCGCCTGGCTGGGGGCCGTCCTCGTCGCCGCCTTCGCCGGGGCCCTCCGGTTCGTCGGCTTCGGGGAGCCCGCCCGGATCTACTTCGACGAGACGTACTACGCCAAGGACGCCTACGGCCTCCTGAACTACGGCTACGAGCACGAGACCGTCGAGGAGCCCGTCGACGCCGACGCCCTGCTCCAGGACGGCGCGACGACGGACATCTTCACCGGCGCCGGCGACTTCATCGTCCACCCACCGGTCGGCAAGTGGATGATCGCACTGGGCGACCTGCTGTGGGGGGCACTGCCGTTCGGCGAGTCGATGACCCCCGAGGCCTGGCGGTTCGCCTCCGTCCTGGCCGGCATCGCCTCGGTCCTCATCCTGGTCCGGGTGGCCACCAGGATGACCCGCTCGGTGCTGTTGGGCTGCACCGCCGGTGTGATCCTTGCGCTGGACGGCCTGCACTTCACACTGAGCCGCGTCGCGATGCTCGACATCTTCCTCACCCTGTGGATCCTGGCCGGGTTCGCGTGCCTGGTGGTCGACCGGGACAAGACCAGGGAGCGCCTGGCGCGGTTGGCCGAGGCGGGGGTCGACGTGGCCTCCGTCGGCTGGTTGGGGATGCGCTGGTGGCGGCTGGCCGCCGGGCTGTGCTTCGGTCTCGCGGTGGGGACCAAGTGGTCGGCCCTGTTCTTCATCGCCGCGTTCGGCCTGCTCACCGTGGCGTGGGACTACGGGGCGCGCAGCAGCGCCGGCCAGAACCGCCCGGGGCTGCGGTGGCTCGGCTTCGACGCGATCCCGGCGTTCGTGCAGACCGTGGTGGTGGCCGCGATCGTCTACGTGGTGTCCTGGTCGGGCTGGCTGTTCACCCGGGGCGGATACAACCGGGACCACGCCGACGGCCTGGCCCCGGACTTCCTGCCGGGCTTCCTGGCCGCGCCCTGGGAGGCCCTGGCGAGCCTGTGGGACTACCACACGCGCATGATGGGCTTCCACGAGAACCTCAGCAGCGACCACACCTACATCTCCCAGCCGTGGGAGTGGATCATCATGCGCATGCCGGTGATGTTCCACTACAACGGCGAGGCCGTGGACTGCCCGAGCGGCGACTGCGTGGCCTCGATCGTCTCCCTGGGGACGCCGGTGATCTGGTGGCTGTCCATCATCGCCCTCACCGTGCTGGTGGGCTGGTGGGTGACCTTCCGCGACTGGCGGGCCGGGGCCGTGCTGCTGGGCGTGGCCGCCGGCTGGCTGCCGTGGTTCGCGTTCCCCGACCGCCCCATGTTCCTGTTCTACGCGCTGCCGATGCTGCCGTTCCTGGTGCTGGCCATCGTGCTGATGCTGGGCCTGGTGATGGGCGCCGGAGAGGAGAGCCCGCGGTTCTCGCCATATCTGCGGGCACTGGGCGGAGTCGTGTTCGGCGTGGTGATGCTGTTGATCATCGCGCACTTCGCCTACCTGTACCCGGTGCTGGCCGCCTATCCGCTGGACCGGGAACTGTGGGAGGAACGGTTGTGGTTCCGGGTGTGGATCTACGGGCGCGACGCGCTTACGTGACCTGCGCGGGAGAACGGGCGTGTTCTCCATTAGTCGCAGTGCGGAAAGAAATCAATGCTTTCGCGTAGCCGAAACAGGACAGATCGCAAGGGGGGATTCCCGTGCCGAAAGCCTCGGCAGGGGACCCCCCTCCCTGGTACTGTCTGCAACTGGTTGCTGTTGTAGTTTCCATGGATGCCCGAGGCGCCTCGCGGAACTTCACGTGGGCGCTTTAGCGGGGGACCGTTCTCTTCACTTCGGCGCCCGGCGACCCGGGGCCAGCAGGGTGCGGCCCCGTTGTAGTCCCCAAGGGAGAGCACATGGCTCAGGGCACCGTGAAGTGGTTCAACTCTGAAAAGGGTTTCGGGTTCATCGCCGTCGAGGGCGGCCAGCCCGACGTGTTCGTGCACTACTCGGCGATCGCGGGGAGCGGCTTCCGGAACCTGGAAGAGGACCAGCGGGTCGAGTTCGAGGTCATCCAGGGCCCCAAGGGCCCGCAGGCCGCGGACGTCCGCCCCATCGCCTAGACAGATCGCGGCGGGTCCTCGGGGACCCGGCGGAACCGTCCAGGCGGGCGTTTCCCTCCACAGGCGTTCTGCGACCCCCGTCCCTCCCCAGGGGCGGGGGTCGATCGCGTCCGGGGTGTTCCGCGGATGTCCGCGTTGTGATCCGGGCACGGTTACCCAAGCGCACCGATACCGGTTAACCTGCTTGAAGCCGGTCGGTATCCCGAGAACGAGGATCGTGCATGTTCAACATCAGCGGAGGAGAGTTCATCGTCCTCCTTCTGCTCGCGCTGTTGATCTTCGGTCCCGACCAACTCCCCAAGGCCGCTCAACAGGTGGGCCGGGTGCTGCGCCAGCTGCGCACCATGGCGAACTCCGCCACCAAGGACATCAAGGAGGGCCTGGGGCCGGAGTTCAAGGACTTCGAGGTCCAGGACCTCAACCCCAAGCGGTTCGTGCAGAAGCACTTCTGGGAGGAGGGCGAGGACGAGCCGCAGCCCAAGCCGGCCGCCCGGCTCAACGGCCGCCGTCCCCCCTTCGACGACGAGGCGACCTG
>NZ_JASFDV010000034.1 GCF_030766825.1 Nocardiopsis sp. CC223A
GGCCGGGCGCCGGGGCGGCGGGTCCGGTGGTTCCATCACGCGGACCTGGGGCAGGTCCTCCGCCGCGATCGGCGGCGCGGCCGGAGCGCGGAAGGCGTCGGCCCCCACGGGTTCGGCCAGCAGGTCCGCCGGACCCGCGGCCCGGGCCGCGGTGCGGACGGTGTCGCACACCAGGCAGGCGCGGTTCGCCGATTCGTTGAGAGCGGTGCAGACGCCGCACCGCCAGTCACCTTCTGCCAAGGGTGTCCTCCCCTCGATCAGCCCCACCGTACGCCGCCGGACCCCGAATCGTGCCACAATCCCGGAATCCGCGCGCTTGGGAGGTACCCCCGCAGAACACAGGGAACCCTCCCGAAACCCCCGTCACTGCGGCCGGTCCCGGCCGCCCCGCGGCCCTTACCGTCCGTCCCGGGAACCTCACCGCCGGGGCCATGGCCGCGTCCGCGCAGGTCGGACATGCTCGAAGGCATGGCTCGGAACCCTGTTCGCGCCCGCCCCTGCGACGGTCCCACCCTGCGCGGCGGCCGCTGCCGCCGTCCCCGCGTGGTCCCGCCCTGTGCCGACCACACCCCGCACGCCCTGTCCCGCCGGGGCACCCCGGGCCCGTGGGCGCGCCGTCCCGCACCGCTGCGCGTCCCGCGCCGCCGCGGCCCCCGGTTGAGCGCCCTGCTCCCCACCGCCTGGCCGGTCGCCGCGGACTCCCCCGGCAACGCCGAGCACGTCCGCCGCTGGCACACCCCGCGGGCCCGCGCCGCCCTGGACTGCTTCGCCTCCCTGCTGCCGGCCGTGTGCTGGCACCGGGTCTGCTCCCCCTCGCGCCGCGCCGACTGCCCGACCCTGGAGGCCCTGGCCCGGGCCGCTGAGTCCCCGGCCGCCGTCGCCGCCGGAGCCCTGCCCCGTATCGCCGAGGACGGTTTCGCCGACCTGCGGCCCACCCCGGAGCACCGTATCGCCCGGGCCCTGGCCCGGGCCAAGCAGGAGCAGCTGGGCCTGCGCGCCTTCGCCCCGGGGGCCGCCGTCGAGCACCCCGCCCCGCACCTGGCCGATCTGGCGCTGTCCCTGCGGCTGCTGGGCGTACTGGCCTGTACCGCACAGGGCCGGTCCCGCTGGTGCCCGTGCCTGGCCGCGCTGCTGGCCCGGGGCCCGCTGCCGGACCCGACGGCGGTGTTCGCACTGGCGACCCGGTTCGCCACCCCCTACGGGCTGGAGTCCAGCGCCTGACGGCCCGATCGCCGCCGCTCGTCCGATGCTCCGCCGACGGGGCTCTCTGCGCGCGGCGCCCCGGCCGTACGGAGCATCCGCCGCCGGAGGCGGAAAATCATTTCCCCGCCCCGCGTCCCACGCGCTACGGTTCCGGCCATGGACGACGTGTAGCTCAGTCGAGGAGAGCGTCCGGCTCATAACCGGGAGGTCGCGGGGGCAGGGCCCGCCACGTCGACGGCCCCTCAGGGGGCGACGGTACGTAGCTCAACCAGGAGAGCGCCCGGCTCGGGACCGGGAGGGAGCGGGGGCAGGGCCCGCCGTACCGGCGGGCCGACGCGCACTCCCGACCGTGCGCGTCGGCACGCACACGGTGCGTAGCTCAGGCAGCAGAGCACCCGGCTCTTATCCGGGAGGGCGTGGGGGCGGAACCCACCGCACCGGCATGGACGACACCACCCCCGTACACGCGAACCCCGGGTACCCGGCGAGCCGCCTGCTCAAGGAGCTGGCCACCGCCGCGGCCCACGACGACCCCGCCGTGCGCAGGGCCGCCGAGCGGCGCGCCTCCGCCTGGCGCCGGATCACGGAGGGCATGGCCTCCGGGCGGCTGTCCATCGGATCGCGCACGCCCGTCAGGGGCCTGCCCGCCTGGGTCACCCCCGAGGTGGCGCACGGCGGGTTCGCCACGGGCGAGGCCGCCGCCGCGGGGCCGCTGCGCCCGCACGAACTGGACCTCATCCGCCGGCACGGCCTGCGGGAGGACCGCGCCGCGCTGTACGCCCACCACCTCACCGAGGCGGGCCTGGAACACCTGGGTGCGCTGCTGGACGGCGGCGGCTACGCGGTGGACCAGCCCGAGCAGGCCGCCCTGCTCACCGTGGTGTGGCTGCTGCGCACGGGGGACACCGCGGCCGCGCTGCGGCTGCTCGCCGAGCTGGACCCCTTCGCCGCGACCCTGTGCTTCACCCCGCGTCCGGCCCCCGCACGGGACCTGCCGCCGGGCGCGGTGTTCCGCCACTCGGTCCGCGAGGTGCGCGACACCCTGGCCGCGGTGGCCGCCCGGGGGCCCGGGGCGCCGGGCGCCCAGCGGGAGGCGCTGGCGGTGTGGAACCCGTTCGCCGACCGGGTGCTGGCCCACTGGCTGGAGACCGCCCCGGACGGCGGGACCGCGGTGGACGCGCACCGCCCCGACGGGTGGGCCGCGCGCGGCTCCGCCCTGCTCGACGAGTACGGGCGGCTGGCCGCCGAGCACACGCTGTGCACCAAGCACCGCAGGCCCAAGGAGAACCTCGCGATCCTGCTGGCCGCCCTGCGCGAGGCCGTGGCCCCGGACGGGCCCGGGGTGCTGGGCGCGCGGCGGCGCGGCCTGCTGCGGTGCGCCGTGGCCGCGATGACCGCCAAGCGCGGCGTCCCCGGCTCCGCCGGGCACTCCGCGGTGCGTACCGTGCAGGCCGCCCAGGCGGCGCTGCCCACCCACGACGTGCTGGCGGCGCTGCTCGCCGAGCGCCTGTCCGCCCTGCCGGAGAACTCCGGGGTGCCCGACCCGGACGCGGCCCTGGCCCCTGTTTCCGCCGAGGAGGCGCGGGACTTCGACGCCGCCGCCGGGTCCGCGGTCCCGGGGCCGCTGCGCGCCCGGGTGGCCAAGGCCGTCATCGCCCCGCTGGAGGAGCTGGTGGAGCGGGGTGTGGTCCCCTCGGCCGAGGTGCTGGCCGCCCTGGTGCCCGCCCTGGCCGCCGCGGCGCAGGCGGCCGCGATCGACGACCCCGCCCTGTCCCGGCTGGTCACCGCCCACCACGAGGCGTTCGCGCGGCGACGGTCCCTGCTGCTGCTCGACCTGGCCTCCCAGGTGCGGCAGGGGGAACTGCCCTGGGTGCGGGAGCTGGAGCGCCACCACGGGTCCGCCCGGGTGCGCCGGGAGGCCGCCCGTGCCGTGCTCGTCCGGGTGGGCGACACCGTGCTGACCCACTTCCCCGGGACCATCACGCCGAACCCGCTGGTGAGCGAGCTGAGCGGGCTGGCGCGCACCGCCGAGGGGCGGGTGCCGCCGCGCCAGGTGGACTTCCCGTTCGTGGAGGAACTGGCCTCGGACATCTTCACGGGCACCTTCTCGGCCAAGTTCACCCGGGCCGCCCGGCGGGCCGCCGAGGTGGTCGAGGGGACCCTGTACGCCCGGTACTACGGGATCGACTGCGCCGAGGTGTTCGCGCTACAGGAGAAGCCCTCCGGCGGGGAGCCGACCTTCGCCCTGCTGTGCCGGGAGCGCGCCGGGGACCCGCTCCGGTCGGTCTCGGGCAACGGAATGGTGATCGAGCAGGCGCAGATCCTCACCACCCACAACCTGGCGGCGCTGGTCGTGGCCGGGGCGCGGCCGCGGGACGGGTGGGCGGCGGCGGCGCGGGGGGCGCACCGGACGACGGTGCGACTGCTGGGTGCGCTGCCCCGGGTGTACGACACGCTCGCGCACGTGAAGAACGCGGCGTTCGCGTGGCGGCAGACCGTGTTCTTCCTGTCCCGGTGCACGCCGCGGGAGCAGCGCGAGGTGCTGGCCCGGATGGAGGGGGCCGACCTGCCCTACCACGTGCGTGAGCGGCTGGACCCGGCGCTGGTGTGGCTGCGCGCGGCGGTGGCGGGGCACACCCTTCCGGCCCGCGACGACGGGGAGACCGTGCGCTTCCTGGGGTGGACGGCGGGGCGGCACTGGATGCTGGACATCGCCCCCGAGGCGCTCTTCCGGTACCGCCACCCGTTCTGAGGGGCGGGTGGGACCGGGCGGCGCCCGCCCGTACGCCGTCCTTCGACGCCGGGGCGGGAACGGTGTGCGTCCCCCGGCGCGATAGGGGGATATGGGCGGCGTCCTCCGCGTGGCAGTGTGAACGGGATCGGGCGCTCCCCCGCGTCCGCCCCCCGCGAACGGAGGAACCCCATGCTCCCCGCGTCCGCCCCCGTCCTCCCGGTCCCCGCCCCGACCGTCCCGCGCCCCTCACCCCTGTCCCTGGTGTGGTCGGCCCTGGTGACCCTGGTCGTCCTGCCCGGTCTCATGGCCCCGGCCCCGGCCGCCGCCGAGACCGTGGCCGCCGCCGAACCCGCCGGATGGATGGGCTCCCTGCCCGACGGCGCGGGTCTGGCCGAGCTGTCCATCCCCGGCACCCACGACAGCGGTGCCTGGCGCGGCACGGTGTGGTCGCGCACCCAGGACCTGACCATCGCCGAGCAGCTCGACGCGGGTGTGCGCTTCCTGGACGTGCGCACCCGCCACTACCGGGACGCCTTCCCCATCCACCACGGCGCCGAGTACCTGCACCTGAACTTCAGCGACGTGGTGGTGGCGATCGACGCGTTCCTGGACCGCAACCCCACCGAGACGGTGCTGATCCGGATGAAGAAGGAGCACACCGAGGAGGAGAACACCCGCAGCTACCAGGAGACCCTGGACCACTACATCGAGGGGAACCCCGACACCCGGGGGATCCTGGGCGAGCGCCTGTGGCGGCCGCCGGTCCAGGGCGGGGCGTACGTGCCGGACCTGGGCGAGGTGCGCGGGCGGATCGTCATCGTGCAGGACTTCGCGGCCTCGCGCGACTACGGGATCGGGTGGAACGGCCCGGCGACGGACGTCCAGGACGCCTACCGAGTGCCCACCCTGTTCGACATCCCGGCCAAGTGGGAGAAGGTGCGCGTGCACCTGGAGAAGGCGGCGACGGGGGCGTCCGGGACGCTCTACGTCAACCACCTGAGCGGGAGCGGCGCCCCGTTCGCGAACCCCCGCGAGGTGGCCTGGGGGTTCCTGGGCTCGCGCGGGGTCAACACCTACGCGGTCGCACACCTGCGGCAGGCTCCCCTGCAACGGACCGGGATCGTGGTGATGGACTTCCCGGACCGGGAGCTGATCGACCTGGTGCTGGCCCGCAACACGGGGTGAGTCCACGGGCGGATCCGCAGGGTCCGGCCCGCCGGCGTCGACCGCCGTCCGCCCTAGGGCACGGCCGACACCGGCGGGACCGGGTGGGCTCCGGGGCCCGGACGGGGCGTCCGTCCACACCGTCCCGCCCGAAATTCCCGGGTCCCGGAGAACACCTTACGGAATACGAGGGAGTGAACGTGAACGCTTTCGGAAAACCCGTGGGGCACAAGGGGCTGTTGTGGCCCTTGTCTCGCCCTGTCCGTTATCGAGGGTGACGGACCCGCCACCGCCCGACACGGTTCCGGAGCGATGGAACGCCGGTCAGGACGGGTCGGTCGCCGCGAACCACTCGTGTGAAGAGCGCAGCTGCAACAGGATGAGCACGATCAGCGGGGAGAGCACCACCATGGCGGCCGCACGGTCGGTGACCAGCGCACCGGCGACGGTCACCAGCGCGGCCCCGCCGATCAGCAGGCGCGCGATGAGGTGGGTGCGCCGCCCGCCCCGGGGCAGCAGCAGCCCGGCCGCCAGCAGGGCCGCCGCGGACACGGCGCCGATACCGAACCGCAGCAGGATGTCGCCCAGGCCGGCCCCGGTCTCGGCGGACAGTTCCCGCTGTTCCTGCACGGGCAGGCCGAGCAGGTAGAACACGCCGAGCAGGTTCATCACCAGGGCGACACCGACCAGCCCGGCCGTGACGAACAGGATGATCCGGGCGGCCTTCAACGGGCCGGGCATCGGGGGAATCACCGGGGTCTCCTCGTTTCCGAGTGCGGAGGTACGACCCGGGCATGGTACCGCCGATGCCCCGAAGCCCCTGGCCAGGGCGCCGGGGTCCGCGACCGGCCCCGGACCCGTTCGGCGGGGGAGGCGACCCCCATGGTTTGAAAACCAAACCCTCTCGGTTAAGGTGACCGCACAGACCGCCCGACAAAGGAGTCGCCATGACCGCCGCCGTCATCGTGGACGCCGTCCGCACCCCGATCGCCAAGGGCAGGCCGGGGGGCGCGTACGCCGACATCCACCCCGTGGACCTGCACGCGCACGCCCTGCGCGCGCTGGTGGAGCGCACCGGGATCGACCCCGCCCGGGTCGACGACGTCATCGGCGGCACCGTCGGCCAGGTCGGCGAGCAGTCGGGCAACACCGCGCGGTGGGCCGCCCTGGCCGCCGGGTTCCCCGAATCGGTGCCCGCCGTGACCGTCGACCGCCAGTGCGGGTCGAGCCAGCAGGCCCTGCACTTCGCCGCCCAGGGCGTCATCGCCGGCGCCTACGACCTCGCCATCGCCTCCGGTGTGGAGTCCATGAGCCGCGTGCCCATCGGCTCGCAGTCGCTGGGCCGCGACTTCCCCGGCCCCGCCGTCGGGGCGCGCTACCCCGAGGGCCTGGTCCCGCAGGGGGTGAGCGCCGAGCTCA
The DNA here is from genome assembly GCF_030766825.1 of Nocardiopsis sp. CC223A. Taxonomy (GTDB): domain Bacteria; phylum Actinomycetota; class Actinomycetes; order Streptosporangiales; family Streptosporangiaceae; genus Nocardiopsis. The sequence goes on from NZ_JASFDV010000034.1 coordinate 6,521, forward strand.
TCGCGCAGCGCTGGGGTCTGGACCGCGGGCTCCTGGACGAGTTCGCCGCCACCTCGCACCGGCGGGCCGCCGACGCCTGGGCGCAGGGCCGGTTCGACGCCGAGGTGAGCCCCGTCAACGATCTGCGCACCGACGAGACCGTCCGCCCGGGCACCACCACGGAGGTCCTCGCCGGACTGCGCACCGCCTTCGAGGACGACCACTGGAAGCAGCGCTTCCCCGAGCTGGAGTGGAAGGTCACCGCGGGCAACAGCTCCCCGATCAACGACGGCGCCGCCGCCGTGCTCGTGGCGGGCGAGGAGACGGCCCGCCGTCTGGGCCTGCGGCCCCGCGCCCGCGTCCACTCCTTCGCGGTCGTGGGCGACGACCCGCTGTACATGCTCACCGGTGTCATCCCGGCCACCGAGAAGGTGCTCGCCCGGGCCGGACTGCGCCTGGACGACATCGACGCCTTCGAGGTCAACGAGGCCTTCGCGTCGGTGGTGCTCGCCTGGCAGAAGGAGACCGGCGCCGACCCGGCCAGGGTCAACGTCAACGGTGGCGCCACCGCCATCGGCCACCCGCTGGGCGCCTCCGGCGCCCGGTTGACCGCCACCCTGCTCAACGTGCTGGAGCAGACGGGCGGCCGCTACGGGCTCCAGGTGATGTGCGAGGCGGGCGGCCTCGCCAACGCCACGATCTTCGAGCGCCTGTAACGCACCCCCGGGAGGCCGGTCCGTCGGCGGATCGCACGAACACCGGCCCCCGGGATTGCCGCGATTGCGCAGAGACGGCGGCCGTTCCCCCCGGCAGGATGTGAAGGCGAACCAGGTGGGGCGGGGCCCGGACCCGCTCCACCGCGACGTCAGGAGTCCCCCGCCATGCGCGCACGACGCCCCCTCGCCCTGCTGTCCGCACTCGTCCTCGCCCTGTCCGTCCCGGTGGGCGCGGCCGCCCCCGCGAACGCCGCACCCGCGCCCGTCGGCACCCTGTCGGCCGTCGGCGGCCCCGGTGAGCCGGGCCCCTACGCCACCGCCGTGGAGGTCGGGGCGGTGACCACCCTGTACTACCCGCGCGACATCGCCGACAGCGACGTCCGCCACCCCGTGATCGTCTGGGGCAACGGCACCTTCGCCTTCCCCGTGGTCTACCGGGACCTGCTGCTGCACTGGGCGAGCCACGGCTTCATCGTGGCCGCCGCCAACACCCCGCAGTCCAACCTCGGCATCTCCATGCGCGCCGGCATCGACCTGCTCACCCACCGGGACGCCGACCCCGGCAGCGTCTTCCACGGTCGCGTCGACCTGGAGAACATCGGCGCCTCGGGCCACTCCCAGGGCGGCGCGGCCTCCATCGTCGTCGGCGCGGACCCGCGCGTGGACACCGTCGTGCCCATCCAGCCCGGACCGCTGGCCGACATCGACCGCGTGCACGGCCCGGCACTGCTGCTGTCCGGGCGGCGCGACGGCATCGTGTTCCCCTTCCTGGTGCGGGCCTTCTACCACGACGCCGACCACATCCCGGCGGTCTACGGCGAGGTCCGCGGGGCCGACCACTTCACCGTGGTGGGCGACCCCGGACCCTTCGCCGCCCCGACGACCGCCTGGTTCCGCCTGCACCTGATGGACGACGCGTCGGCCCACGGCGAGTTCTTCGGCCCCGGCTGCGGTATCTGCGTCGACACGGACACCTGGTCGGACGTCCGCCGCAACGCCCTGACCGACGGCTTCCCGGCCCCCACCGCGTGACGAGGACACCGATGCACACCATCGTGAGCACCCGCCAGGGCGAGGTCCGGGGCCTGGCCCGGGACCGGATCTCGGTCTTCCTCGGCATCCCCTACGCGGCACCGCCCTTCGGCGCCCACCGGTTCCGTGCCCCGGCCCCCGCCGAACCCTGGGAGGGGGTGCGCGACGCGCTGGAGTTCGGGCCGACCGCCCCCCAGACCCCGTACGGCCCCGCCCTGGGCCGGCTGATCCCCACGATCGACATCCCCGGGGACGGGTGCCTCAACCTCAACGTCTGGGCGCCCGCCGACGGTGACGGGCACCGCCCGGTGATGGTGTGGATCCACGGGGGCTCCCTGCGCAACGGGTCGACGGCCCTGCCGCTCTACGACGGGTCGGCCTTCGCGCGCGACGGCGTGGTCCTGGTGTCGGTCAACCACCGGCTCGGGGTCGAGGGCTTCGGGGTCTTCCCCGACGCGCCCGACAACCGCGGCCTGCTCGACCAGATCGCGGCGCTGGCCTGGGTCCGCGACAACATCGCCGCGTTCGGCGGGGACCCGGGCAACGTCACCCTGTTCGGGGAGTCCGCCGGGGGCATCGGGATCGCGGCCCTGATGTCCGGCACCCGGGCCCGGGGCCTGTTCCACCGGGCGATCGTGCAGAGCGGACCGCCCCGCGCGGTGCCGCGGGAGAAGGGCGCCGAGGTCGTGCGGCGGATCGCCCGCAGGCTGCGGGTGCCCGCCACCGCCGCGGCGTTCGCCGCGGTGGACCGGCGGCGGCTGCTGGACGCACAGAACGCGGTGGTCGGCGCGAGCTCCCCGCTCGGCGGCGGTCCGGGCTTCGAGATCGTGGTCGACGACGACGTGGTGTCCGCGGCTCCCCCGCCCTGCGACGTCGACCTGCTGCTCGGATCCAACCTGGAGGAGTACCGGCTGTGGTTCGTCCCCGACGGGACGATCGACCGGATCGGCGGCCTCACCCTGTGGTCGGCGTCGCTGAAGTTCAAGATCCCCGGCCGGGTGGTGCGGCTGTACCGGGCCGGGCGCCCGGGGGCCCGGCCCGGGGAGATCCTCGGGGCGATGGCCACCGACCTGCTGCTGCGCGGCCCGGTGAACCGGTGGGCCGACGCGCGGTCGTCCGGCCCGGCCCGGACGTTCGTCTACGAGTTCGCCTGGCGTTCGCCCGCTCTGGGGCTGGGCGCGTGCCACGCGCTGGAGATCGGGTTCGCGTTCGACACCCTGGCCGCCGGCGAGGACCTGACGGGGTCCGGCGCGCCCCAGGGGCTGGCCGACACCGTGCACCGGGCCTGGGTGTCCTTCGCGGCCTCGGGGGACCCGGGCTGGCCCGCCTGGTCGGAGCGGCGGCCGGTCCGGGTCTTCGACGACCCCGACCCGGGTGTGGTCCACGCGCCCCGGCACGAGGAGTTGAGCGCCTGGCTTCGACACCCGCGGTTCACAACAGGTCCCGCGCGGTGAGCGCCGCCTGGAGCAGCCGGGCCTGGGCCGGGACCGCGACGTCCAGCCCGGTCAGCGCACCCACCCGTTGCAACCGGTAGTCCAGGGTGTTGCGGTGGATGTGCAGCGCCAGCGCGGCCCGGCGGCGGTTGTGCCCGTGGTCGGTGAACACCCGCAGCGTCTCCAGCAGGTAGGGGTGGGGGTCCAGCGGGTCGAGCTTGGCGGCCAGCCGGTGCAGCGCCTCGCCGGGGCGGGCGAGCTGGTGCTCCAGCAGCACGTCGTCCAGGCGGTAGAACCCGGGCGGTCGGCCCAGCCGCCGGACCAGGTCCAGCACCCGGCCGGCCTCCGCGGCCGCCGCCGGAACGTCCGCGGGCTCCCCGGCCGGCGCGGCCGCGGCGACCAGGGGGCCCACGTCCCGGGCGAGCGCGGCGACCAGGTCGGGCAGGTCGGGTCGGCCCGGCAGCAGGGCGATCCCCGCGACGTGGTCCATCAGCACCGGGACGCCCGTGCAGGCGTCCAGGCAGGACTGGACCGACCTGGTCGGCGGGTCGTCCTCGAACGAGAAGGCCACGACCTCGTATCCGCCGGACACCTCGATGCCCGCCGCCCGCGCCGCCTCCGTGTACGGCCGCCCCTCCAACAGGGCGGACAGCAGGGCCCGCCGGACGCGCTTGTCCTCGCTGTGCAGGTCCTCCAGGGTCTGGCGGTGGGCGAGCACGACGGCGGGCAGGGCCGAGTACAGGCAGGAGAGCAGGTGCGCGCCCGCGTCGGCCAGTTCCCCGGGCTCGGCGGCCTCGACCAGCACCCGCCACCACGCCTGTGCGCCGATGAGGTAGGCGGCGGTCACCGCCTCCAGGGGGACGCGGTCCTCGGCCCGGCGCGCCGACCACTCGATCAGCAGGGCCAGGTCGCCCCGGCCCACCTCGCCGCCGTCGCGCAGCGTCCGCAGCAGCAGGCCGTGGACGGCGGCGATCGACCGGGCCACCTCGCCCTCGATCACGCGGGGCGACAGGTCCCGGTAGTAGGGCACCTCCGCGGCGCACCGCGCGACGACGGCCGCGGTGACGTCGCCTCCGCGCGAGGCCATCCGGATGTGCAGGTCGGACATCGGCTCATCGTCACATCACGGAAACACGGACGTCAATGGCGGCCGGGCGGCGGGCCGGACGCCCTCCCCCGTTCCGACGCCATCACCCTCCTCGCTTGGCCCACGCCGCAGACCTACGGCGTAGGCCTACAGTGCAGACCGGCTCCTGTGCACGGTCAACGGGCACGAGGCCTAGACTGTGGCGGGTGACGACGCGACGATCGAGGACGGCCCCGGCCGGGCTCACCAGGGAGGGCATCGTCGACGTCGCGATCCGCGTCGCCGACGCCGACGGCCCCACGGCGGTCAGCATGCGGCGGATCGCACAGGAGCTCGGGGTCGACCCGATGTCCCTCTACCGCCACATCGGCGCCAAGGACGGCCTGCTCGACCTCATGACCGACACCGTCGTCGCCGGGATCGAACGGGTCGAACCGGGGGCGACCTGGGTGGAGACCGCCCGCGAGCAGATGCTGGCCGCGCGCCGCACCATGCTCCGCCACCCCTGGACCGCCGAGGTCGTCAAGGCCCGGCCCATCCCGACCCCGGCCGCCCTGCGCTACGTCGACACCATCCTGGGCATCCTGCGCGGCGGGGGCCTGAGCCTGGATCTGACCCATCACGCCCTGCACGTCCTGGGCAGCCGCATCCTGGGGTTCGGCCAGAACCTGTTCGACGAGGGCGCCGACACCCCGCCCGAGGTCGCGGCGGCCCGGGCGGCGGGCCTGGCGCACGAAATGCCCTGGGTGGCGGAGATGATCGTCGGGTCCGCCCACGGGGGCGCCCTGGGCGGCTGTGACGACGACGCGGAGTTCGTGTTCTCGCTCGACCTCATCCTTGAGGGCCTCGAACACCGCCGCGCCGCCGGGCGGTAGGCCCCGGCCGCAGGCCGGTCCGGGTTCCGTACCGGAGAGTAGGGTGGTGGCATGGGCAGTCCCCGCAACGGCGTCATCGGCCGGCCTCGCGAGTTCGACATCGATGAGGCGCTGGAACGCGCCATGCTCGTGTTCTGGGAGCGCGGCTACGAGGGGGCGAGCCTCACCGACCTGACCGGCGCCATGGGGATCACCAAGACGAGCATGTACGCGGCCTTCGGCAACAAGGAGCAGTTGTTCCGCAGGGCCCTGGCCCGCTACACCGAGGGGCCCGCCTCCTACGCGGCGCGCGCCCTGGAGGAGCCGACCGCACGGGGGGCGGCCGAGGCGTTCCTGCGCGGGGCGGTCCGGACCGTGACCCTCACCGGCCCCTCCGGGTGCCTGATCGTCCAGGGCGCGCTGCCGTCGAGCGACGGGGCGCGCCCCGCACACGAGGTTCTCGCCGGCTGGCGGGCCGAGGCCCGCCTGGACATGGAGGAGCGCTTCCGGCGCGCCGTCGCCGAGGGCGACCTGCCGGCCGGCGCCGATCCGGCGCGGCTGGCCCGGTACGTCATGGCGGTGGGGTTCGGCATCGCCGTCCAGGCCACCGACGGCGTCGGCCACGACGAACTGCAAGAGGTCGTCGACACGGCGCTGCTCAACTGGCCGCTCTGACGGTCCGTCGGCGCGGTCGCGGTCGGCACCGTCGCGCCCGACTTCTGTACCGATCGGAATAGAATTGTCGGGGCCGGGGTTCTCCCCCACGACCGCAACCGTCCCGGCCGGAGCGGCCGGGCGCCCTCGCCCCGAACCCCACAGGACACCATGAACAGCACCGTCACACCGGCGGGAACGCCGACGTCGCACCGGCCCGCCTCCTGGGCCGGCGTCGCCTCCCTCGGCCTGGGGATCTTCGCCCTCGTCATGGCCGAGTTCCTGCCCGCCAGCCTGCTCCCCCGCATCGCCGACGACCTCGGTGTCACGGCGGGCTCCGCGGGCCAGTCCGTCACCGTGACCGCCATCGCCGCGGGGATCTCCGGGCTGCTCCTGCCGGTCCTGGTCCCGCGCGCCGACCGGCGCCGCGTGCTGATCGGCCTCACCGGGCTGGCCGTCGTCTCCAACCTCCTCGTGGCGGCGGCCCCCGGCCTCACCGCCCTCCTCGCCGCGCGCGCCCTGCTGGGCATCGCGCTCGGCGGCTTCTGGGCGCTGGCCATCGCGACGGCGGCGCGGCTCGTGCCCGGCGACCGCCTCGGCCGTGCGGTGACCGTCATCAACTCCGGCGTCGCGGTCGCCACCATCGCGGCCGTCCCGCTGGGCGCCTGGCTGGGCGGGCTCTGGGGCTGGCGGCAGGTGTTCCTGCTCGGCGCCGGGGCGGCGGTCCTCGCCCTGGCCGTCCAGGCGACGACACTGCCGCGGATGGCACTGGGCGCGGCGAACGGGCTCCGCGCCCTCGGGTCGACGCTGCGCTCCGGCGTCCTCCTGCTCGGCCTGGTCGCGATCCTGCTGATCGCCGGCGGGCAGTTCACCGGGTTCACCTACATCCGCCCGGCGGCGGAGAGCGTGTCGGATATCGGTTCCGCCGGGCTCGCCGCGCTGCTGCTGGTCTACGGGATCGCCAACGTGCTCGGCACCGCGTTCAGCGGTGTCCTGGCCGACCGCGCCCTGCGGACGACCGCCCTGGTGTTCCCCGCGGTGCTCGGGCTCGGCATGGTCGCGATGGCCGCCACCGGTGCCTCCCCCGCCGGGCTGTTCGCCGCCGCCGCACTGTGGGGCTTCGGGTTCGGCGGCGTCCCGACGACGGCGCAGACCTGGGCCGCCAGGACCGAACCGACCCGCCTGGAACAGGTGGGCGGGCTGATGTCGACCGTCTTCCAGATCGCGATCGCCTCGGGAGCGGTCGTCGGCGGCCTGCTGGTCGACGGCGTCGCGGCCGCCGCGCCCCTCGTCGCCGGCGGCACCGCGGCCGTCCTCGGCGGCGTTCTCCTGGCCGCCCTGCGGCAACGCGGCTGAACGCCGGGAACGGTCGGCCGCACCGCTTTCGCCGGTGCGGCCGCCGGGCCCCGTGCTCACTCCTCGGGGAGGGCCTCCTCCATGCGGCGCACCCGCACCTCGGTGATGGTGCGGCCGCTGGTCCGGGCGACCTCCGCGGTCCACCCGCCGAAGTCGACCGTCTCGCCGGGCTCCCGGGGGATGTGGCCCAGGACCGCGATGATCAGGCCCGCGACGGTGACGTAGTCGCCCTCGGGCGGGTCGGTCAGGGACAGGTCGATGTCGGGCAGGTCGTGCACGGGGTAGGTGCCCGGGAGCGTCAGGGTCCCGTCGTCGTTGGAGACGACGGTGCGGATGTCGGAGTCGGTCTCGTCGTAGATCTCACCGACGATCTCCTCCAGCAGGTCCTCCAGGCTGACGATCCCGTCGATGCCGCCCATCTCGTTGACGATCACGGCCAACTGCTGGCGCTCGGCCGTCATCTGGCGCAGCGCCATCGAGACGACCAGCGAATCGGGCAGCAGCATCGCCTCGCGGGCCACGTCCCGGGCGGCACCGGCGCCGCGGACCAGGTCGGACCAGTGGACGATGCCCAGGACGTCGTCGAGGTCGTCGTCGGCCACGACCGGGGCGCGTGAGTGCCCGTGCTCGGCGAGCATGCGCGTGGCCTCGTCGGTGGGGGTGGCCGCGGGGATGGTGAAGACCTCGCCACGGGGGACGACGACCTGGCGCAGCCTGCGGTCGTCGATCTCGAAGGCGCCGCTGATGATGGTGCGCTGCTCGCGGGTCATGCCGCGCTGGGCGGTGAGCATGTCGCGCAGCTCCTCCTCGCCGACCTCCTCGCGCGCGGCGGAGGGGTCCCCGCCGGTGAGGCGGACGACCAGGTCGGTGGAGACGCTCAGCAGCCACACGACCGGGCGGGACAGGGCCGCGAGCAGGTTGAGCGGGCGGGCGACCATGAGGGCCCAGCCCTCGGCGCGCTGCATGGCGATGCGTTTGGGCGCCAGCTCGCCGAACACCAGGGTCACGAAGGTCAGGACGATGGTGACCAGGATGACGGACACCGGTCCCGCGGCGGAGCCGAGGAAGCCCAGCGGCTCGATGAGCGGCTGGGCCAGCGCCACCGCGGCGGTGGCGGAGGCGAGGAAGCCGGCGAGGGTGATGCCGATCTGGATGGTGGCGAGGAAGCGGTTGGGGTCGCGGGCCAGACGGGCGACCGCCCTGCCGCCGGGTCCCCGCTCCTCCATTTGTTTGAGCTGGCCTTCGCGCAGGGTGATCAGGGCGATCTCGCTGCCCGCGAACAGGGCGTTGACCAGGACGAGGACCAGGACGAGGCCGATTTGAACCCCGTAACTCTCCATGACTGCCGTTATCTCCGATGCGGATGGTGATGGTGGTGGCCCTTGGGGCCGTTTCCGTGCCGCTTCACCCTTTCACACGGCGTCCGTGCGGCGCCCCGGTGTGCGCGACACGCCCCCTCCCCAGTATTCAGTGTTGCTATGTACCAGTAGCCAGTACTACTATGCAGTGGTACTCAGCGGCAATGAGTAGTAAGAGGAGGCGGACGACCATGGCGACAGAGTGGATCGAGAAGGTCACGGGATCGATCGAGGACAAGAAGCGGTACAGGCGGTACAGGGCGCGCGTCAGGGAGCTCCCCGGGAACCACCGCACGGCCGTCGAGGCGCTCGACCGGTACCTGACGCACTTCGGGTCGATCTCCAAGGGGGACGTCCTGGTGCAGATGCTGGACGACCTCGTCGACCTGTTCGAGCAGAGCGCGGCGAACGGGACCCCCGTCCGCGACGTCGTCGGGGAGGACCCCGTCGAATTCGCCGAGACGTTCCTGGCGAATTACGCGGAGGGCCGGTGGATCGAAAAGGAGCGGGACCGGCTGAAAAGGGCCATCGAACGCGCCGCCGGAGAAGACGGCGGGAAGAGGGGCTCCCTCTGATGAGGACACAGGAGACACAGAGGACTCCGGTGATCCGCCTGCGGGGTCTGGAGAAGTCCTACAAGGACCTGAAGGTGCTGCGCGGGGTGGACTTCGACGTGGAGCGCGGCGGCGTCTTCGCCCTGCTCGGCTCCAACGGGGCGGGCAAGACCACACTCGTGAAGATCCTGTCCACCCTGCTCGGGGCCGACGGCGGAACGGCCGCGGTCAACGGCTTCGACGTCGCCGCACAGCCCGCGCGGGTGCGGGAGTCCATCAGCCTCACCGGCCAGTTCGCGGCGGTGGACGAGGTCCTCAGCGGGCGGGAGAACCTCGTCCTGGTCGCCCGGCTGCGCCACCTCGACGACCCCGGCGCGATCGCCGACCACCTGCTCTCCCGCTTCTCCCTCACCGACGCGGCCGGACGGAGGGTGTCGACCTACTCCGGCGGCATGCGCCGCCGCCTGGACATCGCGATGAGCCTCATCGGGAACCCGCCGGTCATCTTCCTGGACGAGCCGACGACCGGACTCGACCCGCAGGCGCGCGTCGAGGTCTGGGAGGCCGTCAGGGGCCTCGCCGACAACGGCACGACGGTGCTGCTCACCACGCAGTACCTGGACGAGGCCGAGCAGCTGGCCGACCGGATCGCGATCCTGCACCGGGGGAGGATCATCGTGAACGGCACCCTGGACGAACTCAAGAAGCTGCTGCCGCCCGCCGAGATCGAGTACGTCGAGAAGCAGCCGACCCTGGAGGAGATCTTCTTCGCGGTCACCGGCGGGTCGGACCAGGGCGGCGAAGGCCGCCGGACCTCATCGAGCGGGAAGTAGGGACGGACCGTGGCAACGCACTTCCTCGGCGACACCGCCGCCCTGACCGGGCGGACCATGCGCCACGTCACCCGCAGCCCGGACACGATCATCACGACCGCGGTCATGCCCATCGCCATGATGCTGATGTTCGTGTACGTGTTCGGCGGTGCCATCGACGTCGGGTCGGACTCCTATGTGAACTACATGCTGCCGGGCATCCTGCTCATCACCGTCGCCTCGGGCATCGCCTACACGGCCTTCCGGCTCTTCACGGACATGCAGGGCGGGATCTTCGAGCGGTTCCGATCGATGCCGATCGCCCGGTCGGGGGTGCTGTGGGCGCACGTGCTGACCTCGCTCGTCGCCAACGTCATCTCGCTGGTGGTGGTCGTGGGCGCGGCCCTGCTCATGGGCTTCCGCTCGGACGCCGGACCGGCGGCCTGGCTCGCCGTCGCCGGGATCCTGATCCTGTTCACCCTGGCCCTGACCTGGATCGCGGTGATCCCGGGCCTGTCGGCGACGTCGGTGGAGGGCGCGAGCGCGTTCTCCTACCCGCTCATCTTCCTGCCGTTCCTGAGCTCGGCGTTCGTCCCCACCGAGACCATGCCCGGCCCGGTGCGCTGGTTCGCCGAGCACCAGCCGGTGACCTCCATCGTCAACACCATCCGCGACCTGCTGTCCGGGCGGCCGGCCGGGGACGACGTCTGGACCGCCCTGGCCTGGTGCACGGGCATCCTCGTCGTCGCCTACGCCTTCGCGATGGTCACCTACCGCAGGAAGACCTCCTGACCGCTCCGCACCCGGCGGCGGCCCCACACCGGTGGGGCCGCCGCCCGCGCGCCTCAGGTGCCCGGGGACGGTCCCTCCCAGGGCGCGGTCGGCGAGCACCGGCCCGCGGAAGACGGGCACGCTCCGGAAGCGGGCGGCGACGCCCTCGGGCATGTGCGTCGAGACCCGCACGGCGATCATCCGCGGCGCCGATCCGGCGGCCGTCGGCGGGATCGGCGGGGTGATGTCGGCCAGGCGCCGGGGCCGGGCTCCGCCGACCCGGCCGGGTCAGCGCGCGGCCGGGCCGGTCGAGCGGCGGATCACCAGGTGGGAGGAGAGCACCACCTGTTGCGGGGCGGGCTGGGAGCGCGACAGGGAGCCCTTGCGGGTGAGGAGTTCCACCGCGGCCCGGCCCGCCTCCTCGTGCGGTCCGGCGACCGTGGTCAGCGCGGGGGCGCACAGGTCGGCGCCGAAGATGTCGTCGTAGCCGACCACGCTGACCTGACCGGGGACGGGCACACCGCGTTCGGCGAGCCGCCGGAGCACGCCGATGGCGAGCAGGTCGTTGTGGGCGACCAGGGCGGTGGCGCCCGCGCCGAGTCCGGCGTCGGCGGCCACCCCGCCGCCTTCGACCCTGGGTGGGAACGGGCCCAGCCGGCGCGCGGTCATGCCGTGTGCCTCGGCCGCGGCGCGCAGCGCCCGCCAGCGCTGCGCCGCAGGCCAGGAGCGGTGCGGCCCGGAGAGGTAGACCAGGGACCGGTGTCCCAGGGAGGCCAGGTGCTCGACGATCTGGCGGCTGCCCGCCCCGTTGTCCACCACGGCGCTGGGCAGCCCCTCGACCTGCCGGTTGACCAGGACGAGGTTGTACTCACGGGCCAGCTCCCGGGTGGTCGCCTCCTGCATGCGGCTGGCCGCCAGGACGAATCCGTCGACGGACCGGGACAGGCGCTCGATCTGGTTGCGCTCGTTGTCCGCCGACTCCTCGGTGTTGGCGAGGATGAAGGTCAGCCCCGCCTCGCTGGCCCGCTTCTCCGCACCCCGGATGGTACCGAAGAAGTGGGGGTTGGTGATGTCGGGGACCAGCATGGCGATCGTCGCCTTGTGCCCTGACTGAAGGGCGGTGGCCAGCGGGTCGGGCCGGTAGCCGAGGCGTTCGGCCACGGCGAGGACGTGCTCGCGGGTGGCGGGGTTGACCCGGCGGGGGTTGTTGAGGGCGCGGGAGACGGTGGAGGCGGCCACGCCCGCCTCGCGGGCGACGTCGTAGATGGTGGTGCGTCGGGGGGAGCTCATGCCACCCGTTCCTACCTGTTCACGACAACATTTGGCAATCGCTTGTCATTCAACAAGCCCGAAATCTAGAGTTCACGGCACGGCCCCAGCAGAAGGTGGCCCACGCCACACTCACCCCGCTGATCAGCGTGAACAACCCCGCCGACCGGAAATCCCACTCCCATGACAGCCTCTCCCAGCCCACCCGCCCCCCTGATCCCGCGTCCTCTGGCAACCGTCTCCCGGTGGCTGGAGAAGGCGGAGCTGACCACCGGCGCCCTCATGCTCACGGTGGTCTTCGCCCTGATGTTCACCCAGGCCGTACAGCGCCACCTGCCGGTGGCCGGCTGGGTCTGGACCGGCGAACTCGCCCGGTACGGCCTCGTGTGGCTGACCTTCGCCCTCGCCGGATACCTGGTCGGCCGGGACGAGCACATCACGTTGAAGATCGTCGACCTCGTCCTCCGGGGCCGGGCACTGCGGACGGTGTGGGTCCTGGCGAACCTCGTCGTGGCCGCGGTGGCCGCGGCCCTGGTCCTGGACGCGGCCGAACTGGTCTTCGGCGGCTCGCCCCAGCGCACCCCCGCCCTGGGCATCCCGCAGTCCTGGACCTACGCCGTCCCCATGGCCGGTCTGGCCCTGGCCGGGCTGCGGGCCCTGCTCAACACCCTGCTGCCCACGCCTCCGGCGCTGGAGACCCGACCGAGCGAGGAGATCCGATGAGCGCGGTGCCGGTGATCCTGGGCATCCTCGTCCTGATGCTCCTGCGCGTTCCGGTGGGGTTCGCGATCCTGGGCCCCTGCCTGGTGTACATGTCCCTGACGGACCAGTCCACCGGCCTGAGCCTGCGCACCGCCGCGCAGGAGGTCAACAGCTTCCCCCTGCTGGCCGTCCCGCTGTTCATCCTGCTCGGCGTCGTGGCCGACCACACGGGTATCGCCGACCGCATCTTCGCCTTCGCGCAGGTGCTGCTGGGCCGGGTCCGGGCCAGCCTGGGCTACGTCAACATCGGCGTCAGCCTCGGGTTCTCCTGGATCAGCGGCGCCGCCATGGCCGACGTCGCCGGCACGGGGAAGATGATGGTCCCGGCGATGACCGGGCGCGGCTACCCCCGCCGGTTCACCCTGGGCCTGACCGCGGCCTCCAGCCTCATCAGCCCGGTGATGCCGCCGAGCATCCCCGCGATCGTGTACGCCTCGGTCGCGGCGGTGTCCACCGCCGCCCTCTTCGCCGCCGCCGTCGTCCCCGCCCTGCTCATCGCGGCCGGGCTGGCGCTGTACGTCTTCCTCTGGAGCCGCAGGCAGCCCCAACTCGCCGGGCGGCGGGCCGAACCGGGCGAGTTCCGCCGGGCCGGGCTGCGGGTCATCGGGCCGCTGGGCGCCCCCGTCATCCTCCTGGGCGGCATCCTGAGCGGCCTGTTCACCCCGACCGAGGCCGCCGCGGTCGGCGTCGCCTACGTCGTGGTCCTCGGCGTTCTCTACCGCAGGCTGACCCTGCGCTCCCTGTGGAACATCACCGTCGAGACCGCCACCACGGCCGCCTCCATCGCCCTCATCCTGGCCGCCTCCGGGCTGCTGGGCTGGGTCCTGGCCCGCGAGCGCGTCCCGCAGGACATCGCGTCCTTCCTGCTCGGGTTCACCGACAGCCCCGTGGTCTTCCTGATCACGGTGAACCTCGCACTGATCCTCATCGGCGCGCTGCTGGAGCCCATGGCCGCCCTGGTCATCACCGTCCCGGTCCTGCTCCCCATCGCCGCCCAGTTCGGCGTGGACCCGGTCCACTTCGGGGTGATCGTGATCCTGAACCTGATGATCGGCCTGCTCACCCCGCCCATCGGCGGCGTGCTCTTCGTGCTGGGCTCGGCGACCCGCACCCCCATGCACGAGGTCTTCCGCGGCACCGCGCCCTTCCTGGTCCCCATCGTCACCGTGCTGCTCCTGCTCACGCTGGCCCCGGACCTGGTCCTGTTCCTCCCCGGGCTGCTGGGTCTGTGACCCCGAGGCCCGCCCTCCCATCCCCCACCTCACAAGGAGATCCACGATGAACCGCATGCTCCGCCTGCCGCTGCCCGCCCTGGCGGCCGTACTCGCCCTCACCGCCTGCTCCGGGCCCTCCGACGGCGGCGGGGAGACGGAGGGCACCACCCTGACCTTCGCCAGCAGCTACAGCGAGGACCACCCGCACACCCGCTGCGGCATCGACCTGGTCGCCGAGCGGGTCGCCGAGGCCGACGTCGACCTCACCGTCGACACCTTCCCCAACAGCCAGCTGGGCAGCAACACCGAGACCTTCTCCTCGGTGATGTCCGGGGACATCGACATGGACGTGCAGGGCTCGGCGGCCCTCGGGTCCGCCTACTCCCCCATCGGGGTCTTCGACGCGGCCTACGCCTTCGACGACGTCGACCACATGTTCTCCTTCTTCGACTCCCCGGCCGCCGACACGATGAAGGAGGGCTTCACCGAGGTCACCGACGCCCGCATCCTCGACCTCTGGTACTTCGGCGAGCGCCACTTCACCGCCAACGAGCCGATCCGCGAGCCCGGGGACCTGGAGGGGCTGCGGATGCGCTTCCCCGACTCCCCCATCTACCTCGCCAACGCCGAGGCCCTGGGCGCCAGCCCCACCGCCGTCGCCTTCGAGGAGGTCTACATGGCGCTCCAGCAGGGCATCGTCGACGGCCAGGAGAACCCCATCGCCACCATCGCCGCCGACGACTTCGACGAGGTCCAGTCCCACATCAGCCTCTCCGGCCACCAGATCGGCTCGCAGATGATCGTGGTCTCCGGGGCGACCTGGGACGGCCTGACCGAGGAGCAGCAGGCGGCCCTCCAGGAGGCGGTGTCCTCCGTCCGCGAGGACAACCGCGCCTGCATCGAGGAGGCCGAGGCCGAGACCCTCGCCGAATGGGAGGACACCGGGGCCATGGAGGTCGTCGACGACGTCGACGTGGAGGCCTTCCGGACCCGGGTGCGGGAGTACTTCGGCGAAAACCTGGAGGGCGAGGAGCTGGAGCTCTACCAGAGCTTCCAGGACGCCCGCTGAGGCCCTGACCGCCACCTGAACAGGGCGCGGGCCGCCCGGCCCGCGCCCCCGACCGGAATCGGAGGTCGCTCACATGCGGCATTCCATCGCCACCGTCTGCCTCAGCGGCACCCTGGAGGAGAAACTGCGGGCCGCGGCCGGGGTCGGTTTCGACGGGGTGGAGGTCTTCGAGAACGACCTCGTCGCCTCGCCGCTGCGCCCCCGGGAGATCCGGGCCCTGGCCGAGGACCTGGGCCTGACCATCGACCTCTACCAGCCCTTCCGCGACTTCGAGGGCGTGGACGACGCGACGCTGGCCGCGAACCTGCGGCGGGCCGAGGCCAAGTTCTCCCTCATGGTGGAACTGGGCGCGGACACCGTCCTGGTGTGCTCCAACGCCACGGCGTCGGCGATCGACGACGACGCCCGGGCCGCCGCCCAGCTGCGGCTGCTGGCCGAGGCCGCCGAGGGGTACGGGGTACGGGTCGCCTACGAGGCGCTGGCCTGGGGTACCCGCGTGTCCACCTACCGCCGCTCCTGGGAGCTCGTCCGCCGGGCCGACCACCCCTCGCTCGGGCTGTGCCTGGACAGCTTCCACATCCTCTCCCGCGGGGACGACCCGGCGGGCATCCGCGACATCCCCGGTGAGAAGCTGTTCTTCCTCCAGCTCGCGGACGCGCCGCGGCTGAGCATGGACGTGCTCCAGTGGAGCCGCCACCACCGGTGCTTCCCCGGCCAGGGCGGCTTCGACCTGGCCGGGTTCACCGGGCACGTGCTCGCCGCCGGGTACACCGGGCCGCTGTCCCTGGAGGTGTTCAACGACGTGTTCCGGGCGGCCGACCCCGGACGGACCGCGGCCGACGCGCGGCGCTCGCTCACCGTGCTGGAGGACGGCCTCGCCCGCCGGGACGCCCCGCCCCGGGGAAGACCGTCCGTGACGCTCACCCGGCTGCCCGAACCGCAGACCCCGCGGGGGTTCGGGTTCGTGGAGGTGGCCGCGGCCGGGGAGACGGCGGCCGGGATCCGGTCCCTGCTCGCCGCCCTGGGCTTCGCCCACACCCGGGACCACCGTTCCAAGCCGGTGCAGCTGTGGGAGCACGGCCCCGCCCGTGTCCTGCTCAACGCGGCCGACCCCCGGCTCGGCCACACCTGGGACGGCGCCGCCTCCGTCACAGCGCTCGGCCTGGTCCTGGACTCCCCCGAGCGCTCCGCCGCCCGGGCCGAGCGCCTGTGCGCCCCGGTCCTGGCCCGGCGGCACGACCCGTCCGAGACCCCGCTGCGCGCGGTGGCGGCGCCGGACGGGACCGCCGTCTTCCTCTGCCCGTCCGGGGACGGCGGGGAGGAGCCCTGGCTGTCGGACTTCTCGGCCCCCGCGGTCGCCGACGTCCACCCGGGGGGCGGTCCCGCCCTCACCGGGATCGACCACGTGGGGCTGCACCAGCCCTTCGCCCACTTCGACGAGGCCTCGCTGTTCTACACCGCCCTGCTGGGCCTGTCCCCGGGGGAGAGCACGGAGCTCGCCTCGCCGGAGGGGCTGATCCGCAGCCGGGCCCTGGCGGGCGCCGACGGCGGACCGCGGATCGCGCTGAACGTCTCGCTGATCGGCGACGGCCCCCGCGCGGGCACCGCGGGCGGCGTCCAGCACATCGCCCTGGCCTGCGAGGACATCATCGCCGTGGCCGAGGCCGCGGTGGCGGCCGGGCTGCGGACCCTGCCGGTGCCCGACAACTACTACGACGACCTGGCGGCACGCACCGACCTGCCGCCGCACCGAAGAGAGCACATGAGACGGCTGAACATCCTCCACGACCGGGAACCCGACGGCGGGGGCGAGTTCCTCCACTTCTTCACCCCGCTGCTGGACGGGCACCTCTTCTTCGAGGTGGTCCAGCGCGTCGAGGGGTACGCCGGCTACGGGGCGCGCAACACCCCGGTGCGCCTGGCGGTCCACCGGACGGAGCGCGCCGCGTGAGGGGGACGACCACAGCTCCGGAGCGGTCCTTCCTGGTCGGGCTGATCGGAGCGGGGATCGGCCCGTCGCTCACCCCGGCGATGCACGAACGGGAGGCCGCCGCCCTGGGACTCCGGCTGGTGTACCGGACGATCGACATCGACGTCCTGGACCTGCCCCCCGAGGCCGTGGGGGAGCTGGTCCGCTCGGCACCGCACTACGGCTTCGACGGCCTCAACATCACCCACCCGTGCAAGCAGCTGGTGCTGCCCCACCTGGACCGGCTCGCGCCGGACGCGGCGGCCCTCGGCGCGGTCAACACGGTGGTGTTCGACGGCAGGACCGCGGTCGGCCACAACACCGACTGGTCGGGGTTCCTCGGGTCCCTGGAGGCCGGGCTCCCCGGGGCACGGCGCGACCGGGTGGTCCTGCTGGGGGCCGGCGGGGCGGGCGCGGCCGTGGCCCACGCCCTGTTCACCTCGGGGACCGGGGATCTGGTGATCGCCGACCGGGACGTCGGGCGCGCGCGGGACCTGGCGCGGGGGCTGGCGGCGCGCTTCCCGGGCGGGTCCTGCACGGCGATCCCGCCGGAGGACCTGCCCGCGCACCTGGCCCGCGCCGACGGACTGGTCAACGCCACCCCGATGGGCATGGCCGACCACCCGGGCCTGCCCCTGCCGGCCGAGCTGCTGGACCCGTCGACGTGGGTGGCCGACCTCGTCTACCGCCCGCTGCGCACCGCCCTGGTGACCGCGGCCGAACGGCGCGGCTGCCCGGTCCTGCCCGGCGGCCGGATGGCCGTCCTCCAGGCTGTCGAGGCCTTCGAGCTGATCACCGGCCTGACCCCCGACCGCGACCGCGTGTACGCCCACTTCGCCGAGCTCACCGCGGACTGACGTGCCGGTGCGCCCGGCGCCGGGGCCCGGTGTTCAGCAGGCGGCGAAGTGGTCGTCCGCGGCCCAGTCGCCCTCGGCCCAGTCCTGCGCCCGGGGCGGGGCGAACCCGGGGTAGAGCCCGGCCAGCTCGTCGAGCAGCCAGTCGGTGAAGCGCGCGGCGCCCTGGGGGCAGGTGTGGATCCCGTCGGGACTGCGGTCGGCCAGGCCCTCCCGCTCCCGGGAGTACTCCTCGCCCCACACCGTGGTCGCGTCGAGCACGACGACCCGCCCCGCGGAGTCCCGGGCGACCTCGCGCGCCACCTCCGGTGCGCGCGCGAGGTCGTCCATGTGCGGGGCGTAGAAGTCGTCGGGGCGGATCGGCGGGGCGGTCACGATGACCAGGTCGGCCCCGGCGTCCGCCGCGGTGTCCGCGAGCCGCCCGTACCCCCGGGCCTGCTCCTCGCGGGTCCCCCAGTCATAAGTGGTGATCTGGTAGACCACCACGTCCGGTGCGGCCTCCTCGATCTCGCCGGGCAGGGTCTCCCAGTTCTCCTCGGAGAACGGTCCGACGACGTTGCCCCCGCCCTCGGCGGCGATCGAGTGGAAGGCGACGGGCGTCTCCGCGAAGGCGGCGGCCAGCGGCAGGGACTGGCCCACCGCGATGGAGTCCCCGGTGAACAGGACCGTCTCCGGGCCCGCGTCGGCGGGCGCGGGGGCGGACGGTTCGGAGGCCTCGGTGTCCCCTGTACCGGCGGGCGCGCCCGTGCAGGCGGCGGTCAGCAGGGCGAGGGGGCAGGCGGCGATGAGGAAGCGCAGTGCGTTGTTCATGGGATCCACCGTCGCGGCCCCGGGTCCCGACCGGTCCGCCACCGTGTCGCAGTCGTGTCGCGACCGGCACGGGAACCGGGCACCGCGGCCCGGTCCGGCCGATACTGGCCGGGTGGCACGACTTCTGCTGATCGAGGACGACCCCATGGTGCGGCGGGGTCTGGAACTGGCGCTGTCCCGGCACGGGCATGACGTCCGCACCACCGACACCGGTGAGGAGGGCCTGGCGGCCTTCCGGTCCGAGCCCCCGGACCTGGTGGTGCTCGACGTGATGCTGCCCGGGGTGGGCGGGTTCGAGGTGTGCCGCCGCATCCGCGAGCGGGGCGGCACCCCGGTGATCATCCTGACCGCGCTGGGCGACGACTTCGACGTGGTCGGCGGGCTGGAGGCGGGCGCGGACGACTATGTGGTCAAACCGGTGCAGCCCACCGTGCTGGACGCGCGCGTGCGCGCCGTGCTGCGCCGCTCCCCCGGGGACGCCGAGGGGGTGCGCGTACACGGCGACCTGCGGGTGGACACCGCGACCCTGCTGGTGTCCCTGCGCGGTGAGCCGGTCGCGCTGACGCCGACCGAGCTGCGCCTGCTGCTGGTCCTGTCGCGGTCACCGGGCCGGGTGTTCAGCAGGCAGCAGTTGCTGGAGGAGGTGTGGGAGCACGACTACCTCGGCGACTCCCGACTGGTCGACAACTGCGTGCAGCGGCTGCGGGCCAAGATCGAACCGGCCGCGACGGCCCCGAGGTACGTGCAGACGGTCCGGGGGTTCGGCTACCGGTTCGGGCCGCTGTGAGGGCGCTCCGGCGGCCGCTCCCGCGCGGGCTGCGGTCCCGGCTGCTGACCGCGTTCGTGCTGGTGACCGTCCTGGGCGCCGTTGCGGCGGCCTGGTCGGGCGCCGGGTCGGCGGGTACCGCCCTGGTCTCCTCCCACCAGCAGCGCACCACCGAGGCGGTCGCCGGGAGCATCACCGCCGTCGCCCCGCAGCTGACCTACCCGCCCGACCGGGAGGCCCTGGACCGGCTCCGCCAGGCCGTCGGAGGCGACACCCTGGTGACCTACGGGGACCTGACCTCCACCGGCGTCTTCGACACCGGTCTGATCACCGACGAACTCCGCGGGGCGGTGCGCGACGGACACCGGTCGGCCGCCCAGCGGATCACCGTGGACGGCCGGACCTGGCTGCTGGTGGGCACCCCGGTCATGGCCACCGCCCCCGACGGCACCCGCTCCCCGTCCGGGATCGAGGTCTACACCCTGCGCGACCTCGCCGCGGTGGAGCGCGAGGTCGACGGGTTGGTCCTGACGGCGGTCGCCACGGCCGCGGCCGCCCTGCCGCTGTCGGTGCTGCTGGCGCTGCTGGCCGCCCGCGGCGTCCTGCGGCCGGTGCGCGACCTGCGCGACACCGCCGGGGCACTGGCCGCCGGGGACCTGGGCGCCCGCGCCGAACCGCACGGCGCCGACGAACTGGCCGAGCTGGCCGTGGCCGTCAACGAGATGGCGGCCTCACTCCAGGAGTCCATGGCGGCCATGGAACGGATGCAGGCCGACGCCCGCAGGTTCGTCGCGGACGTCTCCCACGAGCTGCGCACCCCCCTGAGCACACTGGCGGCGGTGGTGGAGGTGCTGGAGTCCTCGGCGGAGGGCACGGACGACGACACCCGCGAGTCGGCGCGCATGGCCATCAGCGAGACGCACCGCCTGATCCGCCTGGTGGAGGACCTGATGGAGGTGTCGCGCCTGGACGCCGGTACCGCGCGGCTGCGCGCCGAACCGGTCGACGCGGCCGCGGCCGTCCGCGACTGCCTGCGGCTGCGGGGCTGGTCGGAGCGGGTCGAGGTGGCGGCGCCGGAGGGGATCGTGCTGCGGCTGGACCGCCGCAGGCTGGACGTCATCCTGGCCAACCTGGTCGGCAACGCGCTGCGGCACGGGGCGCCGCCGGTGCGGGTGGAGGTGCACCGCCTGCCCGGCGGGGTGCGCGTCACCGTCACCGACCACGGTCCCGGGCTGGGCGGGGACGTGCTGCCGCGGGTGTTCGACCGCTTCTACAAGGCGGACGAGTCCCGCACCCGCACCCCGGGCAGCGGGCTGGGCCTGGCGATCGCCCGGGAGAACGCGCGCCTGCACGGGGGCGACCTCACCGCGTCCGACACCGGGTCCGGGGCGCGCTTCGACCTGGTGCTGCCCGACCGGGGGGAAGGGGAAGAAGACGAAGAGGAGGGTGGGCGATGAGGCGCCTGGGAGCGGCGGCCGTGGTGCTCGCCCTGGTCACGTCCTGCGGGAGCGGTCCCGCCGAGGTCGTCGACGGCGGTCCGGCCCCGACGGGTGTGGCGTCCGGGGTCCCCCTGTACTTCCTCGACGGGCAGGGGGAGCTGGTGCTCCAGGTGCGGGACACCGGCCGCCTGGGGTCGATCTCCGAGGCGATGTCCCTGCTGCTCTCGGGGCCGGGCGACTCCGATCTGGGCACCGGGATCGACGCCACCGGCGCCCAGCGCATGGGAGTGACCGTGCGGGAGGACGTGATCGAGCTGATGACACCGCTGGCCGCCGACGAGGTCACCCCGGCGGGGATCGACCAGATCGTGTGCACGGCCCTGGCGGTGCACGTGCAGTCGGGCGGGTCGCCGGACACCGGGGTGCGGGTCCGCTTCACCCTGGACACCCCGGAGTCGGACGAGGTCCGCCGCTGCCCGGTGACCGGCTGACCGCCCCGTTCAGGGCCGACCGGCCGGGTGGTCGGGGGCCCGGGATGCTCCCATGAGGTCACGGACACCCGTCCGGTCGCGTGCGGCGGCTCCTCCGAGCGGGTCGGCGAATCCCCTGGAGGGCAGCCGGTGGGCGTCGGTCGCGGTCCGTGGGGCGGAGCCGTCGGAGAGGCCGCCGCGCATCCTCACGGTCGGTCCAGGGCGGTGACGTCCACGGCGGGCGGCGCCGGGACGGGGACCGCGGCCCACAGCACGGCCAGGGCGACCATGACCGCGGCGAACGCGGCCGCGCCCCGGCGGCCGGTGGCCCATCGGGCGCGGAAGCGGATCGGGTCCTCGACCAGGTGGGTGGAGAGCGCCGCCAGGGCGACCGACACCGCGCACACCGCGGCCGTCCACCACCACCCGGTCAGGCCGGTGGCCTCGGGGGACAGCAGCACGATGACCGGCCAGTGCCACAGGTAGAGGCTGTAGGAGATCGTCCCCGCCCACCTCAGTGGTCCGGCGGCCAGGACCCGGGCCACCAGGCCTTCCGGGGCCCGTGCGCACAGTCCGATGAGCACGGTGCAGGCCAGCGCGTGCACGAAGAGCCCGCCGCCGTAAAGCCAGGTGGCGGTCGTCCCGTCGGCGATCAGCCACAGCACGGCGATCACCGCCGCCGCCAGTGCGGTCGCCGCCGCGGCGGCCCGCGGGGCCCGATCGGCCAGACGGTCCAGCCGCTCCCGCACCGGTGGCGCGGCGGCCAGCGCGCCCAGCAGCAGGGAGAAGGCGCGGGTGTCGGTGCCGGTGTAGACCCGGGTGGGGTCGGCGGGGTCGACCAGGAGAGCCATCGCCAGCACGGAGGCGGTGCCCAGGCACGCCGCGAGCACCGCGACCGCCGTCGCCGTCCCGCGCCGGGCGATCCGGCCGCCGGAGAGTGCGGCCAGGGCCAGGAGCAGCGGCCACAGCAGGTAGAACTGCTCCTCCACCGCGATGCTCCACAGGTGCCCGAAGACGCGTTCCTCACCGAACCGGTCCCAGTACCCGGCCGACGAGGCGAGCAGGTGCCAGTTGACCAGGTTCGCCTGCACCCACGGGCCGTCGGCGAGCGTGCTGCGCACCAGGCCGGGCGGTCCCGCGGCCCGGACCGCGAGGGTGACGCAGACCAGCATGAGCGCCAGCGCGGGGAGCAGGCGGCGCAGCCGGCGCCCCCAGAAGGCGAGGAGGTCGACCCGGCCGGTCGCCGCGACCTCGCGCAGCAGCAGACCGGTGATCAGGTAGCCGGACAGGACGAAGAACAGGTCGACGCCGAGGAAGCCCCCGGCCAGGTGGCCGGTGTGGAAGAGCAGGACGCCGACGACCGCGGCGCCCCGCAGGCCGTCCAGGGCGGCCAGGTGTCCCCTGCGGCCGGACGGGGGTCGGTCGGCCACGGCCGAAAGGTCTGGTCTCATGGCGCCGAGGTTTCCGGACCCGTGTCCGGGGACCGTCCGCGCCGTGTACCGGTCGTGTCGCAGATGGGCGGGCGCCGTCCCGGGCCGGGGCCCGGGACGGCGGTGGTGGCCGTTCCCTCACGCCACCGGTTCCGCCGATGCCCTCGGATCGAAGACCGCTCGGACGACCGCCCCCGCCGGGGATCAGCGACCGGTGCGGCCGTCGGTCAGCTCGCGGAGGATGTCGAGGTGGCCCGCGTGGCGGCCGGTCTCCTCGATCATGTGCGCCAGTGCCCACCGCATCGACGGCGCGGGCCCGCCCGGGCTCCCCGCGTGGGCGGGCCGGTCGAGGTCCGCGCACGCGGCGACGGCCCGGTCGGCGGCGGCGACCGCCTCGCGGTACCCGCGGACGACGTCCCGTGCGCTCCGCCCCGGGGCGACGTGGAAGGTGGCCGACCAGTCGCGGGGCCGCTCCCCCAGGAAGACGAAGCGTTCGACGTGGGCCAGGTGCTCGATGAGCCCGAGGAGATTGGTGCCCGAGGGCACCCCGGGGGTCCGCAGGTCCCGCTCCGGTACCCCGTCCACCTTGGCCAGGGCGCTCTCGCGCAGGTAGTCCAGGAACCCGGTGAGCACCTCCTTCTCCCCGGGCCCGGTCCGGGGCGGCGGCCGGTCCCGGCGGCGCGGTTCCGCGGCGCTCACGTGCGCCCGCCCCCGTCCGCGCGGCGGGCCGCCACCACGGTGTCGAGCACCGTCGCGGTCCGCCCGTCGGGCCCGCGGGCGATCCGCGGACGCCCCTCGCACATCAGACGGGTCCAGCCGTTCCCGAGGGCGAGCGAGTGCCACAGGTCCTCGGCACTCGGATGGTCGTCACGCTGTTCCCAGGACCAGGGGGCGCTGGAACCGTGGTCGACGACGGTCAGCACCCCGCCGTCGGCCACGGACCGCGCCGCCCGGCGCAGCACCGCGTCGCGGTCGAGGTCCACCAGGGTGTGGAAGTAGTTCGCGTACACGAGGTCCCACCGCCCGGCTCCGGGCGCGGACCGGGCCAGGTCGTGCCGTTCCACGGCGAGTCGGTCCCCGAGGCCGGCGCGGCGGGCCCGCTCGGCCAGTGCGGACAGGGCGTGCTCCGCGATGTCGACGGCGGTGACGTGCCAGCCCGCGGCGGCGAGCCACAGGGCGTCCCCGCCGCGGCCGCAGGCGAGTTCGAGCGCCCGGGGCGTGCCCGCGGGGGGCGGCACGAGGGACAGTTCGCCGATCAGGGCGGTGAAGGCCGGGTTGGGTGTCGGCAGCGGCCCCGACGGGTCGTCGTCGCGGTACCGCTGCTCCCAGAACCCGCGGCCGGACGGGGATGTGGTCGTATCTGGTTCCATGCCGCCATGGTGGGCGCGCCCGCGTCCGCCGCGCACGCTTTCTTGCGGATGTGCAAGAGCGCGGCGGCTCCTCACGCCCCGTGCAGGTGGATGCGCTCGCCCTGGGTCCCGAAGATCGCGATGACCTCCGCGGTGGCCGATTCGGCGGGGTTGCCGATCCAGTGCGGGAGCCGGGTGTCGAACTCGGCCGCCTCCCCGGCGCCCAGCAGCAGGTCCTGCTCGGCGCCCAGGAGCAGCCGGACGGTCCCGGAGAGCACGTAGAACCACTCGTGGCCCTCGTGGGTGCGCAGCTCGGGCGCGGGGAGCGTCCGGGCGGGCGGGTAGACGACCTTGTAGGCCTGCACCCCGCCCGCGCGCCGGGTGAGCGGGACGAACGTGAGGCCGAAGCGGCGCACCGGACGCAGGTGCACCCGCGGGTCGCCCACCGGGGGCGCGTCCACGAGTTCGTCGATCGGCACCCGGTACACGCGCGAGAGCGGCAGCAGCTGGCCCAGGGTGGGGTGCAGTCGCCCGGTCTCCAGCCGCGACAGCGTGCTCTGGGTGATGCCGGTCCGCTCCGACAGCGCGGCGAGGGTCAACCGCGCCCCGGTGCGCAGCCGCCGCAGCCGCTCGCCCACGGCGCGCAGCACCGCGTCGTCGTCCCCGGTGTCGTTCATATCGGCAATCTAGCGCGGCCCCGGCCGGGACCGGTGCAGGCCGGGGCGGTGGACCACGGCGCTCCCGATGCCCCCGGCCGCTCCGGTCACGAGGGCCGAGCGTTCACGCGCAGTCAGGGCACACCCCCGCGAACTCCAGTGAGTAGGCGAGCCCGGTGAAACCGGTCGACCGCTCGACCCGGGTGAGCACCGTGCGCAGCTCCCGCGCGTGCGGGACCTCCTGCGCGTGCCCGCAGACGCGGCAGAGCAGGTGGTGGTGGGAGGGGGTCTCGCACCGGCGGTAGAGGCGCTCGCCGTCCTCGGACTGGATGGTGTCGACCTCGCCCTCCCTCGCCAGCCGGTGCAGCGTCCGGTACACGGTGGACAGGCTGGGCGGGCGCTGCGGGCCGCCGCGGGAGTCCGCGATCAGGGCGTGGACCTCCTGGCAGCTGCGGAACCGGTCCTCCCGCCGCAGGGCGGCCAGCACCTCGCCGTCGTACCTGGACCCCGCACCCATGTCACCGGACTCCCGGGCGGGCAGGGCTCGGGGGGCGGGGCGGGCTGTTCACATGTGCTCCTCGGGAAGGACGGGCCGATTGCCGGGGCGGGCGGCCGGTGGACCGGACGGGATGCGAGGAGTGGACAGCGGCCGCCCGCCCATGGAAGATTATGATAACCGTTTTCATTTTGGCAAGACGGAGTCCGCCCCCAACCCCTGGAGACATCCCGTGGCCGACCACGACGACCCCTACCGGCTCTCCGGCCGCTACCTGGACATCATGATCGCCGGGTGGTGGGACCACCACGGCGCGGCCGTCGCCGAGGCCCTGCGCGAACTGCCCCCGGGCTCCGGGCCCGTCGTGGACGCGGGCGCGGGCGGCGGGCAGGGCACCCGCCTCATCGCGCGCACCCTGCCCGACGTCCCGGTCCTGGCCGTGGAGCCCTCCCCCGTCCTGGTCGCGGTGCTGCTCTCCCGTGCCGCCGACGACCCCGGCCTGCGCGC
This sequence comes from Nocardiopsis sp. CC223A, assembly GCF_030766825.1. Lineage (GTDB taxonomy): Bacteria > Actinomycetota > Actinomycetes > Streptosporangiales > Streptosporangiaceae > Nocardiopsis. Next base: position 32,187 of record NZ_JASFDV010000034.1, read on the forward strand.
CCGGGTCACCGTGGACGGCGACGACCTGCTGGCCGCCGACCTGCCCGACCGCATCGGCGGCATGGTCATGGCCAACCTCATCGGGCACTTCAGCCCGCACGAGCGCGACCGCCTCTGGGAGGACCTGGCCCCGCGCCTGGCGCCGGGCGCCTTCGTCCTGCTCAACCTGCCCCGGCCGACCGAGCCCGAGCCGGTGGAACGGTCCCGGATGAGCGAGGTGACCGTGGGCGGGCGCACCTACGTGGGTTGGGCCGGGGCCGAGCCCGCCGGACCCGAACGCCTCACCTGGCACATGACCTACCAGACCTGCGAGGGCGACCGCGTCCTCTCCTCCGACGAGGTCCACTACGACTGGTGGACCGTCTCCGAGGCCGGGCTGCGCGCCGAGACCGCGCCCCACGGCCTGACCGTCGTCCCCCACGGCCCCGCCGAGGCGGACCTGTACAAGATCATCCGAGAGAGCTGACCCGTGAGCGCACCGACCGACCTGCCCGTGACCGTGCTGTCCGGTTTCCTCGGCGCGGGCAAGACGACCCTGCTCAACCACCTCCTGAGGAACCTGGACGGTCCCCGGGTGGCGGTGATCGTCAACGACATGAGCGAGATCAACATCGACGCCGAGCTGGTCCGCGGCGAGGGACACCTGTCGCGGACCGACGAGCGCCTGGTGGAGATGACCAACGGCTGCATCTGCTGCACCCTGCGCGACGACCTGCTGGAAGAGGTCGCCCGCCTGGCCGGACAGGGCAGGTTCGACCACCTGCTCATCGAGTCCAGCGGGATCTCCGAGCCCATGCCCGTCGCGGCGACCTTCGCCGTCCCCGGGCCCGACGGCCGCCCCCTCCTGGAGGGCGCCCGCCTGGACACCATGGTGTCGGTGGTCGACGCCGCGAACTTCCTCACCGAACTCCACCGCGGCGACGACCTCGCCGACCGCGGGCTGGACGCCTACGAGGACGACGAGCGCACCGTCAGCGACCTGCTCGTCGACCAGGTGGAGTTCGCCGACGTCCTGCTCGTCACCAAGACCGACCTGGTCACCGCCCAGGAGGCCGACCGGGTGGAGGCCGCCGTGCGGCGCCTGAACCCGCTCGCCCGCGTCCTGCGCATCTCCCACGGGCGCGTCGACCCCGCCGAGCTGATCGGCGCGAACCTGTTCGACCTCGAACGGGCCTCCCGCGCCCCCGGCTGGGTGGCCGAGCTCAACGGCGACCACGTCCCCGAGACCGAGGAGTACGGGATCTCCAGCCTGGTGTTCCGCGCCGACCGGCCCTTCCACCCCGAACGCCTGTGGAGGCTCGTCGAGACCGGGTTCGACGGCGACCGGTACGGCACCGTGTTGCGCACCAAGGGCTTCTTCTGGCTGGCGACCCGGGCCCGCACCACGGGCCTGTGGTCCCAGGCCGGACCGGTGGGCCGCTTCGAGCCGGCCGGGGTGTGGGACCCCGCCGACGGCCTCGCCCTCGGATACGCCCCCGAGGACCTGGCGGACACCGAGCGGGTGGAGCCCCGCCAGGAACTGGTGTTCATCGGCACCGCGCTCCGGCACGGCGACCTGGAGGAGGCCCTGCGCGCCTGCCTGCTCACCGATGGCGAGCTGGCGGCCCCCTGGGAGGCGCTGCCCGACCCGTTCCCGGAGTGGGACGTCCGCGGCCTGCACACGCACCACGCCCACACCTGAACGGACTCCGGCCGCCGAACAGGCGCCGCCCCCTTCCCGTCGGCCCCGGCGCCGACGAAGCCCGGCGGGAGGGGGAACCCCGGTCCCGGCCGGGACGTCCGTGTGCATGGGATCCCGCCGAAACCGCGGCTCGTGCAACGGACTTCCGAGTGATCTCCCAGGAGTACACTCCTGGGATCCGAGTTACCGCTGTGCTCCCGCGTACCGGACGTACGGGCCTTCCCCCCAGTTCGTTCCAGCCCGGGAGTGGTGTTGACGGTTGAGATCTCCGTACTCGGCGACATCCGGACGCGGATCGACGGGCGCACCGTCGATCTGGGACACGTGCGGCGGCAGTCCGTGTTCATCGGCCTGCTGGCCGACGTCAACCGCCTGGTCCCGGTCGACCGGCTCATCGACCGGGTCTGGGGGCGGCATCCGCCCGCCGGGGCCAGGTCGTCGCTCTACAGCTACGTCTCCCGGCTGCGGACCGCCCTGTCCTCGGCCGGCGGCGACGCGGTGGTCGACCGGCGCCCGGGCGGCTACGTCCTCTCCCTGAGCGACGACGCACTCGACACGGTCGACCTGCACCGCTTCCGGCGCCTCACCTCCCTGGCCCGGGACTCGCCGACCGAGGACACCTCCCTGGCCCGGCTGGAGGAGGCGCTCGCCCTGTGGCGGGCCGACGCCTTCGGCTCCCTGGACAACCCCTGGGTCAACGAGTTCAGGGAGAGCCTGCACCTGGAGCGCCTGCGGACGAAGCTGGACCGCAACGACCTGCTGCTCCGCCGGGGCAGGCAGGCCGAATGCCTCGGCGACCTGGTCTCCCTCGCCCAGGCGCATCCGCTCGACGAGCGCCTGATCGGCCAGCTCATGCTCGCGCTGTACCGGGAGGGGCGCACCGCGCAGGCCCTGGAGCACTACGACCGCCTCCGCAGGGCGCTCTCCGAGGAGCTGGGCACCGATCCCGGAGCCGAGCTCAGGGACCTCCACCTCAGGATCCTCGACACCGATCCGGCGCTGGACGCCCCACCCCTCGCAGCGGTGCTCTCCGCCGTCCGGTCGTCCTCGGCGGCGGCGCCCCCGCCCGTCCCCCCGCCGGGCCAGCTCCCCTCCCCGCCGCCTCGGCTGGCCGGGCGGGAGAGGGAACTCACCGCACTCGACACCGTGTGGGAACCCGGATCGACACCCGTCACGGTGGTCTGCGGCCTCGGAGGTGTCGGCAAGACCTCGCTGGCCCTGCACTGGGCGCACGACAACCTCGACCGGTTCCCCGACGGCCAGCTCTACGTGAACCTGCACGGCTTCTCACCGAGCACTTCCCCCGCCGAGCCGCAGAGCACGGTCCACGACTTCCTCATCGTCCTCGGCATGGCCAAGAAGGCCGTCCCGACCAGTGCCGAGGCGCAGATCGGCCTGTACCGCAGCCTCCTGGCCGGCAAGCGGATGCTGATCCTGCTGGACAACGCGCGCGACTCCGAGCAGGTACGGCCCCTGATCCCCGGCTCCCCCTCCTGCGTCGTCCTGGTCACCAGCCGCAACCGGCTCAGCGGCCTGGTCGCCACCGAGGGGGCCCGGTCCGTCACTCTGGACCCGCTCACCTCCGCCGAAGCGCACCGGCTGCTCGCCGCCCGGATCGGGGCGCCCCGCGTGGCGGCCGAGCCGGAGGCGGCGGAGTCGATCATCACCGGCTGCGGGCGGATCCCCCTGGCGCTGGTCGTCGCCGCCGCCCGCGCCGCGAGTGACGCGCACCTGCCGCTCGCCGAACTCGCGGCCGAGCTGCGGGAGGCGGAGACCAGGCTGGACGCCCTGGACACGGGTGACCTGGGCACCTCCCTGCGCGGTGTCCTGGACGCCTCCCACCTGGCGCTGCCCGCGGCCGCGGCGCGAGTGCTCGGCCTGCTCTGCCTGCTCTCGGGACAGAACATCGGACTGGCCTCCGTCGCGGCGCTGTCCGGGCACACGCCACCGCGGACCAGGGCGCTGCTGCGCACCCTGGAGGCGGCCCACCTCGTCCAGCAGCCGGTCCCCGGGCGCTACGAACTGCACGACCTCGTCCGCCTGCACGGCAGGGAACGGGCGGAGGCGGACCTGTCGGCGCAGGACCGCCGCGAGGCCCTGCGCTCACTGGTCGACTTCTACGTCCGCACCGCGGCCGCCGCGAACCGGCTCCTGGGCCCGCACGAGATCCCCTCGTCCGTGGCGGAGGAGGAACCGTCCGACGGGCACCCCTTCTCACCCCGGCTCTCGGACGAGGTCCAGGCACTGGAGTGGTTCACCGCGGAACGCTCCTGTCTCCTGGCCGTGATCCGCCTCGCCTCGGACCTGGGTCTGCACCGCGAGGTCTGGCGGTTGTGCTGGGACGCCCACCTGTACTTCCGCCGCAGCGGCCACGTCGAGGATTTCATCGGCCTCAACCGCACCGGACTCGACGCCGCCTCCCGGCTGAGCGGTGGGAGCGCTCCGACCCTGAAAGCCCTCGTGCAGAGGAGCCTGGCCTCCACCCTGCTCATGGCCGGCCGCCCCGGCGAGGAGCCGTCCCGCCTCCTCGCGGACTCCCTCGGCCGTTTCGAGGACACCGGCGACCTGCTCAACCAGGCGCACACGCACCAGGTGTTCCTGCTGTCCGCGGTCCTCGCGGGAGAGGGGAGACCGGCGCTGGAGCACGCGGAGAGATCCCTGGAGCTGTACCGGAGGGTCGACGCCCCGCTGTGGGCGACCGCGGCGCTCAACAATCTGGGCTGGGTCCTGGCCGAGTCGTTCGGACGGTACGAACGCGCCCTCGACCACTGCCGGGAGGCGCTGGAGGGTGCGCGCGCACTCGGCTACAAGGCCGGGGAGGCGGCCATCCTGGACACCCTGGGCAACGTCTCCGTCCTCGCCGACCGCCGCCCCGAGGCCATCGGGTACTTCCGCCAGGCGATTCCGGTCTACCGGGCTCTGCGGGACGCCTTCGAGGAGGCGAACACCTTCAGCAGCATGGCCGAGGCCCACGAGGCCCTCGGCGAGCCGGAGGCCGCGCGTGAGGCCTGGCGGCGGGCCCTGGACCTGTACCGCGCACAGCACCGGACGGAACAGGTACGGGAGACCGAGGAGAGGCTCCGCGCGTCACCGTGACGCCCCGCCGGTCCTCCGTGCCGGGTCATGTCCCCTGGAGCGGTGCGACTTTCACGCGGGTGCGTCCTTGCGGGTCATCGCGATGGCCGGCCGATGTCGGACGGCCATCGCGCCCTGTCGGCACGGTGATCCGGAGCGTCGCCGAAGGCGGCGCACCGATCCGGCCTGCGGCGCCGCCGCGTATCCGTGGGAACGGGGCCGGAAGAGCCGCACCACCCGGCGGGACACCATCCCGTGCCGGTCCGGCGGGGCCCACCACGTGCGGGATCCGCCCGATCCGTGAGACGGCGCCCGAGAACGGGCCCCCCGTCCCGGAGGCACCGCGCCCGGCCGGAGTCCCGACCGGCGCGGCGTCCCGGGACGGGGCGGCTCACGCCGCGGTCTTGCGGGAGGAGCGCGCGGAGGGGGTGAGGGACGAGGCCGAGCGCAGGCCCCAGAACAATCCCTGGAGGAGGTGGCGCGGCGCCCGGAGGGTCCAGTGGTCGATGCCGTGGCTCTGGTAGGTGGCGGCGAAGCGGTGGGTGTAGGCGCGGAAGGACGCCGGGGAGGAGTCCACCAGCCGGCGGGCGGAGACCCCCGCCCGCATCCGGGGCGCGTAGGCGACCCGGATACCGGTCTGCTTCAGGTGCACGGCCAGGTCGATGTCCTCGTGCAGCACGTCGTCGTGGTCGGGGCAGGCCGCGTGCTCGATCGACTTCCACGCCGTGGCGCGGATCGCCATGTTGCTGCCGTAGAGGAAGGGGCAGCGCCGCCGCCCCAGGTGCCAGAGCGTGCGCCGCACGGCGTTGTCGGACACGCGGCAGGAGCCGAACACGGGCACGTCGTAGTAGGTGACCGGACCGGTGACGGCCCCGACGGTCGGGTCGGCCATGGCCCGGGAGACGTTCGCGACCCAGTCCGGGGCGAGGACGGAGTCCGCGTCGATGCGTCCGAGGACGTCACCGGTCGCCGCGGCGAACCCGGCGTTGCGGGTGGGGACCAGCCCCTGGGCGTCGAACTGGCGCAGGAGCCTGATCCCCGCCCCGGGGTGGGCGTCCGCCAGGCGGCGGACGACCGCCGCCGTGCCGTCGGTCGAACGGTTGTCGACCACGAGGACCTCCCAGGGGGCCTGCGTCTGCGCCAGCACGGCGAGCAGGCACCGCTCGATGGTGGTCTCCTCGTTGTACGCCGGGATGACCAGGGACACCGTCGGCGCTGACGCCACCGCCCGGGCCACCCTCCCGCGCCGCCTTCTCGGGATATCGACGTCGGTCACGGATTTCCTCTCCTCGGTCCTGCGACGGCTCTGCCCGCCTCGTGTCGGAGCCGGACACCCCGGCTCCGGGACCATATGACCTCAGGCAGGGCAACGGCCGACACGGTCCCCGTGACCATGAGGGAAACGCCCGGTGACCGCGCAGGCCGAACGTGCACCCCGTCCCCGTGCGCCCCACGGAGTACGGCGTCGCGCCCGCCGACGCCGGCGGGCACCGCGCATCCGCGCGGCGGCGGCGCGGGGGCCTGTGGCCGTCAGCGGGTCAGCGCCGACCAGGTGAACCTCCCCGCCAGCAGGGTCGCGGCCACCGGCATGGTCCGCAGTTCCTCCGCGGAGGACGCCAGGGGGTCGCGCTCCACCACCACGAGGTCCGCCGGTTCGCCCGGCACGACGCCCACCCGTCCGCGGGTGCTCGCGGCCAGCGCCGCGCCGACACCGATCCGCTGCTCGGGGTGCCAGGGCGAGCGGCCGTCGCGACTGCGCGCGACGGCGGCGGAGACCGCGATCCAGGGGTCCAACGGGGAGACCGGGGCATCGGAGCCGAGCCTCAGTTCCGCCCCGGCGCGCCGGAGGGACGCGATGGCGAAGGCGCGTGCGGTGCGGCCCGGCCAGTGCCGTTCGGCCACGTCCCGGTCGTCCATGGCGTGTTCGGGCTGCACGCTCGCGATCAGCCCCAGTGCGCCGAAGCGGGCGAAGTCCTCCTCCCGCACCAGTTGGGCGTGCTCGACCGTCCCGGCCATCCCGAGTTCCCCGAAGGCGTCCAGCACCCCGGTGTTCGCGCGGTCGCCGATGGCGTGGACGGCCGCGGCGATCCCCGCCTCCTTCGCCCGGGCCATGAGTTCGCGCAGCGTGTCCAGGGGCACGGTCTCCATCCCGCAGGCGTGCGGGTGGGAGAGGTCCATGCCGGGGTAGGGGTCCCAGCACCACGCGGTCCGGGTGTTCAGGGAGCCGTCCACCACCACCTTGAGGGGGCCCATGGTGACCAGGCCCCGGGAGTCCAGGACGTCCCCGGTGCGCACGCCCGCGGCGATCGCCTCCTCCAGCCGTTCGGGCCACACGGACACCTCCACCCGCAGGGAGTCGACGCCCCGGTCCACCCGCTCCGGCCACAGCCGCAGGTTGTCCGTGTTCTCGAACTCGACGATCCCGACCACGCCCCGGCGGGCCGCGGCCAGGGCGGCCTCCCGGTAGTCCTCGAAGGAGAGGTCGGCCGGGGACTGGAGCCGGTCCAGGGCCCCGAACCATTCGCCCTCCCGGACCAGGCCGGTCACCCGGTCGGGGACCAGGGAGAGCAGCCGCGCGGCGGCGGTGTTCATCCACCCGCAGTGCAGGTCCTTGCTCACCAGCACCACCGGGATCCGGGGCGCCACCCCGTCCAGCGCCGCCAGCGAGGGGGCGTCCGGCCACACCCCGTCCTGGAAGCCGTAGCCGACCAGCGCCGGGGGCTCCGCCGTGTTCGACGCGCGGGGCCCGGCGACCGCGTCGCGGACGCGTTCCAGGCACTGTGCCGCGCTGGCCGTGCCGGACAGGTCCAGGCGCCGCCGCTGGACCGTCCACTGCGCGAAGTGCACGTGGTGGTCCCACATCCCGGGCAGCACGAAGCGGCCGTCCACGTCCGTGGCCTCCCCGTGGCGGGCGCCGGAGCCCGCCGGGACGACCGCCCCGATCACACCGCCGTCCAGCAGGACGTCGTGAGTCCCCGCACGTCCGGGGAGGGACGCGTTGAGCAGCGTCCGTTGTTCGCCCATGTCGGCGTCCTTCCTCAAGGGTGCGTCACCGCCGGGCCGTTGGCCCGCGCCATCCGCTCGGCCAGCTCCGGGTTGCGGTACGGGCCCGGCTCGACCAGGTGGCCGATGATCCGGGCGACGGTCTCCGCGGACTTGTCCTGGCTCATCTTCTCCTTGGCCTCGATGCGGTCCACCGGCAGGCGGAACCCCACCGTTCCGGTGACGATCCGGTGCGCGTACGCGCCGTTCTCCGCGGTGGCGTGCAGCAGGTGCGGGTCCGGCAGGACCCGCTCGAAACGGTGGACGAGGCGGTCCAGCACCCGCAGGTTCTCCTCGTCGCCCAGGACCTCCGGCACCCCGTACAGGTGGGCGGCGGCGAAGTTCCAGGTGGGAACGCCGGGCCGGGAGCCGTACCAGGACGGCGAGATGTACCCGTGCGGGCCCTGGACGATCGCGAGCATCGTGTGGCGGCCGAGCCCGTGCCCGACCTCGTCGGGCCGGCCCATGTGGCCGAGCAGGACGACGCCCTCGGCGTCCTCGTCCAGCAGCACCGGGTAGTGCGAGGCCACCGGCCCCGAGCCCGGTACCGCGGAGACGAAGGTGCACCAGGGGTTCTCCCGGACGAGGTCCTTGACGGCCTCCGTGTCGTCGAGCGCGTAGTCGGGGTTCCCCCTCATCGGACCGCCCCGCTCCCGTGCGCCGGGTCCCGCTCGATCCTGCGCCACGCCAGGTCGGCCAGGGCGGCGGCCTGCACCCCGAGGATCCGGTCGTCGAACCGCACGCCCGCGGAGTGCATGGGCTCGGGCCCCGCCGGGTCCACGTCCTCGGGCATCGCCCCGAGGAAGACCAGCGCCCCCGGCACCCGCTGTAGGACGTAGGAGAAGTCCTCCGAGGTCATCGCCGGTTCGGGCATCCTCACCACATGGTCGCGCCCGTGGAGCTCCTCCAGCCGGGCCAGGACCGCCGCGGCCTCGGACGCGTCGTTCACGGTGGCGGGGTAGGACGGCACGAACTCGACCGCGGCCGTGCAGCCGTGGGCCCGGGCCAGGCCGCGCAGGAGTTCGGTCAGGTCGTCGCGGAGCAGTGCGAGCGTCTCCTCGGAGAAGTACCGCAGGTTGGCCTCCATGAGCACCTCCCGGGCCAGCACGTTGCCGGCCCTGGAATCGGTCGAGAGCCGGCCGATGGAGATCACCGCGGGGTCGTTGGCCGGAACACGGCGTGCGACGAAGCCCTGGACGGCCAGGATCAGCTCGGCGGCCACCGGGACCGGGTCCACGGCGAGGTGGGGCGCCGCGGCGTGGCCGCCGGTGCCCTCCACACGGATACGCAGGGCGCTGACACCGGCCATGATCGGCCCGGGCCTGCTCACGAACCGCCCGTAGGGGGTCGTGGCGTCCACGTGGATCGCGTAGGCCGCGGCGGGCCGCTCCCCCGCGGCCTCTAGGACGCCCTCCTCGATCATGATCCGGCCGCCGCCGAAGCCCTCCTCACCGGGCTGGAACATGAAGACCACGGTTCCGGGCAGCGCGTCCCGCCGCTCGTGGAGCAGCCTCGCCGCACCGACCAGACCGGCCGTGTGCAGGTCGTGCCCGCAGGCGTGCATCGCGCCGTTGGCGGAGGCGTGGTCCAGGCCGGTCGCCTCCGTGACGGGCAGCGCGTCCATGTCGCCGCGCAGCAGCACCACCGGCCCCGGCCCGCCCCCGGCGGCGCCGCCGCGCAGGACCGCGGTGACCGAGCTCAGGGACATGCCCGTCGTGATCTCCAGGTCCATTCCGGCCAGGGACTCCAGCACGGCCTCCTGTGTCTCGCACAGCTCAAGTCCGACCTCCGGACGGGCGTGCAGGCGTCGCCGCAGCGCCCGCAGCTCGGGGAGGATCGCCTCGGCCGCGGCGGCGAAGGGGTTCTCCGCCGCCGCGGGTGCGGTGCGGCGGCCGTCGATCACAGGGTGGAGGGTCATGGCGTCGCGGTCTCCTCGAAGGTCATGCGCCGGCCCAGTACCGGGACGGCACCGAGCAGTTCTTCGGTGTAGGGGTCGGAAGGGGCGGCCAGCAGCGCTTCCGTGGGGCCGGATTCGACGATGCCGCCGTGGCGCATCACGGAGACCTCGTCGCTGATGTAGCGGACGACGGCCAGGTCGTGCGAGATGAACAGGATCGACAGCCCCAGGGTCCGCTGGAGTTCGCGCAGCAGGTTGAGCACCGTGCTCTGCACGGAGACGTCGAGCGCGGAGGTCACCTCGTCGGCGATCAGCACCTCCGGCTCACCCGCCAGGGCCCGGGCGATGGTGATGCGCTGGCGCTGGCCGCCGGAGAACGCACCGGGCAGGGCACCGGCGCGGTCCGGGTCCACGTGCACCTGTTCGAGCAGTTCGCGGACGCGGCGGCGCCGGGCCTCGCGGCTCCACCGGCGCCCCGTGGCCAGCGTGCCCTCGGCGACCGACGCGCCGACGGGCATCCGGGGGTCCAGGGCGGAGTAGGGGTCCTGGAAGATCAGCTGGATGCGCAGCCGGGCCTGCCGGGCCCGGCTGCGCCGCCCCACCGCGCTGACCCCGTTGACCCGGATGTCCCCGGCGGACACCGGGGCCAGGCCCACGACCGCGTTGGCGACCGAGGACTTCCCGGAGCCGGATTCGCCCACCAGTCCGACGGTGCGCCCGTGGTCCAGGCGCAGCGACACGTCCGAGACCGCCGAGCGCGCACCGTAGCGGACGCTCAGGTTCTCGATCTCCAGGGCCGTCACAGCGAACTCTCCTCTCGTGGCGCCGGGGTCCGGGTCCCCGCGGCCGGGTCCCCTCCGCGGGCACCGTCCGCCACCGCCGGGCCGCCCGGCGGCAGGTCGTCGATCACCGGCAGGGGCCGGGTCCGGTCGGAGCGCATGTCCGGCAGGCAGGCGATGAGCCCCCGGGTGTAGGGGTGCGTCGCCTCCTCGCGGATGCGCTGGGCGTCGAGGGCCTCGACCACCTCGCCATCCTTCATCACCACCACCCGGTCGCAGAACCCCGAGACCAGGGCGATGTCGTGGGAGATGAGGACGATGGCGGCGTCGGTCGCCCGCTGGGCCCGGCGCAGCACGGCGAGCACCTGCTTCTGCACGGTGACGTCCAGGGCGGTCGTGGGTTCGTCGGCGACGATCAGCCGGGGGCGGCCGGTGAGGGCCATGCCGATCATGGCGCGCTGGCGCATGCCCCCGGAGAACTGGTGCGGGTAGTCGCCCAGGCGCCGGTGCGGTTCGGCGATCCCGACGGCGTCCAGGCCCGCCACCGCCCGGTCCCGGGCCCGGGCGCGGCCCATGCCAAGGTGCGTCCGCGACACCTCGGTCAGCTGGCGCCCGATCGTCAGCGCGGGGTTCAGCGAGGTCAGCGGGTCCTGGAAGACGAAGCCCAGTTCGGTGCCCAGGCGCTTCTTCTGCGCCCGGGTCGGCGGTGCGGCCAGGTCGATGTCGTCGAAGCGGCGGATCCGCGCGTTCACGACCGCCGGGGCCTCCAACAGCCCGGCCAGCGCCATGGCGGTCAGCGACTTCCCGGAGCCGGACTCCCCCACGATGCCGACGATCTCGCCTGGCCGTACGGACAGGCTCACCCCGCGGACGCGTTCCACGAGCCCGCCCGCGCCGTCGGGGAACGCGACCGTCAGGTCGGTGACCTCCGCGAGCGCGGTCCTGTCCCCGGCCGCCGGGCCGACCGGCGCCGGCCGTGCTCCCGCGCGCGGGAGCACGGCCGCACGGCCCGCCGCCGCCGCACCGCGCAGCCCCTGCCCGGGGGTGAGCGCTTCGGCGACCATCGTGAAGACCAGGCCGGCGAAGACGATGACCAGACCCGGGCCGATGGCGGCCATGGGGTTGGTGTAGAGGTGCTTGATGCCCTCGTCGAGCAGGCGGCCCCAGTCGTATTCGGGGGCCTGGACGCCCAGGCCGAGGAAGGACAGCCCGGCGAAGGCCAGCAGCGTGACGCTCGCGGACGCGGACGCCTGGACCAGCAGCGGGTTGGCGATGTTGGGCAGGATGTGGCGGAAAAGGACCCGCAGCGGCCCCGCCCCCGCCACGCGGGCCGCCCGCACGTAGTCCTGGTCCGAGACGGAGGAGGCCAGGTTGTAGACGAGCCGGGTCAGGTTGGGGATCCCCGACAGGCCGATGGCGAGCATGGCCCCGGTGGCGGTGGCCCCCCAGATGACGGTGAAGAACAGCACCAGCAGCAGCCAGGGGAAGGCCAGCAGCATGTCCATGATCCAGACGAGGAACCGGCGCGGGTACCGGGGCAGGACGGCGGCGGTCAGGCCGACGACCACGCCGCCGACCATCCCGATGGCGGTGGCCCCCGCCGTGAGCAGCAGCGACAGCCGGGCGGCAGTCATGACCCGGGCGAAGATGTCGCGCCCCAGGTCGTCGGTGCCGAAGAGGTGCTCGCCGCCCGCGGTGGCCCACCGGTCGGCGACGGAGCGCTCCGCGGCGGCCTCCCCCCAGATCGCGGGGCCGGCGAGGACGAGGAACAGCAGCAGGGCCGCGCCGAGGGAGGCGGCGATGCCCGCGGGGGTGAGGAGTCTCTTCACCGAGTCACCCTTCCGAGATCGACGTGCGGGGATCGACGGTGATCAGGATGAGGTCCACGGCGAGGTTCACGGCCAGCACCATCAGGGCGAAGACGAGGACGACGCCCTGGATCATCGGGTAGTCCTTGGTCTGCACGGCCGAGATCAGGGTGCCGCCCATCCCGGGGACGGCGAACACCGTCTCGATCACCACGGTCCCGGCGGTGAGCCCGGACAGCAGCAGGCCGCCGACGGTCAGCGTCGCGGTCACGATGTTGGGGAGCGCGTGCCGGAACAGGACGATCCGCCGGGGCAGCCTCTTGGCCCGTGCGGTGGCCATGTAGGTGGAGTCGAGGACCTTGACCATCTCGACCTGGACGATGCGGGCCAGGTACGCCATCGGCCCCAGCGCCAGGCCGAGCACCGGCAGCACGGCGGAGCCGGGGTCCCCCCAGCCCGCGGGCGGGAGGAGCCCCAGCCACACGCTGAAGACCGCGATGAGGCCGACCGAGATCAGGAAGTCGGGGACGGCGATGAGCACCCCGAGCCCGCCGGAGACGACCGTGTCGGCGACCCTGCCCCGGGGGGAGCGGGCGACCAGCGCGGCCGCCATGCCCAGGGGCAGGGCCCCGGCGAGCGCCACCGCGAAGCCGAGCGCCGCCAGGGCCAGGGTGGTGGGGAACCGGGAGGCGATCACTTCCGCGACGTCCTGCCGGGTCTGGATGGAGGTTCCCAGATCGCCCCGGAGGAGCCCGGAGACGTAGTCGGTGAACTGCTCCCGCAGGGGCGCGTCCAGTCCGAGGTCGGCCCTGGTGTTCTCGACGAGCGTCACCGGGGCCGTGGGGCCCAGGGCCGCGCGTACGGGGTCGCCGGGCACCAGGTGCACCACGAAGAAGCTCGCCAGGACGACGATCAGCAGCGAGGCGACCAGGCGGCCGGTCCTGCGCAGCGCGAAGGACGCGCGGGGTGAGAGCCGGCCGGTCCACCGTACGGGGGCGGGCGCGGGGCCGGCCGGTCGGGGCGATCTGGGAAGGGTCGTCATGGGACCTACTCGGTCATCCGGATGGAGGGCGCCTGGATGTAGGAGGTCTCCTCGAACACCGCGCCGTTCATGAAGGTGGGCAGGAGGGTGCCGGACACCGGGAAGGTGTGGAAGTCCTCCACCAGGATCCGTTCGGCGTCCTCCCAGTGGCCGCAGGCCTGGTCCGGAGCCGCGGTGAAGGCCCGTGCGGCGGCCTCGTCGTACTCGGCGCTGTCGGTGGCCATGAAGTTCAGGCCGCCCTCGTCGGGGGTGGCGCCGCCGTAGAAGGCGTGCTGGATGGTGGGGCCGCCCGAGGAGATCTGGATCCACCCGGTGTCCCAGTCGAAGGTCTCGTAGAGGTACTCCGACCAGCCCGCCCCGTCCATGGCCCGTAGTTCGGTCTCGACGCCGATCTCCAGCCAGTACTCGCGCAGCAGCTCCGCGGCGGGGGCGTGCGTCTCGCTGCCCGCGTCGTAGATGAAGGAGATCGTCAGCGGCTCGCCGTCGCGGTGGCGCATGCCGTCGGAGCCCGCCTCCCAGCCCGCCTCGTCGAGCAGCTCGCCGGCCCGGGCCGGGTCGAAGCCGGGGGTGTCCCAGACCGGGCCGTCCTCGGGGACACAGAGGTAGGGCGACTCGGTGATGAGGGAGTCCAGGGCGACCGGGTGGCCGCCGGTGACGACCTCCGCGGCCTCCTCGTGGTCGAAGCCGAGCACCAGGGCCTCGCGCACCAGCGGGTCGTGGGTGGGGCGTTCGGGCCGTTCGTTGAAGAGCATCTGGCCGATGGGGTTGACGATGCCGGTGTAGTCGTACCCGGCGGTCTCCACGCGGGCCCGGTCGGAGCCGACGATCCGCGCCGCGTTGAGCTCGCCGGAGAGCAGCAGGTTCGCCCGTGTGGACTCGTCGGTGACGACCCGGACCTCCAGTCCCGCGGGGACGCCCTCGGTCTGCGAGGTCAGCCCGTCGGGACCCCAGTCGTAGTCGTCCCGGGTGGTGTAGACGAGGGTGTCGGGCCGCATCTCGGTGAGCGCGTAGAGGCCGGTGCCGTTGGAGACGCCCTGGAGGCTGTCGGGGTCGTCCAGCCCCGCGGCGCAGACCATCTCCACGGTTCCGATCTTGCTGACCAGGAAGGGGTCGGGTGTGGGGGAGGTGACCTCCAGGGTGAGCCCCTCGCCCGTCGCCTCCAGCCCGGCGGCGACCAGCGAGTCCGTGTGGACCGAGGTGTTGTCCGGGTCGGCGTGGTAGTCGAGGTTCGCGGCGGCCACCCCCGCGTCGAACTCCGTGCCGTCGTGGCAGGTCACGCCCGGCTTGAGCGCGAAGGAGGCCGAGAGCCCGTCGTCGCTCGCCTGCCACGATTCGGCCAGCCAGGGCCGGGCCTCGCCGTCCTCGCCCGTGTAGATGAGGGATTCGTAGGCGTAGACCATGGCCTGGCGCTCCTGGGGCTGGGCGCCGGTCATGGGGGCGGTGTCGTTCACCTCCCCGGTCACCGCGGCGGTGAAGATCCCCCCGGAGGCGAGACCCGGGTCCTCCCCGTCGGCGGAGCCCCCGCAGGCGGTGAGACAGAGGACCCCGACGCCCAGGAGGGCGGTGGATCGGGTGATGTCGCTGGTACGCATGACCTGTGCCTTCTCTTCAAGTGTTCCAAGGTGTGATTCCGGCGGAGCGGGCGGTACGGTTCAGCGGGTCCCTATGAGTCCGTGGTCGGTGGCGAGTCCCGGGAACCGAACCCGGCCAGCGGCCCGGCGGCCTTGACCGAGACCCGCAGCGCCTGCTGGGTGCTGTAGGAGACGGGGGTCTCGACGATGTCGACGACCTCCACCCTCAGCGGGTCGGCGCCCGCCTCGATGGCGCGTTCGACGGCGGTCCGGGAGGCCTTGGCGACGGCCTCGTCGCGCTCTTCGTAGGTGCCGATCTCCTGGGCCCGGCCGCCCGCCAGCGACATGGCGGCGCCGACCGCGTTGGCCACGTCGCCGTGTGCGGGGCGCAGGACGGTCCCGGCACCGGGGAGGTCGTCGGGGACCAGGAACCCGCCCCCGCCGACGACGACGAGCGGCAGGTCCGCCTTCCCGTGCGAGAGCCGTTCCACGGACTCCTGGAGCCACTCGTGGGCCCGGTCCAGGGCCTTCTCCAGGGCGGCTCCGGTGCCCTGGTCGACGCGGACGGCCCAGTCTGCGGCGACGCCCCCGGCGTGGACGGCGGCGTCGGTGAGGGTGGCGGTGTCCCCGCCGAAGGCGAGGGCGAGGGTGTGCAGCCGGTGCCCGACGGAGTCGGGGCCCAGCCGCCCCGTGTCGGGGTCCACGCGGGTACCGCCGCCGACACCGATGCTGAGGATGTCCGGCATGCGGAAGTTGGTGCGCACGCCCCCGATCTCGCGCGGCAGGGTCGACTCGCGCGGGAACCCGCCGACGACCACGCCCAGGTCGCTGGTGGTGCCGCCGACGTCGACGACGATGGCGTTCTCCGCCCCGGAGAGGAAGGCGGCCCCGCGGATGGAGTTCGCCGGGCCCGAGCCGATGGTGAGCACCGGGTGGCGCGCCGCGAAGTCCAGGGCCATGAGCGTGCCGTCGTTCTGGGCGAAGTACACGGCGGCGTCGGTGAGCCCCTCCTCCCGCACCACGGTCCGCAGCGCGTCCGTCACCGTCCGGGCGATCCCGTGCAGGGAGGCGTTGAGCACGGTCGCGTTCTCCCGTTCGAGCAGGCCGACGGTGCCGATGTCCCGGCTCAGCGAGACGGGGAGGTCCCGGCCCAGGCGGGCGCGGACGATCTCCTCGACCTGCGCCTCCTGCTCCGGGAAGGAGGGACTGAAGATCCCGCAGATCGCGACGGCGTCCACCGGCCCTTCGAGGCCGTCCAGGAAGTCCTCGACGGCACGCGGGTCGAGTCCGGAGATGGGCGTCCCGTCGACCATGTGCCCGCCGGGGAGCACGGCCGCACCCGCCAGGACGCCGTCCCTGAGGTCCTGCGGCCACCCGGTCAACGGGGGGAAGCCGGTGGCGGCCGGTGCGCCCAGGCGCAGCACGGCCACGCGGCCCAGCCCACGGCGGCCCACGATGGCGTTGGTGGCGTGGGTGGTGCCCATCATGACGCGGCGGACGTCGGTGCGGCGCACGCCCAGGTCCTCCAGCACCGCGGCGATCGCCGCGCGGATACCGCCGGTGACGTCCTCCGTGGTCGGCTGCTTGGTGCGGGCGACCACGGTGTCGGAGGAGTCCAGGACGACGGCGTCGGTGTTGGTGCCGCCGACGTCGACGCCGAGGGAGAGGCCGCCCGGGGGCGGGGCTGTGGCGCTCACGCGGTGGCTCCCGAGGTGGTCGGTGCGGCGCCCCGCCCCGCCGGCACCGGGGGGAAGCGCCCGGCGTCGAACGGCACGTAGGCGATGTCGTACCCGAAGGCCTGCGGGCCGGCGATCTCGATCCCGCGCTCGGTGCGCCAGAGGGGGTCGCAGGCCCAGGCCAGGACGCTGACGCGCTGGCCGAAGCGCAGGAGTTCGGTGGAGATGGCGTGACCGGTCTCGCTGTCCACCAGGGTGACCAGGTCGGGCACGCTGACCAGGACCTCTCCGTCCTCCAGGACGACCAGGTTCTCGTTCTGCAACTCCACGCGCAGCAGCCGGTCCCGCTCCGGCCCGGTCCCGGCGATCGTGACCGAGCCGCGGACGAAGCCCCCTTCGGTGCGACGTGCGACGTCCACGACCTTTCCGCTGACCAGCACCGCCGCGTCCAGGGTCCGGGCGAGCGCGGACACCGGCTCCTGCGCGCCGAGCAGGGCGTGGCCGACCTCGATGGCCCGGCTGACCGTGCCCTGGATGACGGCGCCGGGGACGTCCCCGGCGTCGAGCAGGGAGGCGCCCAGGCACAGCGAGCCGCCGGCGACGGAGAAGGCGCGGACGTGGCGCTCCAGCCAGGTGGCGTCGACGGTCCGCATCACCGTGACGTTGCCGACCACGTCCGAGAGCACCGTGAGGTTGCGCGGTACGCCCGCCACGTTCATGGCCACCATCGTGGCCTCGGGGAACGCCCGGCCCATGCCGTCGGCGTCGAGCACGTCGAGCCCCAGCTGGGCGGCCCAGCCGACCGGCCCCACGCCGTTGCTGCCGCCGATCTCGGTGGCCATCACCACGGTGATCGGGCGGCCCGCGGCCCGCTCGGCCTCGCGGAGCAGGGTCTCGGGCTGCTCCGCGGAGGGGAGCATCTCGATCCCCACGGTCGGCGCACCGATGCCGGCCATCACGATGACCGTGTCGTCCTCGGTCAGGTCCTCGACCGGGCGGAGCCGCACGGGACCGTGTTCGTCCAGCGCGGCCGCGACGCCGATCTGCGAGGTGGTGACGGCGCCACCGCCTCCGGTTCCGAAGATGGCGGCGCCCGCTGCCAGGGCCGCGACATCGTCGGAGGTTATGTCTCTCGTCATGCGTCGAGCCTAGGCAGTACCCGTACAAAGACAATGTTGTTTCAGCATAGGGAACTCGCGTAATTTGTTCCCATGGCACAGATCGACATCGAGCACGTCCTCCAACAATCGGCACGGCTGGGGGTCGACCTCGTGGCGGGGCCGAGCACGGGGTGCCGGATCTCCCGCGTGGAGATCGCCGACATCGGTTCCCTGGACTCCCTCTCCGCCGGGACCCTGGTGATCGCCGACGTGTCCGCCCTGCCGTCGGCGTACCGCATCGACATCGCCATCCGGCAGGCCAGCGCCCGGCGGCTGGGCGGCCTCGTCCTCCCCGTGGCGTCGCCCATCGCCCTGACCTCGCGGGACCTCGCCGAACGCGGCGGGGTCCCCGTGCTCCAGGCCCCCGGCCGCAAGGCGTCCGACCTGGCCGTGGCCATCGACCGCATGGTCAACGACCAGGCCTCCGACGTGCTGACGCGGGCGCGCTTCGCGCTGGAGAAAGCGCGCGAGGCCGCCGGGGGCACCGCGCCCGACACGGTGGACGCGGTGCTCGCCGCGACCGGCGAGGCCCTCGGCGGGAAGGTCCGGTTGGAGACGGACCCGCAGGTCGGATGGGCCGAGGAGGCCGCCGTGTTCATCGGCGAGGTGCCGCGCGGCAGGCTGGTCTTCGAGCCCGCCGGACAGGACGGCCACGCGGGGGACGACGCCGCCGGACTGGCTCTGCCCGGTATCGCCGCGGTGGTCTCCAAAGTGCTGCTCCGGGAGGTGCAGCACCGTTTCGCCCCCCGGCAGACCTCCGCCGAGCTCCTGGCCCAGCTCGTGGTGGCCGAGTCCTCCCGGGTGGACTCCCTGGCCGACCAGGCCTACCGGCTCGGCTTCCCCCTGCAGCTCTCGCACGTGGCGGCCTGGCTGGAGTTCACCGACCCCGGCGACGCCGACCACCACCCGCCGCGCGCCCTGCAATCGGCCCTCGAACTCCACGCCTTCGAGCTGTTCGAGAACCGCGACGAGCTCTGGCACATCGCCTTCATCCGCGACGACGCCCTGATCGTCTCCTCCGAGCGCCCCGGCAGGGGCGACCACCAGCGCAGACTCCGGGAGGTGGCCGCCGACATCGCCGACCACGCCCAGACCCTGGCCGGCGGCCGCTGGGAGTCGACCGTCGGCATGGGGACCCCGCAGGTGGGCGCCACCGGGCTGCGCCAGTCCGCGGCCGAGGCGAGGATCGCCGCCGAGACGGCCGTCGCCTCCGGCCGGATCGGCCACATCGTGGCCACCGACGTCACCGGCCTGCGGCGGGTCCTCCTGGACTTCTACGCCTCCCCCACCAGCCGCAAACTGCTGGAGGACCTGCTGCGCCCGCTGGACTCCGACGACCCCCAAAAAACAGCGACGGCGGTCCGGACACTGCTGGCCTACCTGAGCAACCGCAACTCCCCCGCCAAGGCCGCCCGGGAGCTGCTGCTGCACCCCAACGCGGTCACCTACCGGATGCGCAAGATCGAGAAGGCCCTCCAGCTGGACCTGGACGATCCCGACACCCGGTTCGCCGTGGAACTCGCCTGCCGCGTGCGCCTGCTCAGCGCCGAGACCCGCTGAAACGGACCCCGACGCACACCCGGAAAGCGACGAGGCCAACCCCCGAGCGGCGCCAAGGGAGTCCATGTCGGCCCAGGTCACAGAGGGCGCGCTCCCCATCGGCACCGGGGTCACGTGCTCTGGCACGCGAAAGGCCGCCGCCGGAGCCCCCGAGGACATACGGACCCGCGCGGATCCCCCGGGCCGGTCCCGCGGTCCGAGCCGTCGAGCACCCGGCGCGCCCCCGGGTCCACGCGGTGCCGCCGATCGCGAGACGCCGCGCCCCGGCCACCGGCGACAACGACCCGTTCAAGGAGTAGCAAGAAGATCCACGCGTATCGAACCGGACCACGCGTACGTGTGCGGCGTCTTCGACGCCCCACAACTCGGCCCCGGCCGAGAACGGGGGCGGTACCCACACGGGACGGCTCCAGAGCCCCACCCGGTGGAACGGCATCGACGGGGCACCGGACTTCTCATCCGATGGCCGCAGGTTCGAATCCTGCCGGGTGCGCCCCAAAACACCAGTTCAAAGGGGCCCACGAGGACCTCGCAAGAGGTCCTCGCCGCGTTCCGGGCCGATGTGTGCTCCTGGTGTGCTCCCCAGTACAAGGTCAGTACAGGTGGGGCACCCACCTCCCGAGCACTTTGCCCTCCCATGGCCGTGCGGGGGCACCCGTGTGCCCACGGGTGCACCACCGCAGGCGGCGGACGCGGACCCGTGCCGTCATATCCGCCCCCGAACACACCAGCCCTGCCCAAGGACCACCAGGGCTGGTCAGCCGCCCACACCCTACACAGCCGCTACCCTGCGCTGTCGTCGGCGACTAGTACTCCAGCCGCACTTAGTGATCGATGAGACGTCTTTGCCGCTGATAGTGGCAGCGGCGGGCCCTGGCCTGGTGACGGCGTCTCCACCGCGACCAACGGACCCGGTATGACCAGGCATGATCGGGCCGGTGGTAGTGGGCGTGCAGTCGGCGGATCTCGTTGACGGTCAACCCGACCAGCTCGCCCGGATCGTCACCCCCCGGCCTCTCACGCGGCGATCGTCCCTGCGAGGAAGGCCCCCTGTGTGGCGGAACCGTCGTTCCCGCCGACCTGGCCCTCCCGGCCGGATGGTGGATCGGCGGCGAGGAAGGCCAGATGGGCGTGGGCCACCATCGCGAGCGTGATGTGCCGGTACCAGGCGGTGTGCGTACGGACCTGGTAGTGGTCCAATCCGACCTCGTTCTTGGTCGCCTGGAACACCTCTTCCACGCTCCACCGCGCCCCGGCTACCCGCACCAGCTCGGACAAGGCGACCGGACCCATGGACCAGCACCGGTAGAACGCCACCTCGGTGGGGTCGCTGAGCGAGCGGCGGGCGAGCACCCACTCGTGCTCACCGACCCCGATCCAGGCCCAGTCGTAGAACCGCCTCCCTTTGGCGCCGTCCCCGCAGGCATAGCGCTGCCACGCATCGGCCCCCAACAGCGCGACGAGGGTGTCGGCGCGGGTCCTGACCCCGGCCAGGACCAGGCGGTGGTCGCGCGAGACGGCCATGACATGGCTCAGCCCCCGGCTGCGGCAGCGCTCGCGCAGGCGGGTGTTGTCGCCGTAGGCCTCATCGGCGGTGACCCAGGCGAACGACAGCAGCGGATCGTCCGCGCAGCGTTCGATCATCCGCCAGGCCAGCTCGGGCTTGGTCTCAAAGCGGGTGCCGTCGGGAACCCCGGCGTCGGCGAGCCGGTCCGCCTCGGCGAACCAGGACTCGGGCAGGTACAGCTCCCGGTCGATGAGCACCCGCTGCCTGTCGGGGTTGACGTAGGAGCAGAACACCCCGATCTGGCAGTTGGTGATCTTGCCCGCGGTGCCGGTGTACTGGCATTGTACCCCGGCTGAGCGGCGGCCCTTCTTCTCGAACCCGGTGTCGTCCACGACCAGCACCCCGTCCAGGTGGCCGATCCGTTCGGCGGTCTGGGCGCGCAGGGCGTCGCGGACCTGATCGGCGTCCCAGCGGGCGTGGTTGAGCAGGCGCTGCATGCCGTCGGGGGTGGCGTCGCCGGCGAACTCGGCCAGGGACCAGCCGTTCTTGCGTTCCAAGCTGCTGAGCAGCCCCAGCAGGTAGGAGCGGGCGCGCAGCCGGGGTTCCCGGCGGCCGAAGAAGGGGGCCACGGTCTGGGAGAACAGGTCCTCGAACCCGTTCGCCCAGACGGTGGGATCGACTTCCGTTACAGTGGGCGGCACGGCCACCGCCGATCGTTTGGTTCCTTCACACCCACATGATCACAGCGGTGGCCGTCTCATGTCCGGGGGTTGCTCAGACCGAGATCTCAAAGTGCGGCTGGAGTACTAGCGCAACCTGATGATCCAAAAGCCCCCTAACCGCCGACGGGCGCTGGCAAGATGCTCTTGATCAATCAACTGATGCTATTCACCAAGCAGCGAAAGCAGAAGCAGCTCGGTCGATTCGGCTTCTTCGCCGTAAGGTGCACAGCACACTGACCAAAGGAGGAACGATGACCCATGCAGCGGTACCGGATTTCGACCAGCGCCTCACCGCGTTCGGATCCACGAGGTTCACCCAACTACGGCAGGGACAACGCCAAGTCCTCACCGCGTACGCTCAGCAGCACCGCGACACCGCGGACCTAGCCATCGAGATGCCGACCGGAGAGGGCAAAACACTCTTGGCTCTGTTGATCGCCGACTATGCCCTGGACCAAGGTTGGTCCGTGGCCTACTTGACAGGCACCCGCCAACTTGCGCAACGGGTCGAAGAAGAAGCCAACGCACTGGGATTGGACGTTGTCCGCTTCGCTGCAAAGGACTACGGCGGAGCCAAGCTCGATGACTACCACCAAGCGCAAGCTGTTGGCGTCATGAACTACTGGGTCTATTTCAACAGCAGCCCTGTCCCTCAGCCAGCCGACATGGTCATCTTCGACGACGCCCATCTCGCCGAGCAACCACTCAGCGGGCTGCAAACCCTACGCATCCCCGACAAGCAAGGCCCCGCCAGCGAGCTGTACCAAACGATCTGCGAACTCTTGGCGGCACACACCAATGCCTACCCCGGTTTGCAGGCGATGCTGGAAGGTACCGCCCAATCCAGCACCCCGCCCGAGTTGCTGTCATTCAAAGACTGGGCCGCCATCGCAACACCTGTCCGCGACGCCATTGAAGAGTCACCCCTCATCGACAAGGACGAGATCAAATACGTCTGGCCTGCTGTCCGTGACCATCTCAGCCGGTGCGGAGTGCTCATCGGGCCGTCCGGCATCGAGATCCGCCCTTACCACCCGCCGACTACACTCAACACCTGGTACAGCCAAGCCAAGCAGCGGATCTATCTCTCCGCGACACTCGGCTCAATGGATGATCTGCAACGACGTGTTGGTGGCAGCCCAATCACCCAGCTAGAGCCCGCACAATCGCTTCCTCCGGGGGCAACCGGCGAGCGGCTGCTGGTGCTCAACCCCAGTTCGGAGCGCCCATTCGACTCCACCGTGCTCGAATGGGCGCTGAGCCAAGCGCGTGCCGCGGGCGGGCGCGCAGCCTGGCTGTGCGCCAGCCACTCAGAGGCTGACACTCTTCAGGAAGCCCTCACTGAGGCTGAAGAAACGGTTTATCGCCTTCGGTCTGGTGACGACGCGATAGTGGACATCTGGAGTCGGGCTGCAAGCGGACACCTAGTTACCGCAGGCCGTTACGATGGGCTCGACCTTGCGGGAGACGTTTGCAGGCTAGTCATCATCGTCTCGATCCCGCAGGCCAGCAGCGAGTTTGAACGGTTCGTCGTCGCTTACCTCGGCGACGCCAGTTTCATGCGCCACCGCGTCGGTCAACGCATCACTCAAGCCTTGGGACGTGCAAATCGCGACGCCACCGACCGGTCTCTTTACCTCGGGCTAGATCCCAGCTTCGCGCAGGTGCTCGCCGACCCTGCGGTCCGAAAGTCAATCCCTGAAAGTGTTACACCCACCGTCCGCGGGGCCTTGGAACGGTACGACCAAGGTTGGGAAGGCACCTTGCGCGCCTGTGAGGCCTTTTGGGAAGACTCCAAGAGGACTCCCCATCCGAGCGCACCTGGCGAACAGTCACCATCTCGGCGTAAGGCACGCCCCGGGCGCGGCACCAGCAAAAACGGTGAAATGTCCAGCTCTGATGCCGAGGTCTCGGCAGCAACTGACCTATGGATCGGCGACCACACGAGTGCTGCAGTTAAGGCTCGTGAGGCTGCGGCACAGCTGATAGCTGCCGAGGAAACCGAACATGCGGCGTTCTGGCGTTACGTTGAGGCCCACGCTCACTTCGACCGAGGCCGTGCTCAAGACCTGGCTGCTGCGCGAGAGACTCTGGATGACGTCACTAAGAACGGGCCACGGACCGCTTGGTTTCGTCGGCTGGCTCGCACTGTAGCCGACCTTGAAGGCTATGAGCGCCCAACCGATGACCTCGACCGAATCTTCCTCGCCTGGGACGAGTGGCGTCGTGAAGCCGGAGTTAGGCTCGACCGTGCTCTCTCCAAGGGCCGAACCTTTCTCACAGGTAACCACGACCAGCAGTGTGAAGGGCTGAAGGTACTCGCCCGACTTACCGGTGCCAGTGGCGAACGCCCACCAAAGCGTGAACAGAGTGCTACTGACTGCCGCTGGACTTGGTCTACTGCCAAACGCGCCGAGCGCCGCGTATGGGAAGTTAAAACTGGCAAGCCCAACCCCCTCGACCGCGAAGATGTGAACCAACTGCTCGGTCAGATCGAAGTCGAAACCAGGCGTTCGGCGAAAACTCGCGTTTATGGCTGCCTACTAACCCCAGCCACCACTGCAAAACACGATGCAGCCGAAGCCGCGCATGACAAGGCCGCACTGATCCATCACGGCGCAGTCGTCCGACTCTATGATCTGTTGGCCGACCGACTCCGGACGTACGACGCACTTTGCGGCAACGGAAATGCCGAGGCACGCGGCGATGCCCGAACGAAAATTGAATCGCTTTTGCCCAAAGACAGGTGGCTCGATCAACTGCTATCCCCGACTCGTGGAAACCTCATCACCGCCGATCATGTAACAGCCATCTTCCCTTCGACTTAAAACGTGCCATCCAAACTTCGGCGATAGGTCATTCTTTGCAGAATAAGACCCTCTCCTGGTGTGCTCCCCCGTCCCGCTACCCGGCCGACACCGGCGTCCCGCGCAGCAGCGCGGCGGTCGCCTCGGCCACCGCTTTGGCGACGTCGGGGTAGACCGATTGGTAGGTGTCCTGGGTGAAGTGCGTGGTCGCGTGGCCGAGCTCGGCGGAGACCACCTTCACGTCCGTGCCCGCCGCGAGCGCCAGGGAGGCGGCCCCGTGGCGCAGCCCGTGCAAGGTGATGGGCGGAAGGGCGGCGGCTTTGGCGATACGGCAGAACCAGTCACTGACCTGCCCCGGATGCCACGCCGACCCGTCCTGACGGGTGAACACCAACCCCGTACCGGTCCAGGCGGATCCTGCTGCGAGGCGGTGTTCGTTCTGGAACCTCTTCCACCCCTGCAGGATCTTGATCGTGTCGGCATCCAGGGTGATCGTGCGCTGGCCTGCTGCGCTTTTCGGCGTGGAGGTGATGGTCTCCCAGGCCAGCTGCACGACCTGGACGCGGATGTCGATCTGCCCGTCCACCAACCGGGTGTTCGCCCACGGCAACCCGACCGCCTCACCGCGCCGGAGTCCCTTGACGGCGATGAGGTGGAACACCGGGAACAACCACGTGTACCTCCTCGCATGCTGGAGGAAGGTGCGGGTCTGCTCCGATGTCCGGACCATCACCTCCCCCGGAACGGTTCCGTCCTTCTCCCACCGGCGCACCCGGTGTTTCGTGCCGCTACCCGCCTGGTTCGCAAGCCCGGGGATCACCTGAATGCCGTGGACTCGCAATGTCACATGACGATGATGGGCTCCGCCAGTTCCAGGTTGCGGGACAGTTGCTCGCGGTTCTGCCGTGCGTGCTGGACCCAGGCGGGCTGACCGGGGGCGGTGCGCCAGGACTCGCTCAACGGACTGTTGTCCACCGTGTCGAACCCGAACCGGTCGTACAGCCGTGTGACGATGTCCACGGCCTCTGGGTAGTCGCTCGACACCGACAGCGCCTGTCGGGCGGGGTCGCCCGCGGGTCGGGCCGTGCGGAGCAGGCTCGGAGCCTGGATGTGGGTGAACGCCTTGGCGACCTTCGACGTCGGGAGCTGTTCCTGGCGCAGCTCGTGGACCGTCTTCTCACCGGAGTCGACCATCGGAAAGTGGCCGTCGCGCCAGATCATGTAGTTGTTCGTGTCCAGAACGACCTTGCCCGCCAGCTCTGCGACGGGCATGTCATTGACGAGTTTGAGAGGGACGGCGATGACGGCGAAGTCGCCCGACGCCGCGGCCTCCGCCGCGTACGCGGCGGAGGCCGCCGGGCCGAGTTCGTCGATGAGCTCTTCCAAGGTCTCAGGGCCCCGCGAGTTGGCGATGACGACCTTGTAGCCGTTCGCCACCGCCGCGCGGGCGATCTGGCTCCCCACCTCGCCCGCGCCGATGATCCCGATCGTTGTCACAGGTGCCTCCACCGCAAAGCCTTGATGAGAAATACTGTTCGCCCGCACGGTCGTGCCGTGCGCCGTACCCGGAGCCCGAACGGGTTCACTCGGACACAGCGCCGTTCGTCTCGCGGGCCGGAGCGCCCGCGTTCCCTCCCCGCCCCTGTGCGGGCATGTCCGCCGAAGCCAGCAGAGCCAACTTCTCCGCGCTGTCGGACCCGGCGTCCGGGTGGTACACGACGAGTTTCAGGCTCTCGGCCCCGCCCACACTCAGCCGCTCCCTGTTGAGGGTCAGCTCCCCGACCCGCGGGTGGTCGAGCCGGATCGGCGTTCCGCGTTGGCCCCGCACCTCGTGCCGGGCCCAGAGCCTGCGGAACAGCGGGCTCGCCAGTGAGAGTTCTCCGACGAGGTCGGCGAAGCGGGGATCGTCGATGTCGGTGCCCACGGACTGGCGCAGGTTCGCGATGAAGCACTCCGTGACGCGCTTCCACTCCGGGTACAGCGCCTGCTGGCCCGGGTCCAGGAACATGTCCCTCAGCTGGTTGCCGCCCACGACCAGTCGGGGGTCGAGGGCCCGGGCGAGCGCGTTCGAGGCCAGGATGTCGAAGTACCGGCCCTCTAGGAAGGCGGGCTGGACGAGGGAGTCCAGCAGCTTGAGCACACCGGTCGGCACCGTCTCCTTACGCGGCCTGCGTCCGCGCCGCCGGGGAACGTCGGCGACCAGCGACAGCAGATGCGCGAAGTGGTCGTCGTCCAGGTGCAGCACGCGCGCGATCGACTCCAGCACCTGCACCGACGGGTTACGGTCGCGGCCCCGTTCCAACCGCAGGTAGTAGTCGGCGCTGATACCGGCGAGCATGGCGACCTCCTCCCGGCGTAATCCGGGCACACGCCGTACACCGATGTCGGGGATCCCCACCTGTTCGGGCCGCACCAGAGCGCGCCGAGCACGCAGGAACGCGCCGAGGGCGTTCGATGTCTCGCTCATGCGGTCAGCCTAAATCGCCGCACGGCGGACAGAGGGGGTCCTGTCACACCCTGGGATCGGCAGGGCTCTGGGCCGGGGACACGGCCCCTCCTAGCGTGTCGGAAGTCCCGTTCGGGCCGCGTATCCCAGGAGGAGATCCATGACCGTCACACTGATCACCGGGGCCAACAAGGGCATCGGTTTCGAGACCGCGAAGCAGCTTCTGGCGCTGGGACACGTCTTCTACATCGGTGCGCGCGACACCGAGCGGGGGGAGAAGGCCGCAGCGGAGATCGGTGCACGGTTCGTCCGGCTCGACGTGACCGACGACGCGTTGGTGAAGAGCGCGCTGGCGGCGATCGGTGCGGCCGAGGGGCGGCTCGACGTCCTGGTGAACAACGCGGGAGTCCTGGCGTCCGGAGACATCGACGGCCCCTCGGCCCTGCGCTCCTTCGACACGAACGCGGTGGGGGTCGTGCGGGTCACGGAGGCGGCGCTGCCCCTGCTGCGCGAGTCCGCCAACCCCACCGTCGTCAACGTTTCCAGCAGCGCCGGATCGTTCTGGGCGGTGACCAACCCCGAACGGCCCGAGTTCCACCTGCCGACCGCGCTCTACTCCGCATCCAAGGCCGCGGCCACCATGCTGACGCTCCAGTACGCCAAGGCCCACCCGGACATCAAGTTCAACGCGCTGGAGCCGGGCACCACCGCCACGGACATGACCGCGGCTTTCGGGATCGGAAGGTCGCCCGAGGAGAGCGCCAGGACCGTCGTGCGGCTGGCTACCCTCGACGCGGACGGGCCAACGGGGACCTTCCAGGATGAGAACGGGGAGCTGCCCTGGTGAGCGCCTGACAACCTCCAAGGAATTCAACGACGGAGGCCTTTACAACCGATCGGGTGAGCGCAACGAAGGCCATCGGATTCGGAACCGGTCCCGACGACGACAGTTGCCGTGCGACAGCACGGTGTGGAAGACGGAGTCCTCACCACCGCGGACACTTCGTTGAGACCACATCCAGGGGACCTTTGATCCGATGGCCCACCAGCACCGCCCACGAGGAAACCCCAGGCCGGGCGGGGTGAACCCGCCACACGGCCCGGGGCCCGGGACGCTGAGTCGCTCCTGGTGTGCTCCCCGTCCCGCTACCCGGCCGAGACCGGCGTCCCGCGCAGCAGCGCGGCGGTCGCCTCGGCCGCCGCTTTGGCCACGTCGGGGTAAACCGATTGGTAGGTGTCCTGGGTGAAGTGCGTGGTCGCGTGGCCGAGCTCGGCGGACACCACTTTCACGTCCGTGCCCGCCGCGAGCGCCAGGGAGGCGGCCCCGTGGCGGAGCCCGTGCAGCGTGATGGGCGGAAGGGCGGCGGCTTTGGCGATGCGGCAGAACCAGTCACTGACCTGCCCCGGATGCCACCCCGCACCGTCCTGACGGGTGAACGCCAAGCCCGTCACCTGCCAGTTCTTACCCGCTTGGAGTCGGGCCTCGTTCTGGAACCTCTTCCAGCCGCGGAGAATCTTGACGGTGTCGGCGTCCAAGGTGATGGTGCGCTGGCCCGCCGTGCTCTTGGGGGTCGAGGTGATCGTCTCCCACGCCAGTTGCACGATCTGGACGCGGATGTCGATCTGGCCGTCCACCAGCCGGGTGTTCGCCCACGGGAGCCCGACCGCCTCACCACGCCGGAGCCCTTTGACCGCGATGAGGTGGAACATCGGGAACAACCACGTGTACCTCCTCGCGTGCCGGAGGAAGGTGCGGGTCTGCTCAGGGGTCCAGACCATCACCTCCCCGGGCACGGTCCCGTCCTTCTCCCACTGACGGACCCGGTCGGCCGTCCACACCAGGGGCCGCTTCCTCGGGCAGGACGGCAGGCGCACGTGGGAGGCGATGTTCACCGTGATGGGCAGGTCAGGTGAGCGGACCGCGTCCGACAGGGCGCTGCGCAGCGTGGCACGGATCCGGTGCTTGGTCGACAGCGAGATCACCCGCCGCCCCCGCACCGACCTCTTCACCTGCGGATCGGAGGATTCGCGGCATTCCAGGATGTGCACGTTGGCCTCCTCCACCGCCGCGAACATCGCCTCGACGTGACGGGCCTGCAACCGGTCCAGACGGATCCGGCCGAGGTGCGGGGTGAGGTATTTGCGGATGTGCCCGTTGTAGGAGGCCCGTGTTCCTTCGGCGAGGTCGGGCTTGCCGTCCAACCACTCCCTCAACCACGCCCCCACCAGCGGCGGCTCGCGTCGGACATCCACACCAGCGCCGATGCGTTTACGGACCTCCTCCACCTCCGGCAGGGGCTGGCGACTCTGGATGGCGGCCTGGATGAGGTCGGCGATCTGCACCTCCGTTTCCGGTTCCTCTTCGGCCAGGGCCAGCAGGACCTTGACCTGGTCGAGCTGACGACGGGCTTCGTCCTGGGAGGCCAGGCCGCCCCGGCGGGCCTGTCGGCGCTTGCCCTCAACCGTGCGCGGGAGCTCGAGCTGGAACCACCAGTTCCCATGCCGGGGATTCCACGCCCCGTCCTCCCGCCGCAACCTCGGACACTGCACCCCCAACGCCCGACCGCTGTTCTCCTCCCGGCACCCGCACCGTTTGAACACCGACCCCTCGTACACGCCCATGCAGTCGTTCACCCTTCTTCCGTGGTGTTCGTACGCGCACCGCACCCGCACCCGCCAGTCGTCGTGGTCGAGGTGGCCGGGGTGTCCAGCCCGAGGTAGGACAGCACACCGGCAGTCGGCACCGCCCACGCCTTCCCCGCTCTCTGGACCGGGACCGGGAAGGCCTCCTCGCGGAGCAGCCGGTAGACGGTGGTGCGGTCCAGGCCGAGCATCCGCCCCGCCTGGACCGGACCCAGCACCACCGGCAGCGAGGCGACCTCGGCCAGCGTCACCGGAGTTTCCCGCTTCACCACACCCACCTCTCCACCACCTCTGAACTGCGCGAACACGGCACGCGGCCCCGCCGTTGACGGGGCACCACGCATCCACGCTCGACCTCGCCGAGGTGGTCAAGCGGATTCGATGGATTGCCTGTCCGATGGGCCGAGAACCTCGCCCTTGTGTCCGTTTGGTAGGGATTTGCGCCATCGCCGTCACACGCCCATCCGGCACGGGAACCGGGGCCGACCGGTGCGGGGCCGCTGTACGGCCCGACCGCCCCGGGCGACGCGCCCTGGGGCGGATGGTGGGGCCGACGTCGGGGCTCTGACAGCCCCACACGCCCCAGGCCAGGACCCCGGGCACGGCGGCAGCGGCGACCCCGCGCAGGGCCCCGGACGGCCCCGGACGGCCCCGGCCCGTGGGGCCGTTTGCTGGCCCAGGTTGTGGGGCCAGGTGGAGGTGGATGGGTCTCGTCGTCGGCGGGCCTCTTCCCCGTGTCGTCGTCTCGCCCTGATGAACCCTGATGAAGACGCCCCCGCAGCGCATGCGACACCCGCCCAGCGACCTGCCCAGGCCAGGCTGGTCCCTCTCCTCCCTGCGCCGCCCTTGCGCTCTCGAAGACCCTCACGGGCAGGTGCCGATGCCGGGGCGTTCACCACGCGATGCCGGACGATCTCCGCACTCGGACCGCCACACCCGACGCACCGCTCCGCCACCCATGTCGATACAGGTGAACAGAGAAAGGAAAGCGGAAATGAAGGGAGGTGGGTGCAGCGAGGGCGGTGGGAGTGGGGTTTTCCGGAGGCCGCCGGACGAGCAGTGCCTCCCGCCCTGCGGGGGCGCCGCCCGCCCCCACGTGAAGAGGACTACCCACCGGGTATAAGTCTGGGCAGGCGTTGGACCATCTGAGCAACCCCTGACCTGCAAGGATGACCCTGATGGGGGGATCCAGGAGCGCGGACCGCCCGTGGGACCCCCTGGTGGACCACCCGTTGGCCCCCTTCTCACTCCGCTCTCACTCGGGGGCTCACCCCCAGGACCACCCCGAAGAAGGACGACGACACGAAACACGGTGTCTACTCCAGACCGGTCGGCCACCGCTCCGCCGTCCGCGGGTCGAGCGCGCCCCGCCAGACGGAACCGCACCGCACCGGCCCTTGGATGAGCACACTCCAGGAACGGCAGGAAAAGAAGGCGGCGGAGGCCTTCGTGAAGGGAACCACCCATCCCCCGCGTCTTCGATGCGACATCGAGCGAGAAGCCCTCGCGCAGCACGCCCCCGTCCGCCAGGAGCAGCATCCCGGCGCGCGAACGAGGTGGCGGCCGGCGCACCGCCTCGTGTGTGCATCGACCACCTCGCTCTGGCACGCCAGCTCCCTGAACCGGGTTGTTTCAAGCGTTTCCGAGAATGTCTTTTCAAGAGACCGGAGAAAGGGAATGCGAAGCGCTGGGGAGAGCAGCAGGAGGAGGAGACAACCCACCCGGCGGGGCGCGGGCCGGGGCCCGCCAGCCCCGGGGGGCGCCCCGCCCCACGTGAAGAGGAACTACCCACCTGGGTATGTGTCTGGGTTGCGAAGGGCCCACCCGGAGTGGCTTTGACCTGCACTGA
>NZ_JASFDV010000035.1 GCF_030766825.1 Nocardiopsis sp. CC223A
CTCCCGGATGGGGCCGGGCGTCCCGGGCGGGTGGACAACCCCCCGGGGTCGGGGGGTGAAGACCACCGGTGGCCTTCACCCCCCGCGGCACCCTCCGGGTGTGGTTGAGGGCTCCGGCGGGGAGGGTCCCGGTTCGTCCTCCGGACAGGCCGACGGGGACCGACCGCCTTGCCGGATTCCCGTGTGTCCGGAGCCCTCCGGGCGCGCGGGCGGGGTTCGGTATGGAATCGGCGGATTCACCCCGAGAGGTCGCCGCTCACCTGCGCAGCAGGGCGCGGATCGCCGCCGTGATCTCCTCTGGCGCGGACTCGGCCATGAAGTGCCCGGCGTCCAGGGTGCGGTGCTCCAGGTCCGGGGCCCACGCGCCCCACAGGGCGGCGGCGTCGTAGCCGAGCACCGCGCCCCAGTCCTGCTGGATCACCGTGACCGGCATGGCCAGGGTCCGCCCGGCCGCGCGGTCGGCGCGGTCGTGTTCGAGGTCGATCCCGGCGGAGGCGCGGTAGTCGGCCACGATCGACGGGACGGCCTCGCGCGAGGCCCGCAGGTACTCGGCCCGGACGTCGGTGGGGATCGCCCGCCCGTCGGCGCCCCAGCCGTCGAGGAAACCCGCGAAGAAGTCGTCGGCGACCGCGGAGATCATGCGTTCGGGCAGCCCGGGCGGCTGGGCCATCAGGTAGAGGTGGAAGGCGACGCGGGCGTCGGCCCCGTGCAGCACGTCCCACATGTCCAGGGTCGGCAGGACGTCCAGGGAGAGCAGGTGCGTGACGGTGCCGGGGTGGTCGAGCCCGGCGCGGAAGGCGACGAGCGCGCCCCGGTCGTGCCCGGCCAGGGCGAAGCGTTCGTGCCCCAGGGCGGCGGCCAGTGCGACGACGTCGGCGGCCATGGTGCGCTTGGCGTAGGTGTCGGGGGCGGACTCGGCGGGTTTGCCGCTGGCGCCGTACCCGCGCAGGTCGGGGCAGATGACGGTGTGGTCGGCGGCCAGCGCGGGGGCGACGTGGCGCCACATCAGGTGGGTCTGCGGGAAGCCGTGCAGCAGGACGACGGCGGGGCCGCCGTCGCCCAGGACGGCGGCGGTGATCGGGACGCCGGGGGCCACCTCGACGGTGACGGTGTCGGAGCCGGGGATGGTGCGGGACATGGGCTGCCTTTCACGGTGCGTGGAACCTGGTACCGATGAGCATCGCGGGCGCTGATCAGCGTTCGATCAGTGCCGGTGCTAGCGTCACGACGGTGGACACCTGGGATCTGCGCGTTCTCGGACCGGTGGGGGTCGTCGCCGGGGACGGACGGCCGGTCGCGCTGGGCGGCCGGCGCCAGCGCGAACTGCTCTGCCTGCTGCTGACCGCCCGCGGGCGGGTGGTCGGAGTGGAGCGGCTGGTCGATGAGCTGTGGCCGGACGACCCGCCGCCGCGCGCCAAGGGCGCGGTGCGCACCTTCGTCTCCGACCTGCGGCGGGCGCTGGAGGCGGACCGGGGGCGGCCGCGTGTGCTGGTCACCGAAGGTGCGGGGTACGCGCTGCGGGCACCGGCGGAGAATGTCGACGTCCGCCGTGTGGAGCGGTGGGTCGAGGAGTCGCGCGGCGCGCCGCCCGAGGAGGCGGCCCGTCTGCTGAGCGGCGCCCTGGCCCAGTGGCGCGGAGAGCCCTTCGAGGAGTTCGCCGACGCGGAATGGGCGCGGGCGGAGCGGGCCCACCTGGCGGAGCTGCGCGTCCGCACGGTCGAACGGCTCGCACAGGCGCGGCTGGACACCGGAGCGACCGATGAAGCGGTCGCCGCGCTGAACGCCCTGGTCGACACCCATCCCTGGCGTGAGGAGGCCTGGCGGCTGCTCGCCCTGGGACTGTACCGGGGAGGTCGGCGCCGCGACGCCCTGGCGGCGCTCGCCAGGGCCCGTGCCCGGCTGGTCGACGAACTCGGGCTGGACCCGGATCCCCGGCTGGCGGAGCTGGAGGTGGGCATCCTGCGCGGTGACCCGGCGCTGCGGTCGCCGTCCTCGGTACAGGACGTGTGGTCGAACGCGGCGGCCGCGTACGCGTCCGTGTCGGCGCGCAGCCGGTTGGAGACCACGGCCGTGCTCATCTCCGACCTGGCGGTGTCGGGGGCGGTGGCGGCCGCGGCGCGACAGCGGCTGGAGGCGATCGCGGCGGCCGAGCGGTTCGGCGACCCGGAGCTGACGGCGCGCGTCATCGGCCGGTTCGACGTTCCGGGGGTGTGGACGCGCTCGGACGACCCGGCGGGCGCGGCGGCGGTCGTCGCAGCGGCGGAGCGGACCCTGGACCGGCTCGGCGATGGCGGGAGCCGGGCGGCGCGGGCTCGGCTGCTGGCGACCGTCGCGATGGAGAGCCGCGGGACCGCGGACCGCGGCCCGGAGGCGCGCGAGGCGGAGCGGATCGCCCGGGAACTGGGGGATCCGCGGCTGCTGTGCACGGCGCTGGCGGGGCGACTGATGCAGGCGTTCGAGCGCACGGGGCTGGCCGCCGAACGCCACGGTCTGGCGACGGAGATCATCGACCTGGCGGTGGACCACGACCTGTCCACGTTCGAGATCCACGGTCGGATCAGCCGCATGCAGGCGCTCGGCGCGTTGGGGCTGTTCGGCGACGCGGACGCCGCGCGGGTGGACGCCCTGGCCGACACGTTCGACCGGCCGCTCGCCAGGGTCTTCACGGCCCTCTACCGCCGTATGCGCGACGGCGGCCCGACCGCCGAGGCCGCCGGGATCCTCGCCCGTTCCGGGATGGCCGGCCTGGCCGGGGGCGCCGCGGCCCTCGTGTCCCTCCCCGGCGCGGCCGTCCCCGAGGAGGACCTCGGCCCGTACGCCCCCTGGGTCCTGCCCTGGCTGGCCGCCCGCACCGGCGACCGGGTCCGGGCCCGGGTCCTGCTGGACTCGGTCCCCGATCCCCCGCGCGACCTCCTCCAGGAGGCGCTGTGGCTCCTCGTGCTCAAGGCCGCCCGTCTCGCCGACCACCCCGGCGCCGAACGGCGCGCCACCGCCGCCCTGCGCCCGGCCGCCCCCGAGCGCGCCGCCGGCAGCGCGGTCATCGACCTCGGCCCCATCGCCCCCTGGCTTCCCCCGCCCGATCCCCGGTAGCGGGCACGGAACACGCCGTCCCGGGCCCGGTCAGTCGGCCGGGGGCATCGG
Source organism: Nocardiopsis sp. CC223A (assembly GCF_030766825.1). GTDB lineage: Bacteria > Actinomycetota > Actinomycetes > Streptosporangiales > Streptosporangiaceae > Nocardiopsis. The sequence continues at coordinate 3,142 of NZ_JASFDV010000035.1, forward strand.
CACGGTGTCCAGGACCCGGTCGGCGATGGCGCGGGCGGGCACGGCGTAGGTGCCGTGCAGCTCGTGGACGAGCTTCTGGGCGCGGACGGCGGGCCAGTCCTCGGGCAGGTGCGCGACGGGGATGCGCGGGTCGCGGCGGATGGTCTGGAGCCAGTCGGTCATGAGCAGCAGGAGCCGGGCGAGGTCGTCGGGGGCCTCGGGCGCGGGTTCGGCGGTGTCCCAGCGGCCGAGGAAGCGCCGGTAGCGGTCGGCGAGGCCGTCGAGGTCGTAGGCGTCGGCGATGATGTCGCACACCTCGGTGGGCTCCACCGGGCGGGCGTGGAAGACGCGCACGTGGGCGTCCAGGCCGTCGATGACGCGGTGCGCGTCGACCTGTGCGGGCGCGATCCACAGCCCGTTCCCCATGGGGCCGAAGCCCGCCCAGGCCAGGCGGGAGCGCAGGTCGTGGCGTTCGCGCTGGCGGGACTCGGGCAGGGAGAAGGAGAGCAGGGTCCAGGGGGCGTCGGTGTCGACGTTGACCACGCCGGTGGTCCAGATCCGCCGTTCCCCGTCGGCGAGTATGTCGGCGGTGCGGCGGGTCAGGCCGTAGTAGACGCGGCGTCCGTGGCGCTCGCGGTGGAAGTGGCCGCGGCGGGCCATCCGGCTGAGGGTGGAGCGCACGGCGTGCTCGGAGACGCCGACGCGGGCGAAGACGTCGATGAAGCTGCCGGAGAAGACGCCGACGTCCCTGCCGAGCACGAAGTTGCCGAGGAAGCCGAACATGAGCGACTGGGGTCGCAGGCGGGGTTCGCTCTCCTCCGCGGGCGGCTCGTCGGTCTCCATGTGTTCTCCCTCCGGGGGTAGCGTAGCGCGACCCAATATTGGGCAATATCTTGACTGCGATCAAAAGTATGCCTAAGTTCGTGACTGGCGGCACCTTCCAGTGACTCACATCACTCCGCCACCGAACACATGTGCACTTTGCGAACAGGAGACGGTAATGGGCATCGACCTGTCGGGTAGGTCCGCGCTGGTCACCGGTGCCGGACGCGGCCTGGGACTGGCCTACGCCCGGCGGCTGGCCGCCGCCGGAGCGTCGGTCGTGGTCAACGACGCCGACGCCGGGGCCGCCGCCGAGGCGGCCGAGAAGATCACCGCCGAGGGCGGCACCGCCGTCGCCGAGGCCGCGGCCGTGGGCACCGCCGAGGCCGCCCAGCGGCTGGTGGACCGGGCCGTCGGGGAGTTCGGCGGACTGGACGTCCTGGTCACCAACGCCGGGGTCCTGCGCGACCGCGTGCTGTGGAAGATGAGCGACGACGACTTCGACACCGTCGTCGGCGTCCACCTGCGCGGCACCTTCACCTGCGCCCGCGCCGCCGTCACCCGCATGCGCGAACAGGGCCGGGGCGGCCGCCTCGTCCTCGTCGGCTCCCCCGCCGGGCAGCGCGGCAACTTCGGGCAGACCAACTACGCCGCCGCCAAGGCCGGGATCGCCGCCATGGCCCGCACCTGGTCCATGGAGTGCGCCCGCGCCGGCATCACCGTGAACGCGATCGTCCCCGTGGCCGCCACCGCCATGACCGAGACCATCCCCGCCTTCGCACCCCACATCGAAGCCGCCCGGGAACGCGGCGGGGCGCTGCCCGACTGGCTGCGCAAGGGCGAGGGCCTCGGCACCCCCGAGGACGCCGCCGGACTGGTCGCCTTCCTGGCCTCCGACGCCTCCGCCGACGTGACCGGCCAGTGCATCGGGATCGGCGGCGACCGCCTGTCCCTGTGGTCGCACCCGGCGGAGAAGACCGTGGCGTTCTCCGACGGCGGCTGGAGCGCCGAGGACATCGCCGCCGCCTGGCCCACCACCCTGGGCCGCACCCCCGAGAGCGTGGGCGTCCCCGCCCCCGCCGCCCCCACCGGGGACGGTTCCTGATGCCCGGCGTCGACGTCGAGGCGGTCACCGCCATCGACGTGCACACCCACGCCGAGGTCTCCTCCCACGGACACCAGTCGCTGGACGACTCCCTCCACGACGCCTCCAGCGCCTACTTCGGCACCGACAAGGCACACCGCAGACCCACCCTGGAGGAACTGGCCGCCCACTACCGCGAGCGGAACATGGCGGCCGTCGTCTTCCCCGTGGACACCGAGTCCACCACCGGCCTGCCCGCCGTCCCCAACGACGAGGTCGCCAAGGCCGCCGCCGACAACCCCGACGTGCTCATCCCCTTCGCCAGCATCGACCCCGCCAAGGGCCGCCTGGGCGCGCGCGAGGCCCGGCGCCTGGTCACCGAGTGCGGTGTCAAGGGGTTCAAGTTCCACCCCAACCTCCAGGAGTTCTTCCCCAACGACCGCTCCGCCTACGTGCTCTACGAGGCGTTGGAGGAACTCGGGGCGATCGCGCTGTTCCACACCGGCCAGACCGGCATCGGCGCGGGCGCGCCCGGCGGGGGCGGCATCCGCCTGAAGTACTCCAACCCCCTGTACGTCGACGACGTGGCCGCCGACTTCCCCGGCATGCCCATCATCCTGGCCCACCCCTCCTTCCCCTGGCAGGACGAGGCGCTGTCGGTGGCCGTGCACAAGCCGCAGGTCCACATCGACCTGTCCGGCTGGTCGCCCAGGTACTTCCCGCCCCAACTCGTGCGCTACGCCAACTCGCTGTTGCAGGACCGCGTGCTGTTCGGCTCCGACTACCCGGTCATCTCCCCCGACCGCTGGCTGGCCGACTTCGCCGAGCTGGACATCAAGCCCGAGGTGCGCCCCAAGATCCTCAAGCACAACGCCGCCAGGCTGCTCGGCCTCACCGGGGGTGAGGGCGGTGCGTGACGAGGGGATCGGCTCGTGGACGGCGCGGCGGGCCCGCTCCTCGCCCGAGCGCGTCGCGGTCGTCCACGGCGACCGCGAGTACACCTACGCCGACCTGCACGGCCGGGTGCGCCGCCTGGCCGCGGCACTGCGGGAACGCGGCGTGCGCCGGGGCGACCGCGTCGCCTACCTGGGCGGCAACCACCCCGCCCTGTTGGAGACCCTGTTCGCCGCGGGCACGCTGGGGGCGGCGTTCGTCCCCCTCAACACCCGGCTGGCCGCTCCCGAGCTGGCCTACATCATCGAGGACTCGGGCGCCTCCGTCCTGGTGTACGGAGCGGAACAGGAGGGGGCCGCCGGGGAACTGCACGACCGGTCGACCGTGCGCCTCGCGATCCCGGTGGGCTCCGGCGGAGCGGACGGCTACGAGGCGCTGCTGGCCTCCGGCGCACCCGCGGACCCGGACGAGCCCGTCGGGCTCGACGACACCTGCATGATCATGTACACCTCCGGCACCACCGGACGGCCCAAGGGCGCCGAGCTCACCCACGGCAACATCACCTGGAACTGCGTCAACGTCCTCATCGACGTGGACGTGACCGCCGACGAGGTCACCCTGGTCAGCGCACCCATGTTCCACACCGCCGCGCTCAACATGACCTGCCTGCCCACCCTGCTCAAGGGCGGCCGCGTGGTCATCGAGCCCCGGTTCGACCCCGCCCGCACCATCGAGCTGTTCGCCACCCGGCGGATCAGCTGGATGTTCGGCGTCCCCGCCATGTTCAACGCCCTGGCCGAACACCCCGGCTGGCCCGGGGCCGACCTGTCGTCGCTGCGGGTGCTCATGGCCGGCGGCGCGCCCGTCCCCGACTCCACCATCGCCGCCTACCAGAAGCGCGGGCTCACCTTCCTCCAGGGCTACGGCATGACCGAGACCTCCCCCGGGGTGCTCATGCTGGGCGCCGCCGACAGCGTCCGCAAGGCCGGGAGTGCCGGGCGGCCGAGCATCTTCACCGACGTGCGCATCGTGCGCCCCGACCTGACCGAGGCCGCACCCGGAGAACCCGGGGAGGTCGTCGTCCAGGGGCCCAACGTCATGCGCGGCTACTGGGGCCGCCCCGACGACACCGCGCGCGCCCACACCGCCGACGGCTGGTTCCGCACCGGAGACGTGGCCACCAGGGACCCCGAGGGGTTCGTCACCATCGTCGACCGCGCCAAGGACATGATCATCTCCGGCGGCGAGAACATCTACCCCGCCGAGGTGGAGAACGTCCTCCACGACCACCCCGACGTGCTCGAATGCGCGGTCATCGCGGTCCCCGACGAGCGCTGGGGCGAGGTCGGCCGCGCCGTCGTCGTCGCCTGCCCGGGCTCCTCGCCCACCGAGGCCGAGCTGCTCGCCCACGCCGGGCGGCGCCTGGCCCGCTACAAGATCCCCAAATCCGTGGTGTTCGCCGACGAGCTGCCGCGCAACGCCACCGGCAAGCTCCGCAAGGCCGACCTGCGCGCGGCCTACGGCACCCCCTGACCCTCCGCCCTCCACCGACCCGAAGAAGGAACCATGCCCATCACCGTCACCGGACTCGACGAACTGCGCGCCGCCGCGGGCAAGGACCTGGGGCACAGCCCCTGGCGCACCGTCGACCAGCAGCGCATCGACACCTTCGCCGACGCCACCGACGACCACCAGTGGATCCACACCGACCCCGAACGCGCCGCGGACGGCCCGTTCGGCGGCACCATCGCCCACGGCTACCTGACGCTGTCGCTCGTCATCCCGATGTTCGGCGAGGTGCTGGAGATGAAGGGGATCGACATGGCCGTCAACTACGGCCTCAACAAGGTCCGCTTCCCCTCCCCCGTGCCCGTCGGCGCCCGGGTGCGGCTGGCCGCCACGCTCGCCGAGGTCACCGACGTCAAGGGCGGGGTCCAGGCCACCGTCGACGGCGTCATCGAGATCGAGGGCTCCGACAAGCCCGCCTGCGTGCTCCAGGGCGTCTACCGGTACTACGCCTGACACGGGGCGCGGGCCCGCCGGGGTCCGCGCCCCTCCCACCCCCCTGCGGTTCCCCCCGAGAGGACACGACCTGCGATGACCTCCTCCGCCACCCCGTCCCCCGCCTCCGTCGACCCGCGCGAGATCCGCCGCGTCGCCCTGTCCAGCTACCTCGGCACGACCGTGGAGATGTACGACTTCCTCCTCTACGGCACCGCCGCGGCCCTGGTGTTCGGGCCGCTGTTCTTCCCCGACCTGGACCCGCTCGTCGGCGTCATCGCCTCGTTCGGCACGCTGGCCGCGGGCTACTTCGCCCGCCCGCTCGGCGGGATCGTCTTCGGCCACTTCGGCGACCGGCTGGGCCGCAAGCGGATGCTGCTGACCACGATGCTGCTCATGGGCGTGGCCAGCACGCTCATCGGCGTCCTGCCCACCTACGCCCAGGTCGGCATCGCCGCGCCGATCGCCCTCGTCCTCCTGCGCGTCCTCCAGGGCGTGGCCGTGGGCGGCGAGTGGGGCGGTGCCGCGCTGATGACCGTCGAACACGCCCGTCCCGAGAACCGCGGGGTGTGGGGCGGCGTCACCCAGATGGGCGCCCCCTCGGGTGCGGTGCTGGCCACGCTGGCACTCGCCCTGGCCGGGCTGCTGCCGGACGAGCAGTTCATGTCGTGGGGCTGGCGGGTGCCGTTCCTGGCCAGCGCCGTGCTGATCGGGGTGGGCCTGTTCGTGCGGCTGCGCGTCGCCGAGAGCCCGGTGTTCGCCACCGCCGAACCCCGCCGGGGCGGCCGCCGCATCCCGTTCGTCGAGGTCGTCACCGTCCGGCCCGTGAACCTGCTGCTGGCGGTCGCGGCGGGCATCGCCCCGTTCGCGGCCCAGGGCATCTTCACCGCCTTCGTCATCTCCTACGCCATCGGCATCGGCTACGACCGCTCCACCGCGCTGGTCGCCGTGGTGGTCTCCTCGGCCCTGGCCATCGCGCTCACCCCGGTCTTCGCCCGGCTCTCGGACCTCGTGGGCCGCAGGCCCGTCTACCTCGGGGGCTGCCTGGCGGTCGCCGCCACCGCCTTCCCCTGCTTCTGGCTGGTCAACACCGGCCACGCCGCCGGGCTGGTCGCGGCGACCGTACTGGCCCAGTCCGTGGTGGTCACCGCGATGTACGCGCCGATGGCCGCCCTGCTGTCGGAGATGTTCGACACCCACCTGCGCTACACGGGCGCGTCGGTGGGCTACCAGACCGCGAGCGTCCTGGGCGCGGGTCTGAGCCCGCTGGCCGCCGCGGCCCTGCTCACCGCCGCGGGCGGCGGCACCGCCACCCACGGCATCTCCTGGCTGCTCGTCGCCGCCGGGCTCGTCGGCGCCGCGGCGATCTGGTTCACCGGCGAGACGGGCCGGCGGGACCTCACCGACATCGACGCCACCTGAATCGAGGAACGCACCGATGCAGACGTCCCGATCCTTCCCGCTCAACGCCTGGTACGCCGCCGCCTGGGACCACGAGGTGGGGCGCTCACTCCTCGCCCGCACCGTGTGCGGAGCCCCGGTCGTGCTCTACCGGCGCACGGACGGCCGCGTCACCGCGCTGGCCGACGCCTGCTGGCACCGCCTGGTCCCGCTGTCCATGGGGCGGCTGGTGGGCGACGGCATCCAGTGCGGCTACCACGGCATCCGCTACGACTCCGACGGACGGGCCACCCACATGCCCGCCCAGGAGACCCTCAACCCCAGCGCCTGCGTGCGCTCCTACCCGGTGGTCGAACGCCACCGCTACGTGTGGCTCTGGCCGGGCGACCCGGCCGGAGCCGACCCGGCACTGGTACCCGACATGCACTGGAACGACGACCCGGAGTGGGCCGGCGACGGTAAGACCATCCACACCGAGTGCGACTACCGGCTCGTCCTCGACAACCTCATGGATCTGACGCATGAGACGTTCCTGCACGGATCCAGCATCGGCAACGCCGAACTGAACGAGGTGCCCTTCGAGGTCACCCACACCGACACCACGGTCACCGTCACCCGGTGGATGCACGGCATCCAGGCACCGCCGTTCTGGGCCGCCCAGTTGGCCGAGCGCTTCCCCGACCACACGGGGCCGGTCGACCGCTGGCAGATCATCCGCTTCGAGGCGCCCTCGACCATCTGCATCGACGTGGGCGTGGCCAAGGCCGGGACGGGCGCACCCGAGGGCGACCGGTCCCAGGGCGTCAACGGGTACGTGCTCAACACCATCACCCCCGAGACCGACGGCACCTCCCACTACTTCTGGGCGTTCGCCCGCAATTACAAGCTGCTCGACCAGCGCATCACCACCCGGTTGCGCGAGGGGGTGTCGGGCGTGTTCTTCGAAGACGAGACCATGCTCAACGCCCAGCAGCGGGCCATCGAGGCCAATCCCGGCTACGACTTCTACAACCTCAACATCGACGCGGGCGGCATGTGGGTGCGGCGCCTGCTGGAGCGCATGGTCGACGCCGAGGCAGGCGTGTGATGGCCGGGCGTGAGCGGGCGCGCTGGTTCGACGTCCGGGTGGAGCGCACCGAACCGGTCACCTCCGAAGTGCGGCGCATCGTCCTCGACCCGGGCGGACCGGTGGCGGTGCCGCCCGGAGGGCACATCGAGGTGGCCGTGCAGGTGGACGGACGTCCGCAGACCCGCTGCTACTCGCTGGTCGATGACGGACGCGACGCCGGGCGTCTGGTCGTGGGTGTGCGTCTGGCCCCGGACGGACGCGGCGGCAGCCGCTACATGCACGGTCTGCGACCCGGGGACACCCTCAAGGTGTGCGGGCCCCGGGACGGTTTCGGCCTGCTCCCGGGCCGCGAACGCTATCTGCTCCTGGCGGGCGGCATCGGGATCACGCCGCTCATCGGCATGGCCCGCGTGCTGCGGGACTCCGGCGCCGACTACCGGATCGTCCACGCGGGCCGCTCCCGCGACGCGATGCCCTTTCTGGACGGGCTGCGCGCCGACCACCCGGGCCGTGTCGAGTGCGCGGTCTCCGGCGAGGGCACCCGGCTGGACCTGGCCGGACTCGTCAGGGACGCACCGGAGGGCACCGAGGTGTACGTGTGCGGGCCGATGCGCATGGTCGAGGAGTTGCGACGGCACTGGCAGCAAGCCGGCCGTCCCGCTTCGGCGCTGCGTCTGGAGACCTTCGGCAGCAGCGGCACCCACCCGGCGACGGAGTTCACCGTGGAGATCCCGCGCCTGGGCATCCACGCCACCGTTCCGCGCAACGAATCGATGCTGGACGCCCTGCGCGCGGCGGGCGCCGACATGATGTTCGACTGCCTGCGCGGAGAATGCGGGCTGTGCGAGGTCAGGGTGCTCTCCACCACCGCACCCATCGACCATCGCGACGTGTTCCTCAGCGATCGGCAGAAGGCCGCCGAACACACCCTGTGCACCTGCGTGTCCCGGGCGGTGGGCGGTCACCTGTCCATCGATGTCCCCTGACCCGCTCCCGTCCGTGAGGGGTCTCGATGAAGTCGTCAAGCCGTCTGCGGGACCGGAGGGGCGGGCGGCCACTCCTCAGAGGCCATGGGCGGCAAGACCCCGTCAGCCGCACCCGGCCCTCCCGGGCCACCCACCAACTTACGGAGGTCCCCATGACCGAGAGCCCCACCACCCCCGACCCGCTCCACCCCGATGTCTGGACCGGCCGCGTCTTCGACGGCACGTGGCGCGGAACCGCCGCCACCTCACCCGTCGTCGAACCCGCCACCGGGAAGGTCCTGGGCCGTATCGGCCTGGCCTCCCCCGACGACACGGCCATCGCCACCGAGCGGGCCGCCGATGCCCAGCGCGGCTGGGCCGCCCTGCCCTACCACGAGCGCGGCCGTATCCTGCGCCGCGCCGCCGACGCCCTCCACCGGCACGGTGAACGGATCCAGGAGTGGATCATCCGCGAGTCCGGATCTGTCCGGGCCAAGGCGGCCCTGGAGGTCGCCGTGTCGGCCCGCGAGTGCGAGGAGGCCGCCGCCCTGGCCTCGGCCCCGCAAGGGGAGCTGCTGCCCACCGACCAGGACCGGACGTCGATGACCCGACGGGTGCCCGTGGGTGTGGTCGGGGTCATCGCGCCGTTCAACTTCCCGCTGATCCTGGCGATGCGCTCGGTCGCCCCCGCGTTGGCCCTGGGCAACGCGGTCGTCCTCAAGCCGGACCCGCGTACCGCCGTGTGCGCGGGCGCGGCCATCGCCCTCGTCTTCGAGGAGGCGGGACTCCCCGAGGGCGTGCTGCACGTGTTGCCCGGCGGCCCCGACACGGGCCGCGCGCTGGTGGCCGACCCGCGCGTACCCGTCGTCTCCTTCACCGGCTCCACGGCCGCCGGTCGCGCGGTGGGCGAGCTCGCCGCCCGCCACCTCAAGCGCGCCCACCTGGAACTGGGCGGCAACTCGGCGTTCGTGGTACTCGACGACGCCGACCTGGACGCCGCCGTCGGCCTCGGGGCGTGGGGGTCGTTCCTGCACTCGGGCCAGATCTGCATGTCCTCGGGGCGCCACCTGGTGCATTCCTCGCTGGTGGAGGAGTACACCGAGCGCCTGGCCGCCAAGGCCGACGCCCTGCCCGTGGGCGACCCGGTGTCGGACCAGGTGGCACTGGGTCCGATCATCGACGCCCGGCAACTGGAGCACGTGCACGGCCTGGTCACCGAGACGGTCGCGGCCGGGGCGCGGCTGGCGGCGGGCGGCACCTACGAGGGCCTGTTCTACCGGCCGACCGTGCTGGGCGGGGTGACCCCCCGGATGCCCGCCTGCGCCCAGGAGGTGTTCGGCCCGGTCGCGCCCGTGATCGCCTTCGACACGCTGGACGAGGCCGCCGACCTGGCCGCCGACAGCGAGTACGGCCTGAGCCTGGGCATCGCCACCGCCGACGTCGCCAAGGGGCTGGCGCTGGCCGAGCGCGTTCCGACCGGGATGGCGCACATCAACGACCAGACCGTCAACGACGACGCCGTGGCGCCCTTCGGCGGGCTGGGAGCGTCGGGCTTCGGCCGAGTGGGCGGAGTGGCCGCCAATCTGGAGGCCTTCACCGAGACCCGATGGGTCACCTTCCGCGGCCGAGCCGCCGCCTACCCGTTCTGAACCGGAGGAACAATGTCGACGACCCGAGCGGCCGTGGCCCACGCGGGCACCGGCTCCTTCACCTGGACCGACGTGCGACTGGACGAGCCCCGCCCCGACGAGGTGCTGGTCCGAGTCGTGGGCGTGGGCATCTGCCACACCGACCTGTCCTCTCGCGACGGCGGACTGCCGGTTCCGCTGCCCGCCGTCCTGGGCCACGAAGGCGCCGGGGTGGTGGAGGCGGTGGGCGGCGGCGTCACCCGCACCCGGCCGGGTGACACCGTGCTGCTGTCCTTCAGCTCCTGCGGGGAGTGCCCGTCCTGTGCGGCGGAGACCCCGGCCTACTGCGCGACCTTCCTGCCGCGCAACTTCAGCGGGGTGCGGTCCGACGGAAGCGCGTCCATCACGGCGGCCGACGGCTCCCCCATCGGCGGACGCTTCTTCGGCCAGTCCGCGTTCGCCCATCGGGCGCTGGTGGACGAGCGCAGCGTCGTGCCCGTCACCGTCTCCGACGAGGACGAGCTGGCCGCGCTGGCGCCGCTGGGCTGCGGTGTGCAGACCGGCGCGGGGGCGGTGCTCAACACGCTCTCCCCCGAAGAGGGCCGGAGCGTGGCCGTCTTCGGCGCGGGAGCGGTGGGACTGTCGGCGGTGATGGCCGCCGCGCTCACCGGCGCGAACCCGGTCATCGCGGTGGACGTGGTGCCCTCCCGCCTCGAACTGGCCCTGGAGCTGGGCGCCACGCACACCGTCGACGCCGCCGAGGAGGACCCGGTGGCCGCGATCTCGAAGATCACCGGCGGCGGAGCCGACTTCACGGTGGAGTGCAGCGGCGTGCCGGCGGTACTGCGCCAGTCGGTGGACTGCCTGGCGGTCTCGGGGACCGTGGCGGTGGTGGGCGCTCCGGCCTTCGGCACGGAGGTGTCCTTGGACGTCAATGACCTGCTACAGGGCCGCACGGTGCGCGGGGTGATCGAGGGCGACAGCGACCCGGACACGTTCGTGCCGCACCTGGTGGACCTGCACCGCCAGGGCCGCCTGCCCTTCGACCGGATGGTGCGCTTCTACGCCCCCGAGCAGATCAACGAGGCCGCCGCCGACGCCGAGTCCGGGAGGGTCCTCAAGCCGGTTCTGCGCTTCGACGGCTGACCGGCCGGTCGTGGCGGTCGACGGCAGGCCTCACCGGGTGCGGCCTGCCGTCGACCGCCACGGCCGTGTCAGGCTCCGTTTCCGGTGCGACCGGCCAGTAGTTGCGTTTCCCAGGCGAAGGCGATGCCGCCGGCACCGCCGTGCCGCACCAGGATCTCGGCCCGGCCCGGCACGGTCTCCTCCCGGGCCCGGTCGCGCTGCCGCTCCGCGACCACGGCCAACCAGTTGAGCGGCGTCACACCGGCTTTGATCATCCGCCGCACGGCCATCTCGTGCGCCTCCACCGACACCCCGCCGGAGGCGTCGGTGACGGCGTAGACGTCGTAGTCCTCGCCCGTCGCCTGGATCGCCGGCATGGCCGCACGGATCTCCGTCCACGGACCGGCCATGACCGGCTTCCCGCGGGCCGGTCGCCCCGACCGGGTCGCCCGGCCCGCGGGCCCCACCCGGCGCACCGGTGGCGGGGCCGACCCGTCAGGCGAGGGGGTCGCGGGGGTCGGGGCCCGCCTCCCACACACGCGCGGCCTCGTCGATGAGCGCCCCGCCCCTGACGGCCTCGGCGCCGGCCAGCGCGCCCAGGGTCACCAGGACCGCGTCGCCGTCGGCCGATCCGGCGGCCAGGCCCGGGCCGTGCTCGTCGAGGTAGGCGCGCAGGGCCGCACCGTCCTGGTGTTCGCCGAGCACCTCCTGGAGGCGGGAGGCCCACGAGCGTACGCGTTCGGCCCGTTCGCCCAGGGCGGGGGCGGCGAGCGCGGCGGCGTAGCGGGTGCGTTTGGCGGCCTTGCGGACCTCGTGCCAGGCGGTCAGCCGCTCGTCCGTGCTCGTGGCGGCCACCGCGCGCTCATGGGCGGCGGACATCCGGCGGCAGGCCCGGACCAGGTCGTCGGCCAGGACGCGGTGCGCCTTCCGGTGGGCGGCCCCGGTCAGCGGCGGGTCGGTGCGCAGGCCGTCCAGGGAGTCCAGCAGGGCGAAGTAGCGCGGACCCGACAGCTCCTCGGCGATCCGGTCCATCGCGGCGGCGCGGCGGTCGTCGAGCGTGTGCAGCCAGGAGTCGGTGAGCACGTGTCCGGCGGCGTGCTCGGGAAGAACCTCGATCCACCGCCCGCACCGCTCCCGGAGGACCTCCAGGTCCCGTGCCCGGCCCAGCACCCGCGCCAGGCGGCGGAGCTCGCGTTCGACCGGCCGCGTGGAACTGCGGTGCAGGACGGAGGGGAACACCCGGAGCACGGTGCGGATCCTGCGCACGGACACCCGCATCTGGTGCACGGCGTCGGGTTCGTCCAGGCGGACCTTCGGGTCGCGGTCGAGCATGCGCTCGGTCTGGTCCCACAGGTAGGCCAGGACCGCATCGGCCGCGGTGTCCCCCGCGGGCCGGGGCGTGGGCCGGGGAACGCGGTCGCCGAGCACGGTGAGGAGCTTGCTGCCGGTAGCCGAGGGGGCGGCCCCGGCCGAGACCAGGCGTCGGCCGATGTCGCGCTGGAGGTCGCGACCGCCTCCGGCGAGCTCGACCTCGACCTCCCGCCAGGTGGTCGTGGTGGTCGTCTCCCCGGTGACCGTGTCGTCGGCGACCAGGGCGAGGGGCTCGCCCGCCGGGTCGCGCAGCACGTACTCGGTGCGCCGGGTGCCGATCCGGGCGACCGGGCGCAGCGGTTCCCCCCGGGCGGCCGCGGCCGCGAGCCGGGCGAGTTCGGCCGGGACGGTGCCGGTGTCCGGGCCCGGCGGGGCGTGGAACTCGCGTTTGGCGTCCCGGCCCCACGGGATCTTCAGGTGCCATCCGGCGTCCGTGCCGCCGCTGCGCCGGCGCAGTGTGATCCGGCGCGCGGCCAGGCGCAGGCCGTCGGTGTCGTAGTAGGTGGCGTCCAGCTCGTGCCGCCGTTGCCCGACCCCGCCGGGGGCGAGGTCGGCCAGGTCCGGCAGGCTCAGGTCCGGGGCGAAGGAGTAGGTGGTCTCGATCTCGATGTGGTCGGGCACCGGCGGCTCACCTCCGATGGCGCGCCCCCCGTCCGAGGGGATCGGGGCGGGTGACGGAAACTCGTACTCGCGTTCTACCCGCGCGGCCGCTCCGGGAAAGGTGCCGCGGCGGCCCGCCGCCGCCATCCGAGCCGCCCCGACGAACTCCCCGGCGCGCAGGCGGCGCCGGGGCTGCCGGGGCTACTGCGGTGCCAGCGGGCTGACCAGGAGCAGCCCGGCGCCCGTGGCCGTGCCCGCGCCGACCCCGTCCAGGCACAGCTCCTGGAGCCCGTCGCTGTCGCGCACCACGGCCTCCCCCGTGAAGTGGTACCGGGCGGGCCTGCCGCCCAAGCGCTTCCACTTCGCCGAGGTGACGTCCAGTGCGCCCGCGAACTTGCCGGCCAGCCAGTCCTCGAACTCCTCCTCGGCCAGCGGGACCCGCTTGCCGTGCTGCGCGGTGGGGGCCGAGATGAGCTCCCAGCGGACGCTCTCGCCCTCGGGGTGCCGCGGCAGCGGGTGGATCGCGGCGGAGGTCGCGCCGGGCACCTTGCCCCAGGCGGGTGCGGTGTCGGAGCTGACCACCAGGGTGCTCGGTGAGGTGCGCGCCCACAGCACGCGGGCGTCGGATCCGGGGTCGGGGTCGACGGCCTTGCGTACGGCCCGCCCCATGACCGCCCACTGGTCCATGCCGGTGCTGCGCGCGGGGTCGAGGTTGATGCGGGCCAGGTACACGGGGTTCGCCTCCAGGGTGTCCCCGCCGGGGCGGGGTCGTGTTCGGTCGCGGGTCGTCGAGGTTCCTCCACGCCCGGGGTGAAGTCCCCACTGTACGAGGCGCCCGGCCCCGGCCGGCCCGGTGCGCGTCCGCCCCGGTGCGGCCGCCGGGCCGGAGACGGGCGACTCACGGCGGTATGGTGTCCCATCGAGTGGTGTGACTTTTCCGGCCCTGTTCCCACGGATGCGCGTCAGCGGTGCCGGGCGGATCGGTGCACCGCCGCCTCCGGCGGCTTCTTCATCCCGGCCGGCGGGCCCCCGGTACGCGCTGGCCCGCCCGGCTTCGGCCGACCATCGCGATGACCCGCAAGGACGCACCCGAGCGAAAATCACACCACTCCCGGGGACGTGACCCACGGCGGAGGGGGCCGTCCCCGCCCGCGAGCAGCGCGGACCGCCACCCGTCCCCGGGCCGGAGACGGGCGACCCGGCTCAGAAGCCGATGGGCAGGCCCGCGTAGTTCTCGGCCAGGCCCGCGGCGCCCGCCTCGCTGGTGGCGGTCCAGCGGAGCTGGGAGAGCTGCAACTGCGTGTCGAAGGGGTCCGTACCCGTGTGCAGCATGGTGGTCATCCACCAGGAGAAGTGGGTGCACCGCCAGACCCGGCGCAGCGCCGTGTCGGAGTAGGCGTCGGCCGGGCGGGTGTCGCCGCGCACCAGGTCGGCCAGGGCCGGGGCGAGCAGGGCCACGTCGGCGACCGCCAGGTTCAGGCCCTTGGCACCGGTGGGCGGGACGATGTGGGCGGCGTCGCCCGCCAGGAACAGGCGGCCGTCGCGCATCGGCGTCTGCACGTAGGAGCGCATCGGCAGCACGCTCGTGTCGGTGATCGTCCCGGGCTTCAGTTCCCATCCGTCCTGGCCGTGGCCGAGCCGGGCGGCCAGCGCGTCCCAGATGCGGTCGTGGCTCCACTCGTCCGCGGAGGTGCCGTTGGGGACCTGGAGGTAGAAGCGGCTGACGGTGGCCGAGCGCATGGAGTGCAGGGCGAATCCGTCGGGGTGCCAGGCGTAGATGAGCTCGTCGGTGGAGGGGGCGACGTCGGCCAGCACGCCCAGCCACGAGTACGGGTAGACCCGTTCCCAGGTCCTGCGCAGGTCGGCGCCGACGGCGCCCCGGCTGGGCCCGAAGGACCCGTCGCAGCCCGCCACCGCGCGCGCCCGCACCCGGTGCACCGCTCCTTCGGGGTCGGTGAAGGTGACCGAGGGGGCGTCGGTGCGCAGGTCGTGCAGGGCGACGTCGGCGGACTCGTAGTGCACCTGCTGCCCGGCGGCGGTGCGGGCGGCGATGAGGTCCTTCTGTAGCTCGGTCTGCCCGTAGATCCACACGCTGCGGCCGGTGAGGTCGACGAAGTCGAGGTGGTGCCGCTCCCCCGGCCACTGTAGGTGGATGCCGCGGTGCTCGTCGCCCTCGGCCGCCAGGCGGTCGGCCAGGCCGACCGAGCGCAGCAGGTCGACGGTGGAGTGCTCCAGCACCCCGGCGCGGATGCGGGAGGCCACGTACTCCTGTGAGCGCGCCTCGACGACGACGGACTCCACCCCCTGGGCGGCGAGCAGGTGGGAGAGCAGCATGCCGGCGGGGCCGGCACCGATGATGGCCACGTCGGTGGTGGTGATCTGGGTCATGCCCGCCATTGGACCGTGCCACGGCACCGAATGCGGAACCCTTTCTTCCGCTCAGTGAAAATCCCCAGGTGAAAGATCACAACCTTCGGGAGATCCCCTGCGCCGCCACCTGGAGCGCCGTGACCAGCCGCCCCCGGTCGCGTTTGAGCGCGGGCACCACGACCGCGATCGCCGCCGCCACCTCCTCGCCCCGCCGCACCGGCACCGCCACCGAGCACGCCCCCAGCGTCATCTCCTCCACGGTGGTGGCGTACCCCTCGCGGCGGACCCGTTCCAACTGCCGCAGCAGCGCCCCCGGCTGGGTGACGGTGTACGGGGTGACCCGGCGCAGCGATCCCAGCACCCGGGCGCGCACGTCCTCGGGGGCGTACGCCAGCAGCACCTTGCCGACCCCGGTGCAGTGCATCGGCAGGGTGGAGCCCACGCTGCTGACCACCGGCACCGACGCCCGGCCCGCCATCCGCTCCAGGTACAGCACCTCGTCGCCGTCGCGCACCGCCAGGTGCACGGTGGCCAGGGTGGTCGCGTACACGTCGTGCAGGAACGGCGAGGCGGCCTCGCGCAGCGTGGTCTGCACCGGCGCCAGCAGTCCGATGTCCCACAGGCGCCGGCCCACCACGTAGGAGCCGCCCTCGCGGGCCAGCGCGCCGTGGCGCACCAGCTCGCCGACCAGCCGGTGCACGGTGGGCGGCGGCAGCTCCGCGCGCCGGGCGATGGCCGACAGCGACAGCCGCCGATGGTGTTCGTCGAAGGCGCCCAGGACCGCCATGACCCTCCCGGCCACGGTCGCCCCGGGCGTACCGGTGTTCCCCGCCATACGGGACATTCTTCCACTGAGCGAAAAGGAGACCCACGCCACCCCGCCCCCGGACGTAGCCTCCCGCCATGAACAGCACCCCGGTCCCACCGTCCGGCCTGGAATCCCAGTCGGTGGTCAGCGCGGAGATCGCCGCCATCGAGCAGGCCCGCGGCGCCGCCCCCCAGCCCGCCCTCGACTACCCGCCCTACCGCAGCAGCGCGCTGCGCCACCCCACCAAGGACCCGCACCACACCGACCCCGAGGCCATCGAGCGCTGGGCCCCCTGCTTCGGCGAGCGCGACGTGGACCCGCTGGAGGCCGACCTGACCGTCGGCGGTGCGGGCGAGCCCATCGGCGAGCGCATGGTCGTCACCGGCCGGGTCACCGACGACCGCGGGCGGCCGGTGCGCCGCCAGCTGGTGGAGATCTGGCAGGCCAACGCGGGCGGCCGCTACGTGCACAAACGCGACCGGCACCCGGCCCCGCTGGACCCCAACTTCACCGGGGCGGGGCGGTGCCTGACCGACGACGACGGGTACTACCGGTTCCAGACGATCAAGCCGGGCCCCTACCCGTGGCGCAACCACCACAACGCCTGGCGCCCCGCCCACATCCACTTCTCGCTGTTCGGAACCGAGTTCGCCCAGCGGCTGGTCACGCAGATGTACTTCCCGGGCGACCCGCTGTTCGCCCTGGACCCGATCCTGCAATCCGTCACCGACCGGCGGGACCGGGAGATGCTCGTGGCGGCCTACGACCACGACGTGACCACGCACGAGTGGGCGACCGGGTACCGGTGGGACATCGTCCTGGGCGGTGCGCACGGCACCCTCATGGAGAACGGGGAAGGGGACGACGCGTGAGCACCATTTCCGAGGGGGCGCCGTTGCGCACCACTCCCGGGCAGACGGTCGGCCCGTTCTTCCACTACGGCCTGCCCTACGACGGCGACCGCGACCTCGTGCCCCCGGGCTCGGCCGGGGCGGTCCGGCTGACCGGGCTCGTCACCGACGGCGCCGGGAACGGGCTGCCCGACGCGCTGGTGGAGGTCTGGCAGACCCGCCCGGACGGCTCCGTGCCGCGCGAGCCGGGGTCGCTGCGCCGGGACGGGTGGACCTTCACCGGGTTCGGGCGCGCCTCGACCGGCCGCGACGGGCGGTACACGTTCAGCACCCTGGAGCCGGGGCCCACCGAGCCGGGTGCGGCGGCGTTCTTCGCGGTCACCGTGTTCGCCCGCGGGCTGACGGACCGGCTGTTCACCCGCGCCTACCTGCCCGACGACGCCGCCGCGCTGGCCGCCGACCGGCTGTTGGCGTCGCTGCCCGCCGAGCGCCGTTCCACGCTGGTCGCCCGCCGCGACGGGCAGGGGCTGGTGTTCGACATCCGCCTCCAGGGCGAGGGCGAGACCGTGTTCCTGGACCTGTCCGGGTACCGGACGCGGACCCCATGACCGACCTGTTCTGGCCCGGGGACGAGCGCGCGGGCGACCTGTTCACCGAACGCTCCTGGCTGGCGGCCATGGTCGCCGTCGAGCAGGCCTGGGCGGACGCCCTGGCCGGGGCGGGGATCGCCCCGGCCGCCGCCGACCTGTCCGGTCTGGTCGGCGCCGACGACCTGCCCGCCCTGGCCGGGGCCGCCGAAGGCGGCGGCAACCCCGTCATCGCACTGGTGAAACTGCTGCGCGAACGCGCCGACGGACCCGCCGCCACCTGGGTGCACCGCGGGCTGACCAGCCAGGACGTGGTGGACACCGCGCTGGTGCTGTGCGCCCGGGACACCGTCGCCCGGGTGCGCGCGGACCTGCGCCGCCAGGTCGCCCACCTGGCCGGGCTGGCCGACACCCACCGGAACGCGGTGATGGCGGGGCGCACCCTCACCCAGCACGCGGTGCCCACCACCTTCGGGCTCAGGGCCGCCGGGTGGCTGGGCGGGGTGCTGGACGCCGCCGACACCCTGGGCCGGACCCGCTTCCCGGTGCAGGTCGGCGGCGCCGCCGGGACCCTCTCGGCCGTCGTGGACCTGGCCCGGGCGCACGGCGCCGCCGACCCGGTGACCGCCGCGACGGACCTGGCCGCCGCGACCGCGCGGCGGCTGGGGCTGGACCCGGCCCCGCCCTGGCACACCTCGCGCGGCACCGTCACCGCCCTGGGCGACGCCCTGGTGGCCTGCACCGACGCCTGGGGGAGGCTGGCCGCCGACGTCACCACCCTGTCCCGGCCCGAGATCGCCGAGGTGGCCGAACCCGCCGCCGACGGGCGCGGCGGCTCCTCGACCATGCCGCACAAGCGCAACCCGGTGCTGTCGGTGCTCGTCCGGCGGGCCGCCCTGGCCGCTCCCCCGCTGGCCTCGACCCTGCACCTGGCGTCGGCGCTGGCCGTGGACGAGCGCCCGGACGGGGCCTGGCACGCCGAGTGGGCGACCCTGCGCGCCCTGGCCCGGCGCACCGCCACCGCGGCCTCCCAGACCGCGGAGCTGCTGGCGGGGCTGCGGGTGGACACCGACCGGATGGCGGCCACGGCCGCGGCGGCCCGCGAGGGGCTGACCGCCGAGGCCCGCGCCGTCGCCGCCTTCACCGGCACCGACCCCGCGGACGGGACGGCGGGCGCCGCCGACGCCCTCATCGACGCCGTCCTGGCCCGCGCCGACCGCTTCCTGGAGACCTGAACATGACGATCCCGCACATCACCGGAGTCGAACTCGCCGGCGGACCCGACCGGCCGCTGCTGCTCGTGGGCCCCTCACTGGGCACCTCGGCGGCGGCGCTGTGGTCGGCGGCCGCCGACCGGCTCGGCGACGCCTTCCACGTGGTGGGCTGGAACCTGCCCGGGCACGGCGGCGCCCCGGCCGCGGGCGCGCCGTTCACCCTGGCGGAGCTGGCCGGGGGCGTGCTGGTGTTCGCCCGCAGGGTGACCGCGGCGCGCGGGGACACCGACCGCTCCTTCTGCTACGCGGGCGATTCCGTCGGCGGAGCCGTGGGCCTGCACCTGCTGCTGGACGCCCCCGAGGCGGTGCGGTCCGCGGCGCTGCTGTGCACGGGGGCGCGCATCGGCGAACCCGACGGGTGGCGCGAGCGGGCCGCGACGGTGCGCGCGTCGGGCACCCCGGCCGTGGTGGAGGCCTCGGCGAAGCGGTGGTTCGCCCCCGGGTTCGCCGAACGCGAGCCGGGCACCGTCGCCGCCCTGCTGCACGTGCTCCAGGACGCCGACGCCGAGGGCTATGCGCTGGTCTGCGAGGCGCTGGCCGGGTTCGACGTGCGCGACCGGCTCGGGGAGGTCACCGCGCCGGTGCTCGCCGTCGCGGGCTCCGAGGACGGACCCACCCCGCCGGCGTCGTTGGAGTCCGTCGCCCGCGGGGTGCGCCGGGGCCGGGTCGAGGTCCTGGACGGGGTGGCCCACCTGGCCCCGGCCGAGGCCCCGGACCGGGTCGCCGCCCTGCTGCGCGACCACTTCACGGGCCCCGCCACCGCCCCGGCCGACCCGGGTTCCCCGACACAGGAGCAGGTGCGCGCGGCGGGGATGGCGGTGCGCCGCGAGGTGCTGGGCGACGCCCACGTGGACCGGGCGGTCGCCGCGACCACGGACTTCACCGCCGACTTCCAGGAGTTCATCACCCGCTACGCCTGGGGCACCGTGTGGACCCGCCCGGGGCTGGACCGGCGCAGCCGGTCGATGATCACCCTGACCGCGCTCATCGCCCGCGGCCACCACGAAGAGTTCGCCATGCACGTGCGCGCGGCCCTGCGCAACGGGCTGACCGCGCAGGAGATCAAGGAGGTCGTGTTGCAGAGCGCGATCTACTGCGGGGTCCCGGACGCCAACTCGGCGTTCCGCACCGCCCAGCGCGTCCTGTCCGAGGAGGACCGCGCCTGATCCTCAGCCGTACCGAGGGACGACCCCGACAGGACCGCCGTCCTGACCGAGGTGGGCACGGTGCGCCTGGACCCGTACCTGCTCACCGATTCCCCGAAGCACTTCGCCAGGAGCGTGCACGCCTACGAAGCGGCCCTGGACGCGGCCCCGGACGGTCATCCCAACCGGGCGGGTGTGCTGTCGAACCTGGCCCTGATCCTGCGCAGGCGCCACGAGGGGCAGGGGCACGCGGGGGACCTGGAGTCCGCGATCGGCTTCTCCCGCCGAGCACTGGCCGAGAGCGCCGGGGGCGGCCCCACCCGGGCCCGGATCCTGTGCGTCCTCGGCGATTCCCGCCGCGACCGCCACCGCCGTTCCGGGAGCGAGCAGGACCTCGCGGAGGCCGCGGACGCCTACACCGGGTCGTGGACGACCGTGTCCGCCCCCGCCTCGTTGCGCATCCGCTCCGCCCGTGGCCTGGCCGCCCTGGTGGCCGACCGCGACCCCGCCCGGGCGGCTGCCGCGCTGCGCGGGGCCGTGGACCTGCTCCCGCTCGTGGCCGACCGCTCACTGCGCCGCGGGGACCGGTGGTACGGCCTGGGGATGTTCTCCGGACTGGCCGCCGAGGCGGCGGCGATGACCCTGGAGGCCGTGGACGGGCAGGAGGGGCCCGTGGCGGCGCTGGGGACCCTGGAGGCGGGTCGCGCGGGGTACTGCTGAGCCAGACCCTGAACACCCGCGGCGACCTGGGCGACCTACGGGTCACCGCCCCCGAACTCGCAGAACGGTTCGTTTCGCTGCGGGACCGCTCGGACCACGCGGCCGGCCACCACGACGACCTGCCCGGGCCGGGCAGGCGCACCGCTCTGGACCGGGTGGTCTCCTCCTACGTCCCCACCGTTCGGGCCCTGAGCCACGCGCACGCGGCCCGTGCCCTGCACGCGGCGGTCAGGGCGGTCCGCGACGGAGAGGGGCGGTCGGAGTCCGTGCGCAGGATGGGGCATCCACGACCGGGTGGAGGCTCCCTGCTCTGGGCCGCCCATGTGCACAGTGGTGCATGAGCCGGCGCGGGGCCCGTACGGGCGGGCCCCGCGCCGGTCCCCGGGTCAGACCAGGTCGCGGAGGGTGTCGGCGATCGGGGTGGACGGGCGGCCGGTCAGGCGGCGCAGGCCGCCGGTGGGCTCCTCCAGCGCGCCGTCGCGGATGTTGCCGTCCAGGGCGGCCACGAACCCGGCGGTGCCCTCGTCCAGGCCCGCCTCGACCAGGGCCGCGATGTGCTCGGCCGTGGACAGGTCCTTGTAGACGACCTCCCGGCCCAGCACCTCCGTGAGCGTCTGGGCCAGCTCGGGGTAGGTCCAGGCGGTGTCGCCGGTCAGCTCGTACACGGCGCCCGCGTGGGCGGCCGGGTCGGCCAGGACCGCCGCGGCGGCCGCGGCGAAGTCGGCGCGGGCGGCGCTGGGCACCCGGCCCTGCCCCGCGCTGCCGATGAACACTCCGAGGTCGCGGGCCTGGTGCAGCGCGGAGACGTAGTTCTCGTGGTACCAGTTGTTGCGCAGGATCGTGTGGGTGATCCCCGAGGCGGCCAGCAGCTCCTCGGTGGCCTTGTGGTCGGGGGCCAGCACCAGCACGGTGTCGTCGGCCCGGGGCGCGCTGGTGTAGACGATGTGCCCGATCCCGGCGGCGGCCGCCGCCTCGACGGCGGCCCGGTGCTGGGGCAGGCGGCGGCCCGGCTCGCTGGTGGAGATCAGCAGCAGGGTGTCGGCCCCGGCGAAGGCGGGTGCCAGGGTGGCCGGGTCGTCCAGGTCGATGCGCGCCGTGCGCACTCCGCGTTCGGCGAGCGCGGCCAGGCGCTCGGCGTCGCGGCCCGCCGCGACGATCGCCTCGGCCGGGGTCCCCCGCTCCAGCAGCTCCTCCACGGTGAGACGGCCCAGGTGGCCGGTGGCACCCACGATGACGACGGACATGAGCGATGGTCCTTCCCATTGCCGGGCCGGGACGTCCCCGGCCGCTGCTCTGGGTCAACTGCGCAGGTGGGAGGCACATTCCAAAGTTCTGGTACCCACTTTTTTGTCAGGTACCAACCCAGATGTTAGCCAGGAGTTCAGAGTGTCAGGGGGCCGCCGGATCCGCTGCTCCGGAAGCGCCGTCGCCCTTCCCGGGACCCTCCGGCCCCTTCGGCGGCGCCTCGTCCGCCGCCTCCCCCGGTTCCTCCGAATCGCTCAGCAGCGGGTGCTGCGCCACCTCGTACCGCCTGATGTAGGACCCCAGGAACGCCTGCATACTGGCGCCCATCGGCAGCGCGAGCAGTGCTCCCGGCGCCCCCATGATCGCCACGCCCGCCAGGACCGACCCGAAGGCCACCGCCGGGTGCATGTCCAGCGTCCTGGCGGTGATGCGCGGCTGTAGCAGGTAGTTCTCGAACTGCTGGTAGAGGATCACGAAGACCAGCACCCACACCGCCGTCCAGGGCCCCTGCGGCAGCGCCACCAGCACCGGGACGAGCCCGCCGATGTAGGTGCCGACCGTGGGGATGAACTGCGACAGCACGCCCACCCACAACGCCAGCGCGAACGCGAACGGCACGTCCAGCGCCACCAGGACCAGGTAGTGCGCGACCGCCGAGACCAGGGCCATCAGCGCCCGCGAGTACAGGTACCCGCCGGTCTTCTCGATCGCGATCTCCCAGGCCCGCAGCACCTCGCGCTGGGTCCGCGGCGGCAGCACCGAGCAGATCACCCGCCGGAAGCGCGGCCCGTCGGCGCACAGGTAGAACGTGAACAGCGCGACCGCCAGCCCGTTGAAGAGCAGTCCCAGCAGGGTCGTCCCCGCGCCCAGGGCGTTGTCGGCGATCCGGGAGGCGTACTGCTGGACCACCCCGCTGGCGCTGGTGACCGACTCCATCAGGTTGGTCGGCGAGTAGTCGGTGCCGAACGTGGAGTTGGCCCACACCAGCGCCGCGCGCAGCATCCGGGGCGTCTCGGCCGCCAGGGCCAGCACCTGCCCGATCAGCATGGAGCCGAGCATGCTCAGGAACACCCCGGTCGCCAGCACCACCAGGAGCATGACCGCGCCGGTGGCCGGGCCGCGGGGCCAGCGGCGCCGGTGCAGCCAGTTGACGGCCGGTTCCAGCGCCAGCGCCAGGAACAGGGAGATCAGCAGCAGGACGATGATCCCCTGCAACTGGAGGAACAGCCACAGGGCCACACCGAAGGCCGTGACGGTCCACATCACCATCAGGACCGCGCGGGGCAGCCACGGCGGCATGGTCCGCCGATCGGTGCTCGGATCCCGGGGAGCCGGGGTGTTCATCTGCAAGCCGGGGTCTCCTTGGGTGGTGTCCCACCGAGTGGTGTAATTTCGTTCGACCCTAAAATCCCAAGGGCAACAACGTGCTGGTCAGTGATCTGCTCCTGTTCGAACAGTCGGCGTTTTCGCACCACTCGACGGGACATGACCTCTCCTTGTCTGTGCTCGCCGCGCCACGGAGCCGCGACCGCCCCCGCCTACCGGACGATAGCCGTCTCCAAAGGCCCACAGGTCCCCCGCACGCCCCCGACCACCCGTGTCGCGGGCCGGGGGACGTCCTGCGGGTAGGTTGGGAGGGTGAGCATTGCACGGGGTCTTCCCAAGGGTGAGGTGTTCAGCGCCGACTGCCCGTCCCGCCGCCTGCTGGGCGAGGTGACCTCCAAGTGGGGCGTCCTGGTCCTGGTGGCGCTGAAGGACGGTCCGCTGCGCTGGAGCGAGCTGCTGCGCCGCATCGGGGGCGTCAGCGAGAAGATGCTCGCCCGCACCCTGCGCTCCTTCGAGGCCGAGGGCCTGGTTCTGCGCGACGCCCGCCCGGTGGTGCCCCCGCACGTGGAGTACAGCCTCACCGACGCCGGGCGCGAGGTCACCGTCCGGCTCGTCCCCCTCGTCGACTGGGCCGAGGAGCACGCCGCGCTCCCCCGGCCCGCGGCCGGGCGCGGCGGCGTGTCCGAGCCGTCCGCCACACCCCGGTCCTGACACCGCCCGCGCCGTCGGGATAGGGCAGACTCCTTCTCGGAGGAAGAACCGGCGAAGGAGGTTCACGATGGGCGACGGACACGAGCACGTCCCGGCGGTGGTGGCGGGTGTCGACGGTTCCCCCGAGGCGAGGTCGGCCCTGGCCTGGGCGGCGGCCGAGGCCGAGCGCAGGGGCCTGCCGCTGAAGGTGGTGCACGCGCTGTCGATGCCGGTGGTGGTGAGCGCCCACGCGGGCCGCACGCGCTTCCCTCCCAGCGAGGAGATCTCCGAGCAGGGACGGCGCATCCTGGCGAAGGAGGCGGAGTACGTCCGCGGGGCCCGCCCCGGCCTGGAGGTCCTCACCGAACTGGCCCTGGAGGAGCCGCCGGTGGCGCTGCTGCGCCGCACCGGGCCCGGGGACGTGATCGTCGTGGGTTCGCGGGGGTTCGGTCCGGTGCGCACCGCCCTGGCCGGGGCGGCCGGGGTCCGCCTGGCCTCGCGCGCCTCCTGTCCCGTCGTGGTCGTGCCCGCCCCGGCCGGGGACGCGGAGCCCTCCGAGCCCCGCGCTCCCCGCAGGATCGTGGTCGGCGTCGACGGGTCCCTGGACTCCCAGCGCGCCCTGGACTTCGCCCTGCACGAGGCGGTCCGCACCGAGGGGGCCACCGTGACGGTCGTCAACAGCTGGGAGGCGCCCACGCCCTTCGCCCCCCAGGCCCTCATCGCGTCGGGGTGGACGCCACCCGAGGACTTCCTGGACCGGCAGTCGGAGGAGATCGTCGCCGGGGTGCTGGCGGAGGTCATGGACGAGGCCGTCGAGGAGGTGGACATATCCGTGGTGCGCACCCGCAAGGACCCGGTCACGGCCCTGGTGGAGGCGGGCGCCGAGGCCGACCTGATCGTGGTCGGGTCCCGCGGCCGCGGCGGGGTGAGCGGCCTGTTCCTGGGCTCGGTGAGCCAGGGTGTCCTGCACACCGCCACCGTCCCCGTCGTGGTCCTGCCCCACCGCGCCGGCTCCGAGCACTGAGGCGGTGGGTGAAACGAGCGGGAACGCGCACGCCGCCCTGACGCGGATACTGTTCGGCGGGATGGCCGCCCACCTGGTCGGCGGGGCGGTCAGGCTGGGCCTGCCCGCCGCCCTGGGCGAGGCCGGGGCCACCCCCGCCGACCTGGCCCGCGCCCTGGACGCCCGCCCCGACACCGTGCAGCGCCTGCTGCGGGCTCTGGCGGCCCTGGAGCTGGTCGAGGAAGGGTCCGGGGACCGCTACACGCTCACCACCGCGGGCCGCCTGCTGCACCCGGAGCACCCCGACTCCCTGGCCGCCGCCGCCCTCTTCTACACCGACCCCCTGCTGCTGGACTCCTGGCGGGGGCTGGACGGGAGCGTGCGCGACGGCTCGGTGGCCTTCGACCGCCTCCACGGGGAGTCGTTCTTCGAGCACCTGGACCGCGACGCGGACCGGGCCGAGCTGTTCCACGCCGCCATGGCCGACCGGACCCGCGGCACCGCCAGGGTGCTGCCGGACGCCTACGACTTCGCGCCGTTCACCACGGTGGTGGACGTGGGCGGCGGCGACGGCACCCTGCTCTCGGCGGTGCTGGCCCGCCACCGGCACCTGGGCGGTGTGCTGTTCGACGCGCCCGGGGGCGCCGCCCGCGCCCCCGCGGTACTGGAACGGGCCGGGGTCGCCGACCGGTGCTCGGTGGTGTCCGGGGACTTCTTCCGCTCCGTCCCGGCCGGGGACGTGCTGCTGCTCAAGAGCATCATCCACGACTGGGACGACGAGCGGGCCGCAGCGATCCTGTCCCGCTGCCGGGAGGCGGTGACCGACGGCGGCCGCCTGCTGCTGGTGGAGCCGATGCTTCCGGAGGGGCCCGACGCGGACGTCTCGCCGGTGCCGTTCCTGAGCGACCTGAACATGCTGGTCAACACCGGTGGCCGGGAGCGCGCCCGCGCCGATTTCGAGGAGCTGTGCGAGCGCTCGGGATTCGGGCTGGTCTCGGTGCGCACGCTGCCGTCGCCGTCGGGTTTCACGCTGCTGGAGGCCGCTCCCGGATGACTCCGTCCCGGGGCACGCCCGGCGACCGTCCCCCGCCGCCGGGTGCCCGGCACCGGGTGCGGGCCCGGAGGGCGTCGGTGTTCTCGCGCGCCCACTGCGCGCAGGTGCGTGCGGGGTGCCCGGCGACCTCCCGCACCGTGGACGGTACCCGGCCCGCGGTCTCGGGCGGGACGGTGCCGGGGCGGTGTCGAACTCGACGCGACTCCTCCCGGAAACCCCGGACGCACAGGCGCTCCCGGTCCCGGTCGGGTGCACCCGGGAGACCTCGTCCCCCGGTGCCTCACCCAGGGCGGCGACCGGGGCGGTGTCGAACTCGACGCGACTCCTCCCGGAAACCCCGGACGCACAGGCGCTCCCGGTCCCGGTCCGCGGTAACGATCTCCGCGGGCCCGGTCCTCGCCCTGGCCTTCGGCGGGGCTTTCACGGTCCAATGGGCCCATGAACGAATCACCCACGGCGGCAGAGTTCCTGGCCCGGCTCGACGAGCAGAGCAGCGACGAGGAGCTGCGCAAGTACCAGCGGTATTTCCGGTTCGACGCCGACGACCAGGACCCGGACGACCACTTCATCGGGGTGCGGATGGGCACGGTGTTCGCGCTGGCCAAGGAGTTCCGCGCGATGAGCCTGGACGAGATCGAGAAGCTCATGGACAGCCCGGTCCACGAGGCCCGCGCCGGGGCGATG
This sequence comes from Nocardiopsis sp. CC223A, assembly GCF_030766825.1. Lineage (GTDB taxonomy): Bacteria > Actinomycetota > Actinomycetes > Streptosporangiales > Streptosporangiaceae > Nocardiopsis. The sequence goes on from NZ_JASFDV010000035.1 coordinate 29,838, forward strand.
AGCATCATGGAGAAGAAGGCGCGGAACAGGCGGGCCACCCCCGAGGAGGTCAACGCGCTGGCGGAGCTGTACCTGCGCCGCCACGACCGGGTCAACGACTGGGACCTGGTGGACTTGGCGGCGCACCACGTGGTGGGCCGCAGCCTGCGCGAACGGCCGCGCGACGTGCTGTACACCCTGGCCGGTTCGGAGAACCCGTGGGAGCGGCGCACCGCGATCGTGGCGACGGCGCACTTCATCGCGCACGGCGACCTGGACGATGCCTTCGCCCTGTCGGAGATCCTGCTGGAGGACGATCACGAACTCGTGCAGAAGGCGGTGGGGTGGATGTTGCGGGCGGCCGGGGAGGCCGACCGCGAGCGGCTGCTGGCGTTCCTGGACGCGCACGCGGCCCGGGCTCCGCGGCCACTGCTGCGGGCCGCGATCGAGAAGCTGCCGCCGGACGTGCGCGCCCACTACCGTTCGCTCAAATCCTGAGGCCCGGCGATGCGGCGGCGGGCCCGAGCGGTCGCGCCTCGATGTGGCGCACCCGCACGGGGCGGGTGGCGTCGGCGGTGAGGGTCTCCGGGGTGCCGCCGTGTCGCCGGGCCCGGCAGGAGGCGGCCCACGAGGGTCCGGATGTGGGCGGACCCGTGGCAGGTGCCCGGTGCGCCCTCCCCCGCGTTCTCGGACGCGTCGGCGGTGGGGACCGCCGGCAGGGTGACGGCGAGGGCCGGGGGCGGGAGGCCGCGCAACGCCAGGGTGCACTCCTCAACGCGGGGCAGAGACCGCTGTGAGCGATGACAGCAGAACATGGTCATCCCGTGTGCCGTGCACAACCGGATTCCGCGCGAACGGGAGGACGCACGGCCCCCGCACCCGGTATCAGGCGGGCGAGCGGTGCTCCCTCAGGTGGCGCGGGACCCCGATGCCCGCCTTCAGCAGCGGGTCCGGCTCCGGCTCGCCGTACACCTGCCCAACCGGGACGGTCCCGGCCCACACGTCCAGGTCCATGTCCTCCTCGTCGTCCACCGGGGGCCCGGTGCGGACCTTCACCGAGGCCTCGGCCAGCGACAGCGCCAGCACCCGGGTGGCCGCCATCTCCTTGCGGTTCGGCTCGCGGATGTGGTCCCACCGCCCGGGGGCGATCTGCTCGGTCAGGGCCCGCAGGCCGGCCATGCGCTCGTCCGGGTCGGTCACCACCCGCGGGCGGCCGTAGACCATCGCCGACCGGTGGTTGACCGAGTGGTGGAACGCCGAGCGGGCCAGCACCAGGGCGTCCACCAGGGTGACCGTCACGCACACCTCGCCGTCGGTGTTCAGCGACCGCGCCCCCGTGGAGCCGTGCAGGTAGAGGGTGTCGCCGATGCGCCCGTAGGCGGTGGGCAGTACGCGGGGGGTACCGTCCACGGCCACCCCCAGGTGGCAGAACAGGCCCTCGTCGAGCAGTGCGTACAGTTCGGCGCGGTCCTCGCGCTGCTTGTGCCTGCCCCGGCGCATCCGGGTCCGGTCGGTGGCGGACAGGGGCGCGGACGCGGGGTCCGGGGCGGCCGGGGTCTGCGGGGCCGGGCCGGGGGCGGTTTCGGTGGTCGAGTGCATGCCTTCACGTTAGAAGCCGGGTGGTCCCCCGAACAGGGCCACTTCCGTCCCGAAACGCACGACCACTTTCGGGTTCACGCGGTCGTGTCGACGGCCGCCTTGCCACGCACGCCTCCGGCCTCCGGCGCCCCTACCATGGTCCTCATGGCCGTCGTCGGCATCCGTGCCGACTCCCCGCGGCGGCCCGGCCGCCGCCCGCCCCGGTCGGCCTGCACCACCTCCGCCCGGTCATGTCCCGTGGAGTGGTGTGGGAACAACGGCTGTTCGGACAAGAACGCATCGCCGACCAGCGCGTCGTCACCTCTGGGGCTCTGGAGGCGAACGAAGTCACACCACCCGGTGGGACACCATCCCTCCGCTCCTGGAAAGCCCGTGCCCGTGCCCCGACAGCACGCCGAACCGGCCCTGCACCTGGACCGCTCCGGCGGTGCGCCGCTCACCGTCCAGCTGGCCGCCGCCCTGCGCGCCGCCATGGCGGGCGGGTCCCTCGCCCCGGGCGAGCGGCTGCCCTCCAGTCGGACCCTCGCCACCCAGTTGGGGGTCAGCCGCACCGTCGTCACCGACGCCTACCAGCAGCTGTACGCCGAGGGGTGGCTGGAGGGCCGACACGGGTCGGGCACCTTCGTGGCCCCGGGCGCCGCGCCCGCGCCCGCCGAGCCCGCGCCCATCGAACCGGCCTGGCGCACCGCCGCCGCCCGCAGCGGCCGCACCGACCTGGAGGAGCGGCCCACCCGCGGCGAGCTGCGCGAACGCGGCCTGATCGACCTGCGTCCGGGCGCTCCCTGGGTGCGGTCGGTGGACCGGGCGGCCTGGCGGCGGGCCTGGCGCGCCGCCGCCGACCTGCCCCAGGACGACGACCCGGACCCGCGCGGCCTGCCCGGGCTGCGCGCCCTGCTCGCCGAGCACCTGCGCCGGTACCGCGGGATCGCCGTGGGGCCGGAGAACATCCTGGTCACCCGCGGCACCGGCAACGGGCTGGACCTGGCGGGGGCGGCCCTGATCGCCCCGGGCGACCAGGCGGGGGTGGAGGAGCCGGGGTACGGGAAGGCCCGCACCGTGCTGGCCGCCCGCGGGGCGCGCATCGTCCCGTGCCCGGTGGACCACGACGGGCTGGTCGTGGACGCGCTCCCCGACGACCTGGGCCTGGTGTACACCACCCCGGCCCACCAGTACCCGCTGGGCGGACGGCTGCCGGTGCCCCGCCGCGAACTCCTGATCTCGTGGGCGCGGGCGACGGGGGCGGTGGTCATCGAGGACGACTACGACGCCGAGTTCCGCTACGACGTGGCCCCGCTGCCCGCCCTGTACGGGATGGACCCGGGGCGGGTGGTGCTGTTGGGGACCCTCTCCAAGACCCTCACCCCGGACCTGGGGATCGGGTGGATCGTCGCCGAACCCGACCTGGTGGAGCACCTGGCGCGGGTGCGCCGCAACCTGACCGACCGCACCCCGGGCCCGGTACAGGCCGCCACGGCGCTGCTGCTGGAGCGCGGCGACCTGGACCGGCACCTGCGGCGGATGCGCGCCGAGTACGCGCGCCGCCGCGCCCTGCTCATCGAGTACCTGGGGCCGCGGCTGACCGGGGACACCGCGGGGCTGCACGCGATGCTGCCGCTGCCCGCCCGGGAGGTGGCCCCGGTGGTCGCCGAGGCCGCCGCCCGCGGCGTGGTGGTCGACGACACCGGCCGCACCAGCCACGGCGAGCCGACCGTGCACGGCCTGGTCCTGGGCTACGGCTCGGCCTCCCTGCCGGAGCTGCGGCGCGGCTGCGCCGCCCTCGCCGACATCCTCGACCGCCGCCCGCCCCCCGCCTGACGGGGGCCGCCGGGGCCGGGTCGACGGGGGCGGGTTGGCAAGGCTAACCTCAGGGGCGTTCGTGCTCGTTCGTCCGATCCTGAGAAGAGTGCCCCGTGCGTGTCGAGAGCCCCGCCCACCGCGCGATCATGCGCGCCCGCGTCGTGCGCACCGAACGGGTCACCAAGCACTTCATCAACGTGACCCTGGGCGGGGAGGAGTTCGCGGGGTTCGAGTTCCTGGGCCGGGACCAGTTCGTGCGCCTGTTCCTGACCCGTCCGGGCCAGGACCGCCTGACGCTGCCCACCGCCACCGACCGCCGCTGGGTGTCGCAGCTGTACGACATGCCCGAGGAGCGCCGGCCCTACGTGCGCAACTACTCGGTGCGCCGGTTCGACCCCCTGGCCCGGGAGATGGACATCGAGTTCGTCGACCACGGCGAGGGCGGCCCGGCCTCGGCCTGGGCGCGGGCCGCGCGCCCCGGCGACGAGATCGGCCTGCTCACCGACGGCGTCTACTACCTGCCCTCCCCCGGCGCCGGCTTCCAGCTGCTGGTGGGCGACGAGAGCGCGCTCCCCGCGATCGTGTCGGTCCTGGAGCAGGCGCCCGAGACCCTCGTCGCCCGCGTGTACCTGGAGGTGCCCTCGGCCGACGACGTCCGCCCGCTGCGGTCGCTGCCGGGTGTGGAGGTGCACTGGCTGGCCCGGACCGACCCGCACGCGGTGCCCGGCCGCCTGGCGCTGGAGGCGGTGCGCGCCGCCGACCTGCCGCAGGAGCGCATGTACTGCTTCGTCGCCGGGGAGAACGCGCTGCCCACCGAGGTGCGCCGCCACCTGGTGCGCGAGCGGGGCGTGGCCAAGGACGACATCACCTTCATCGGCTACTGGAAGCACGGCCAGGCGGTGACCGACTGAACCGGTCACAGGAAGCCGGTTCGGTTTACCCGGAGAAGGTAAAAATATTCTCTTCGAGGCCACTGCGTGTCTTAAATGTTATGAAATGACCTACCCTGATGCCTGGTGCGCCGCACGGCGCCCCCAGCCAGGCCCCGAGGAGGTCATGTGGCACCCGGCCGACACAGCACCCGCCCCGATCCCCGCCCCTACCGGAAGTGGGCGGCCTTCGGCGCCGCCGCCGCGGTGATCGCCGCCGGCTACGCGATCGCCGGGGCCGCCGACGGACCCGCCCCCGGCCCCGGCGCCTCCCTGTGCCAGGCCGCCGACGACAAGCGGCAGATGCGCGGCGCCTGGCTCACCACCGTCGGCAACATCGACTGGCCCTCCGAACCCGGCCTGTCCGCCGAGGAACAGCAGGCCGAGCTGGACGCCCGCCTGGACGAGGCCGCCGACCTGGGCCTGAACACCGTGTTCCTGCACGTGCGCCCCACCACCGACGCCGTCTACGAGTCCGACCTGGAGCCCTGGTCGCGCTACCTCACCGGCGAGCAGGGCGGCGACCCCGGCTACGACCCGTTGGAGTACGCCGTCGCCGGGGCCCACGAACGCGGCCTGGAGCTGCATGCCTGGTTCAACCCCTACCGCGTCGGCATCTCCTCCGACCTGGAGACCCTCGCCGACGACCACCCCGTCGAGGAGCACCCCGACTGGATGGTCCGCTACGGCGGCGAGGGGTTCCTCGACCCCGGCAACCCCGAGGTCCGGGCCTGGGTCACCGACGTGATCATGGACGTCGTGGACCGCTACGACATCGACGGCGTCCACTTCGACGACTTCTTCTACCCCTACCCCAAGGACGGCGAGGAGTTCGACGACGACGCCTCGTGGGAGGCCCACGGCGGCGACTTCGACGACCGCGACGACTGGCGGCGCGACAACGTCAACCGGTTCGTCGCCGGAATCCACGAGCGCATCCAGGAGGACAAGCCCTGGGTCCGGTTCGGCATCTCCCCGTTCGGGATCTGGCGCAACGCCGGCAGCGACCCCGCCGGGTCGGACACCGACGGCCTGGAGTCCTACGCCGCCCAGCACGCCGACACCCGCACCTGGATCCAGGAGGGCACCGTCGACTACGTGGTCCCCCAGCTGTACTGGGAGCGCGGCTTCGCCGCCGCCGACTACGAGGTCCTCACCGACTGGTGGGCCGACCAGGTCGAGGGCACCGGCGTGGACCTGTACATCGGCCAGGCCGCCTACCGGGCGGGCGAGCCCGGCTGGCGCGGCGAGAGCGCCCTGTCCGACCAGCTCGACTACTCCGACGGCGTCGAACAGGTGGGCGGCGACGTGTACTTCTCCTTCATGTCGCTCACCGAGGAGGCCGCGGACGCGTTCGACCACCTGCGCGAGGAGTACTACGCGGACCCGGCGCTGCCGCCCCTGGGCGACGTGGCACCCGACGCCGACCCCGAGGTCGGGGCGGTGCGCGGGCTGAGCGCCGACACCGGCGACGAGGGCACCGAGCTGTCCTGGGACTCCCTGGACGGGGCCCGCTCCTACGCGGTCTACCGGATCGACCCCGACCGGGTCGAGGCGGTGGCCTCCGGCGGTGTCGAGGACGTGTGCGAGGCACTGACCGCCGACGCCCTGCTCGGGGTCACCGGCACCACCTCCTGGACCGACGGCTCCGACGGGGAGGGCGCCTACGTGGTGACCGCCCTGGACCGGTACCGGGTCGAGGGACCGGCGGCGGACCCGGTGGACCCGCGCGTGTGACGGTCTCCCCTTCCCCGCCGACGAGGGGGTTCCGACCGCGGACGGCGCCGTGGGGCGGGGCCGCGGCCGCCGTGCCCGGGCCGCCGCGCCCCATCCGCGGTGCGGGGTCCGCCCCGCCAACGCACCCGGATGCCCCATGCGGGCTCGCGGCCCGAACATCGACCGGCGTCGGCGGACGGCCCCACAGCCGATCTTCACACCCGAGAGGCGTCGTCCGCAGGTGAACGGGAGGCTCCCATGAGGTCACGGTCGCCCGTCCGGTCGCGTGCGGTGACCCCTCCGAGCGGTCCGACTGATCCCGTAGAGGACGACCCGTCGTGGGCGTCGGTCAGGCCGTGGGCCGGACCCGCCGGAGAGGCCACTGCGCACCCTCACGGTCAGGCCCGGCCCGCGAGGTCGCGGGCGAGGATGCGCAGCACTTCGGTCCGGCTCCCGATGGGGAAGAAGTGGCCGCCGGGCAGCACCTCCAGGACGTGCCCGCGCGTGGTGAGTCCGCCCCAGCGGTCCACCTCCGCGGGGGTGACCGAGGGGTCGTCCGCCCCGGCCAGCGCAGTGATCGGCACGTCCAGGGGTTCGGGGGCGGCGGGCCGGTAGGCGTCGATGAGCCGGTAGTCGCCGCGCACCGCCGGCAGTACCAGGGACCGCAGGTCGGGGTCGTCGAGCAGGCCGGGGGGCGTACCGCCGAGCTTCTCGATGACGGCGACCAGGCCGTCGTCGTCCAGCAGATGGACCCCGGAGGCGGCCCCCTCCAGGCCGGGGGCGCACCGCGCCGACGCGAACAGGCGCACCGGCGGACCCAGGGGCCCGCCCGCCAGGCGGCGGGCCGTCTCGTAGGCGACCAGCGAGCCCATGCTGTGGCCGAACAGCGCGTAGGGGCCGGTCAGATGGCCCTCCAGGGCCGCGGCGGCACCCGCGGCCAAGTCCTCCAGCCGTGCGGGCAGGGGCTCGCCGAACCGGGTCTCCCGGCCGGGGTACTGCACGACGGCCAGGTCGTACTCCTCGGGCAGGCCGGTCGACCACTCCCGGTAGAAGTTCGCCGTCCCCCCGGCGTGGGGGAACAGCACCACCGTGAGCCGGGCACCGGGCCCGGTACGGAAACGGCGCAGCCAGGGCGTCCCGGGGGTGGTCATCGCGCGCCTGCCTCTCAGCGTCTGTCGCGGACGGTCCGCCGCCGCAGTCTGCACCATCCGGCCCGTGCCCCTCAACGTCGGGGAGGGGTCGCCCCGGTCACACCGGGGCCGTCCACAGATTCGGGTTTTCCCCGGCGGGCCCGCCCCCGGCCGGGGACAATGGGGTCGAACGCGAACTACGCCCCGCACGGTGCGGGACGCGACGGGGGAACGCCATGGAGCACGCATCCGAGGAGCCGACCTACGAGGCGCGCAGCCGCGCCGCCGCCCTGCTGCCCCGCCTGGTGGCCGCCGAGTCCGAACACCGCCTTCCACCGGTCGAGTGGCTGCTGGACCGCGACGGCGGGCTGCACGGCACCACCGCCCGGGGCGGCACGGAGGCCGCGTACGCCTGGGCCGACTTCTTCGGCAGCTCGGTGCGCGAGGGCGAACCGGCCGGTGTGCACGGCCTCCCGACCCTGTTCACCGGCCTGGACGACTACCGCGGCGTGCGCGTGGTGGTCCGCACCCACCACTGACCGCCCCGCGCGCGGGGGCCGCCCCGGACCCCGCGGTCCCGCATCGCCGGCCCGCCGCCCGCCGGTGCGGGACCGCGGCACACCGGTCCAACGCTCCGGCCAGGCGTCCGGCGGCCCGCCAGCGCCGGGCCGGGGCCGCACGGGCCTCGGGGTCCGGGGCACCGCGCCCGCACCGGCGGGCTCAGGCGGTGCCCTGCCAACTGCGCCACAGGTCGGCGTAGCGGCCGCCGGCGGCCACCAGTTCGGCGTGCGTACCCTGCTCGACGACCCGGCCGTGATCCATCACCACCACCCGGTCGGCGGCCTGCGCCTGGGTCAGCCGGTGCGCCACCACCAGGGTGGTGCGGCCCTCGGTGGCCGCCAGGGAGGCCCGCTCCAGACGGCGCGCCCCCGCACTGCCCGCCTCCGCGGTGGCCTCGTCCAGCACCGCCACCGGCGGGTCGGCCAGCACCATCCGGGCCAGCGCCAGGTGCTGGGCCTGTTCGGCGGTGAGCGCGTGGCCGCCCTCGCCGACCACCGTGTCCAGCCCCTCGGGCAGTGCCCGCACCCAGCCGAGCGCGCCCACCCGCTCCAGCGCCGCCTCCGCCTCGGCGGCGCCCGCCCCGGGGCGTGCCAGCCGCAGGTCCTCCAGCAGGGTCCCGGCGAACACGTGGGTCTCCTGGCTGACCAGGTACACGTGCCCGCGCAGCAGGCGCTCGCCCAGGTCGGCCAGCGGCACCCCGCCCAGGTGCACCTCGCCCGTGTCGGGGACGCGCAGACCGGTGATCACCGCCGCCAGCGTGCTCTTGCCCGCACCGCTGGCGCCCACCAGTGCCACCCGCTCCCCGGGGGCGATCTCCAGCGACACCCCGTCCAGGGCGGGCGGGGTGTCGGGGCCGTACCGGTGCCCGACCTCCTTGACCCGCACCGACGCGTCCTGGGGCTCGCGCGGGTGCTCCGGTTCGGGGGCCTCGGGCAGGTCCACCACCCCGGCGAGCCGGGCCAGGCTCGCCCCGGCCGACTGCACCTCGTTGAAGTTCATGACCAGGAACATCATCGGGCCGAACAACCGGTGGAAGTACAGGGCCGCGGCGGTGACCGCGCCCACCGTCACCAGGTCGCCGCGCACCAGCCAGAAGCCCGCGACCAGCACCGCCGTCAGCCCCACGCACTCGGCGCCGTTGAGCCGCGACCCGAACCGGGTGAGCAGCCGGAACACCGACAGCGTGATGTCCATCGCCGCCAGGGACCGGTCGGAGACCCGTCCCTCGTGCTCCTCCTCGCGCCGGTAGGCGCGCACCGCCGACCGTCCGCGCAGCGCGCCCATCATGGCGTGCGACCGTTCGCCCATCGCGATCCGCTCGCGGGCGTAGTAGGGGCCCGAGAGCGGCAGGTACCAGCGGGCCGCCCACACGTAGACCGGCAGGGCGCACAGCCCGGCCAGGCCCAGCCGCCAGTCCAGGGCGGTCATCCCGGCCGCCGTGGTCAGCACCATGGCCAGCGCGATCACGACGTCGGGGCCGTTGCGGGCGATGCCGGTGGTGACGACGGCGACGTCGTCGCCCACCCGGGACAGCAGGTCGCCGATGCGCACCCGCTCCACCTGCGCGGCGGGCATGTGCAGGACCCGGTCCATGACCCGCTCGCGCAGCCGCGCCAGGATCCGCTCGCCGGCCCGCGTCACCAGCCAGGCGCCCGCCCCGGTGAGCAGTCCCCCGAGCAGTGCCGCCGCGGCGATGGTCCCGGCCGCGCGCAGCACCGCGTCCGGTCCGGCACCGTCGGAGATGTCGTCGACCATGGTGCCCAGCGTCCAGGGGGCGACCAGGCCGACCGCGCTGCCCGCCAGCACCACGGCCAGGGACAGGGGCGTGCCCCAGCCGCTGCGCCGCACCCCGTCGCCGAGCACCGCCCAGGTGCGCCGTGCCGACGCGGTGGGCAGCAGGTCCGCGTGTTCGTCGATCGCGCTCACGCGGTCACCGTCCTTTCCGTACCCGGCGCACCCGCGCCCGGGAAACCCGCCACGCCGCCCGGCGCCCCGCCCGGGGCGGGGCCGCCGCCGACCACCGCGCCCCGGAACACGGCACCGCCGGGCCGTGCCATCGCACCCCGGGGCGCACCGCGCCCGCGCAACGCCGTCGGACCAGGGCCGCGCGACACCGTCGGACCAGGGCGGTGCGAGGCCGTCGAACCAGGGCCGCGCGACACCGCCGGACCAGGGCGGTGTGACGCCGTCGAACCAGGGCCGCGCGACACCACCGGACCAGGACGGTGTGACGCCGCCGGACCAAGGCCGCGCGACACCACCGGACCAGGACGGTGTAACGCCGTCGGACCAGAGCCGCGCGAGGCCGCCGGACCAAGGCCGCGCGAGGCCACCGAACCAGGGCCGCGCGAGGCCACCGAACCAGAGACGTGCGACGCCGCGTTCCGGGGGGACGGCGCGGTCGCACAGGAGGGGGCGGAGGTCATCGCAGGACCGCCTCTGCGTAGGCGGGGTCCCGGCGGACCAGGTCGGCGTGGGTGCCCAGGGCCCGGACGCGCCCCTCCTCCAGGACGACCACCCGGTCGGCGCGGGCGAGCAGCGCCGGGCTGGCGGCCACCACGAGGGTGGCGCCCGCCGGGGTGCGGTCGGCGCGCGCCCGGGTCAGACCGCGGGCGATCGCCTCCTCGGTGGCCGCGTCCACGGCGGTGGTGGGGTCGTGCAGCACCAGTACCGGCGGGTCCGCGGCCAGGGCGCGCGCCAGGGCGGCGCGCTGGCGCTGCCCGCCGGACAGGTTCGCGGCCCGGTCGGCGACGGGCCGGTCCAGGCCCTGGGTATGCCCGGTGACCAGGTCGTCGGCTCCGGCGGCGCGCAGGGCCTCGCGCAGGTGCGCCTCGTCGCGGTCGGCGCCGGTGGCCAGGTTGGTGCGCAGCGTGCCCTCGAACAGGGTCGCCCCGTGTTCCTCCACCAGGACGGCGGCGCGCAGCGCGGCCAGGTCGAGCTCGTGCACGGGCACCCCGCCCACGATGGCCCGGCCCTGCCCGATGTCCTCGGGTGCGGCCCGGCCGGACAGCAGTTCCAGCAGTGCCTCGGCGTCGCGCGGGTCGGTGGCCAGCACCCCCACGGTCTCGCCGGGGGCCAGCCGCAGATCGACCCCGCGCAGGGTGCGGTAGGTGACCCCGTCCAGTTCCACCACCGGATCGGCCCGGACCGGCCGTTCGCCGGGGGTGACGGCGGCGGGGGCGGTCAGCAGCCGCACCAGGCGGCGGGCCGAGGCGCGGGAGGTGGCGAAGAGCTGGCCGACCATGCCCAGGCCCTGGACGGGTTCGGCCAGGAACTGGGCCAGACCCACCACGGTGATGAGCTCGCCGATGCTCAGCCGCCCCCGGAGCGCCATCCAGCCGGCGACCGCGGTCACGCACGCCAGGAACAGCACGCCCGCGGCCGACACCATGCCGCGGTACACGCCGTTGCTGGCCGCGGCCGACACCGACGCGGTGAGGGCGCCGCCGCTGGCCCGGCGGTAGCGGTCGGCGGCGGCGTGACGGGCGCCCATGCCCATGAGCACGCGCAGGCCGCCGACCAGGTCGGTGGCCAGGGCGGTGGCCCCGGCGGCGGTGGCCTGCTTGGCCTCGCTGCGCCGGGTGATGCGGGCGGCGGGGACGCGCAGCAGGAGCATCATCAGCGGTACCCCGACCAGGACGCCGATCCCCAGGGGAACGTCGATGGCCAGCAGGGCGACGGTGGTCGCGGTGATCGCGCCGCCCATGGCGATGAGCCCGATCCAGGCGCGCACGTACTGGGCGGCCTGCTCGGCGTCGGAGGTGGCCACGGACAGCAGTTCCCCGGCGCGCAGTCCGCTGCGCTCCCCGCACGGGTCCAGCGCCCGGCGAGCGGCCTCCACCCGCAGCAGGTGGGCCTCGTTCTCGACGGCCCGCACGGAGAACCGGGCGCCGATGCGGTAGGCGAAGGCCAGCACCGTGAACAGGACGGCCATGCCCAGGACGCACAGGGCCAGGGCGCCGACGTCGCCGGTGAAGACGGCCCGGTCGATGGTGACGCCGATGGCGACGGGGACCAGGGCCTCGGCGAGCTGGTGCAGGGAGTGCAGGACGGTGGCGCAGGCGACGTCGCGGCGGTTGCGGCGCAGGGTGCGCCGTCCCAGAGCACGGACGTCGGCGGGGGCGCTCACGCGGCCGTCCCGCCCGGGCCGGGGCGTACGCCCGCCCTTGAACATGTGGTCATCCGATCGTCCCATTTCCCTGTCTTCATGCCGCGATCAGGCTAGCCAGGCGCGGTCGCCGCCGCGAACGCGCCCCCACGGAGGCGAGGGCACCCCCGGAGAACCGGCCCGCACCGCCCCCACCGACCGTGACCCATGTCACACGAGCGCCCGCGCGCGATGCTGCACCCGCACCGGAACCGCCCGTGGGCGGGCGACCACCGACCACCCACGCCACGGCGCGCCGTTCGGGCCGGTTTGCACCCGCCCCCACCGACCGTGACCCACCTCACACAAGCGCCCCCGCGCGAGGCTTCACCCGCACCGGAACCGCCCACGGACGGGCGACCACCGACCACCCACGCCACGGCACGCCGTTCGGGCCAGTTTGCACCCGCCCCAGGAGTCCACCACTATGGTTCTGCTTAGGCAAGCCTAAGCTGACTGCGACCTTCCGGAAAATGAGGCTCCATGAACCCTGGCCCGCTGACCCGCGGCGGCGCGATCGCCGCCGGCGCGCTCTCCGTCCTGATGCTCGCCGCCTGCGGCGGCCAGGCCACCGAGGACTCCTCCGCCCCCTCCGGTGAGGCGTCCGAGGGCTACCCCGTCACCGTCGAGACCCTCTTCGGGGACGTCACCGTCGAGGAGCGCCCCGAGAACGTCGTGGCCATGGGCTGGTCCGACGCCGAGACCGCGCTCGCCCTGGGCGTGCAGCCGGTCGGCGTCGCCGACTGGCAGGCCTACGGCGCCCCCGGCGTCGGCCCCTGGGCCGCCGACCTGTTCGACTCCGAGCCCGCCCAGCTGGCCACCCTGGAGCCGAATCCGGAGGAGGTCGCGGTCCTGGAGCCCGATGTCATCCTCGACACCCGCTCCGACCACAGCCAGGAGCGCTACGACCTGCTCTCCCCGATCGCCCCGGTGGTCGGCCCGCCGCCCGGTGTGGAGGTCACCTACGGCACCACCTGGCAGGAGCAGACCCGCCAGGTCGCCCGGGTCCTGAACGAGGAGGAACTCGGCGAGGAGCTCATCGCCGAACTGGAGGGCGAGTTCGAGGCCCTGCGCGAGGAGAACCCGGAGTTCGCCGACGTCACCATCGCCGTGGGCGCCTACTTCGACGGCCAGTACGGCGCCTACGTGCCCGGCGACAGCCGCGTCGACCTGCTCCAGGACCTGGGCTTCGAGTACAAGTCCGAGATCACCGACATGGCCGACGGCGCCTTCTACGTCGGCCTCAGCCCGGAGCTGGTGGAGGTCCTGGACGCCGACCTGACCATCGTCTTCCCGATCGGCGATGTCGCCGACACCCTGGAGGAGGACCCGGTCCTCCAGGGCATCGGCTCGGCGCAGGACGGCCGCCTCATCATCCTGGACGACCCGGAGCTGGTCAACGCCTTCTCCAGCGGTTCCACCCTGGGCGTCTCCCACGCCCTGGACGGCATCGTCCCCCTCGTCCACGAGGCGCTCGGCCAGGAGTAGGCCCCGGTCGGCCCCGCGGGCCCCGGGCATCCGTGAACCGCTCCCTGGAAGCCGGACCGGAAAATCCAGTTCCATCGACCGGGGAGCGGTCCCATGAGAGCGAACGGCACGCTCACCCCCTCCCAACGCGAGAGCTCGATGGCGTGGTTCGGGTACGGCGTGGCCGATGGACCGGTGGCGACCACGCGGGGAGACCCCGGGGGGCCGATCCGGCGCCTGCGCCGACGGGGGCGGATCCACGGCCCGGGAGCACCGGTGGCCGAACAGGCGGAGAAGTCCCGCTCCTTCGAGTTCAAGGCCGAGGCGGTGCACCGCTTCCCGGCCGACGGGACGTCGGCCGGACCGGCGGTTCGTCCGTCAGGGCCGCCTCACCGGGGGTCGGCGCCCCGTCGGCCCCGCCCCGGGACGGCAGCACCCGCAACGCGTCGGCGTGCGCGGACACCCCGGCGTCCCCGACGCCCTCCGCAGGCACCGAGCCGGTGACCACGGCGACCGGCCCGACCACGTCCCCGAACAACCGGTCGAGGGCGGGGCGACCCCACCCCGGCGACGGCACCCACCGAACACGGCGCGACGGACCCGCGCCCCCGGCGGGTGAGGATGCCCGCCGCGGCGTCGATGACACGCCGCCGTGCGTCCCACCCGCCTCCCACGCACCCCAGGGCATCGGCGGTGACACCTTCGCGTTCTCCCCCGGGAGGGCGGCGTGCCCGCACAGCTCGCCGACCGACCCCCGTGCCGCCCTGCGAGCGCCGAAACCCCAGGTAGTAACCTCATGGCGGCCCATCCCACCCCACGAAACAGGGACATCCGTGCGCGACATCGTCATCTTCTCCGGCAGCGCCCACCCCGAGATCGCCCGGGAGATCTGCTCCGACCTCGACAAGCCGCTCTCCCCCACCCGCGTCTCGCGGTTCGCCAACGACTGCCTGGAGGTCCAACTCCAGGACAACTGCCGTGAACGCGACGTTTTCATCATCCAGCCGCTCGTCCCCCCGGTCCAGGAGAACCTGGTGGAGCTGCTGCTGATGCTCGACGCCGCCCGCGGGGCCTCCGCCGCCCGCACCACCGTGGTCATGCCGCACTTCGCCTACGCCCGCTCCGACAAGAAGGACGCGCCGCGCATCTCCATCGGCGCCCGCCTGGTCGCGGACCTGCTCTCCACCGCGGGGGCCGACCGCGTGCTCACCATGACGATGCACTCCCCCCAGGTCCACGGGTTCTTCAGCGTCCCCGTCGACCACCTGCACGCCCTGAGCGAACTCGCCTCGCACTTCCGCGGCGACGACCTGTCCAACACCGTGGTCGTCTCCCCCGACTTCGGCAACGCCAAGGCCGCCTCGGCGTTCGCCCGCCGCCTGGACACCCCGGTGGCCGCCGGCGCCAAACAGCGCTTCAGCGACGACAAGGTCAGCATCACCTCGGTCATCGGCGACGTCGCCGACCGCGACGTGATCATCCTCGACGACGAGGTCGCCAAGGGCAGCACCGTGGTGGAGCTGATCGAGCGGCTGCGCGAGCGCAAGGTCCGCTCCATCCGGGTGGCCTGCACCCACGGCCTGTTCACCGACGGCGCCCTGGACCGGCTGACCGCGATGGACGACGTCACCGAGATCGTGTGCACCAACACGGTGCCGATGGCCCCGGAGAAGGTCACGCCCAAGCTGACGACGCTGTCGATCGCCCCGGCACTGGCCGAGGCGATCCGCCGCATCCACAACGGCGAGTCCGTGAGCGCCCTGTTCGACGTGTCCTGACGCCCGCGGGCCCGACCTGTACCGCTCGGGCCCGCCACCCCGTGAACAGGGCGGCGGCCACGGCACGGAGCAGGCACGACGACCCGCCGGCAGCCCGGTGCCCGGCGGGGGCCCGCCTGCGGACCGGCATACCGGAGACCGCCGGGCGGTGCGACAATACGGCCATGAGACGCCACCGCCCCGTACCCGCGGACACCGCGCAGGACGCCCCGCGCGTCGACCCGCCCAAGACCTCCGCCGCCGGCCTGCCCGCGGTCCTCAACAGCGTCCGCCAGGTCGGGGAGAACGCCGGGGTGCGGCGCGGCCTGCCCGCCATGCTCGCCCTCAACCAGAAGCGCGGCTTCGACTGCCCGGGCTGCGCCTGGCCCGAGGGCGACAAGCGCCACCGCGCCGAGTTCTGCGAGAACGGCGCCAAGGCCGTCGCCGAGGAGGCCACCACCCGCCCCCTGACCGCCGACTTCTTCGCCGAGCACCCCGTGAGCGAACTCGCGCGGCGCTCCGGGTACTGGCTCGGACAACAGGGCCGTCTCACGCAGCCCCTGCACCTGGCCGAGGGCGCCGACCACTACACCCCCATCGGCTGGGACGACGCCCTGGAGCTCGTCGCCGCCGAGCTGCGCGCCCTGGACACCCCCGACCAGGCCGTCTTCTACACCTCCGGGCGCACCGGCAACGAGGCCGCCTTCGCCTACCAGCTGCTGGCCCGCCAGCTGGGCACCAACAACCTGCCCGACTGCTCCAACATGTGCCACGAGTCCTCCGGGTCGGCCCTCACCGAGACCCTGGGCGTGGGCAAGGGCAGCGTGTCCCTGGACGACCTGCACCGGGCGGACCTCATCATCGTCGCCGGGCAGAACCCCGGCACCAACCACCCCCGCATGCTGACCGCCCTGGAGCGCGCCAAGAAGAACGGCGCCCGCATCGTCACGGTCAACCCCCTGCCCGAGGCCGGGATGCGCGAGTTCCGCAACCCCCAGCACCCGGGCGGGCTGCTGGGCCGCGGCACGCAGCTCACCGACGTGTTCGCGCAGATCCGGCTGGGCGGCGACCTGGCCCTGTTCTCCGCGGTCAACCGCATCCTCCTGGAGGCCGACCGCGGCGGGGCCCCCGTCCTGGACCGCGAATTCATCGACACCCACACCCGCGGCTTCGAGCGGTTCGCCGAGGAACTCCTGGACGAGCCCGCCGACGCCTTCTGGGCCCGGGTGGAACGCGACACCGGCCTGGAGCGCCCGCTCATCGAGGAGATCGCCGCCATGGCCATCGCCTCCGAGCGCACCGTCGTGTGCTGGGCCATGGGCCTGACCCAGCACAAGCACTCCGTCCCCACCATCCGCGAGGTCGTCAACTTCCTGCTGCTGCGCGGCAACGTCGGCCGCCCCGGCGCCGGGGTGTGCCCGGTGCGCGGCCACTCCAACGTGCAGGGCGACCGCACCATGGGCATCTTCGAGCGGCCCGCCGACGCCTTCCTGGACGCGCTGGGCGCCGAGTTCGGCTTCTCCCCGCCGCGCGGGCACGGCCACGACACCGTCAACGCCATCCGCGCCATGGCCCGGGGCGACGTCCGCGTCTTCTTCGCCATGGGCGGCAACTTCGTCGCCGCCACCCCCGACACCCACGTCACCGAGGACGCCATGCGCCGGGTGCGGCTGACCGTCCACGTGTCGACCAAGCTCAACCGCTCCCACGTGGTCACCGGCACCCGCGCGCTCATCCTGCCCGCGCTGGCCCGCAGCGACCGCGACGTCCACGACGGGCGGGACCGCTGGGTCACCGTCGAGGACTCCATGAGCCGCGTCCACGCCTCGCACGGTGTGCTGCAACCGCTGTCGGAGGACATGCGCTCGGAGGTCGACATCGTCCGCGACCTGGGCGCCCGCCTGTTCGGCCAGAGCCCGGTGGCCTGGGACTCGTTCGCCGACTACGACCGGATCCGCGACCACATCGCCGCCGTCGTCCCCGGCTTCGACGACTTCAACGCCAAGGCCCGGCAGCGGAACGGGTTCACCCTGCCGCACGCGCCGCGCGACCGGCGGCGCTTCCCCACCGCCACCGGCAAGGCCAACTTCACCGCCAACGGCACCTACGCGCCCGAGGTGCCGCAGGGGCGCCTGCTGCTCCAGACCCTGCGCTCGCACGACCAGTACAACACCACCGTGTACGGCCTGGACGACCGCTACCGCGGCATCACCGACGGGCGCCGCGTGGTCCTGGTCAACCCCGAGGACGCCGTCGCGCTCGGCCTGGCCGACGGCGACTACACCGACCTGGTGGGCGAGTGGCCCGACGGCCGCGAACGCCGCGCGCCGCACTTCCGCGTCGTCCACTACCCGACCGCCCGCGGCTGTGCCGCCTCCTACTTCCCCGAGACCAACGTCCTGGTGCCCCTGGACTCCACCGCCGACATCAGCAACACGCCCACCTCCAAGTCCGTGGTGGTCCGCTTCGAACCCGACACCGGCCTGTGACCCGCCGCGGCGGCCCCGGGCCCGGGGCCGCCGCCCGACACGAGAGCACCGATGCTGCCCACCGCGCCCGCGCCCATCGCCACCTGGTCCTGGGAGGCCTCCTCCGACACCGACGACCTCACCCTCGCCGACGCCTGCACCCGGCTGCACACCGCCGCCGACGTGCTGGCCGGCGAGGGCCTGTGCGCGCCGCGCACCCTGCGGGTGTCCTGGCTGCGCCCCGGTGAGGGCTACTCGGGGTTCGCCTCCGTCATGGACCTCGACCCGGCCGCGGAGTTCACCGCCGCCGACATGGCCGCACAGGTGCCGGTGGGCCGCCCGGCGGGGCTCCCGGACGCCGAGCCCCAGGCGCTCACCGTGGCGGGGCCGGGCACCTGGATCGACGCCGCGGGCGAGGAGCGCCGCGCCCATGGGCTGGTGGAGGCCACCGTGTACCTGGCGCCCTGGTTCCTGGAGGTCACCGTGGGGGTGCGCCACGACGTGTGGCTGCGCGCCGACTTCTCCGGCCGGCCCCACCCGCAGGTGTACCGGCGCAACGCCCCGCGGCTGGCCGCCGCCCTGGAGGGGATCGAGAAGGCCCTGGGGCTGGAGACCTCGCCGGGCGAGCCGACCCCGCACGGCGTCCCCGACAGGTACGGCATCACCTGACCGGCGGAGCCGGTGGACCCGGCACCGCCCGGAGGGCGCCGGGCACGGTCGCGGCACGACGCGGGGCCGCCCGGTCCGGGATCGGTCGTCACCGCCGTTCGGCGCGCATTGCGCGTCGGCGTCCTCCTATGACGAGCGTGAGCAGCGGAGACGTCCCGGAAGAGGTCGTCGGCAGAGCCCGCGGTCACGCCGCGAGCCAGGGCGAGAGCCTTCGGGCCTGCGTTCGCGAACTCCTGGCACGAGACGCCCGGGCCGTACCCGTCGGCCGCGAAGGCGCCCGGGGCGCACACCCGGTGACGCGTCCGCGGGCCCTTGAGCAGTGCCCCGGGTACGCCCGCATGAGCCCGGACGGTCGACGCGCCCGCCGCCGCGGACGATCCGCGCCCCCGCCGCCATGGGAAAAGGGTGCGCACACCGGGGGCAGGTCGTGCGGGTGAGCAGGTGAGGGAAGACCGCCGCCAGGGGGCGGGCGGGCGGACGTGGGCATCGGCCGGCCGCTGTGCCGACCGGTTCGCCCGAGGGGTCGGGCGGTGGGGGTCCGGAGCGGGACGGTCGTGGCCGGAACCGGCACGGAGCCCCGCCCCGGCCCGGTCTCTGGGATCATCGTGCCGACCCGTACACCCCGGCGATGCGACGTGAGGAGTACCGTGACCGCGCACACCACCCCCGAGGGCGTCCACGTGTGGGAGACCGCCGGGCCGCCCCGGGCCCTGGTCCAGCTCCAGCACGGCTACTCCGAGTACTCCGAGCGGTACGTCACCCTCTACGGCGGCCTCATCCCGCACCTGGTGGAACTCGGCTTCGAGGTGTGGGCCCGGGACCTGGAGGGACACGGCGACGCCCCCGGCCGCCCCGGGTCGCCCGACGTGCGCCGGTCCGTGATCGACCACGTGCTGACGCGGCGGCGCATGCGCGAACGGGGCCTGCCGGTCCTGCTCTTGGGCCACTCCCTCGGCGGGCTCGTGACGGCGGGCTCGGTCACCGTCGACCCGCAGGACGTGGCGGGCGTGGTGCTGACCTCCCCGGCCCTGGTCCCGCTGCCGCCGCCACCGGCGCTCGAAGCCGTGAAGCTGGTGGGACTGCTGTTGCCCTGGCTGCCCGCGCCGATCCCGCAGGACGGGCCCGCCCGGCTCACCCGCGTCGCGGAGTACGCCGAGGCGGGTGAGCGGGACACGCGCGTCTTCCGGGGGCGCATGCCCATGCGGACGGCGGCGAGCGTGCTGGAGGTCAACGCGGGCGTCCGCCGCAGGATCGCGCACTGGCGCACCCCGTGCCTGGTGGTGCACGGCACCGGGGACAACGTCACCGACGCCGAGCAGAGCCGCGCGTTCGTGGAGTCCCTGCCCGTCGAGGACAAGGAGTTCCACCCGGTGGAGGGCGGCTACCACGAACTGCTGCACGACATCGACGGGGCGCGGACCCTGGACCTGGTCACCGCCTGGCTGGACCGCCGCGCCCGCCGCTGACCGGGGCACCGCGACCGGACGCGGCCTCCGGCGGTCAGCCGGCCTGGCCGGTCGGCATGATCGTGACCTGCTGGAGGTTGACCCGTGGCGGGAGGGAGGCGAGGAACCCGACACTCTGCGCGATGTCCTCGGGCATGAGCCACTCCATGGCCTCCTTGGAGCCCTCCAGCCACGCACGGGCGCCCTCGTCGGTGACATGGCCCTGTAGCTCGGTACCGACGATGCCGGGCTCGATCGCCGAGACCCGCACCTTCTTCGCGCCCAGCTCGGCCCGCAGGTGCCGGGAGAGGTGGGTGACGTACGCCTTCGTGGCGGAGTAGACGGCGAAGTTCGGGAAGATGTTCTGCGCCGCGATCGACGACGTGTTGATCAGGTCCGCGACACCGCGCTCCTCAGCGGCCTCGACCAGCTGCGGCGTGAACGCACCGATGACGTTCATCAGGCCGGTGATGTTGAGGTCGATCTGGTGCCGCCACTGGCCGGTGGCCAGCTTCTCGATCGGGGCGGGCAGCATCACGCCCGCGTTGTTGAACAACAGGTCGGCACCGCCGAACCCGACCGCGACCCGCTCCGCCGCCGCCCGTACCGCCGCCGCGTCGGTCACGTCGAGGGCCAGGGCCAGGGCCTGACCGCCGTTCCTCCCGACCCGGGCCACCAGCCGCTCCAACCGGTCCGCACGCCGGGCCAGGACGACGACGCGAGCGCCGAGTCCGGCCAGGTGCTCGGCCGACGCCTCGCCGATGCCGCTGGAGGCGCCGGTGACGACCGCGACACGGCCGCTCAGGGGGCGGGTGGAAGTCTGCGTGGTCATGGGGGCACACCTTTCGAGGTGGGTGGGACGGGGTCGGGGACCGCGGCCTGTCGCCACCGGCTCCCCCACAAGAACACCACCCCGAGACGCCTCCCGGGGCGCAGGAAAAGGCCCTGACCAGGCAGGTATCCACAAGGAAGGTACTGACAGTGCCACCCGGGCCGGGGCACGGTCCGCTCCCGCCCGCCACACTGGGGACATGGACGACCGTGGTAACGAACTCGCCGACTTCCTGCGCACCCGCCGCGCCCGGGTCACCCCCGACCGGGCGGGGCTGCCCGATGACGGCCGGGCCCGCCGCGTGCCCGGTCTGCGCCGCGACGAGGTCGCCAGGCTGTCCGGGGTCAGTACCGAGTACTACACCCGTATCGAGCAGGGCCGGGCGCAGAACCCCTCCCCCGAAGTCATCGAAGCCCTCGCCGGCACCCTGCGGCTGGATCCCTCCGAGCGTGAGCACCTCACCGACCTCCTGGCACGGCCCGCACCGGCCCGCCGCGCTCCGACCGGCCCCCAGCGTGTGCGGCCCGGACTGCACCTGATGTTGCAGACCCTCGACCACGTTCCCGCGTTCGTCCTCGGTCGGCGCACGGACGTCCTGGCCTCCAACCGCCTGGCCCGCGAGGTCCTCACCGACTTCGACGCCCTGCCCGCGCCCCGCCGGAACCTGGCCCGCTACTACCTCTTGGACCCCGACGCCCGCGAGCGGGTCGGCGACTGGGAGCGGATCGCCGCCGAAACCGTCGCGATGCTCCGTCTGGAAGCCGGCCGAAGCCCCCGGGACCGCCGACTCGCCGACCTCGTCGGCGAACTCACGGTGAAATCACCGGAGTTCTCCACGTGGTGGAACGACCACCGGGTGCTGCGCCGGACCCACGGCGCCAAGCACTACCACCACCCCCTCGTCGGCGACCTGTACTTCTCCTACGAGTCCTTTCAGGTGCCCGGTGACAGGGACCAGACGCTGTGCGTCT
The DNA here is from genome assembly GCF_030766825.1 of Nocardiopsis sp. CC223A. GTDB lineage: Bacteria > Actinomycetota > Actinomycetes > Streptosporangiales > Streptosporangiaceae > Nocardiopsis. Next base: position 51,305 of record NZ_JASFDV010000035.1, read on the forward strand.
ACAACGTCGAACCCGGCTCCGACACCGCCCGGGCTCTGCGGCTCCTCACCGATTGGACGGCCCCACAACCGACGGAGACGACGGAACGAGGCGCGTAGGGGGCCGGGCCGCCGCGGTCCGGGGTCCATGGAGGCACCACCTTCGCAATGTTGATCATTTCGGACATTCGCCCCGGGTGGGCCCTCCCTCCGAGCCCCATGCGCATGAGACCGACCGCGGTCACTCTCGACCGCGGCGGCACGGGCGGCCGCACCCGGGTGAGATTCACATCACTCCCCAAAAGGTCACAGGGCATGAGTCCGTTCCGTCTCGAAGGGTGGAAGCGAACAGCGAACGACAAGGAGCGCACGGTGGACGCACGTCTGGACCTCTTGGGCGACCCGGTCCTGAGCAGGACCCTCAAGCACCTCACCGCGGCCGGCCGGGCCGTCGAGGACTCTCCGCTCTCCCCCTCCACCCGGGAATTGGTGCTGCTCCGGGCCAGCCAGATCAACGGCTGCGGGTTCTGCGTCGACATGCACGCCAAGGACGCCGCGCACGCGGGCGAGACCGCCGACCGCCTCCACCTGGTGGCGGCCTGGCGCGAGGCGACGGTGTTCACCGACGCCGAGCGCGCCGCCCTGGAGCTGGTGGAGGAGGGCACGCGCATCGCCGACGCCGCCGGCGGCGTCTCCGACGAGGTGTGGGAGAACGCCGCAGAGCACCACGGTGAGGACGCACTGGCCGCCCTGGTGTCGACGATCGCCGTCATCAACGCCCTCAACCGGCTGAGCGTCATCACGCGCCAGCCCGCCGGGCACTACCGGCCGGGCATGTTCGGCTGACCGCCGGGCCGGGCTCCCCCGGCCCCCTGCGGGACGGGGCGCCCGGCCCGGCGCACTCAGGCGTGGCGGCCCGACAGGGCGACCACTCCGCCGAGGCCGATCATCGCCACGCCGCCGCCGGCGGACAGGTCGGCCAGGCGGCGCGGGGAGCGGGCGAACCAGTGGCGCGCCCGTCCCGCGCCCAGTGCCCACAGGGCGTCGCACACCAGGGCGACGGCGACGAAGACCGCGCCGAGCAGGAGGATCTGCGCGGGCACCGAACCGGCGGCCGGGTCCGTGAACTGCGGCAGGACCGCCGCGAAGAACACCAGTGTCTTGGGGTTGGTGGCCCCGACGACGAAGCCCTGGACCAGCAGCCGGGTCGCCGTGCCGTCCACCGGTTCCGGCAGGGCGGCCCGGTGGCGGTGGCGGATCGCCGAGACGCCCAGCCACACCAGGTAGGCGGCCCCGGCGAGTTTGAGGGCGGTGAACGCCGTCGCGGAGGCGGCGACGACCGCCCCGACCCCGCAGGCGACCGCGACGATCAACGGAAGATTGCCCAGGGCGTTGCCGAGCACGCTGAGCAGGCCGCCGCGGCGGCCGAGCGAGAGGGAGCGTCCGACCACGAAGAGGACGCTGGGGCCGGGCACGAGGACCAGCAGGAGGACGACGGGGACGAAGGCGAGGAGTCGCTCGGGAGGCACCATGGCCGCACGTTACTCCCCCGTGCGGCGGGTCGGCCCCTGGTTTTCCGCGGTGCGGGCGGATCGCCGGAAGGGGTGAGCCCTCCCGGGAATCGGGTACATTCCCGGCGCCACGGGGTCCCCCGGCGGCACTCCGGCCACCGGGGAGAGACCATGGAGCACGAGAGCGCCCCCACGGGCACCGGCACCGACCGGGGAGCCGACTACATCGTGGTGGGCACCGGCCCCGGCGGGTCCCCGGTGGTCCGGCGGCTGGTCGACGCCGGGCACCGGGTGACCGTCCTGGAGGCGGGGCCCACCGACGCCCGGCCCGAGATCGACGACCCGCGCGCCACGTTCGCCCTGTTCGGCACGGAGGTCGACTGGGGACTGCTCACCGAGCCGCAGGAGCACCTGGGCGGGCGCGTCCTCTACCTGCCGCGCGGCAGGACCCTGGGCGGGACCAGCGCGATCAACGGGATGGTCTACGTCCGCGGCGCGGCCGCCGACTTCGACGCCTGGGAGGCCGCCGGGGCCGCCGGCTGGGCGTGGAAGGACGTGGAACCGTACTTCCGCCGACTGGAGGACTTCGGCCCCGAACCGGGTTCCGGACGGGGGAGCGGCGGGCCGCTGCCGGTCCGGCGCAACCCCGCCCCCGACCCGGTGGCCGCGGCGTTCGTCGCGGCGGCCGCGGGGGCCGGACATCCGCGCAACGACGACTACAACGACGGGGAGGCCCTCGGGGCGAGCCTCACCCAGGCCACCCTCGTGGACGGCGGGCGGGTGACCGCCTGGCGGGCGTACGTGGCCCCGGTCCTGGGCTCACCGCTGCTGACCGTGGTCACCGGGGCGCACGTGACCCGTGTGCTCATCGAGGACGGCCGGGCCGTCGGTGTGGAGTACCGCGCCGACGACGGGGAGGTCCACACCGTGCGGGCCCGGCGCGAGGTGGTCCTGGCCGCGGGCGTGTTCGGCACACCGCAGATCCTCCTGCTCTCGGGCGTGGGGCCCGCCGACCACCTGCACGAACACGGCATCACCCGGGTCGTCGACCTGCCCGGTGTCGGCGAGAACCTGCGCGACCACGCGGTCGTCCCGGTGGTCTGGGAGCGGGCCGGAGCGGCCCCCGGACCGCAGGGGATCGGGGTGCAGGCGCAGTTGGTCCGCGACGGCTCCGAGAACTCGATGATCCGCCCGGACCGGCAGGGCATGGTCATCCCCTACGTGTACTCGACCGTGCAGGAGGGCCTGCCCGCCTCGGGGTTCACGACGGTGGCGGTCGTGCTGCACCCGTACAGCACGGGCACGGTGCGGCTGCGCTCGGCCGACCCCGCCGACCCGCCGCGGATCGATCCCGCCGCGCTGTCCGACCCCAGGGACGTGGAGGCCCTGATGGAGGAGGTCGCGGTGCTCCGCGAACTGGGGCGGCGCCCGGAGCTGGCCGACCACGTGGCCGCGGAGGTGCATCCGGGTAAGGCCGACCTGCGGGAGTACGTCCACGCGGCGGCCGACGCCGGGCACCACCAGGTGGGCACCGCCCGCATGGGCACCGACGCCCTCGCGGTCGTCGACCCGCGCCTGCGCGTGCGGGGCGTCGCGGGACTGCGGGTCGCGGACGCCTCGGTGATGCCGTTCACCCCGGCGGGCAACACCGCCGGTCCGACCTTCATGATCGGCGAGCGCGCCGCCGACCTCCTCCTGGAGGACCTGGCCACGGACTGATCCGGGTCGCACGCCTGCCGGGCTATCGAATCTCAATGGATTATTATCGTTGCCCGAATGGTCGGTGGCGCCGGGGCGGACCGACCGCAGGCGGAACCGGAAGAGGTCGTCCGATGCCGATCGTCGTCGACATCGACGTGATGCTGGCCAAGCGGAAGATGGCCGTGGGCGAACTGGCCGAACGCATCGGCATCACCCCCGCGAACCTCGCCGTCCTCAAGAACGGCCGGGCCAAGGCCGTGCGCTTCACAACGCTGGAGGCCCTGTGCGAGGTCCTCGACTGCCAGCCCGGCGACCTGCTGCGCTGGGAGCCCGCCGGGCCCGCGGCCGGGGACCCCGGCGGCCCGGGGGCGACCGCCCCGAAGTGACGGCGCTCATATCCCCCGGCGTTGAACCGGCGGGCCCCCTCCCCCGTTTCCCCGGGTAAGGAGTCGGACGCACCGGGTGCGGACGACAGATGATCCACGGACCCGAGGGGGACCATGCGAACCGGAACGAAGATCGCGATCGGGGCGGGTACGGCCGTCGTGGTGCTGGGCGGGGCGGCCCTGGTGTTCGGCCCCGGCCTGTACGCCGACATGAACGCGGACCGGGCGGAGGCGGCGCCCACCGTCGACTCCCCCGGGGTGAGCGACGTGACCGACGTGGCCGCGTTCAACGGCGACTGGACCGTGGTCGAGGGCGAGTCCTACGCCGGGTACCGGGTGGACGAGGTGCTCCAGGGCCAGGACGTCACCGTCACCGGCCGCACCCCGGACGTGGCGGGCACCGTCTCCGTCGCGGACGGGTCGGTCACCGCCGCCGAGATCACCGTGGACATGACCACGGTCGCCACCGACAACGACAACCGCGACGAGTACTTCCGCGACAACGCCCTGAACACCGGCGAGTTCCCGACCTCGACGTTCACGCTGACCGAGCCGGTGGCCGTGGAGCCCGGCGCCGAGTCCGTTGCGCTGGTCGGCGACCTCACCGTCCACGGGGTCACCGTGCCGGTGACCATCGACGCCGAGGTCGGCCTCACCGACACCGGGGCGCGGGTCGCCGGGAGCGTCCCCGTCACCTTCGCCGACTTCGGCGTCCAGGCCCCCGACCTCGGCTTCGTGTCCGTGGAGGAGGCCGGGGAGGTCGAGTTCCTCCTCGATCTCGTGCAGAATCCGTAACGTGGCCACGGACCCGCCCGGCGGGCGCGCCGGGCCCTCGGACGACCTGCTCACCGCGCTGCACGCGGCGCACGCCGACAGGCTGCACCGCTATGTGCTGCGGCTGACCGGTGACGTCCCCCTGGCCCAGGACGTCGTCCAGGAGACCCTGCTGCGCGCCTGGCGGCGCCCCGACGTCATGGCCCGGGAGGAGGGCGCCGTCCGCGCCTGGCTGTACACGGTCGCCCGCAACCTCGTCATCGACGAGATGCGCAGCGCCCGGCACAGCCGCGAGCTCACCACCGACCGGCCGCCGGAGAACCCCCAGGCCGACCGCAGCCAGGCGGTGCTGGACGCGTGGCTGGTCGCGGACGCCCTGTCCGCGCTGTCCGCCGAGCACCGGGCCGTGGTCGTGGGAGCGTACTACCGCGGCCGGTCGGTGGAGGAGCTGGCCGCCGAGCAGCAGATCCCGGCGGGGACCGTCAAGTCCCGCCTGCACTACGCCCTGCGCGCCATGCGCCTGGCCCTCCAGGAGAAAGGAGTCTCACCATGACCTCCCCGGTGGCGGGCGGGGGCGACCCGTACCGCGAGTGGGACGGCGCGTACATCCTGGGCGCGCTGAACCCGCGGGAGCGCCGCGAGTTCGAGGAGCACCTGCTGGTCTGCGGCTCCTGCCGGGAGGCCGTGGCGGAGCTGGCCGGCATGCCCGGGCTGCTGGGCACGGTGCCGGTCGAGGAGGCGCTGGCCATGGCTTCGGCGGACGACCCGTCCGAGGCCCCGGACGCCGTCCCGCTGGCGTCGGTGGCCGCGGCGGCCCGGCGGCGCCGGACCCGCGGCCGGGCGCTGCTGGCGTCGGTCGCGGCCGGTGCGGTCCTGGTGGCCGGGGCGGGCGGCTGGGTCGTGGGCCGGGGCGGGCCCGAACCCGCCGCACCGGTCGCGCAGGCCCCGCAGGTTCCACCGGCCCCGCAGACCGTCGAGCTGAGCCCGGTGGGCGAGGCCGAGCTGTGGGCGTCGGTGACGGTCACCCCCACGGCCTGGGGGACCCGGTTCGACTGGACCTGCGACTACCCGGCCACCGGCGGGACCGACGACATCGTGTACACGCTCGTCCTGGTGGACGACGAGGGCGCGCGGTCGACCGCGGCCACGTGGTCGTGGACCGAGTCCGGTTCGCCCTCGGGGCTGGGCGCCTCCACAGCGCTGCCCGTGGACCGGATCGACAGCGTCGAGATCGGCCTGGTGGGGTCCGAGGACGCGCTGGCCTCCGGCAGGGTCTGACGGCCGAAGGGACGGTGTCCCACCGAGTGGTGTGACTTCGTTCGGCCCCCGCGCCCCGGAGGCAACGACATGTTGGTCGGCGATCCGTTCTTGTCCGAACATCCGTTGTTCTCACACCACTCGACGGGACATGACCGCCGAAGGTCCTGTTCGGGGCCGGGTCCGGGTCAGACCGGGGCGGTGCGGCCGAACAGGTGGGCCAGCGCCCCCTCCAGGTAGGGGTACCGGAACCGGTGCCCCGCCGCCAGCAGGCGGGTGGGCACCACCCGCTGGTCCGCCAGCGCGACCTCGTCCGCGCCCTCCCGGCCCAGCAGGACCGCCGGGGCCCAGCCCGGGACCGGGAGGAGCGCCGGGCGGCGCAGGGTGCGGGCGAGCGCCCGCGCGTGGTCGGCCTCGCGCACCGGGTGCGGGGCCACCGCGTTGACCGGGCCCGACAGGTCCTCGTCCAGGATCGCGCGCAGGTAGACGTCGGACAGGTCGTCGGCGCCGATCCACGCCCGCCACTGCCGCCCGTGGCCGAGCCTGCCGCCCAGCCCCGCCGCGAACAGCGGGTACTGGAGGCCCAGCGCCCCGCCCGCCGGGGTCTGCACGATGCCGGTGCGCACCTGCACGCACCGCACCCCCGCGGCGGCGGCCGGGCCGGTCGCCGCCTCCCAGTCGGCGACCAGGTCGGCCAGGAACCCGTCGCCGCGCGGGCTGTCCTCGGTGAGCACCTCGTCGCCGCGGTCGGGCCCGTAGTAGCCGATCGCGGAGGCCGTGACGAGCACGCCCGGGCCGCCGTCCCCGACCCGTGCGGCGGCCAGCTCGGCCAGCGCCCGGGTGGGCCCGACGCGGCTGTCGCGCACGGCGTCCTTGTGCCGGTCGGTGAAGCGGCCGAACAGCGATTCCCCGGCCAGGTGCACCAGGGCGTCCACCCCGTCGAGCAGGTCGGGGGCGGGGGCGGCCGGGTCCCAGCGGCGTTCCCCGGCGTCCCGCGGGTCGTGCCGCACCAGCCGGACCACCCGGTGCCCGGAGGTGGTGAGCAGTGCGCACAGGTTGCGGCCGATCAGCCCGCCCGACCCGGTGACGGCGACGGTCACCGGCCGGTCCGACCAGGCGCGGGAGCGCTCCAGGGCGGCCAGGTCGTCGGCGAGCTGGGCGTGCCGGTAGGCGAACACGGGCCGCAGCACCGCGTCGGGCACGGAGGTCGCGATCCGGTCGATGACGCGGGTGCCGCCGCTCTCGTCCTCCTCGAATTCGTGGGCGTGCGTCCACGACAGCACCGCCGACAGCGGCCGTCCGGCCAGCCGGTCGGCGAACCGGCGGGGCGGATCGTAGCGTTCGGGCAGGTGGGCGGCGACCCAGCGCATCCCGCCCGGGAAGGTCAGCACCGCCACGCCGTCGCGCAGGGAGTCGGCCTCGGCGGTGAGCCGGACCGGCTGCCAGGGCGGACTCAGGCGGGCGAACGCCCCCGGCCGCCCGTGCCAGGCGAACACCTCGTCCCGTGGTGCGGGCACCACACTCTCGTACCGGAAGACCATGCCGCTCCTCGCGTCGCCACCTCACCGCCTGTGGACACGCTAGCGCGGGAGCGGCCGCAGTCCAGTGGACGGGCCGGGCGGAGCCCGATCCCCGCCGGATTCCCGCCCCCGCGCCCCCGCGCCGCCGTGCCGCCGTGCGCGAAGGGCGCGGCCCGGCCGGGGAACGGCGGGGCCCGGTCCCGGGTTCCCGCCCCTGCTCAGTCCTGCGTGAGGAACGCGGTCACGGCCCCGGCCAGGACGCGGTGGGCATCGGCGTCGGTGATGCGGGCGGTCCCGTCCCCGGACTGGTCGCCGTAGGCGCCGAACTGGGCGTGGTTCATGCCGTCGATCTCCACCGGTTCCGTGTCCGGGGGCAGGTGGGGGCGGGCGGCGTCGATCGTCTCCGGGTCGGACAGGGCGTCCTGGCCGCCGGAGACGGACAGCACCCGCAGGTCGTCGCGGTCGGCGAGGCCGGCGCCCTCGGTGGCGTAGGAGCCCCACAGCACCAGTCCGGCCAGGGACAGGTCCGGGTCGCCGCCGGCGTGGGCGGCGGCCATGGCCCCGCCGAGGGAGTGCCCGCCCAGGTACCAGTGGTCCACGCCCTCGCCGTGGGCGGCCGCGGCCGTGTCGGCGCGGCCGGGGGCCAGGACCGCGAAGTTGAGGGGCATCCGGGGGATGACCACGGTGACCCCGGCGTCCCGGACGATCGGCGCCCAGGGTGCGGCGTAGGCCTCGGCCTCCACCCGGGCGCCGGGGTAGAACACCACGCCGGTGCCGTCCCCGCCGTCGGCGGGCGTGAGGACGACGGCGTCGTCGGCGATGTCGATCCGCACCTCGGGCAGTGCGAGGGCCTGCCCCAGGGGTCCGGGCTCGGCGCGGTAGGCGTTCAGGCCCCAGGCGGCGAACCCGCCGACCGCCGCGGCCAGGAGGGCGAGGACGACCGCGATCGCGATGAACGCCCGGCGGCGGGGGGCGCCGCGTGCAGGGCTCACCGGAGCGCCCGGGGTTCGCGGTCTGCGGCGACGGCCTCCATCGGTGATCGGGCCGTCGTGTTCCGTAGATTCATCACGGAATCCAAGATACTTTCTTGTCAGTACTTCTGGCGACGAAAACCGGCGCCACCCGCACCGGCCGAGGCACAGGGGGTCACCATGGGAGCCACCGCACACCACGACGCGCAGACGGGACCGTCGGTCCCGGCCCAGGCCATCGCGCTGGCGGTACTCCTGGCCGCGGCCTTCGGCAGCGCCCTGCTCGGGGTGCTGGCCGGCCCCGACACCGCGGGAGAGTACGCACGCCTGACCCGCCCCGGCTGGGCTCCGCCCTCCTCGGTGTTCGGCCCGGTCTGGACGGTGCTGTACACCGCCATCGCGGTATCGGGCTGGCTGGTGTGGCGGCGCGGGGGCCTGCGCGGTGCCGCGCTGGGGCTCTTCGCCGGGCAGCTCGTGCTCAACGCCCTGTGGACGCCGCTGTTCTTCGCCGCCGGGATGCGCGGCGCCGCCCTGGTCGACATCGTGCTGCTGCTGGCCCTGATCACCGCCACGATCGCGGTCTTCTCCCGCGCCTCGCGCACGGCCGCGCTGCTGCTGGTGCCGTACTGGGCGTGGGTGGCCTTCGCCACCGGGCTCAACGCGGCCGTCTGGTGGCTCAACCGCGGTGCGTGAGGCCGCACCGCACGGGTCGATGAGGGGATCCTCGGACGGCACTGCCAGACTGGGCGGCGCAGCCGACCGATCCCGGGGAGTCATGGTGGAACGCGATCACGACCTCGCCCTGTTCGGCGCGACCGGGTACACCGGCGCGCTGACCGCCGCGTACCTGGCGGCGCACGTGCCGGCCGGGACCCGTTGGGCGCTGGCCGGGCGCAACCGGGACAAGCTCGCCGCGCTGCGCGAGCGCCTGGCCGTGCAGGCCCCCGGGACCCCGCTGCCCGACCTGCTGGTGGCCGACGTCGGCGACGCGAAGTCCGTGCGGGCGCTGGCCGCGTCGGCGCGGGCGGTCGTCTCCACCGTCGGCCCCTACTCCGCCCACGGCGCGCCGCTGGTCGCGGCCTGCGCCGCCGAGGGCACCGACTACCTGGACCTGTGCGGGGAGCCGGAGTTCGTCGACCGCATGTACGTGGAGCACCATGCCACGGCCGTGGAGACCGGGGCGCGGATCGTGCACGCCTGCGGGTTCGACTCCGTCCCGCACGACCTGGGCGCGTGGTTCACCGTACAGCGCCTGCCCGAGGGCGTGCCGCTGCACGTCGAGGGGTTCGTGCGGGCCAAGGGCACCCCGTCCGGCGGGACCCTCCACTCCCTGCTGGGCGCGTTCGCCGATCCCGGCCGCACCCTGGCGGCGGCCCGGGAACGGCGCCTGCGGGAGGAGCCGCCCGCCGGGCGGCGGGTGCGGGTGGACCGGCGGGGCGTGCCGCGCACCCGGCTGGCCCGGGGGTGGACGCTGCCGATGCCCTCCCTGGACCCGCAGGTGGTGGTGCGGTCGGCCGCCGCGTCGGAGCGGTACGGGCCGGACTTCACGTACGGGCACTAC
>NZ_JASFDV010000036.1 GCF_030766825.1 Nocardiopsis sp. CC223A
ACTGGAACGTCCATGACTTGCCCACGTCCCCTCCCCGACGCTCTTCCGATCTGCCCGCTGAGCGCCGCCGTCCGCACCCGCGGATCGCCGGGCACGGCCCCCACCGCGGCCGTCACCCCCCAGGGCAGCGCCGCGTACAGTCCCGCCCCGCCCGAGGGGGCGGTGTGCTCGCCCAGCAGCGCGACCCGGCCGGGGGCGTGCCACACCCCGGCCGGCGGCTCCGCGAACAGGGCGTCGAAGCCCTTGGCCAGCTCGTCGGCGTCGGGCGCCCCCGTCGGCCATTCCCCCCGCGGCCCCGCCGACCGCATGCCCAGCGCGGCTCTCCACCGCGCCCCCGCGCCCCCCACGTGCTCACCTTTCCCCCGGTCGACCGCCGTCCCTTCAAGTCTGCCCAAGTCCGGGAGCGTCCGGTGTGGGACCTTCGCAACAGAGTGGGTAGGCCGTTAGCGTTGCGGGTCGGTGAGGCGGGGGAGGGTGCGGTGGCCGCGGTGCTGGACAGGGCACGGGAGACGGTCCGGCACTACCGGAACGCGTCCATGGACGCCTACTGGGCGCTGCGGCGGCGCCGTCCGGGTGTGGACCACCTGGTGCGGGCCTATGAGCGCTACGCCGACCGCAACGGGAACCAGCTGGCGGGCGCGGTCACCTACTTCGCGTTCCTGTCGTTCTTCCCGCTGCTCGCGCTGGCGTTCGCCGCGGTCGGGTTCGTGCTGGCCACGCTTCAGATCGAGCTGGGGGACCAGCTGGACCAGGCGCTGGACGACGTGCTGCCCGGGCTGTCGCAGCAGCTGCCCATCGACCAGATCGCCGACGCCCGGGTGGGCGCGGGGCTGTTCGGCCTGGTGGGCCTGCTCTACGCGGGCCTGAACTCGGTGTCGGCGCTGCGCGAGGCCCTGCACTCGATCTGGCTGAAGAACCCCAAGGAGGGCCCCAACATCCTCCTCAGCAAGGGGACGGACCTGTTGGTGATGCTCGGTCTGGGGCTGGCCCTGCTGCTGTCGGTCTCCCTCACCGGTGTCGCCCAGGCGGCCACGCAGTGGTCGCTGTCCCTGGTGGGGCTGGACGGATCGATCGTGGCGAACATCGCACTGCGGCTGCTGGCCCTGGCCATCGCCATCGGCGCGAACACGCTCATCTTCATGTTGACGTTCGCGCTGCTGTCCGGCAGCGGACGGCCCGCCCGCATGATGTGGCGGGGCGCCCTGCTGGGCGCGGTGGGGTTCGAGATCCTCAAGGCCGCCGCGGCCCTGCTGCTGGCCGGAACGCTGAGCAACCCGGTGTACGCGTCGTTCGCGGTGCTGGTCGGCCTGCTGGTGTGGATCAACCTGGTGATGCGCCTGGTGATGTTCAGCGGCGCGTGGACGGCGACCTGGCTGCCGGTGCCGCCGCCCTACACGGGTTCGCTGACGCTGCCGAAGGAGAACGGCATCGACTGGACCCGGCCCGCCGTCGTCCTGCGGGCGGACCCCGGGGAACAGGCCGAGCGCAGGCGGGCCCGGCGCGGCCTCGCGGTGGGGCTCTCCGCGGTGGGGGCGCTGGGCACGGGAGGGCTTGTCGCGTGGCTGTTGCGGCGCCGGAAACGTCCTGTTGCCTAGTGTGACACTCTGTTAGCGGAAAATGACGCCGAAGGTCCTCCGTGCCCGTATGTTCAAGGTTCCGAGGGGGTAGTCCTCCCGTGTCCCGGCCGAGAGCCCCGCCGGGGCACGACCGGTTCGCCGAACGAAAAGTTCGGCAGACACCCCCCCTCGGAGGGCAGATGGGAACCGCATTCAAATCGTCCGAACGCGCGACGATCGGTGTGGAGTGGGAACTCCAGCTCGTCGACCGCCGCAACCGCCACCTGCGGCAGGAGGCGCAGAAGCTTCTCTCCGAACTCCCCGAACTCAGCTCCGCCGCGGCGGTCCCCCCGCTGCGCCACGAGCTGATGCAGTCCCAGGTGGAGGTCGTCACCGGGATCTGCGAGACGGTCGACCAGGCCAAGGAGGACCTGGCCCGCAACGTCTCCCGGATGCGGCGGGTGCTCGCACCCTGGGGCACCACGCTCACCTGCTCCGGCACCCACCCCATCGACGACTGGCGGGACCAGGACTTCAGCCCCGGGGCCCGGTACCGGGAACTCGTCGACCAGATGCAGTGGGTCGCCCGACGCATCCTCACCTGCGGTGTCCATGTGCACGTGGGTGTGCGGCATCAGGACAAGGCCATTCCGATCGTGAACGCGCTCGCGAGGTATCTCCCGCATTTTCTCGCTTTGAGCGCTTCCAGTCCATTCTGGGCGGGTCACGATACCGGTCTGGCCTCCGCCCGTTCCGTGATCTTCGGTGCGCTGCCGACATCCGGGCCGCCGCCGAACCTCCCGAACTGGTCGGCTTTCGAGGAATACCTCGAAACGCTTCTCCGGGCGGGTACCATCGCATCCATCAAAGAAGTGTGGTGGGACATTCGTCCTCATCCGGATTTCGGGACCATCGAGATCCGGATGTTCGACGGGATCCCCACCCTGCGCGAGGTGGGAATGGCCGCCGCGCTCTCCCAGAGCCTGGTGGAGTTGTTCGATCACCAGCTCGACCGCGGGTATCGACTGCCCAGCCCGCCGTCCTGGCTGGTGAGGGACAACAAGTGGCGGGCCACCCGCTACGGGCTCGACGCTCGCGTCATCACGGACGGCCGAGGGACCACCGTCCCGATCCGTGACGACCTCTACGAGCTGGTCCGCGAGCTGAAGCCGGTCGCGACCCGGCTGGGCTGTGCCGAGGACCTGGACCAGATCTCCGAGATCCTGGACAAGGGCGCCTCCTACGAGCGTCAGCGCGCGGTCATCGCCGGGGGCGGCACCCTCGACGACGTCGTCGACATGCTCGCGGCCGAGCTCGACGACGGCCCCACCCGTGCAGGGGTCGGTGCCGGCGACGGCGCCGGTGCTCGGTAATACATGGGCGAAAGCGTAGAGAGGGCCCTCGCATGCAGGGACGAGACCTGCCGGAACAGTTGACCGCTTTCCTGGCGCGCCGTGAGCGGGACTTCATCGGCTTCCGCCGTGACCTGCACATGCACCCCGAACTCGCCTTCGCCGAACATCGCACCACGGGACGGATCGTCGACCGGCTGCGCGGTGTCGGACTGCATCCTCAAGTGCTCCCCGGCGGCACCGGGCTGATCTGCGACATCGGCTCGGGCCCCGGGCCCACCGTCGCGCTGCGGGCGGACATCGACGCCCTGCCCCTCGCCGACGAGAAGGACGTCCCCTACCGCTCCACCGTCCCGGGGGCCGCGCACGCCTGCGGCCACGACGTCCACACCACGGTCCTGCTCGCCACCGGGGTCTTCCTGGCCCAGCAGGACCGCGCGGGCGCCCTGCCCGGCCGGGTCCGGCTGATCTTCCAGCCGGCCGAGGAACTGCCCGGCGGCGCCGTCGAGGTGATCAACGCCGGGGCGCTGGAGGGTGTCGACCGGATCTTCGCGCTGCACTGCGACCCCCGCCTCATGGTCGGCCGGGTGGGCCTGCGCACCGGCGGCATCACCGCGGCCTGCGACCAGCTGATGGTCCGGCTGTCCGGGCCGGGCGGGCACACCGCGCGCCCCCACCTGACCGCCGACCTGGTGTACGCGATGGGCAAGGTCGTCACCGAGCTGCCCGCCGCACTCTCCCGCCGCATCGACCCGCGCGCCGGGTTCAGCCTGGTGTGGGGCCGCATCAGCGCCGGATCCGCGCCCAACGTCATCCCCGACGACGCGGTCGCCGAGGGCACCGTGCGCTGCCTGGACGACGAGGCCTGGCACGCGGCCCCCGACATCGTCAAGGGGCTGGTGGATTCGGTGGCCATGGCCTACGGGGCCGACGCCGAGGTCACCTACAAACGCGGCGTCCCGCCCACCATCAACGAGGCGTCCAGTGTGGACGTCATGCGCCAGGCCACCGCGCTGGCCCTGGGGCCGGACGCGGCCTCGCCCACCCCGCAGAGCCTGGGCGGCGAGGACTTCGCCTGGTACCTGGAGAACGTCCCCGGCGCGCTGGCCCGGCTGGGCACCCACTCGCCGGACTGGGACGGGCCCATGCTGGACCTGCACCGCGGGACCTTCGACGTGGACGAGCGCGTCATCGGCGTCGGCACCCGGTTCATGGTGACCACCGCCCTCACCGCCCTGGACACGGACGGCCGCGACCGCGTCCCCGCCGCGGCCGAGGAGGCCGTGTCCTTCTGAGCCCCGCTCCGCCGTGCCCGGTGGTCATGGATCTGCCGGGTTCTCGGTAACTTCGCGCCGGGGTGTCGGGCCGGGTGCGGCGCCGGTGGCATGCTGAATACATGAACCAGCCACTCACAGTCGAACAGATCCGGCGGGCGCCCAAGGTACTCCTGCACGACCACCTCGACGGCGGGCTGCGGCCCGCCACCGTGGTCGAACTGGCCCGGGAGGTCGGGTACAAGGACCTGCCCACCTACGAACCGGTGGAGCTGGGGCACTGGTTCCGCGAGGCCTCCGACTCCGGTTCGCTGGAGCGCTACCTGGAGACGTTCGCGCACACCACCGCGGTCATGCAGACCCGCGACGCCCTGGTCCGGGTCGCCGCCGAGGCCGCCGAGGACCTGGCCGCCGACGGCGTGGTCTACGCCGAGCAGCGCTACGCCCCCGAGCAGCACCTGGAGCGCGGGCTCACCCTGGAGGAGGTCGTCGAGGCCGTCCAGGAGGGGCTGGAGCTGGGTGAGAAGCGCGCCGCCGACGCCGGGCGGAGCATCCGCACCGGGCAGCTGGTCACCGCCATGCGCCACGCGGCGCGGTCCTCGGAGATCGCCGAGCTGGCGGTCCGCTACCGCGACGCCGGGGTGTCCGGGTTCGACATCGCCGGGGCCGAGGCGGGCAACCCCCCGACCCGGCACCTGGACGCGTTCGAGTACCTGCGCCGGGAGAACTTCCACTTCACGATCCACGCGGGCGAGGCGTTCGGGCTCCCGTCGATCTGGGAGGCGCTCCAGTGGTGCGGCTGCGACCGGCTCGGCCACGGCGTGCGCATCATCGACGACATCACCGTCACCGAGAACGGCGCCCCGCGTCTGGGCCGGCTGGCCCAGTACGTGCGCGACAAGCGCGTCCCCCTGGAGATGTGCCCCAGTTCCAACGTGCAGACCGGGGCCACGCCCTCCATCGCCGAGCACCCCATCCGACTGCTGCGCGACCTGCGCTTCCGGGTGACGGTCAACACCGACAACCGGCTCCAGAGCGGCACCACCCTGTCGGAGGAGTTCGCCCGGCTCTCCGCGGCGTTCGGGTACGACTGGGACGACGTCCAGTGGTTCACGGTCAACGCCATGAAGTCGGCGTTCCTGCCCTTCGACGAGCGGCTGGCGCTCATCAACGGCGTCATCAAGCCCGGGTTCGCGCAGCTCAAGTGGGCGGCCGACCGATGAGCAGACCGGCGGCGGGGGCCAACCCGACGGTGCACTACTCCCTCTCCTCGCGGGTCCTGGCCGCGGGCTGGATCGTCATCGCCGTGCTCCTGCTGGCCGACCTGTTCATCCGCGGTCAGGGGACGGAGGTCTGGCTGTACGGCGCGGTCCTGGTGGCCAGCGCCGCGCTGGTGTACCTGGTGTGGCTGCGCCCGCGCATCGTGGTCACCGAGCGCGGCATGCGGGTGATCAACCCGCTGCGCGAGACCTTCGTCCCCTGGGCGGCGGTGCGGTGGGTGGACGTGGTCGACGTGCTGCGGGTGCACACCACCGACGGGATCGTGCGCTCCTGGCCGCTGCGCGAGACCAAACGGAGCCGGGTGCGCGACAACATGCGCCGCGAGGGCGGGTTCATGGACGGCCCCGACGAGGAGGACCCGCGGGAGATGCGCCCCATGGACCGGGCCGCCCTCCAGCTGCGCCAGGACGCCGAGCGCCACAAGGCGCGCCCGCTGTCCGGGCCGATCCGCGACATCGACGAGGCCGGGCCCGCCGCACTGGGCGCCGAGGACCGTCCCCAGACGATGGTCTCGGTCGAGGTGATCGTCATCGCCGGTGCCGTCGCGGCCCTGGTCGTTGCGGCGTTCCTGCTGGCCTGAGCGTTCTCCTCCCGGATCCGGACCCGGCCTCCCGCCTGTGCGGGGGCCGGGTCCGCGCTTTACCGGTGCGCGGGGTTGACGGAACCCGGTCGGCTCTGGTTAGGTAAGGCATGCCTAATGGAGAGTGTTCCGGGCGGGAGGGCTTCGCGCGGATGGTCGCCCGCCCGGACCTTCTCCAGGGCATCACGCTGTTCTGACGAACAACGGGAAGAGAGAAACCGGTGTCCCATCGGCCCGTGAGTCCAACGGGGTCTGCGGGGATCCTGCACGGGCGGGACACCGGAGCGAGGCACACGCCTCCGGACGGAGTACGGCCGGTACCGTCCACCCCAAGGCCTCGGGGTGTACGCTCGCCACGCCGGTACCGGACGGATCCGCCCGGAGGCGGCCTCGGAACGACGCGTCCGGGCGGCGTCGCGCGATCGAAGGACCTGCGGGGGTCCTGCGCGGCGCGCCCGGAACGCGGTGCGGGACCCGGCGGTGCCGGGTCCCTCTCTTCTTCGCCCGCCCGGGCCGGGACCGTGCCCCACCGAGTGGTGTGCCCCCGTTCGACCCCGGAGCCCCGGAACCGGTTCCGGCACTGATCTCGTGGGTTGATCGCGAAGGGCCACGAGGCCTGTGGTCCTGGGGCGCGCAAGAACTCCGTTCGACCCTCGTCACACCCGGGTTCTCGAATCCCGGCTCGTGACGTGCTGTCGCCACACCACGGGATCGGTGCCGGAGCCCCGGAACCTCGGAGGCGGCGACGCGCCGACCGGCGACCCGCCCTTGTCCGGACGGCCGCTGTTCCCACACCGTTGCACGGGACGCGGCCCCCGCGGGCTCAGGCGCGGACCAGCATCCGGTCCCGGCTCGTGACGTGCTGTCGCCAAACCACGGGATCGGTGCCGGAGCCCCGGAACCTCGGAGGCGGCGACGCGCCGACCGGCGACCCCGCCCTTGTCCGGACGGCCGCTGTTCCCACACCGTTGCACGGGACGCGGCCCCCGCGGGCTCAGGCGCGGACCAGCATCCGGTTGAGCAGCTCGCCCAGGCGGCGCGCCCGCTGCCGGACGATCTGCATCGCCTGCTCCTGCTGGAACGGGTCCAGCACCGCGCCCAGGGCGTCGTTGCTCACGATCGCCAGCCCCAGCACCTCGGCGCCCATCTCCACGGCGGCGATGGTCTCCAGCGGGATCGACCGCCCCACCACGTCCGCCCCCGCCTGGCGCAGCACCTTCGACTCCGCCTGGGTCTGCAACTGCGGCCCCAGCGTGGCGGCGTACACGCCCTCCGCCAGTGAGGCGTCCACCTCGTGAACGAGCCGGCGCAGCCGCGGACTGTACGCCGCCGACAGGTCCACGAACGTCGGGCCGGTCAGCGGCGACCGCGCGGTCAGGTTGATGTGGTCGCTCAGCACCACCGGCTGCCCCGGCGCGATGTCCACCCGCAGGGAGCCCACCGAACCGGTCAGCACGGCCAGCCGCGCCCCGGCGGCGATGCCGGTGCGCACCGCGTGCACCACCCGCATCGGGTCGTGGCCCTCGTACAGGTGCAGGCGCCCTGTGAAGACCACCACTCGTTTGTCGCCCACCCACATGCTGCGGACGGCGGAGCCGTGTCCCTCCGCGGTCGGCGCCAGGAAGCCGGGCAGTTCCCGCGCCTCGAACTCGATGTCCGGGGAACCGAGCGTGTCCACCGCGTCCGTCCACCCGGAACCGAGCACCACCAGGGCGTCGAAGCCGTCGGCGCCGGCCCGGGTCAGGAGTTCGTGCGCAGCCTCGGCCGCCAGTTCCCTGGCCTCTTCGGTCGTCGTCGGCGGTTGCTCTGTTTCGCTCACACAGCGGATGCTACCGCCCTGTAGTCGGATGATTCCGGAACGCAACGCTACGGGGGCGGTAAGGGGAATGCCCGGCCCCCGGACCGGGGCGGGTGCGGAATCCGCCGGTCGGCATGGCCGACAATAGGGGTAAGGCGAGAGAACCATGTGCCGCCCCGTCATGCCCTCCGCCCCCGATCGGGGCGGGCGGGACGACGGCCCGGCCGCAGAGGGAGTGAAGCAGAGTGACGAAGGTCGTGATCATCGGGGGCGGTCCCGGGGGCTACGAGGCGGCACTGGTCGCCGCGCAGCTCGGCGCGGACGTGACGGTGGTGGACCGCGACGGTATCGGCGGTGCCTGCGTCCTCACCGACTGCGTTCCCTCCAAGAGCCTGATCGCCACCTCCACCCGCACCACGTACGTGCGCGAGTCCGAGACCCTGGGCATCCAGGTCGACGACCAGCTCGACGGCAAGTCCTCCGTGCACGTCGACATGCCCACGGTCAACAACCGGATCCTGGCCCTGGCCCAGGCCCAGTCCGACGACACCCGCGCCCGCCTGGTCAAGGAGGGCATCGAGGTGATCAGCGGCGAGGCCCGCCTGGTCGACCCGCGCATCGTCGCCGTCGGCGACACCCGCATCCGCGCCGACGTCGTCCTCGTCGCCACCGGCGCCCACCCGCGCGAGCTGCCCTCGGCCCGCCCCGACGGCGAGCGCATCCTCACCTGGCGCCAGCTCTACGACCTCGACGAGCTGCCCGAGAAGCTCATCGTCGTCGGTTCCGGTGTGACCGGCGCCGAGTTCGCCAGCGCCTACCAGTCCCTCGGCTCGAACGTGACCCTGGTCTCCTCCCGCGAGCACGTCATGCCCACCCAGGACCCCGACGCCGCCCGCGTGCTGGAGGAGGTCTTCCTGCGCCGCGGCATGACCGTCCTCAACCGCACCCGCGCCGAGTCGGTGGTGCGCACCGACGACGGGGTGCTGGTCACCCTCTCCGACGGCCGCACCGTCGAGGGCTCCCACTGCCTGATGACCGTCGGCATGATCCCCAACACCGACGGGCTCGGCCTGGAGGAGGCCGGCGTGCGCCTGGGCCAGGGCGGGTTCGTCGACGTCGACCGGGTATCGCGCACCACCGTCCCCGGTGTGTACGCGGCGGGTGACTGCACCGGCGTCAACATGCTCGCCTCCGTGGCCGCCATGCAGGGCCGCATCGCCATGTGGCACGCCCTGGGCGAGGCCGTCGCCCCGCTGAAGCTGTCCACGGTGGCCTCCACCGTGTTCACCCACCCCGAACTGGCCGCCGTCGGCGCCAGCGAGGACGACGTGCGCAGCGGCCGCATCGACGGCCGCTCCGTCACACTGCCGCTCAACACCAACCCGCGTGCCAAGATGAACGAGGTCAAGGACGGCTTCGTCAAGCTCATCTGCCGCCAGCACACCGGCATCGTGCTGGGCGGCGTCATCGTCGGCCCGCGCGCCAGCGAGCTGATCCTGGCGGTGTCGGTGGCGGTGCAGCAGCGGCTGACCGTGGACGACCTCGCGCACACCTTCGCGGTGTACCCGTCCCTGTCGGGCAGTGTCACCGAGGCGGCCCGCTCCCTGATGCTGGCCTCGCCGGAGTAGGCTCCACGGCAACGGCCCGACCCCCTGCGGGCCGGGCCGTTTTACGTTTCCTTAACGCCGGTGAGAGTAGCGTGGTGTTGTGATCTGTCCCAAATGCCAAAGCAACATGCGCACGTTCGACCGCCACGGCGTGCACATCGAGCGGTGTGACGGGTGCCAGGGCATCTTCCTGGACCGCGGCGAGCTCGAACGCATCGTCGACGCCGAGCAGCGCCACTACGGCGCGACCCCGCCGCCCGACCCGCTGGCCCCGCCGCCCTCCGGCGGTTACGCGCCCCAGGACCGGCCCCGGCAGGGCTACCCGGCCCCCGGGTACCCCGACTCGCCCCGCGGCTACCGCGGCGGCTACCCGGACTCCCCGCGCGGCTACAGCGACTCGCCGCGCCCCTACCGGCGCCGCAAGAAGAGCTTCCTCGAAGAGCTCTTCGACTAGAGATACCGCCCCGTGCACCCGCTGATCTGTACTCACTGCGGGGAGTGGGACCCGGCCCCCGACACCTCGTCGGGGGCCGCCGTGCTGCTCTGCTCCTGCTGCGGGCGCACCCGCCCCTTCCTGCGCCTGCCCCTCTACTGCGTCTCCGGGCCCAGCGGCACCGGCAAGTCCACCATCGCCGGACTGCTGCTGGAACGCCTGCGGGACCGGTTCGTCGTGCTCGAACAGGACCTGCTCTGGGTGGGCGGCCTGCGCGACCCCGCCGACCACCACCGCCTGTTCCGCTCCACCTGGTTGCGCACCGCCGCCATGGTGCAGCAGAGCGGGCGGCCGGTCGTGCTGTGCGGGACGGTCGTCCCCCCGGAGTTCGAGCCGCTGCCCGAACGCGCCCTCTTCACCGCCGTCCACTACCTGGCGCTCACCTGCGAGCCGCGGGTGCTCGCACAGCGGCTGCGGGGCCGGCCCGCCTGGCGGGAGTGGGACGAGGAGCGCATCGCCGAGACCCTGGAGTTCGCCTCCTGGGTGGAGCACGAGGCCGACCGGCTCGAACCGCCGCTCACCCTCGTGGACACCACCGGCACCGACCCGGTGACCACCGCGGACCGCGTCGCCGCCTGGATCGAGGGCCTGCACGCGGTCGGCGGCTGAACACGTGACGGGGGCCGCGGGCGTCGCCCGCGGCCCCCGTCGTCCGGATACGCCGGGTCAGAAGTCGAAGCCGCCGAAGTCGCCGCCCCCGCCGAAGTCGCCCCCGCCGAAGTCACCGCCCCCGAAGTCGCCCTCGGCACCGACGTCACCGGTGACGTCGCCCATGCCCATCCCCATGCCCATGCCCATCATGGAGCCCATCATCTGGCCCATCATCATGCCGGTGAACATGCCCATCATCATGTCCATGCCGAAGTAGCCGCCCGCGTAGGGCGAGTAGGCCGGGCCCGCGTCGTAGTACGGGACACGGCGGCCGTCGACCTCGACCATGCGCACGTCGTTGGGGTCCATACCGCTCTTGACCGCCTGGGCGCAGGACGCGCAGGCCGTGACCGAGCGGGGCGAGCCGCCGGGCGGGGCCCAGGTGACGTCCTCCGTGGACGGGCCGTGCTGCGGGTTGAAGAAGCAGGGCCCGCGCCGGTCCGGCACCGGCGTCCCGTTGAGCCGGGCGCGGGTGGCCGTCATGTAGTAGCGGCCGTCCTCCAGGGAGTTGGTGACCTGGCGGATCTCCTCCGGCTCGCGGATGGTGTCCAGCCGGGTCTTGGCCTGGTCGTAGGCGTCCATGGCGCGCGAGTAGTCGGCGCGGGTGTCGTCGTCGACCGCGGACAGGTCGATCTCCAGCCGCGCGACGTCCTCGCCCAGGCGCACGACGTCCTCGGTGGCCATCTGCTTGATCTCGGCCAGTTCCCTGGCCTTGCGCTCGGCCTGCTTGCGGCGGTTGTTGCGGACGAACAGGAAGATGCCCCCGGCGATCAGCAACGCGACGACGAGCAGGACCCACAGCGTGGTGGCCCCGGCCGCGGCGGCGTCCTCGACCTCCTGGGCGGCGTCCGGGATCGCGACCAGGGTGTCCACCTGGTTGCCGCCCCCCTCGCGCAGCGCGACCTCGCGGATGGCCTCGGTGTCCTCGACGTTCGGTGACAGGACCCGGAACTCCTCCGAGCCCGCCAGCACGCCGTACACGCCGTCGCCCACGTCGGCCATGACCGGCTCCATCAGCGCGTTGAGCGCGGAGTCGGAGCCGACCGCGTCGGTCGGCAGGATCACGTAGTAGACGGGGGTGTCCGCGCCGGCCGCGGCGGCCTCCAGGGCGCTCTCCTCGGCGGTGGGGATCGCGTCCCCGACGCCCGGATCGATGAAGACGCCGTCGTCCTCCAGTTCCTGGGCGATGGTGTTGCTCTCCGGGGGCTGCACGGTGTCGGCGGCCGCGGGCACCACCGCGGCGCTCACCACCGCGGCCGCGATACCGGCGGTCAGCACAGTGGGTGTTACCAAGCGGCGCAACATGTCGTTCCTCTCGCTACCCTCACACTCCAGAGACGAATGGAACGTCCCCGGGGTTCCCATCGTGACGCCTCTCTCCGGGGACGCGAAACGGCCCGCCGGATCACCGGCGGGCCGTTTCGGCGGCAGGCGGACTATTCCTTCGCGGTGCCCGCGGGCACCTTCGCCATCTCTTCGACCTCGGCCTCGACGTCCGCGTCCTCCGCGGCGGGCGTGTCCAGCGGGACGAACCCGGAGGCGTCGCGCGGCGCGTTGTAGCGGGCCAGGTCCAAGATGCCCTCGCGCTTGGCGACGATCGCCGGGACGAGGGCCTGGCCGGCCACGTTCACCGCGGTGCGGCCCATGTCCAGGATCGGGTCGACGGCCAGCAGCAGGCCGACGCCCTCCAGGGGCAGGCCCAGGGTGGACAGGGTCAGGGTCAGCATGACCGTCGCGCCGGTGGTGCCGGCGGTGGCGGCCGAGCCGATGACCGACACGAACACGATGAGCAGGTAGTCGGTGATGCCCAGGGAGATGTCGGGGAAGAACTGGGCGATGAAGATCGCCGAGACCGCCGGGTAGATCGCGGCGCAGCCGTCCATCTTGGTGGTCGCGCCGAACGGCACCGCGAACGCGGAGTAGTAGCGCGGCACGCCCAGGTTCTGCTCGGCGACCCGCTGGGTGACCGGCATGGTGCCCATCGAGGAGCGCGACACGAAGGCCAGCTGGATCGCGGGCCAGGCGCCGGTGAAGTACTTGACCGGGGACAGGCCGTTGACGCGGGCGAGCACCGGGTAGACGACGAACAGCACCAGGGCCAGGCCGAGGTAGACGGTCAGCGTGTACTTGCCCAGGGCGCCGATGGTGGTCCAGCCGTAGCTGTAGACGGCGTTGCCGAGCAGGCCGACGGTGCCGATCGGGGCCAGGCGGATGATCCACCACAGCGCCTTGAGGACGACCTGGAGGGCCGACTCGGTGAACGAGATGAACGGCTCGGCGGCCTTGCCGGTCTTGACGGCGGCGATGCCCAGGACGATCGCGATGACGATCAGCTGGAGGACGTTGAAGCCCAGC
The DNA here is from genome assembly GCF_030766825.1 of Nocardiopsis sp. CC223A. Taxonomy (GTDB): domain Bacteria; phylum Actinomycetota; class Actinomycetes; order Streptosporangiales; family Streptosporangiaceae; genus Nocardiopsis. The sequence continues at coordinate 12,948 of NZ_JASFDV010000036.1, forward strand.
GAGGTGCTCAGGGTGCCGTCGTCGGCGGCGGAGGTGTTCGCGGCCAGGCCCAGGAAGTTCGAGGGCACCAGGCTCTCGATGAACGCGAGCCAGGAGCCGCTGCCGGAGGGCTCGGCCACGGTGCCGGGGTCGACCGAGCTGTTCACGCCGGGGCGGACGACCAGGCCCAGGGTGATGCCGATGCCCACCGCGATCAGGGCGGTGATCGCGAACCAGAGCAGGGTCTTCCAGGCCAGTCGCGCGGCGTTGGTGACGTTGCGCAGGTTGGCGATGGAGGAGATGACGGCGAGGATGATCAGCGGCGGGACGACCGTCTTCAACAGCGAGACGAACGTGCCGCCGATGGTCTGGAGGGTGACGGCGAGCCAGTTGGGCCCATCGTCGCCGACGGGGCCGATCCGGAGGGCGGCGAAGCCCAGGACCAGGCCCAGGACGAGGCCCAGCAGGACCTGGACGCCGAACGAGGGGAGCCGCAGGCGGCGCTGCGGCTTGACCGTGGCGGTCTGTGCGGACACGGAAGTGACTCCAAGCGGTGAGTGCAACCGGAGCACGGGCACGCCACGGCGGTCGGCCTGTGGGCGTGCGGGATCTCCGGCTCGGGGAATGTGTGCGGGTGTCACCGGAGAAGAGGTGACGTGCGGGCGCCGCCCCGGAGGCGGGGCGGACGGGGGAAGGGTGTGCGGCGCGTCGCCCGGACGGGCGCGCGTGGACCTAGCTACACGCCTGACAGCCGCGACGGCACAGGTCAATGTGCCAGCGGCGGGTCAGTCCCCAGATGTTCGTCACAAGGGGGAACGATATACGCCCTTTCCTACCTTTTCCAGGGGAGTCGACCGAGGTTTCTTACATCCGATGACCGGATCGTCGGCCAGGAAGGGCCTGTCGTGCCTCTTCCCGCCGCGGGTGCGGCGAGAATCACGCTCCCGGGGGTGTCGGTGGCATGATTTCCGGAAAGCACCCCGGTGAGGTGATGGACGTGGTTGCCGTGAGCGACGAGAACGATCCGACGATCGGAGACGAGATGTCCGCACCCGCCGTGGCCGCACCGTCGGCCAGGGAGTTCGGTCCCGATGTGACGGTCCCGCTGCCCCCCGAGGGCGGGTTCACCGCCGAGGACCTGGACCGCATCCCGGATCTTCCGCCGCACACCGAACTCATCGACGGAAGCCTGGTCTTGGTGAGCCCCCGGAAGCGTTTCCACATGCGCATGATCCGCCTGCTCGAACTCCAGATGCTCGACCAGGTCCCCGACGACCTGATCGTGGAGAGGGAGATGTCGGTCGTGCTGGGGAAGAGACAACGCCCCGAACCCGACCTCATGCTCGTCGACACCGAGGACCCGGACGATCTGGAGGCCACCTGGGTGGCGCCGGAGGACGTGAAGCTGGCCGTCGAGGTGATCTCGCCGGAGTCACGACCGCGCGATCTGGAGCGCAAGCCGCAGCTCTACGCCGAGGCGGGCATCCCGCACTTCTGGCTGGTCGATCGGGTGGACGGCGACGCGGTGGTCCACGTCTACGAACTCGACCCGGTCCGCAAGGAGTACGTGTCGACCGGCGTGCACCGCGGGCGGCTCCGGACCTCAGCGCCCTGCGAGCTGGACCTGGACCTCACCGGGCTGTCACGCAAGCACGGCCGCTGACACGGCGAGGGGGAGGCGACGTCGGCGCCTCCCCCGTATGCGTCCGGACGCTAGGCGTCCTTGATCTCGCAGATGACGGCGCCGTTGCCGACGGCCTCGCCCGCGCTCACCTTCAGGCCGGTCACCGTGCCCGAGCGGTGTGCGGTCAGCGGCTGCTCCATCTTCATCGCCTCGATGACCACCACGGTGTCGCCCTCGGACACCTCCTGGCCCTCGGCCGCCACGACCTTGACCACGGTCCCCTGCATCGGCGACACCAGCGCGTCGCCGCTCGCCGCGGCGGCCGCACCGCCGCCGGAGCGGGAGGCGCGCTTCTTCTTCCCGCCCGCCGGGGCGGCCGGGGCCGCGCCCACGTTGAGGGCGGCGGGCAGCACCACGTCGATGCGCTTGCCGCCGACCTCGACGGTCACGGTCTCGCGCGCCACCGGCTCGGCCTGGCCCGGGGTGCCCGCCCAGGGCTCGATGCGGTTGTCGAACTCGGTCTCGATCCAGCGCGTGTACACGCCGAACGGCTCGTCCGGGTCGGCCGGGGCGAACGCCGGGTCCTCCACGACGGCCCGGTGGAAGGGGATCACCGTCGGCATCCCGCCCACGGTGAACTCCGCCAGCGCCCGCCGCGACCGCTGGAGGGCCTCGGTGCGGGTGCGCCCGGTGACGATCAGCTTGGCGACCATGGAGTCGAACGCCTGCGGCACCGTGAACCCCGTCTCGCAGCCGGTGTCCACCCGCACCCCCGGCCCGCCCGGCAGGGCGAACTCGGTGATGGTGCCCGGCGCGGGCATGAAGCCCCGCCCCGGGTCCTCGGCGTTGATCCGGAACTCGAAGGAGTGCCCGCGGATCTCCGGGTCCCCGTAGCCCAGCTCCTCGCCGTCGGCGACGCGGAACATCTCCCGCACCAGGTCGATGCCGGTGACCTCCTCGGTCACCGGGTGCTCGACCTGGAGGCGGGTGTTCACCTCCAGGAAGGAGATCGTGCCGTCCACCCCGACGAGGAACTCGCAGGTCCCCGCGCCCACGTACCCGGCCTCTTTGAGGATGGCCTTGGACGCCGAGTACAGCCGGTCCATCTGGTCGGCGGACAGGAACGGCGCCGGGGCCTCCTCCACCAGCTTCTGGTGGCGGCGCTGGAGCGAGCAGTCCCGGGTGGAGACCACCACGACGTTGCCGTGGGAGTCGGCCAGGCACTGGGTCTCCACGTGCCGGGGCCTGTCGAGGTAGCGCTCCACGAAGCACTCGCCGCGCCCGAACGCGGTGACGGCCTCGCGCACCGCCGACTCGTAGGCGTCGGCGACCTCCTCCAGCGTGTGGGCGACCTTGAGCCCGCGCCCGCCGCCGCCGAACGCGGCCTTGATGGCGATGGGCAGCCCGTGCTCGGTGGCGAACGCCACGACCTCGTCGGCCGAGTCCACCGGGTCGGGGGTGCCCGCGACCAGGGGGGCGCCGACCTTCTGGGCGATGTGGCGGGCCTGCACCTTGTCGCCCAGGGCGGTGATCGCTGCGGGGGGCGGCCCGATCCAGGTGAGCCCGGCGTCGATGACGGCCTGGGCGAAGTCGGCGTTCTCGGCGAGGAACCCGTACCCGGGGTGCACGGCGTCGGCTCCGGATTCGGCGGCCACGGCCAGGAGCCTGCCGATGTCGAGGTAGGAGTCGGCGGGGGTGGAGCCGCCCAGCGAGTAGGCCTCGTCGGCGACCTTGACGTGCAGGGCGTCCAGGTCGGGTTCGGCGTACACGGCGACGCTGTCCAGCCCGGCGTCGCGGCAGGCGCGGGCGATGCGCACGGCGATCTCGCCGCGGTTGGCGATCAGAACTTTACGCACGGTGGAGATCCTTCTGCTGTGGGGTGGGGCGGATGCGCCGGCCGCTCCCCTTGGGGTCTGGGTAGTGGCGGTGCCACCACGGGGGTGTCACCGCAGGCTCGTGCGCCAGGCGCCGGGGCCGGGGCGCAGCGGGGCGCGCAGCCCCCGGGCGCGGTCGCGCCAGGCGGAGGGCCGCTCCGGGGCGGCCGGGGCGTCGGCCGCGGCTCGTGCGGCGGCGGCGCGTGCGGCGAGCACCGCGGTGAGGGCGGCGATCTCCTCGGCGGTGGGCTCGCCGCGGACGACGACCAGGTGCGGTGGTGTGTTCGGGGCGCTCACAGCGGGATGTTCCCGTGCTTCTTGGGCGGCAGCTGCGTGCGCTTGTTCGCCAGCGCGCGCAGCGCCCTGGTGACCTGGACCCGGGTCTCCGACGGCAGGATCACCCCGTCGACGTAGCCGCGTTCGGCCGCCGAGTAGGGGTTGAGCAGGGTGTCCTCGTACTCGCCGATGAGGCGGGCCCGCTCCGCCTCCACGTCGTCGGCGGCCGCGAGGGTGCGCCGGTGCAGGATGTTCACGGCGCCCTGCGCGCCCATGACGGCGATCTGCGCGGTGGGCCAGGCGAGGTTGATGTCGGCGCCCAGGTGCTTGGAGCCCATGACGTCGTAGGCGCCGCCGAACGCCTTGCGGGTGATCACGGTGATCAGCGGCACGGTGGCCTCGGCGTAGGCGTAGAGCAGCTTGGCGCCGTGGCGGATGATGCCGTCCCACTCCTGGTCGGTGCCGGGCAGGAAGCCGGGCACGTCCACGAAGGTCAGCACCGGGATGTTGAAGGCGTCGCAGGTGCGCACGAACCGGGCCGCCTTGACGGACGCGTCGATGTCCAGACAGCCGGCCAGGCTCATGGGCTGGTTGGCGATGATGCCGACGGAGCGCCCGTCCATCCGGCCGAAGCCCACCACCATGTTGGTGGCGAACATGGCGTGGACCTCCAGGAAGTCCCCGTCGTCCAGGACGGTCCCGATGACGGTCCGGATGTCGTAGGGCTGGTTGGCCGAGTCGGGGACGAAGGAGTCCAGCGCCAGGTCGGCGTCGTTGACCTCCTCGCCGGGGTCCTCCTCGGGGGCCAGGACGGGGGCGTCCTCCAGGTTGTTGCCGGGCAGGTGCGCCAGCAGGGCCTTGACGTAGTCGAGGGCGTCCTGTTCGTCGGCGCCCATGTAGTGGGCGACGCCCGACCTGGTGTTGTGGGTGCGCGCCCCGCCCAGCTCCTCCATGGAGACGTCCTCGCCGGTGACGGTCTTGATGACGTCGGGGCCGGTGATGAACATCTGCGAGGTCTCGTCGACCATCACGATGAAGTCGGTGAGGGCGGGGGAGTAGACGTGGCCGCCGGCGGCGGCGCCCATGATCACGGAGATCTGCGGGATGACGCCGGAGGCGTGGGTGTTGCGCTTGAAGATCTCGGCGTACAGCCCCAGGGAGACGACGCCCTCCTGGATGCGCGCCCCGCCGCCCTCGTTGATGCCGATGACGGGGCACCCGTTGGTGAGGGCGTGGTCGAGGACCTTACAGATCTTCTCACCGTAGACCTCGCCGAGCGATCCGCCGAAGACGGTGACGTCCTGGCTGAACACGGCGACGGGGCGGCCGTCGACGGTTCCGTAGCCGGTGACGACCCCGTCCCCGTAGGGCCGGTTGGCGTCCAGTCCGAAGTTGGTGGACCGGTGGCGGGCCAGGGCGTCCAGCTCGACGAACGACCCCGGGTCGAGCAGGGCGTCGATGCGTTCGCGGGCGGTCATCTTGCCCTTGGCGTGCTGTTTCTCGACGGCGCGCGCGGATCCCGCGTGGACCGCCTCGTAACGTCGTCGCTGTAGGTCGGCGAGCTTGCCCGCGGTGGTGTGGATGTCGATCTCGTCCGCGGACAGTGGTTCAGGGGCTTCGGTGGCCATAACTACGCAGGTTAACTCCGCAGGGCGGGCCGTTGACGATGCGCCCTCCGGTTACTGACTAGTAACATCGGGTCCCCGGAGCGGCCCCGGCCGGCCCGATCGGGGGCCGCGAACGTGACCGGCTGTGAATTCCGCACCCTTTCGGAACAATTGTTAACGCCATGGCAAAAGCTCGGAAATGCGCCCCCGGGAACGCTCCGGAAGAACCGTTCTCTGTAGTGTCTGCCTTATGACAGCGGTAAGCGCAGAGCGCGACAGTGCGCGCCAGGAAGTGCCCGAACAGCTCCGGAATGACGTCAAGCTGCTCGGTGAGATGCTCGGAACCGTGCTTCGGGAGAGCGGCGGCGAGGATCTGCTCGCCGATGTCGAAAAACTCCGCCACGCGGTCATCGGCGCCCGCGACGGTTCCGTCACCGGCGAGGAGATCACCGCATTGGTGGCCGCCTGGCCCCTCGAACGCGCCAAGCAGGTGGCGCGCGCCTTCACCGTCTACTTCCACCTCGCCAACCTGGCCGAGGAGCACCAGCGCATGCGCACCCTGCGCGAGCGCGACGACGCCGCCAACCCGCCCCGCGAGTCCCTGGCCGCGGCCGTCCGCGCCGTCCGCGAGGGCGCCGGGGGAGAGGAGCGCCTCGAAGAGCTGGTCGCGGGCATGGAGTTCCACCCCGTGCTCACCGCCCACCCCACCGAGGCCCGCCGCCGCGCCGTCTCCACCGCCATCCTGCGGATCAGCGCCCAGCTCGACGCCTGGCACAGCGCACACCAGGGCAGCACCGAGGCCGCCGAGGCGCACCGTCGCCTGCTGGAGGAGATCGACCTGCTCTGGCGCACCTCCCAGCTGCGCTACACCCGGCTCGACCCGCTCGACGAGGTGCGCACCGCCCTGGCGGCCTTCGACGAGACCATCTTCTCCGTCATCCCGCACGTCTACCGCTCCCTGGACCGGGCCCTGGACCCCGAGAACACCGGCGTCCGCCCGCCCCGGGCCGTGCCCTTCGTCCGCTACGGCACCTGGATCGGCGGCGACCGCGACGGCAACCCCTTCGTCACCCACGAGGTGACCCGCGAGGCCATGCGCATCCAGTCCGAGCACGTGCTGCGCGGCCTGGAGACCGCCTGCGAGCGCGTCGCCCGCACCCTCACCGCCTACGGCAACCTCACCCCCGCCTCCCCGGCACTGCTCGACGCGCTCTCCTCCGCCCGTGCCGGACAGCCCGCGCTGCTGGCGGAGATCTCCGAGCGCTCGCCCAACGAGCCGCACCGCCGGTTCCTGCTGTACGCCACCGCCCGGCTGCGCGCCACCCGCGAGCGCGACGCCGACCTGGCCTACCCGAACGCCGAGGCGTTCCTCGCCGACCTGCGCACCGTCCAGGAGTCCCTGGCCGCCGCCGGGGCGGACCGGCAGGCCTACGGCGAACTCCAGCACCTCATCTGGCAGGCCGAGACCTTCGGGTTCCACCTGGCCGAGCTGGAGATCCGCCAGCACAGCGAGGTGCACGCCGCCGCCCTGGCCGAACTGCGCGAACACGGCCCCGACGGGGAGCTGACCGAACGCACCCGCGAGGTCCTGGACACCATCCGGGTCGTCTCCTGGATCCAGGAGCGCTTCGGCGTGGAGGCCTGCCGCCGCTACATCGTCAGCTTCACCCGCTCCGCCGACGACATCGCCGCCGTGTACGAGCTGGCCGGGTACGCGCTGCCGGCCGACCGCCGCCCCGTCCTGGACGTCATCCCGCTCTTCGAGACCGGCGCCGACCTGGACGCCTCGCCCGGGGTCCTGGACGGCATGCTCGAACTCCCGCAGATGCAGGAGCGCCTGGAGCAGAGCGGCCGCCGCGTCGAGGTGATGCTCGGCTACAGCGACTCCGCCAAGGACGTCGGCCCGGTCAGCGCCACCCTGCGGCTGTACGACGCCCAGGCCCGGCTGGCCGCCTGGGCCCGCCGACACGACGTGCGCCTCACCCTGTTCCACGGCCGCGGCGGCTCCCTGGGCCGCGGCGGCGGCCCGGCCAGCCGCGCCCTGCTCGCCCAGGCGCCCGGCTCGGTCGACGGCCGGTTCAAGGTCACCGAACAGGGCGAGGTCATCTTCGCCCGCTACGGCCAGGCCGACCTGGCCCGGCGGCACATCGAGCAGGTCGGCCACGCCGTCCTGATGGCCTCCACCGACGAGGTGCAGGAGCGCGAGCGCTCCGCCGCCCTGAAGTACCGGCCGCACGCCGACACCATCGCGGCCGCCGCCCAGCGGGCCTACCTCGACCTCATCAACGCCGACGGGTTCGCCGCCTGGTTCTCCCGGGTCAGCCCGCTGGAGGAGCTGGGGGAGCTGCGCCTGGGCTCGCGCCCGGCCCGCCGCGGCGCCGCCCGCGGCCTGGGCGACCTGCGCGCCATCCCGTGGGTGTTCGCCTGGACCCAGACCCGGGTCAACCTGCCCGGCTGGTACGGGCTGGGCACCGGGCTGGCGGCCGTGTCCGACCTGTCGCTGCTCCAGGACGCCTACCGCGAGTGGCCCATGTTCGCGTCGCTGCTGGACAACGCGGAGATGAGCCTGGCCAAGACCGACCGCACCATCGCCGAGCGCTACCTCGCCCTGGGCGACCGGCCCGAGATGAGCGAACGGGTCCTGGCCGAGTACGACCTCACCCGTGACCTGGTGCTGCGGGTGACCGGGCACTACCGGCTGCTGGAGACCCGCCGCGTGCTCTCGCGCGCCGTGGACCTGCGCAACCCCTACGTGGACGCGCTGTCCCACCTCCAGCTGCGGGCCCTGGAGGCACTGCGCTCGGAGGACGCCGAGACCCTGTCGCCCGAGGACCGGCAGCACCTGGAGCGGCTCCTGCTGCTGTCGGTCAGCGGCGTCGCCGCCGGACTCCAGAACACCGGCTGACCGCCCGGCCCCACGCGCGGCGCGCCCCGGTCCTCCCGCGAGGGCCGGGGCGCGGTGCCGTCCGGGGCGGCTCAGTCCGTGGGGAAACCGGAGGTGTCGACGGTCAGGTCGAAGGGGGCGGGGAGGCGGATCTCCTTGCCGAAGGCCGTCTTGGCGATGGTGGTGTACACGCCGTCGGCGGGGTCGGAGTAGAGGGTGACCTCGCCCTGGCCGGTCTCCGGGTCCCACCGGTCCACCAGCAGGTACAGAGGGATGCCGGCGTGGGCGTAACCCCAGAGCTTGGCCTTGCGGTCCTTGTGCGCGGTGCTCTTGGACGTCACCTCCACCACCAGAAGGGCGTCCGCGGCCACCTGGTCGGCGTCGAGCCCCGGAGCGGGGGAGGGCAGGACCAGCAGGTCGGGGATGTAGTGGTTGTCCAGGACCGGCAGGCGCATGCCGATGGCCTGGTAGACCTCGGCGTCGGCCGCACCGCTGCCCGGGCGCATGGTCTCCACGATCAGCTGCCGGTGCAGCAGGCTCACGATGTGCCCGTGCTCGTTGGTGGGGGGCGTCATGATGTGGATGTCGCCTTCGATGATCTCGGCCCGCCATCCTTCGGGCAGGTCCAGCTGTTCCCAGGCGCGCAGGACGACTTCCCAGCGTGACGGCACCCGGGGTGCGGTCTCCGCTCTCGCGACGCTCATCTGCCGTGCCGCCTCCGATCGCTCGGTGAGGTCAGTGAGGGTGAGCACTCCTTCGATGATCTCGGCCCGCCGGTCCCCGGTCGGGTCCAACCGCTGCACGAGGCGCAGCAGGGTGTCCCAGCGGGACGGTCCGGCCACCTGCGCGTCGACTTCCGTGATGCTCACAGATGCATCACCTCCGGTAGCCGAATGTAGCGGCGGGCGATCACCGATGTGCCGGTTTCAGCGTAACCGGTGGGCCCTGGCCGCACCCGCGTTTCCCTACGGGGGTTCGGCGATGCCGCAATGCTGTAATGGGTGCATGGCCGCATCCGATCCCTTTCCGCGCCCGCCGCTCGATGCGGCGGCGCTCAACGCCGCCCTCATCCGCCCCGGCGGGATGTGGGAGCGGATCGAGGTGGTGCCCGAGGCCGGGTCCACCAACACCGAACTGGCCGCCCGCGGCCGGGAGGGGGCACCGCACGGCAGCGTGCTGGTGGCCGAGCACCAGAGCGCGGGCCGGGGACGGATGGGGCGCGGCTTCATCACCCCGCCGCGTGCCGCGCTCACGGTCTCCCTGCTGCTGCGCCCCGCCGTGGAGCCCGCCCGGCTTGGCTGGCTGTCGGCCCTGATGGGTGTGGCCGCGGTCGGCGCCGTGCGCCGCACCACCGGGATCGAGGCGGCCCTCAAGTGGCCCAACGACCTGCTGGTCCCCGCGGGGTTGCGGGCCGACCCGGCCGCCGGCGACGGCAAGCTCGCCGGGATCCTCGCCGAGGTCGACTTCTCCTCGGGCGAGGCGGCCGTGGTCGTCGGCATCGGCCTCAACGTCTCCCAGACCCCCGACGAACTGCCCGTGGACTCCGCCGCCTCCCTGCGCGGGGAGGGCGCCGCCGACGTCGACCGGGGCGTGCTGCTGGCCTCCCTGCTCGGCGAGTTCGAGGAGCTGTACACGATGTGGACGGCGGCCGGCGGCGACGCCGAGCGCAGCGGCCTGGCCGCGGTCTACCGCGACGTCTGCACCACCCTGGGCCGCCGGGTCCGGGTCCACCTGCCCGACGACCGGACCCTGGAGGGCGTCGTGACCGGGATCGACGCCGAGGGGCGGCTGGTGGTCGACGGACCCGAGGGGGAACGGGCCCTGAGCGTGGGCGACGTCGTGTACGTACGGCCCGCGCGCTGAGGCCCGGCCCGGGCGGGCCGGTGGAGGACGTTCCGGGGAACTTCCGGGCAACGTCGTCCACAGGGCACCGACATGGCCTTTCTGGGCGGTACCGGCCTGTGCCATGATCCAACCATGCCTATCGCGGACCGATATCTCTCCGACGACGAGGAACTCGTCCACGTCGTCCGCCAGCACTGGACCGTGCTCATCGAGGAGTTCACGGCCCTGGTGCTCATCATCGCCGCCACCGCCGCGGCGCTGTGGTTCCTGCCCTGGCAGGAGGAGTGGGCGCCCATCGCCGCCGGGGTGCTCGGGATCCTCGCCCTGATCGCCGCGCTGGCCTTCTGGCTCATCCCCCTGTTGCGCTGGACCTCGACCGTCTACATCCTCACCAACCGCCGCCTGATGACGCGCGACGGACTCATCTCCCGGCAGGGGCGGGACATGCCGCTCACCCGGGTCAACGACGTCGCCTTCAGCATGTCGGTGTGGGAACGCATCATGAGGTACGGGACGTTGACGGTGCAGTCGGCCTCCGAGCAGGAGGCCATCATCCTCAAGAAGGTCCCACGCCCGGAGTGGTTCCAGTCGGAGATCTACAAACGGGTCAACGACGCGCACCGGCCGGAGTCCCCCACCGACCCCCGGTGACGGCCGCCCGGAGCGGCGGCGGTCTCCGGCGTAAGCTGGAGGTGGACCCCGCGGCGCCGACGCGGTGGCCCCCAGTACTCGCTCCCCGCACGGGCGGGGACGGTTCCGTGAAAGAGAACGTATGTCGTCGCGTCCTGACCCGAAAGTGATCGAGACCGCTCTCCTGGGCGGTGAGGCGGTCTACACCAGGGAGCAGGCGATCGAGCTGGCCGCGGCCGACCCCGAGCTCGCCGGTCGCATCTGGCGTGCCCTGGGCTTCCCCACACAGAGCGACGACACCGTCATCTTCACCGAGAGCGACGTCGAGGCCCTGCGCCTGGCCACCGGGCTGCTGGACGAGGACGTCCTCGACGAGGAGGCGGTGGTCCGCTTCGCCCGCGCGATGGGGCAGACCATGGCGCGGCTGGCCGACTGGCAGACCAGCATCCTCAGCACCCTGCTGTTCCGCGAAGGGACCGGCGTCGGGGGCGCCGGGCCGCTGATGAACCAGGTCAAGGAGCTGCTGCCGGACGTGGAGCGGTTGCTGCTGCACATCTGGCGCCGCCAGCTGGCCGCCTCCACCGCCCGCACCCTGGCCGTGATGTCCAACGGCGTCGACGGGGTGGTGCCCAACTACTACCCGCTCATCGTCGGGTTCGCCGACCTGGTCTCCTTCACCACCCTCAGCCGCGAACTCGACGAGGTGGAGCTGGCCCAGGTGGTGGAGGGCTTCGAGGCCACCGCCGCCGACATCGTCGCCTCCGGCGGCGGCCGGGTCGTCAAGACCCTCGGCGACGAGGTGCTCTACGTGGCCGACGACCCCGTCAAGGCCGCCGACATCGCCCTGCGCCTGGCCTCGGGGGTGAAGACCCACGTGGAGGTCCCCGACGTGCGGGTGGGCCTGTCCTCCGGTCCGGTGCTCACCCTGCACGGCGACGTGTTCGGCACCACCGTCAACCGGTCCAGCCGCCTCACCTCCTTCGCCCGGCCCGGCACCGTCCTCATCGACGAGGAGCTGGCCCACAGCCTGGGCGAGGCCGAGGGACTCCAGGTGGTCAAGGTGCGGGCGCGGCACGCCCACGGGCTGGGCCTCATCCAGCCCTACGCCCTGCGCCGCAACTTCGAGCCCGGTGTCACCGCCTGAACCCGCGGCTCTCCGGCGGCTCCGGGCCGAGGACGTGTGCGGGCGGGTTCGCTCGGGATAGGCTCGGAACCGCCGGAACCAGTAGCGGACGTCAGGTGGTGGAGGCTTCAATGACCGACCCGTACCCGGTCGTGCACCTGCGCACCTCGGGGGTGCTCAGTCTTGAGGGCGCCGAATCCGCGATCGAGAACAACGTGTGGATCGTCGGCGACGAGGAGAGCGCGATCGTCATCGACGCCGCCCACGACCACCAGGCCATCGCCCGCGGCCTGGGCGACCGCGAGCTCATGGCCATCGTGTGCACCCACGGCCACACCGACCACATCAACGCGGCGGTGGCGCTGGCCGAGCTGACCGACAGCCCGATCCTGCTGCACCCCGACGACGCCGACCTGTGGCACCGGGTGTACCCCGACCAGGAGCCGGACGCCCCGCTGCTGCACGGCGAGGCCCTCCAGGTCGGCGGGATCGAGCTACAGATCCTGCACACCCCCGGGCACACGCCCGGCGGGGTGAGCCTGTACGCCCCCGCCATCGGCGCGGTGTTCACCGGGGACACGCTCTTCCCGGACGGGCCGGGGGCCACCGGGCAGCCGCTGTCGGACTTCCCGACCATCATCGCGTCCATCCGCGACCACCTGGCGGTGCTGCCGGGGGAGACGGTCGTCCACCCCGGGCACGGGGAGTCGACCACCGTCGCCGAGGCGGCCGCGCACCTGGACGACTGGGCGGCCCGCGGCTTCTAGCCGGCGCCGGGGCCGACGGGCGGATCATGTCCCGTGGAGTGGTGTGAGGACAACGGTCGTCCGAACGGAAACGAATCGCCGACCAGCGCGTCGTCGCCTCCGTGGCTCTGGAGTCGAACGAAGTCGCACCACTCGGTGGGACACCATCGACGGGCGGAAAACCCGTGGCGTACCGGGGCCCGTGGTCCCTACCGTGGTGCCCGCCACCGTCCCCGACCGAACGAGGCCCCGATGACCATGCCCAGGAAGGGCACCCGCAGGATCATCGTCGACGGCGTCGCCTACCGCTGGCGCCACCGCTCCCGCCGCAGTATCACCGAGGCCCGCTCCCGTCCCCTGACGTTCGCCGTCGAGCGTGAGGACGCGCCCGGCCGCCTGCTCTCGGTCACCCTGGGCGACTTGCCCCCGCTGTCCCATTACTGCTGCACGTACTGCTCGCCCGACGAGGCCATGCCCGAGCCCATCACCCCGTCCCGGGTCGCCGCGTCGATCCGCACCGCGCTCGCCGACGGCTGGGACCCCCGGGGCCCCGCCGGGGTGCACCGTCTGGACATGCGCCCGCTCATCGCCGCGGGGGTCTGACCGGCCGGGCGGCTCAGACCCGCAGCTCGAACGGGGCGGCCGCCTTGATCACCCCGTTGACCTGCACCTCCACCAGGTGCTCGCCCGGGTGGTGGGTGCGGGTGCTGATCGGCTTCACCCGGTGCCGTTTGACCAGCGTGCGACGTTCGCCCGCGCACAGCTCCACCGTGGTCCACTTGAACACCTTGGGGCGGCGGGAGCCGTCGGCCTTCACGTAATGCACCCGGTAGTCCACGATGACCGTGTGCGGGCGGTCGTCGGTGTTGACCAGCTCCACCCGCACCCGGAGTTCGCCCCCCAGGTCCAGCACGGCGGGGGACAGGGCCGGCTCCCGGGCGTCCACGCGGTCGCCGCCGGTCGCGCCCAGCAGCGCCAGGGCCCGCTGGTCGCCCTTCTTGACCAGGGTGCGCAGTGCGTGCCGGACGGTCCAGGCGGTCTCCGGTGTCGGGCTCTCCCGGGACCACCGCTCGGCCAGGTCCAGGACGCGGCCGGGGTGGTCGCGCGAGATGTCGTTGAGGTTGTTGGCGACCGAGGTGCGCACGTACGCCGACGGGTCGTTGCGCAGCACCTCCAGGACCTCCAGCACCGGTTCCGGGTCGGCGACGAACTCCGGCAGCCGCCGGGCCCAGGGCAGCCGTGGCCGCAGGCCCTCGCTGGCGAACCGCCGCACGTTGGGGTCGGGGTCGACGGCGCAGGCGTGCATCAGCTTCAGGGCCGCCTCCCGGTGGTGCACCAGGAAGGGACGCACCGCGAACTCGGAGGTGTGGCGCCGGGTGATCGCCACCAGGGCGGGCAGCGACGCCTCGGGGTGGGACACCCCGTACTCCTCCACGAACCGGGCCACCGCCATCAGGTGGAAGCCCTGCGCGTACATCCCGGCACCGTCCACCAGGTCCTCGCCCAGGGAGTCCACGAGCACCGCGACGGCCTCGGGGTAGGCGGCGGGCAGCCGGGCGCGCAGGCCCTCGGCCATCACCATCACCCGGTCCTTGAGCTCCAGCGGGCCGACCCGGGCCGCCACCTCGGCGGCGTAGCCCTCCACATCGAACTCCGGGAGCCGCTCCCGGACCGCTGTGCCCAGCACCCGCGCGGCCTCGCCGCCGACGTGCCTCTTGAGACTGCTGTCGTCTGCCATGCACCCCCCGTTCGAGGGGGCACAGTGTGCCGCTCCGCCCTGGAAAAGTCGAGATTCGCCATCAAGCGGATGATCGGTTGCTTTCATCGCGACCGTCGCATACACCCCATTACTCGCAGAGGGTGCGGGCCGCCGACACCGGGGGTGCGGGACGGCCGGCCCCGCACCCCCGGCCGGGATCAGTCGTCCGCCGGGCGGCGGATGTTGGGTGCGATCGGGGTGTCCTTGGGGCGGACTCCGATCTTGGACCCCAGCCACACCAGCGGGTCGTACCTGCGGTCGGCGGCGCGCTTTTTCATCGGGATGAGCGCGTTGTCGGTTCAGTCGTCCGCCGGGCGGCGGATGTTGGGTGTGATCGGGGTGTCCTTGGGGCGGACTCCGATCTTGGACCCCAGCCACACCAGCGGGTCGTACCTGCGGTCGGCGACGCGCTCCTTCATCGGGATGAGCGCGTTGTCCGTGATGTGGATGCCCTCCGGGCACACCTCCGTGCAGCACTTGGTGATGTTGCAGTAGCCGAGCCCGAACTCGTCCTGGGCGATCGCCCGCCGGTCGGCGGTGTCCTCCGGGTGCATCTCCAGTTCGGCCACCCGCATGAGGTACCGCGGACCGGAGAAGTGCGGCTGGTTCTCCTCGTGGTCGCGGATCACATGGCACACGCTGTTGCACAGGAAGCACTCGATGCACTTGCGGAACTCCTGCGAGCGTTCCACATCGACCTGCGCCATGCGGAAGTCCCCGGGCTCCGTCGCCGGGTCCGGGGTGAAGGACGGGATCTCCCGCGCCTTGTCGTAGTTGAACGAGACGTCGCACACCAGGTCCCGGATCACCGGGAACGTGCGCAGGGGCGTCACCGTGACCGTCTCGTCCTCGGTGAACACGCTCATCCGCGTCATGCACGACAACCGCGGCATCCCGTTGATCTCCATCGAGCACGAGCCGCACTTGCCCGCCTTGCAGTTCCAGCGCACCGCCAGGTCGGGGGTCTGGGTGGCCTGGAGGCGGTGCAGCACGTCCAGCACCACCTCGCCCTCGTTCACCTCCACCCGGTACTCCGACAGCTCCCCGTCGGCCCCGCCGCGCCAGACCCGGAACAACCGCTCGCTCATGCCCGCTCCTCCTCGTCCACGTCGTCGGCCGCCTCGGGCAGCTCCTCCTTGGTCAGGTACTTGGCCAGCTCGTCGGGGTCGAACACCGACAGCAGCTCCCCGGGGATGTCGGGCACCGGACGGTGCCCGACCGTGACCAGGTCGCCGCCGTCGGTACGGACCTCCAGGTTGATCCGCCGCCACTGCGCCGACATCTCCGGGAAGTCGTCCCGGGTGTGCCCGCCGCGCGACTCCTCCCGCTCCAGCGCCGCCGCGGCGATCGCCCGGGACACCACGAGCATGTTGGGCAGCGACATCGCCAGGTGCCAGCCCGGGTTGTAGACCCGGTCGCCGGGGGCGCTCAGCCCCGCGGAGCGTTCCAGCAGGCCGTCCAGCCGCTCCAGGGCCTGCGCCAGTTCCGGCCCGCGCCGGATGATCCCGACCAGGTCGTTCATGGTGTCCTGGAGGTCGGAGTGGAGCGTGTACGGGTTCTCCCCGGTGCCCTGCTTGAGGAACGCCAGCGCGTGCTCGGCGGCCGCGGACACCCGGTCCGCCACGCGGTCGTAGGGCGCGCGCTCGGCGAGCCCGGCGACGTACCCGGCCGCGCCCAGGCCGGCGCGGCGGCCGAACACCAGCAGGTCCGACAGGGAGTTGCCGCCCAGCCGGTTGGAGCCGTGCATGCCGCCCGCCACCTCGCCGGCCGCGAACAGCCCGGGCACGTCGGAGGCGGCGGTCTCCGCCGCCACCCGCACCCCGCCCATCACGTAGTGGCAGGTGGGGCCCACCTCCATCGGTTCGGCGGTGATGTCCACGTCCGCCAGCTCCTTGAACTGGTGGTGCATGGACGGCAGGCGGCGGCGGATCTCCTCGGCGGGCAGCCGGGTGGACACGTCCAGGAACACCCCGCCGTGCGGGGAGCCCCGCCCGGCCTTGACCTCGCTGTTGATCGCCCGCGCCACCTCATCGCGCGGCAGCAGCTCCGGCGGCCTGCGGTGGTTCGCCGGGTCGTCGTACCAGCCGTCCGCCTCCTGCTCCGTCTCCGCGTACTGGGCGCGGAACACGTCGGGGACGTAGTCGAACATGAAGCGGCGGCCCTCGGAGTTGCGCAGCACCCCGCCGTCGCCGCGCACGGACTCGGTGACGAGGATGCCCCGTACCGACGGCGGCCAGACCATGCCGGTGGGGTGGAACTGGACGAACTCCATGTTGATGAGCGACGCCCCGGCCCGCAGCGCCAGCGCGTGGCCGTCGCCGGTGTACTCCCAGGAGTTGGAGGTGGTCCGGAACATCTTGCCGATGCCGCCGGTGGCCAGGACCACCGCCGGCGCCTCGAACACGACGAACCCGCCGTCCTCGCGGCGGTAGCCGAACGCCCCGGCGATCGCCCCGTCGTGCAGCAGCAGCTCGGTGACCGCGGTCTCGGGGAAGACCCGCAGCATCGCGTCGGGGTCGCCCAGCTCGGCTGCGTCGGCCTGTTGGAGCGCCACGATCCGCTGCTGGAGGGTGCGGATCATCTCCAGCCCGGTGCGGTCGCCCACGTGCGCCAGGCGCGGGTACTCGTGCCCGCCGAAGTTGCGCTGGCTGATCCGGCCGTCGGGGGTCCGGTCGAACAGCGCTCCCCAGTACTCCAGCTCCAGGATGCGGTCGGGGGCCTCGCGCGCGTGCAGCTCGGCCATGCGGGGGTCGTTGAGGAACTTGCCGCCGCGGATGGTGTCGCGGAAGTGGACCCGCCACTCGTCGGCGGGGTTGGCGTTGCCCAGCGCGGCCGCGGCGCCGCCCTCGGCCATCACCGTGTGCGCCTTGCCGAACAGCGATTTGGAGATGACGGCGGTGCGCATGCCCTGTTCGCGGGCGGCGATAGCGGCGCGCAGTCCCGCGCCGCCCGCCCCGATCACGACCACGTCGTAGGTGTGGCGGGTCACGCCGGGTGCTCTCGGAGGAGCCATCGTGTGCCTTTCCGGGTCGGCCTCGTGCCCAGAGGGTTCAGTTGAGGAAGCGCAGGTCGGAGATGACCCCGCTCGCCATGAGCGCGACGTAGGCGTCGGTGGCGATGAGGGTGGCGATGCTCGCCCAGCCGAAGTACATGTGCCGGTCGTTGAGCCGGGAGACGCCCGTCCACAGGCGGTAGCGGACCGGGTGGCGGCCGAAGTTGCGCAGGCGGCCGCCCATGATGTGGCGGCAGGAGTGGCAGCTGAGCGTGTAGCCCCACAGCATCAGCACGTTGACGACCATGATCACGTTGCCCAGGCCGATGCCGAAGCCGCCGTCCGTCCCGTGGAAGAAGGGGACGAGCATGTCCCAGGTGTTGATCACGGTGATGACGAAGGCGACGTAGAAGAAGTACCGGTGCGCGTTCTGCGGGAGCATCAGCGGCCGGGTCTCACCGGTGTAGGACCGGTGCGGCTCCCGGACGGCGCAGGCCGTGGGCGCCTGCCAGATCGAACGGTAGTAGGCCTTGCGGTAGTAGTAGCAGGTCAGCCGGAACAGCAGCAGGAACGGCAGGCTGAGCAGGGCGTAGGGGACCAGCGGCGGGAACTCCACCGGCAGGCGCCCGAACAGCGCGGCGTCGGGCGCGCACTGGGCGGCCAGGCAGGGCGAGTAGAACGGGGTCAGGTAGTGGTGTTCCTGGACCCAGTAGTGGTCCTGTTGGAAGACCCGCAGGGTCGCGTAGACGACGAAGGTGGCCAGGCCCAGTGTGGTGAACAGGGGGCCGAGCCACCATCGGTCGGTGCGCAGGGTGCGCTGCGGGATCTGTATCCGGGCGCGTGCGGGGGTCGCGCCGTCGGGCGGGGTCACCGTCGTCTCCACCTCCAGTGGGAGGGCCCCGGGGAAGGGCCGCGGGGTGACCGCGCCTCCACCGTGGCGCCTCCGTGAGTGCCGGCCGGCCTGGGGTGGCCGGAAGGGAACCGCTCTGTCACGCCACGTTAGGTGGCTGTGATGACGGTCACATATCAGGTTCCACGAAACCCCGGGGAAAAAGATGTGAAACGCGTCACTCTTTTTCTGTTTTTTGTGCGCCTATGTCATAAAAACAGAAAAAGATAGCCCTTTGGGATGTTCGGCTCTTTTGGTGGTCAAGTGATGTAAGTGGTAGTGGTCAACCCCCGTCCCTTTCCCGGCCGCCCGCCTCCGGGTCGGTGATCAGCACCTCCAGATCCGGCCCCAGCTCCTGCGGCGACATCCCCAGCAGGTACTCGTTGAGGTGGCGGCGGAACGCGTCCGCCGAGTGCGAGGGGTCCACGTCCTTGCGCCGCGCCAGCGCCACCGTCCGCAGCAGCCGGGGCCGGGCCAGCGGCGTCCCCCGCAGGCCCGGGCGGTTCTTCAGCACCATGCTCGGCACCACCGCCAGGCCCAGCCCCGCCTCCACGAACCGCAGCACGGCGTCCATCTCGCCGCCCTCCACCGCCAGCTCCGGCTCGAACCCCGCCGCCCGGCACGCCCGCAGCGTCGCCTCGCGCACGTCGTACCCCCGCCGGAACATCACCAGCGGCCGGTCCCGCAGCTCCGTGATCCGGATCGACGCCCGCCCGGTGGGGGAGGGCCGCGCCATCGGGCTGGCCACCACCAGGTTCTCCCGCAGGATCGGGATGGTGGACAGGTCCGGGTCGCTGCTCTGGAGGGGCAGGATGATCAGCGCCAGGTCCAGCTCGCCCCGGCCCAGGTCGCGGATGAGGTCACGGGACCCGCTCTCCTCCACGTTCAGCTCGATCCCCGGGAAGCGGGTGTGGAAATCGGCGAGCACGTCCGCGAGCAGCCCCGCGCACAGCGAGGGGGTGGCCCCCAGGCGGACCCGGCCCCGGCGCACCCCCGCCAGTTCGGCCACCTCGCGCCGGGCCGTCTCCAGGTCCGTCAGGATGCGCTGGGCCAGCGGAAGCAGCGCTTCGCCGGCCGGAGTGAGTGTGATATTCCCCCGGGCACGACTGAATAACGGCGCGCCCAACTCCCTCTCAAGGCTGCGGATCTGTTTGCTCAAGCTCGGCTGGGCGACGCGGGAAAGCTCGGCTGCGCGGGTGAAATGGCGTGTGCGGGCGACGGCGACGAAGTAGGCGAGCTGTTGGAACTGCATGATCCATAGCCTATGGCTATGGAGACCAGAGTCCTGATGCCTTAGACGTCGGACTTAACTCGAATTTAAAGTGGCAGGCTGTGGCGAACAGTACCTTGACCAAGAAGCGGTCTACGGCCTACGGGTCCACGGTGGCACTCAAGTCAGCGATGGCTGTCACCGGGACGATCCTCGTGCTGTATTTGATCGCGCACATGTACGGCAACCTGAAGGTCTTCTCGGGCCAGGCGGCGTTCGACGGCTACGCGCACGGCCTGCGCGAGCTGGGCTACCCGATCCTGCCCGAGTCCGGCTTCCTGTGGATCGCGCGCATCGTCCTGCTGGCGAGCGTCCTGATCCACATCTACGCGGTGGTCATCCTGTGGCGTCGCGCCGGCCGCGCCCGGCAGAACCGCTACCAGGTGAAGAAGCGCGTCCAGCGCACCTACGCCTCGTACACCATGCGGTACGGCGGCGTCCTCATCGCGCTCTTCGTGGTCTTCCACATCCTGCACCTGACCGTCAACGTCATCGCGCCCGGCGGCGCGTCCGACAGCCCCTACGAGCGGCTCGTGAACGGGTTCCAGCCCGAGTTCTGGTACATCACCCTGTTCTACGTCGCCGCCGTCATCGCGGTCGGCTTCCACCTCCGGCACGGCATCTGGAGTGCCATGGCCACGCTCGGTGCGAACAAGGAGTCCCGCCAGGGCAAGATCAACGCGGTGGCCGTGGCCATCTCCCTGATCGTGACCATCGGCTTCCTGCTCCCGCCCCTGGCGGTCACCTTTGGACTGGTGAGTAAGTAATGTCTGACACCGACTACTTCGTCGTCGGCGACCCGATCCGGGACGAGAAGGCCCCCGAGGGGCCGATCAACGAGCGCTGGGACAAGCGCCGCTTCTCCGCCAAGCTGGTCAACCCCGCGAACCGGCGCAAGCTCTCCGTGATCATCGTCGGCACCGGCCTGGCCGGCGCCTCCGCGGCCGCGACCCTGGGCGAGGCGGGCTACAACGTCACCTCGTTCTGCTACCAGGACAGCCCGCGCCGCGCCCACTCCATCGCGGCGCAGGGCGGCATCAACGCGGCTAAGAACTACCGCAACGACGGCGACAGCATCTACCGGCTGTTCTACGACACCGTCAAGGGCGGCGACTTCCGCTCCCGCGAGTCGAACGTCTACCGCCTGGCCCAGACCAGCGTCGAGATCATCGACCAGTGCGTGGCCCAGGGCGTCCCCTTCGCGCGCGAGTACGGCGGCCTGCTCGACAACCGCTCCTTCGGCGGCGTGCAGGTCTCCCGCACCTTCTACGCCCGCGGCCAGACGGGACAGCAGCTGCTGATCGGCGCCTACCAGGCGCTGGAGCGGCAGATCGCGGCCGGCACCGTCCAGATGAACACCCGCCACGAGATGCTCGAACTGATCGTGGTGGACGGCAAGGCCCGCGGCATCATCGCCCGCGACATGGTCACCGGCGAGATCGAGACGCACTTCGCGGACGCGGTCGTGCTGGCCACCGGCGGCTACGGCAACGTGTTCTTCCTGTCGACGAACGCCATGGGCTGCAACGTCACCGCGAGCTGGCGCGCGCACCGCAAGGGCGCGCTCTTCGCCAACCCCTGCTACACGCAGATCCACCCGACCTGCATCCCGGTCAGCGGCGACTACCAGTCCAAGCTGACCCTGATGAGCGAGTCGCTGCGCAACGACGGCCGTATCTGGGTGCCCAAGGAGCACGGCGACACCCGCGACCCGCGGCAGATCCCCGAGGCCGAGCGCGACTACTACCTGGAGCGCATCTACCCGTCCTTCGGCAACCTGGTGCCGCGTGACATCGCCTCCCGCGCCGCCAAGAACGTCTGTGACGAGGGCCGCGGCGTCGGCCCCGGCGGACTGGGCGTCTACCTGGACTTCGCCGACGCGATCCAGCGCATGGGACGGGCGGCCGTCGAGGCCAAGTACGGCAACCTGTTCGACATGTACCAGCGCATCACCGGCGAGAACCCGTACGAGGTTCCGATGCGCATCTACCCGGCCGTCCACTACACCATGGGCGGTCTGTGGGTCGACTACGACCTACAGAGCACCATCCCGGGCCTGTTCGTGACCGGTGAGGCCAACTTCTCCGACCACGGCGCCAACCGCCTGGGCGCCAGCGCGCTGATGCAGGGTCTGGCCGACGGCTACTTCGTCCTGCCCAACACCATCAACGACTACCTGGCCGCCGGCCCGTTCGAGAAGATCGACGAGTCGCACCCCGAGGCCGTCGCGGCCAAGGAGCAGGTCACCTCCCGGATCAACACGTTCCTGTCCCTCCAGGGCTCCCGCACCGTCGACTCCTTCCACAAGGAGCTCGGCCACATCATGTGGGAGTACTGCGGCATGGAGCGCAGCGAGGAGGGCCTCACCAAGGCCATCGAGCTCATCCGCAACCTGCGCGAGGAGTTCTGGCGCGACGTCAAGGTGCTCGGTACCAACGACGAGCTCAACCAGGCCCTGGAGAAGGCCGGCCGCGTCGCCGACTTCCTGGAGCTGGGCGAGCTCATGTGCATCGACGCCCTGCACCGCCGCGAGTCCTGCGGCGGCCACTTCCGCGCCGAGAGCCAGACCGAGGACGGCGAGGCGCTGCGTCACGACGACGAGTTCGCCTACGTCGCGGCCTGGGAGTTCGCCGGGGACGGCAACAAGCCCGTGCTCCGCAAGGAAGCCCTGGAGTACGAGTACGTCGAGATGAAGCAGCGGAGCTACAAGTGAACATCAGCCTGCGCGTATGGCGCCAGAAGGGCCGGGACGACCAGGGCCGGTTGGTCACCTACAAGCTCACGGACGTCTCCCCGGACATGTCGTTCCTGGAGATGCTCGACGTCCTCAACGAGAAGCTCACGCTGGAGAACGAGGACCCGGTCGCGTTCGACCACGACTGCCGTGAGGGCATCTGCGGCGCCTGTGGTGTCGTGATCGACGGCGAGGCCCACGGCCCGGAGGTCACCACCACCTGCCAGCTGCACATGCGCAGCTTCAAAGACGGCGACACCATCACCGTGGAGCCGTGGCGGGCCAAGGCGTTCCCGGTCATCAAGGACCTGGTCGTCGACCGCGGCGCCTTCGACCGGATCATCCAGGCGGGCGGCTACATCAGCGCCCCGACGGGCACCGCCCCCGACGCCCACGCCAACCCGATCCCGAAGCCGGACGCCGACCGCGCGTTCGACGCCGCGACCTGCATCGGCTGCGGCGCCTGCGTGGCGGCCTGCCCGAACGCCTCCGGCATGCTGTTCACGGCCGCGAAGGTCACCCACCTCGGCATGCTCCCGCAGGGGCAGCCGGAGCGGGCCTCCCGCGTGGTCAACATGATCAGCCAGCACGACGAAGAGGACTTCGGCGGCTGCACCAACATCGGTGAGTGCGCGGCGGTCTGCCCCAAGGGCATCCCGCTGGACACGATCTCCCAGCTCAACCGCGACCTGCTGGGTTCCCTCGCCAAGGGCGTCGGCTGACCGGCCGACACCTGTCGCATCGGGGCCGTCCTCCTTCGGGAGGGCGGCCCTCGCTCATTCCCGGAGCTGCCTCCCGGTCTCTGCGAGTTCGCGGAGCCGATCGGCGACGGCCGGAATATCTTCGAGGGCGCCGGTCGTGACCGCGATGACCAGGTCGTAGGCGGCCGCGGTGTCGACAGGGGGGAAGCTCTGCCTGTTGTACCGGAGGAAGGCCTTGGCGGACAGCCAGGCAAGCCTTTTGTTCCCGTCGGACAGCGGATGGCCGATGAGAACGGACTGCATCAGGGCCGCCGCCTTCTCCCACAGGTCCGGGTAGGCGTCTTCGCGGAACGCGGAGGCCTGCGGTCGGAGGACGGCCGTATGGAGCTGCCCGGGATCCCGAAGCGTCACCGATGGAGGAAGGTTGTCCTCGACGAGGGCGAGGAGATCTTCCCTGGTGAGATAGATCGGGCGGTCGACGCTCATTCCGCCAGCCTGGCCAGCAGTTCGGCGTCCTCCCGGGCGATCTCCCGGGCCAGCTCGCGTACCCGGGCGGTCTGCCGACGCGCGAGGTAGTCGGTGATGGCGATGACGGCCTCGGCGTTCGTGCTGTTGCCGTCCTCTTCGGCGGCGGCCTTCAACCGGGCGTGGACATCGTCGGGTAGGCGCAGGTGCATGTTCATGCCCCGGATGGTACCAAGAAGTGGTATCAGTGGATGGGCCTTTCGGGTGGGCGGGCGACCTTCTCGATCCGGCCGCGGGACGCTGGCAGGGAGGCCGGGCGGCCGTGGCCGAAACGGAGTCGCCGGGGACCCTCTCCGAGGAGGCGGTGCACGCTGTGCCGAAGCCGTGTCATGTCCTGGGCGAGGAAGGGGAGCCCCGGCCGGTCGCGTCGCACCATGCTTCCGGCCAGCAGGTCCCCGACCAGGGCGTCGCCGCTCTCGCGGTGCAGCAGGGTGATCGACCCGGGAGTGTGGCCCGGGGTGTGCACGACGTCGAGCGGCACACCGTAGCGGTCCAGAGCCGTGCCGTCGGCCAGGACCACGTCCGGGGTGAACGCCGGGAAGCGCGGGTCCAGTGTGCGGGCGAGCAGCCGCCCGAACGCGTTCAGGGGGTCGTAGAACACGCTGCTCCCCGACTCCGCCCAGTGCGCCTCCGCCTCGTGGACCGCCACCGGGACCCCGAGTTCGCGCGCGAGCCGGGCCGCGCCGCCCGCGTGGTCGGGATGGCAGTGCGTCAGCACCACGAGCGAGACCGACCCCGGGTCCACCCCGGCGCGGGCGAGGCGGCCGAGCAACCGCCTCTCCCCACCCGCGAATCCGGTGTCGACCAGGACGGTGCGCTCGCCGCGCACCGCGTAGGCGGTGGAGGCGCCGAGCGGGAGCGCGACGACGGGGGACCTCATCGGACCTGCCCGAGACGCGCGAGCGGGGCCAGGGCCGAGGGCAGCCCGGCGGCCGGTCCGGCGTAGGCGATGTGCCGGTCGGGGCGCACCAGATAGGCGGCGCCGTACAGCCGGGCCGCCTCCCGTCCCCGGTCCAGCGCGGTCGGGACGGTGCCGGCTGAGACCGCCCGCGCCCAGTCGGGTGTGATCAGGCGGACCGCGACCGACTCGGGCACGGACAGCCCCTCGGCCTGGGCCGCGTCGGTGAGCAGGACGGTGTGGCGGTCGGGCGGCAGCAGGTCGTGCAGGCGCCGGGAGCGGTTCGCGCACCCGTCGAAGAACGCCGGGTCCGGCAGCCGGTCGCCGCCCGCCAGGCCGCGCACGCGGCCCTTGTTGCCCGGGACCCGCCGGTAGCCGTGGTCGAGTTGGGAGAAGCGCCGGGCCAGCGCGCGCCGGGCGCGCGGCGACGTCCGCAGCAGGGTCAGGGCCGCGTCGCGCACGTGGCGGCGCGGGTCGCCGCGCAGCAGCATCATCTGCGCGCCGCGGTGGGTGAAGGCGATGACCTGGGCGGCCACGGGGTGGCGTTCGGCCTCGTAGGCGTCCAGGGCGTCGGCGGTGCCGTGCGCGGCGGCGGCCAGCCGCCAGGCCAGGTTCATCGCGTCGCCCACGCCGAGGTTGAGGCCCTGACCGCCGAAGGGCGTGTGGACGTGCCCGGCGTCCCCGGCCAGGAAGACGCGCCCGGCGCGGTACCGGACGGACTGCTCGTGCGCCAGCGAGAAGGTCCAGAACTGGTCGACGGAGCGGATCGTGCCCTCGATGCCGGTGCGGGCCATGGCGTTCTGCGCGTCGCGCAGGTCCGGCTCCACACCCGGGGTGGCGGTGTAGGCCAGCCGGTAGCGGCGCTCGCCCGGGAGCGGGAAGACGCCGAAGATGCCCTCGGTGTCGCCGGAGAAGGTCATCTCGTTGCGGGGCAGCGGCCAGTCGACGTCGGCGTCGCACAGCACCCAGTCGTCGGCGTAGGGCGCGCCCACGCGCTCGATCCCGAGGAGTTCGCGCACGGTGCTGCGGGCTCCGTCGCAGCCGACCAGCCACCGCGCGCGGACGGTGGCCGCTCGGCCGTCGGTGACGACCGTGGCGCTGACCCCGTCGGCGTCCTGTTCCAGGCCGGTGCACTCCGTACCGCGCTCCACCCGCACACCCCGCTCCGCGAGCAGATCGATGAGCAGGTGTTCGGTCCGGGCCTGCGGGATGTCGACCATGAACGGATAGGCGGTGTCGGCGAGCGTGCGGAAGTCCACCGCGACGCGGTCGCGGTGCCCGGTCCGCAGGCACAGCACGTCGACGCGCCGACCCTCGGACAGGACGGCGTCGGCCAGGCCGAGATCGCGCAGGTGTTCCAGGGTGCGGGCGTGCAGGGCGGCGGACTTCGTCAGTTCCAGGACGCCCGCGTGCCTGTCGATGATCCGGACCGCGACCCCGAGGTGGTCGAGCCGTGCGGCGAGGGCGAGTCCGGTCGGACCGGCCCCGACGATGAGGACGTCGGTGTCCACGAGACCTCCTAAATCGAATGTTCGTTCTTTTTTAGCTTCCCTCCGGGGCGGGTGTCTGTCAAGACCGAACGTTCGTTCTATGATGAGGGCATGCCACGAGTCACCGAGGCCTATCTGGCCGAGCGCCGCGAGCACATCCTCTCCTCGGCCGCCACGTGTTTCGCCCGTGAGGGGTTCCACCGCACGTCCATGCGGGACGTGATCGCCGAGGCGGGTCTGTCCCCGGGGGCCGTCTACCACTACTTCCGGGGCAAGCACGACATCATCGTCGCGATCTCCCTGGACGCGGTCACGGCCGTCGGCGGGGCGGTGCGCTCGTCCGTCGGGAGGGGGCGGTCCCTCCCAGAACTCGTGGCCGGGCTGCCGGCCGCCATCGAGGCGTTGGACCGGGCCGACGACCGGGCCCGCCTGGCGGTCCAGGCCTGGGGCGAGGCCCTGCGCGACCCGGCTCTGGGCGCGGCCCTGCGCGAGGGGGTCGAGGACGTGCTCAACGCCCTGCGCGAGCGCGTCGACCTCGCCCGGTCGGCGGGGGAGGTCTCCGAGGACGTCGACCCGCACGCGGTGGCCCGCGTGGCGCTCGGCATCGTGCAGGGGTTCATCCTCCAGCGGGCCTGGGACCCCGAGGTCACCGCGGCCGACTACGGCCGCGGCGCGAGCGCCCTCGTGGGCGGTCTCCTCGCCCCCTGAGCCCCCTGCCCCGGCGGCCCCTCATCGTGCGCCGTGGCCGCGCTGCGTGAGAGCGCCGTGCGGCTGCCGGGCGCTCAGGCCGCCGAGTCGCGCAGCAGGCAGTAGGTCGACGGGTAACGCGAGTCGTTGAGCACCCGCACGACCCGGAAGTCGAACCGCTCGTAGTAGCCCAGGTTGGCCGGGTTCATCGTCTCCAGGTACACCGGGGCGCCGTCGGCGTCGGCCCGCTCCAGGCCCGCGTTCAGCAGCATGGACCCGACCCCCGAACGCCCCACCGCCGGGTCGGCGCCCAGCACGTGCAGGTGCCAGTGCGGCTCCCGGGGCGCGTGCGCGGCCAGCTCGGCGAAGTAGCGGAGCACTCTCGGGAACCGTGCCGGGCCCACCAGCTCCAGCCAGTGCGGCAGGGAGCGCAGGGCGGCGGCCGGGCCCCGGCCCTCCCCGCTCGGCGGCTCCCAGAGCGCGGCACCCCGGATCACCGGTCCGCGGTCGGCGTCCTCCCGGGCCTCGACGAGGGTGGAGTACCCCGGGGGGATGTACGTGAAGCCGGCCAGCAGGGCGCCGGCCCGGGTGCCCTGCGCGATACGCCGCATGTCGTCGGGGAACAGCCACAGGAACAGCGGGTCGGTATGGAAGGCACGGCCCAGGACGCGCGCCACCCCCGGCAGGTCGTCCATGGTGGCGGTGCGCACGGTGCGCGTGAGCGTACTGGTCATGGTGGTGTCCCTCTCCCTCGGCATCCCATGGTAGGTCACGGGAAGATCACGGATGGGCAGCGCGTCCGGCCCCGAGCGCACTCAGGAGGGGTCGCGCCGCAGGAACCAGCTCGTCCCCGCGTCCGGGACGGACGCCTCGCCGACCGTCCGGAAGCCGAAGCGCTCGTAGAAGCCCAGGCTCTTCCCGTTGAGGGTCTGGGTGAAGACCGGCTGGCCCTCGGAGTCCGCACGGTCCAGGCCCGCGGTGAGCAACCCGCCGCCGAGGCCGGTTCCGGCCATTGCCGGGTCCACGCCCAGCGCCGCCAGGTACAGGTGCGGCTCCTGCGGGGCGGCCATCTTCCACTCCGCGAACACCCGCACGAACCCCGCCGCCCGGGCCCGCCCCAGCAGCTGCCCCCAGTGCGGCCACATGCGCAGCGACACCAGGCGGCCCTCGGGGTTGGTCGTGTAGGGGGCCCACAGTGCGGCGCCGCGGATCACGGGGTCCGCGCCCTCCTCGGCCACCTCCACGACCCGGGTGTCACCGAAGGGCACGTAGCCGAACCCGGCGGTCAGCGCCAACATGCGCCGGGTCCGGGCCATCCTCAGTTCGAGGTCGGGGAACAGCCACTCGAACAGGGGGTCGTCGTACAGGGCGCGGCTCAGCACGCGCGCCACTCCGGGCACGTCGTCCGGCGTCGCGGCTCGGGAACCGGTGGTCACGCTCGCAGTCATACGTGGGCTCTCCAAGAGGGGGTCGTCTACCCGGCCATGTTAGATCACGAATGCGTCACGGGAGCCGTCGGGGGCGTGACCGTTTCCGGCACCTTCTGGTCGAAGACATGAGCCCGTACCCACGCGTGCATCGCGATCGCCGCGGCCGCCCCCGCGTTGATCGACCGGGTGGACCCGAACTGGGCGATCGACAGCACCGCGCGGCACACCGAGCGCACCTCCTCCGACAGCCCCGGGCCCTCCTGGCCGAACACCAGCACCGCGTCCCGCGGCAGCGGATAGGTCTCCAGCGGCACCGCGCCGGGCAGGTTGTCGATGCCGATGAGCGGCAGCTCCCGCCGTTGCGCCCACGCCACCAGCGCCCCGGTGTCCGGGTGGTGGTGCACGTGCTGGTAGCGGTCGGTGACCATCGCCCCCCGCCGGTTCCACCGGCGCCGTCCCACGATGTGCACGGCGGCGCAGCCGAACGCGTTGGCGGTGCGCACCACCGAACCGATGTTGAAGTCGTGGGACCAGTTCTCCACCGCGACGTGGAAGGGGTGCCGGACGGTGTCGAGGTCGGCGACGATCGCCTCCCGCCGCCAGTAGCGGTAGCGGTCCACGACGTTGCGCCGGTCGCCGCCCGCCAGCAGTTCGGGGTCGTAGTGGTCGCCCTCGGGCCAGGGCCCCGTCCAGGGGCCGACGCCGACCTCGCGCGTCTCGTCCTCGTCAGGGGTGCCGGGGTTCTCGTTCATCGCACCCCAGCTTAGGTACCCCCTACAGGTGGATGTCCCCCTGGACGTCCCGCGCCTGCACGACCTTGGCCCGGTCGCTCACGTCGCCGTGGATCCGGTTGGTCGTGTTGCCCTCGCCGTCCTGCCCGACGTACGTGCCCAGCCGGTTCATGAGGTCGGCGATCTCCGGGTCCGCGGCCGCGGCCCGCTCCAGGAATTCGGCCAGTGTCCCCATCGCCGCCGGGTCCTGCGGCGAGAGGCGCGCCTCGTCCATGGCCTCCTGGGCGGCGTCGTCGCCGCGGAACCGCTTGAAGACGGCCCGCTGCAACCGCTTCAGCCCCTCGCTGACGGCCTCGCTCGCGTGCTCGGAGATCGTGCCGGCCACACCGGTGACGACGGCGGTGGCCAGGGCGATGGTGATGGGGTCGGCCACGGGGGGCTCCTTCTCGCCGGGGGCGGGACACCCCCCAGTCTGGCCGATCAGGCGGCGTGCTGTCGCCCTCTCGTGACCAGGAGTGCGACCGCCCGCCAGCCGAGCATCACCGCGGCCAGGAACAGCGAGGTGACGATCACGAAGGAGAGCGGCGTCCCCTCGCCGATGATCCGCCGCACCAGCATGCCCCCGACCACGGTGATCACCCACACGGACACCCCCGTCGGCCACAGCGCCGCCGGTGCGCGCCAGGCCCGGGACACCGCCCACCCCAGCAGTGCGGCGGCCAGGAACGGCCACGCGGTCGACAGCACCGCCCCGACCGCGGTACCGGTCCCGTGGTCGGTCCTGCCGATCACGACGAACACCAGGACGCACACCAGGTCGGCCACCAGGGCCAGGGGAGCCGCATACGAACGCATGGGCCCAGGTTACGACCGCCTCCGCGCGATCCCCCGGCGGCCCCGAGAACCTTTTTCCGGCACTCGGTATCGTAAGGGGCGGTCACGGAAGGTGACCCCCACCCCCTGGCACCGAGCGAGGACCGACGTTCCCGTGAACCATCCCCCGACGCCCCACCGGCCGGGCCCTGTCGGCGTGTCCCCCGTGCAGTCCGGGGACCCCCGCGCGGTCGGCCCCTTCCGGATCGTCGGCCGCCTCGGCGCCGGCGGCATGGGCACCGTGTACGCCGCCCTGGACGACCGCGACCGGCGCGCCGCCCTCAAACTCGTCCACGCGATGTACGCGGCCGACCCGGACTTCCGGGACCGCTTCGCCCGCGAGGTCCGGCTGGTGCGCCGTGTCCGGGGCGAGGGCGTGCCGCGCTTCCTGGCCGCCGACACCCGTGCCGACGTCCCCTGGCTGGCCACCGAGTACGTGCCCGGCCCCACCCTGGACGCCCGGGTGCGCGGCGGCGGCCCGCTGCCCGCCGGGTTCCTCGCCGACTTCGCCCGCGTCACCGCCCGGGCCCTGGCCGGGATCCACGCCGTGGGCGTGGTGCACCGCGACCTCAAGCCCGGCAACGTCATCCTGTCCCCGGACGGGCCCCGGGTCCTGGACTTCGGTATCGCCCGTGCCGCGGAGGAGACCGCGCTGACCCGTACCGGGGCCCTGGTGGGCACCCCGGGGTGGATCGCCCCCGAGCAGTACCGGGGGGAGATCGCCACCGAACGCTCCGACGTGTTCGCCTGGGCGTGCATGGCGGTGTTCGCCGCCACCGGCCGGGGCCCGTTCGGTTCGGGCACCGGGGAGGGCGTGATCTCGGCGGTGCTGTCCGCCCCGCCCGTCCTCGACGGCGTCCCCGACCCGCTGCGCCCGGTTCTGGCCGCCGCCCTGGACAAGGACCCGGCCCGGCGGCCCTCCGCCGCCGAGGCGGCCGCGGCCCTGCCCGATCTCACCGTCGGTCCCTGGGCGGCGGTGCTCCCGCCCGTGGACACCGTCCCGGACTCCTGGGTGCGGGCCGCCCCGCCCCGTCGGCCCTGGGCGCGCCGCCACGGCCGCGTCCTGGCGGTGGCCGCCGCCGCGACGGCGGTCGCCGTCACCACGGCCACCGCCTCCGCCCTCCTGCCCCCGGACGACCCGGCCGGCGGGGGAGCCGCGGGCGGCCCCGCCGCGCAGGACCCCTCGGCCGATCCCGCGCAGGGGTCCGCGGCCGGGGGCGGACCCGCCGGGGAAACGACCCCCGACGACGTCCCGGAGGAGTACCGCGACCTCTACGAGAACGGCACCGTGGTCGTCACGGCGGACGCCGACACCGAACCGGCCGTCGTCCACTCCCTGGTCGGGACCGACGGCACCACCCTCGACCAGCTCCGGATCACCTTCACCGGATCGAGCCAGCACAGCGCCACCGCCCGGGTCGAGGTCCGGGCGGAGTACCTGCCGGACTTCGGGTCGCTGCAACTGCACGGCCGGGACTTCGCCTGGGTCGACGAGCTCGCGCCGGGCGACGGGTACCTCGCCTTCGAAAGGCCCACCAGCGCCGGGGTACTGGCGGAGCCGGACCCGCAGAACCCCGTGGCGGAGTTCCAGGTGACCTTCTTCGGCGGCCCTGGGGAACTGGTCTACTACCTGCCCGAGACCGCGCTCGACGAGGACCGCCGGGCCCCGGTGGACCAGCCCGGGGGCTTCTGTGTCGGTGACCCCGACTTCGACACGCACCTGCACGACCCCTATCCGGGCTCCCCGCACCTGGGTCGTGCCGACCTCGCCGCCGGCCTGCCCGAGGGATGCGCCACCACCCCTTCCTGACCACCCCCGCACAGAGGAGACCGCCCGTTGAACCCCGACCCCCGTCCCTTCGGCGACGACAGCCTGCCCCCGGGGGCGACCCCTCCCGCCGCCACTGATCCGGACCGGATCGGCCCCTACCGGGTGGTCGGCCGCATCGGAGCGGGCGGCATGGGCGCCGTCTACGCGGGGATCGACCAGGCCGGGGCCTGCGCCGCGGTCAAGGTCGTCCACCCGCAGTACGCCGCCGACCCGGACTTCCGGGCCCGGTTCGCCCGCGAGGTCTCCCTGGTCGCGAGTGTGAGTGCCACCTGCACCGCGGCCTACTTCGGGGCGGACACCGACGCCGAGGCGCCCTGGATGGCCACCGAGTACGTGCCCGGTGACACCCTGCGCGTCCACGTTCGGAAGAACGGCCCCCTCACCGGGGGGATGGCGGTCTCCCTGGCCGCGGGTCTGGCCGAGGCCCTGGTGGCGATCCACGCGGCGGGGGTGGTGCACCGCGACCTCAAGCCCGGCAACGTCATCCTGTCGCCGAGCGGGCCCAAGGTGCTGGACTTCGGTATCGCCCGGGCGACCGACGGCACCGCTCTGACCCGCACCGGCGGCCTGTTCGGCACCCCGGGTTGGATGGCGCCGGAGCAGTACAACGGCGTTCCGGCCGGCGAACGCTCCGACGTGTTCGCCTGGGCCTGCCTGGTGGCGTTCGCGGCCACCGGGCGCGACCCCTTCGCGGGCGGCCCGGTGGAGGTGGTGATCCATCGGACCCGCACCGAGGAGCCCGACCTGACCGGGGTGCCCCCGGAGCTGCTGCCCACGGTGCGCCGCGCCCTGTCCAAGGACCCGGCCGACCGGCCCACCGCCGCGCAGGCCCTGGCCGAGGTGACCGGGGCGTGGAGCGCCACCCGGGTCGACGCCCCGCCGGTCTCCGGCTCCGACCCCACCCGCGTGGTGCCCGCCATGCTCGCCGTCGAATGGCGCGGCGTGACCGCCGGCGTCCCGCAGCGGATCCGCAGGCCGCGGCGCGCGCTCCTGCTCTCCGCCGGGGCCGCCGGTCTGGCGGCGGCGCTCGTCGCGGCGTTCCTCATCGTCCGCCACAGCGGTGGGGAGGACGGCGAAGGCGGGGACCCGGTGGCCGGTGGGGACCCGGGGGCCGCGTCGTCGGAACCGACCGAATCCGCCGAGCCCGCGATCACCCGGGACCCCGGGGACGTCGCCGCCGTGACCACCGAGGCCCTCGCCCTGGCGGAGGAGGCGCCGGAGTTCTACGTGAGCCACCTCGCGAGGTCCGCCGAGACCATCGAGAGCTCGGCGAACGTGACCCTGCGGTACACCGAGGACCCGCAGCCCGTCCTGGAGCTGGTCGAGTACGCGGGGCCGGCCACCTTCTTCACCCTGCACATCGGCGAGGGGCCCGACGACGTGTTGGCCCGCACCGACTCCCACCTCGCCGGAGTGGTCGAGGGCGACTTCTACCGCCCGGGCCCCCAGGACCCGGAGGGCGACCCGAGCGGGCGGTGGGAGGAGGCGCTGGCCGCGGTGGAGGAGGTGCTGTCCGAGGAGGCCGACATCGCCTACCAGGGGGTGACGGACACCCCCTTCGAGGACTACCCCGAGGAGCTGCTGGCCGCGTACGACGTGACCGGCCGCAGCGGCCACCACTACACCGGCACCGCGCCCGCCGAGGTCATGGGCCAGGACACCGAGGTGACCTTCGACCTCTGGGTGGACGAGGACGGGCGCCTCCAGCACTTCCAGTCCTACGCGTCCTTCGGGGAGTTCGAGGAGGACGCCGAGTACGAGCGGATCGCCTTCGTCTTCGGACAGCCCGTGGAGATCGCGGTCCCCGACGAGTCGGAGATCGCGGCCGGCGCCGATGAGGCCTACCCGGGGTAGTGGTCCCGGTGCCGGGCGCCCGCGGGCGCCCGGCACCGGACCGTCAGGCCTCGCCGCGCAGGGAGTCCTTGAGGAACTCCACCTGGAGCAGCATCAGGTTCTCCGACACCGTCGGGTCCGACGGCGAGTGGGTCACCCCCGACAGCGGCAGCACCGTGTGCCTGCGCCCCGCCGCCAGCAGCGCCGAGGACATCCGCTGGGTGTGGGCGAACACCACGTTGTCGTCGGACAGGCCGTGGATCAACATCAGCGGCCGCTCCAGCTTGGCCGCGTCCTCCAGCAGTGAGCTGCGCTCGTACACGCCCGGGTCGTCCTGGGGCAGTCCCAGGTACCGCTCGGTGTAGTGGGTGTCGTACAGCCGCCAGTCGATGACCGGGGCGCCCGCCACCGCGGCGTGGAACACGTCCGGGCGGCGCAGCACCGCCAGCGCCGACAGGTAGCCGCCGAACGACCACCCGTGGATCCCCACCCGGGAGGTGTCCAGGCAGCCGAACCGCTCCGCGGCGTCCCGCAGCGCGGTGACCTGGTCCTCCAGCACCCCCGAGGCCAGGTCCAGGTGGATCTCCTGCTCCCACTCCACGCCGATGCCGGGGGTGCCGCGGCCGTCGGCGATGAGCACCGCGAACCCCTGCTCGGCGTACCACTGGGCGGTCAGGAACGCGCCGCGCGCGTGCAGCACCCGTTGGGCGTGCGGGCCGCCGTAGGGCGCCATGAGCACCGGCAGCGGGCGCAGGTCGTCCCGGTACCAGGACGGCAGCACCAGTGCGCACGGGATGCCCCGCTCGCCCGCCCGCCAGAACTCCACCCGCGGCTCCGGCAGGTCCGGGGTCTCGGCGCAGCTCTCGATGGACCCGTGGGCGCGCCGGGTCTCGGTGCTCACCTCGCGCAGTACCAGGGTGTGCACCCCGGGGAACTCCATCGACCGGTGCTGCACCACCAGGGTGTCGCCGCGCAGCCGCCCCGAACGCAGACCGCTGTGCGCGTGGGCGTCGGCCGACACCGAGCAGCCGTGCCCGGGCAGCTCGATCGGGGCGGAGAGCCCGGTGCCCAGGTCCACCAGCCACAACGACACGTCGCCGGGCCGGTCGGCGGGGGAGCCCGAGTACAGGATCCGGTCGCCGTCCACGTCCACCACACCGCGCACGTACACGTCGGCGGGGCTGACGGCGTGCCCGCCCACGAACACCCGGCGCTCGCCGGCCCCGCCCTCGCGGCCGATCCACACCAGGTCGCCCCTGTCGGTGTGGGCGGGTACGCCCGGCATCAGCTCGACCCACACGTCGTCGGTCTCGGTGCGCGTCTCCATGGCCAGCCCGGTCGCCGGGTCGGCGCCGAACAGGGTGAGGGTGCGCTGGTCGCGGCTCTGCGCGGTGAACACCACGGTGGGGGAGCCGTCCGGGCCGGTCGTCCACCCGGCGGTCGCCAGGTAGGGCAGCGCCTCCCGGTCCCAGTCGATCCACACCGGCTCGGGGGCGCCCTCCCGGCGGAACGCGGCGGAGGAGGCCACCGGGAGGGCGGCCAGCCGCACCTGCGCGTTGTCGGTGCCGGCCGCCGGGTAGCGCAGCTCGGTGGGCTCCTGCTCGGGGGCGGCCGGGTCGTCCACGTACCAGCGGCCCACCGGGGACTCGTCCACCCGGGCGGCCAGCAGCGCCGAGCCGTCGGGCGCCCACCAGAACCCGCGGTAGCGGCCCATCTCCTCGGCGGCGATGAAGTCGGCCAGGCCCCAGGTGACGTCGTCGCCGTCGGGGGAGGCCAGCGCCCGGTCGCCGTGGTCGGGTTCGGCGTCGGCGATGTCGATGACCCGCAGCGCCCCGCCGCTGACGTAGGCGACCCGGTCGCCCGCGGGGTCGATCCGCGGGTCCACCACCGGGGTGGCGGCGGGCAGTTCGCGCGGCTCGGTGCGGTCGCCCACCAGGTCCACGTAGAACAGGCGGCCGGACAGGGTGAACACGGCGCGGGTGAACGCCTGGTCCACCGTGTACGACACGATGCCGCCGCCGCTCTCGCGCAGCCGCTCCCGGCGGGCCCGCTCCTCCGGCGGCAGGTCCTCGTCGTCGGCGCCGAGCGCGCGCGGGTCGGCGACCACGTGCTCGGTGCCCTCCTCCGCCTCGTGCACCCACAGGCAGGTGGCGGTGTCGATGCCGTCGCGCCCTCTCAGGAAGGCGATGCGCCGACCGTCCGGGGACACCTCGAAGGAGCGCGGGACGCCGATGGTGAAGCGCTGGGTACGTGCCTGTTGGCGAGGAAAGCTCATGGGTCCGATTGTGTCCCACATCTCCGGTTCCCGCTCGGCCCCTGTGGACGAGCGCCCCGGGTCCGCGCTCCACCTGGCCGTTCGGGCGGGATCGCGGGCATGCGGCCGGT
The DNA here is from genome assembly GCF_030766825.1 of Nocardiopsis sp. CC223A. Taxonomy (GTDB): domain Bacteria; phylum Actinomycetota; class Actinomycetes; order Streptosporangiales; family Streptosporangiaceae; genus Nocardiopsis. The sequence continues at coordinate 48,564 of NZ_JASFDV010000036.1, forward strand.
ATTGTTCACCACGTGGTGACCGACAGACGACTCATGATGGTGCACGCCCACCCCGACGACGAGAGCATCGTCACCGGGGCCACACTGGCGAAGTACGCGGCCGAAGGTGCCGGGGTCACCCTGGTGACCTGCACCCTGGGCGAGGAGGGCGAGGTCATCCCCGCCGACCTCGCGCACCTGACGGCCGACCGCGACGACACCCTCGGCGACCACCGGGTCGGTGAGCTGGACAAGGCCTGCGTCTCCCTGGGAGTGCGCGACCACCGGTTCCTGGGCGGCGCCGGGCGCTACCGCGACTCCGGGATGGCGGGCACGCCCTCGGCCGAGCGCCCCGAGGCGTTCCGGAACGCCGACGTCGAGGAGGCCGCCCGCCTGCTCGCGGAGATCGTCCGGGAGGTCCGCCCGCACGTCCTGGTCTCCTACGACGAGCACGGCGGCTACGGCCACCCCGACCACATCCAGGCCCACCGGGTCACCCGGCGCGCCTGCGTGAAGGCGGGCGAGCGGTCGATGCCCGGCACCCCGTGGCAGGTCCGCAAGCTGTACGCGATCGCCCAGCCGGTGTCGGTGATCGAGGCGTCCATCGCCCGGCTCAACGAGGAGGCGGGGCCGTTCACCCCGCCCGGCGCGGTGTCCGACATCGCCCGGGGCACCCCGGACGAGCTGGTCACCACCCGGATCGACGCCACCGACCACTGGGCGGCCAAGGCGCTGGCGATGCGCGCCCACGCCACCCAGATCACCGTGGACGGCGAGCGTTTCGCCCTGTCCAACGACATCGCCCAGGAGATCACCGCGGTGGAGTACTTCACCCTCCTGCTCGGACCGACCCCGCGCCGTTCGGCCGGAGAGTTCGAGACCGACCTCTTCGAGGGCCTGTGAGCGCGGGTGCGGGCGGCGCCCGCCCCGCCCCGGTGGAGGGGGCCGACCCGGCCCGCTACGAGGCGCCCGGACAGGACGACCCCGTGCTGACGACGGTGGTGGCCGCGGTCACCTTCCCGGTGCTCGTGGCGGCGGGGGCGGCGGCCGGGCTGCTGTCGGCGACCGGAGCGGGCTGGCTGACCCGCTACTGGGAGGCGGGGACCCCCGCCCAGGTTCTGGGCGCGGTGGGGCTGGTGGCACTGCTGGGGGCCCTGTACGGCCTGTGCCGCCTGTGCGCGTGGGGCACCCGCGGTGTCTCGGGCGGGGTGGCCTTCGCCCTGGGCTTCATGGCCGTGGCCATGGTGCTCACCATGTACATGCCGGGCGGCGACATCGTACTGACCGACCACCTGCTCCACTACGGCTACCTCTTCGGGTCCATGGTGGTGCTGGCGATCGCGGTGGTGCGCGGCGTCCGGGAGGGCGGCAACCCCTTCCCGGCCGGACCGCCCCCGGCCCCGAAGAGCGACCGGTCCTGACCACGCCCGCCGGCCCCGGCGGCCCCGTGGCTCAGGCGTTCCAGAACTGGAGCAGCAGCTCGCCCAGGAACACGGTGCCCTCGAACGTCGGGTTGGGCATGACGGTCCGGAACAGGGTGTAGAACGCACCCACCCACAGGTCCCGCACGGCCGGGAACCACAGGACGGCGAACACCGCCACGGAACCGAACAGCGCGTTCACCCGGGCGGTGGACACCCACGGCCGGTCGGGCAGGGCCGCGGCGAGCACCTCGAAGCCGTCCAGGCCGGGGACGGGCAGCAGGTTGATCACCGCCGAGGTCAGGTTGAGGAAGGCCAGGAACGCCAGCGCGGAGATCGCCCAGTTGGTGGTGTCGTTGCCCGGCGGTACCAGGATCGACACGGTGACGGCCAGCGCGGCGAACAGCACCAGGCTCGCCAGCGGCCCGGCCAGCGCGACCGGCACCCGCCGGCCCCGCGGGATCCGGTCCCATGCCACGAACGCGGGCGGCCCGTTGAGGCCGAAGGCACCGAAGCCCAGGTAGAGCGCGGGCAGCACGGTCCCGGCGAAGGCGTGCCGGAACCCCAGCGGGTTGAGGCGCAGGTAGGCGCCGCCCCGCTGGGAGCGGTCGCCGGCCAGGTGCGCGGCGAGCGCGTGGGCGTACTCGTGCACGGCGCAGGAGACGATCCAGCCCAACAGGATGAACAACGGCGGGATCAGCGGGGTGACACCGGTGTTCTCGGGGGCCCAGTCCAGCTCCACGGCCCGCCAGGACAGCCATCCGGCGAACACGGTCAGGCCCAGCACCAGCACGAAAACCGGACTGGGCAGGAAGTCGAACACGCCCCCGGTCCGCTCCCCGTCCCCGGTGCGGGGGGCCGCTGCGGCGTCCTTCCCGTCCTTCTGCCCGTCGGCCTTCCCGGTGTCCTTGACCGGCGCCCCGGTCCCGGGTCCGCGCTCGGCCAGCTCCGGACGGTTGAGGGCGTCCTCGGGCATGCGCTCCCAGGGGTCGGCGGCGTCCGTGCGCGGGGTGTCGGGCGCGTCGGTCGGCTCCGACCCCGGGGCCGGTTCGGGCGTGGGCATGATGCTCCTGCTGGTCGCGCGGGGTTGTCCGCGCTCCAGGTTAGGCCCTGCCGGGCACCGGTCCGCAGCGGGTGCCCGGCAGCGGAGCGCCGTTCCCGCGCCCTTGCGCCGGGCCGCCGGTCAGACCACCGCGCGCGGCGCCACCGCCGACTTGTGCAGGCTGGCCAGCGCGAACACCCGGCCCGCGGCGGTCAGTTCCCGGTGGCCGCAGCCGTCGTCCTCGGTGAGCAGGCCCAGCGCGTCCAGCAGCCAGCTCACCGACATCACCATGGCCCGCACCTGGTCGGAGGCGGCCTCGGCGGTGCGCCGGTGGGAGGCGGCGTGCCGCCCCGACGGGCTCTGCGGTTCGGGCGGCGTCCACCCGGACCCGGTGAGCAGGCGCTCGGCGGTGATCATGTCCGACTCCCCGGGCCGGGAGTGCGAGCCGCTGCCCTGCGGGGTGCGCGACAGCAGCATGCCCAGCAGTGTCTCGGCGGCCGCCTGTTCGGGGCCGCCGGTGCGGCACAGGGTCTCGGTGGCGGCCCGCCACATCTCCTCGGGGTCGGCGCGGAGCTGGCGCCCGCGCCGGGTCAGCACCAGGCGGCGGCCGGACCGGCGCACCACCCGCATCCCCCGCATCATCTGGTGCAGGGCGATCAGCTGGGTGGCGTCGGTCTCGCTGCGCGGCGGCTCGGGGGAGGTGCGCCAGCCGAAGTCCTCGCACATCGACCGCACCACACCGGGGGAGATGTAGCCGATCTGGGTGAGCGCGATCCCGTCCTCGGCCAGGTCGAGCAGCCGCTGTAGGGGCGCCATGGTGGTGTCGGCGGTGCGCGGCACGTCGGCGCCGGCGATGATCCGGCCCACCAGCGGCCACAGGTGCCGGCGGTGCGGGTGGGCGGGCGAGGACAGCCAGGCCCGTACCCGCTCCTCGCGGATCCGGTCCAGGTGGCTGAGCCCGCGGTCGTCGGGCCGGGTCAGGAAGGACCGGGTGAACCGCTCCTGGGCGTGCCGCCAGCCCTGCTTGCCGGGCCGCACGTCGCCCAGCACGATCGCCAGCTCCAGCGCCGAGGCGGTCTCCTGCCGGGCCCGGATCTCGGCGTCGCCGACCACGGTCCCCCAGGTCAGCTCGGGCAGGTCCGGCGGCTCCACCCCGGACTCCCACATCATCCGCTCGTACACGGCCACCCCGGCGCCGTGGTCCCTGTCGTGGACCGACAGCAGGTGGGTGGTGGCCGGGGCCGAGCAGATCTGCGCGTACCGGTGCAGCTGGAGCAGCGAGAACAGCGTGCCCAGGGCGCGCAGCGCGGCCGCCCGGTCGGTCCGGGAGAAACGGGCCGGCAGCTCGAACCAGCAGAACCGCTGGACGGTGTGCTGGTTGAGGCTCTCCAGATCGTTGCCCGGAGCCAGCGTGTCCAGGGCCTGCCGGGCCATCTCGGCCGATCGCCCGTCGCGCCGGGCCAGCTCGGCGAGCGCGGACGCTACTGCTTCACCCATGGACGGCGCCGACCTCCCCGAAACCCCGTGGTTGACGCCCGCGTGTCCGCCGGGGGGTGCCGTCGGGGGCGCGGTACTTCGCGGTACTGCGTGGTCGCCGACGCCAGGGGGCGGCCGTCGGGACTGAGCCTGTCCTACCCAGGTGGGGCCGAAGAATGCCTCCCGGCGGACGCGACATGCACGTGCGTTCGCCCGGCGCACACCCTGGACGCGCGGGGTGCCCGCGGCCGCCGCACACCCGTCACGGGGTGCGCCCGGAGGCCGCACCGCCCCGCCGCGGGGGGACGTCGGGAACGACCCGGCTGGCGACGATGGACGACTCCTCGACGCGCGCCTCCCGGCCGTCGCGCCGGCGCACGGTCAGCACACCGTCGTCCCATGACTCCAGCACTCCGACGATATCGGTGAAACCCCCGTCGGGGAGGTGGATTCGGATGGAGACCCTGTTGCCCGTGTCCTCCCGGGTGATCCGGTGGACCAGGCGACCCGCCATGTGCAACGCGCCCCCCGAATGTGCGACGACTTCGCTTCGCCGCCATACTAGGACCACGACATCTGTGCCAATCGTTCGCAGAGGCCGGGAGCACGGTCCCGGGCGCCCGCACGCCGGACCGTGCCCGACGGACGTCTCTGCGAGGTCCCCGCCTCCCCCGTGGGAACGCGGGGGTGAGATCAAGGAGTACGACGTGACCTACGTCATCGCGCAGCCCTGTGTTGATGTGATGGACAAGGCGTGCATCGACGAGTGCCCCGTGGACTGCATCTACGAGGGTGAGCGCAGCCTGTATATCCACCCGGACGAGTGCGTTGACTGCGGTGCGTGCGAGCCGGTCTGCCCGGTCGAGGCCATCTACTACGAGGACGACCTGCCCGAGCAGTGGTCGGACTTCTACAAGGCCAACGTCGAGTTCTTCGACGACCTCGGCTCCCCGGGCGGCGCCTCCAAGGTCGGCAAGATCGACCGCGACCACCCCCTCGTCGCCAAGCTGCCGCCGCAGGCGGAGTAGCCCCGGCCCGTTCCGATCGCTCGCCGGTGCGTCTCCGTGGCGCAGAGGGCGTCCCCGCGCGCGATCGCACCGCCATCGCGCCGATCCCCCCGTCACCGGGGGGGGGTCGGCGCGATGCGTGTTCAAACCCCGCCCCCGGGCCGCGACGGCCCGGACGACCCGATGGAGACGCGAGATGACCCGGCGGCCCGTGACGGACCGGCTCCCCACCTTCCCGTGGGATCGGCTGACCCCGTACAAGAAGATCGCCGCGGATCACCCCGACGGCATCGTCGACCTGTCCGTGGGCACCCCCGTGGACCCGGTGCCGCCGGGCCTGCGCGCCGCGCTGGCCGCCGCCGCCGACAGTCCCGGGTACCCGCTGACCTGGGGCACCCCGGCGCTGCGGGCCTCCATCACCGGCTGGCTGGAGCGCCGCCACGGAGTGAGCGTCCCGGAGGAGGGCGTGCTGCCGACGGTCGGCTCCAAGGAACTCGTCGCCTGGCTGCCCACCCTGCTCGGGCTGGGTCCGGGCGACACCGTCGTCCACCCCGAGCTGGCCTACCCCACCTACGACATCGGCGCCCGCCTGGCCGGGGCGACCCCGGTGGCGGCCGACGGCCTGACCGCCCTGGGCCCGGCCCCGGTGCGGTTGCTGTGGGTGAACTCGCCGAGCAACCCGACCGGCCGGGTCCTGGGCGTGCCGCACCTGCGCAAGGTCGTCGCCTGGGCCCGCGAGCGCGGCGTGATCGTCGCCTCCGACGAGTGCTACCTCGATCTGGGCTGGGAGGGCGAGGCCCCGGTCTCGATCCTGCACCCGGACGTGAGCGACGGCTCCCACGAGGGCCTGCTCGCCGTGCACTCCCTGTCCAAGCGCTCCAACCTGGCGGGGTACCGCGCCGCGTTCGTCGCCGGTGACACCGCGCTGGTCCAGGAGCTGCTGGCGGTGCGCAAGCACGCGGGGATGATCGTGCCCGCCCCGGTCCAGGCCGCCATGGGCGCCGCCCTGGACGACGACGCGCACGCCCTGGAGCAGAAGGAGCGCTACCGCGCCCGCCGGGACCGGCTGCGCGCCGCCCTCACCGGCGCGGGCTGGCGGATCGACCACTCCCAGGCGGGGCTGTACCTGTGGGCCTCCCACCCCGACCACGACGCCTGGGGCGCGGTGGAGCACCTGGCCGAGCGCGGCGTCCTCGTCGCGCCGGGCGAGTTCTACGGGCCCACCGGCAACGGCAGCGTCCGTGTGGCGTTCACCGCCACCGACGAGCGGGTCGGGGCCGCCGCCGCCCGCCTGTCCGCCTGATGGGATGTGCCGGGTCGGTGAGACTCGGTTCCGTGGCCGCCGGCAGGTGAGCACTGCCTCCGCCAGAAGCAGTCGAGTCCTGGTGTCGGACCGTGCCCCTGCCGGGCGGCCGTTCCCGGCCCGCTGATGGGGTGGCGTGCTCGCCTCTTTGCGGGGTGTGAGCACTGGATCCATTGGGCCGCGCGCCGCTTCCCGCGGGCTGCACCACCATCACCCGGACAGGGGGATCGCGTTGCCACTGATCGGTGACGACTGGGCCGAGAACCACCACGACATCGAAACTCCAGGACGAGACCGGCAAGAGACCGGCCGCGGCCAGGCCGCCCGAGGGTGTGGCGGGCATCGCGAATCTGACACCCGCACCCCGGTCGGCCGTTCCCGGCCGGTCCCGGGAGACTCCTATGAATGCCGATCGGCTTCAGTGGCGTCGCTCCGTGTGATCCGTTGGCCGGTGCCGGTGGTGCGGATCGACCGCATGAGGACGCGGTAGACCTCGCGGGCCGACGAATCCCGTGGCAGACGGCCGGTCGGCGTCGGTCGGCCCGTGAGTCGGACCCGTCGGAGAAGCCACCGCACGTCCTCACGGTCAGCCCAGGACGAGTTCGCCCCGGGTGTCGGAGACACCGCTCTGCCACTCGGCCGCGCCGTCGGTGCCGTCGGAGGCGCGCCATACGCGGTCGTTGTAGGTGACCGAGGTCAGGCCGTACTCCTCGGCGTGGGCGACCGCCCACAGGGCCATCGCCCAGCCGCGGTCGCCGGTGGCCGACTCCGGGGTGTCGGTCAGCGCCGCGGGCGCCACCCCGAACACGCGTTCCAGCTCCTGCTCCGCGCCCGCCACGTCGGCCTCGCCCCCGGTGAGCGAGGCCAGGGTCTCAGGGTCGTACCAGCAGGTCAGCCCGGGGCCGCGGGTGCCGGTGAACACCTCGCCCATCCGCTGCGACAGGTTCTCGTGCTGGTCGTAGGCGAAGCCGTCGGCGCTGCGCTGCACCGCCTGGGCGGCCTCGAACACCGGCCTGGTCTCCCAGCCCTCGACCTCCACCAGCGCGTCGTAGAAGGCCTGGCTGGAGTACACCGGGTCGAGGATGTCCTCCGGGTCGCCCCACTCCTGCGAGGGGCGCTGCTGGAACAGGCCCAGCGAGTCCCGGTCGCCGTACTCCAGGTTGTAGAACGCGGTCTCCTGCCACACCGTGGCGTAGGCCACGGTCACGGCCTCCGGCGGCAGGTCCATGCTGAACGCCACCCCGCCGACGGTGGTCGCGCTCACGGCCTGTTCGACCTTCATCGAGTACTCGCCGTCGGACAGGTCCAGACGGCACAGGGTCTCGGGGTCGGGCTCGGTCGAGATCGGGTCCACACGGGTCAGCACGTAGTAGCCCCCGGCGACGAGGGCCCCACAAACGACGAACAGCGCGAACAGGATCTTGACGAACGCTGAGAATCTACGGCGCTTTGGCAACGGACGACCATCGGTTAGGGAACAAGGGGCAAAGTGGTCTGCGCCATTCCCGGTAGGCGGGCCGTGCGGCGCTTCGGGCGCATTGTAGTCAACGCGGCCCCGGACGCGCTTCGGCCGCGTCCGCGCGGGCACGCCGACCGGGGAGCCCGGGGCCGGGGGATCCCCCGGGAACTACTAACGTGGAACCCATGACCAGCTCCTACTCCAGCCCGCTGCCCGACCGGATCGACGAACTCTGGGAGCAGCGTTCCGAACTGACCCCGGACCACGCCGAGGCGCGCGAGACCATCACCTCCGCCATCGACCAGATCGACGAGGGCAAGGCCCGGGTGGCCTTCGTCGACCCCGCCACCGACGAGGTCGTGGTCGACGAGCGCGCCAAGCGCTCCATCCTGCTCGGTTTCAAGGTCCTGGACATGAAGAAGTCGCAGGTCGGCGACTTCTACCACCACGACCGCATGCCGCTGAAGACCCGTTTCGACGGTGTCCGCGTCGTTCCCGGCGCCATCGCCCGCTGGGGCTCCCACCTGGCCCCGGGCGTCGTCCTCATGCCGTCCTTCACCAACATCGGCGCCTACGTCGACTCCGGCACCATGGTCGACACCTGGGCCACGGTCGGCTCCTGCGCGCAGATCGGCAGGAACGTCCACCTGTCCGGCGGCGTGGGCGTCGGCGGCGTCCTGGAGCCGCCGCAGGCCTCCCCGGTGATCATCGAGGACGACGCCTTCCTGGGCTCGCGCAGCATGGTCGTCGAGGGCGCCCGGGTGCGCACCGGTGCCAAGCTCGGCGCGGGCACCATCCTCACCTCGTCCACCCGTGTGTTCGACGCCGAGACCGGTGAAGAGCTCGAACGCGGCCAGGCCCCGGCCTGGTCGGTGTGCGTCACCGCCAACCGGGTCAAGAGCTTCCCCGGCGGCGACTTCGGCATGCCGGTGCTGCTCGTCCTCAAGCGGCTCGCCGAGGGCCAGGAGCACGACAAGCTCGCCCTCAACGACCTCCTCCGCGAGCACGGCGTCAACGCCTGACCCGCGCCCCGAGGTCCCGCACGGGCGCCCTCCCACCCGGAGGGCGCCCCGCTTCCGTTCCAGGGCGTGTTCGGCGGATGCCCTCGTGCGGTCCGGTACTTGCGCCGAGTCCGGGGAGCGGCCGCGAGGCGATCTCTCGCAGGACGGCCGGCGAGGGCCGGCCCGGCGCAGCGGCCATCCGTCCTCGACCGCGCAGCGGGCCGGGGCCGGGCGGCCGGCGGGTGTGAGGCGGTCGTCGGCGTCGGTGGTGCGGGACACCGGGGGCCTTCCGGTGGCCGGTGGAGATGCCGCGGTCCACACCGATACCGGAGGCCCTCTCCACGTGTGTCAGGTGGGCTGGGTGCTACCGACCTCCACGGTCGTTGCACCTAGGGTGGTGAGGCGCAGGGCCGTGCCGGTGCACGCGCCCGCGCCGCACACCACGACCACGGAAGACGGGGACGCCCTCATGCTCGACCTGACCTCGGACGTCGCGGACCTCTGCGCCGCCCTCGTGGACATCCGCTCGGAGAGCGGCACCGAGAAGGTCCTCGCCGACGGGATCGAACGCGCTCTGTCGGCGCTGCCCCACCTGACGGTGACCCGCGACGGCGACGCCGTCGTCGCCCGCACCGACCTGGGCCGTGAGCGCCGCGTCGTCATCGCCGGTCACATCGACACCGTGCCCATCGTCGACAACGTCCCCTCCCACGTCGACGGCGACCGCCTCTACGGCTGCGGCACCTCCGACATGAAGGCCGGGGTCGCCGTCCAGCTCAAGCTGGCCGCCCTGGTCGCCGAGCCCGTGCACGACGTCACCTACGTCTTCTACGACAACGAAGAGGTCGACGCCGAGCGCAACGGCCTGCTGCGGCTGTCGCGCGACCACCCCCGGTGGCTGGCCGGGGACTTCGCCATCCTCATGGAGCCCACCGACGGCGTCATCGAGGGCGGCTGCCAGGGCACCATGCGGGTCGAGGTCGTGGCGAAGGGCGAGCGCGCCCACAGCGCCCGGTCCTGGATGGGCGTCAACGCCATCCACGGCGCGGGGCGGATCCTGGACGTGCTGCGGGCCTACACCCCCCGCGAGCCCGAGGTGGAGGGCCTGCGCTTCCACGAGGGCCTCAACGCGGTGTTCATCGAGGGCGGGGTCGCCGGCAACGTCATCCCCGACGAGTGCGTGGTCAGGGTCAACTACCGGTTCGCCCCGGACCTGTCGGTGGCCGGCGCCGAGGCGCACCTGCGGGAGGTCTTCGACGGGTTCGAGGTGCGCCTGGCCGACGCCGCCGCCCCCGCCCGCCCCGGACTGGACCACCCGGCGGCGGCCGCGTTCGTCGACGCGGTGGGGGAGGGGCGGGCCCGCGCCAAGCTGGGCTGGACCGATGTGTCGCGCTTCTCCGAGCTGGGCGTGCCCGCCGTCAACTACGGCCCCGGCGACCCGACACTCGCCCACACCCGCGACGAGTACGCCGAGATCCCCCGCATCCGGGAGGCGGAGGAGCGCATGGTCGCCTGGCTCACCGGGGCCCGCTGACCCCTCTGACCTGGGGCGGGCCCGCCCCAGGACGCGGTGATGGCCACTGGTGGTCATCACCGGTCCACGTCCGGTTCAGGTGTGATCCGGCCCGGCGCGGATAGCTTTAGGCCATGACGGAAGAAGCACATGGAAAAGAGCGGGTGAGGAACGCGGGACCCCTCACCTATCGTGGCGAGTCCATCCCGGGCACCACCACCGACCAGCGGTTGCTGGACCGGCGCGGTCCCGTCGACTGGGTGCACACCGACCCCTGGCGGGTGCTGCGCATCCAGTCGGAGTTCGTGGAGGGCTTCGGCCTCCTGTCCGAGCTGCCCTCGGCGGTGAGCGTGTTCGGGTCGGCCCGCATCAAGCCGGGCACCCGCTACTACGACCTCGGCGTCCAGATGGGCGCCAGGCTCGCCGAGGCGGGCTACGCCACCATCACCGGGGGCGGCCCCGGGATGATGGAGGCCGCCAACAAGGGGGCCAAGGAGGCCGGCGGGCTGTCCGTGGGGCTGGGCATCGAGCTGCCCTTCGAGCAGTCCCTCAACCCCTACATCGACATGGGGATGACGTTCCGCTACTTCTTCGTGCGCAAGACCATGTTCGTCAAGTACTCCCAGGCGTTCGTGGTGCTGCCCGGCGGATTCGGGACCCTGGACGAGCTGTTCGAGGCGGCCACGCTCGTCCAGACCAACAAGGTGACCCGGTTCCCGGTGGTGCTGGTCGGCTCCGAGTTCTGGGGCGGGCTGGAGAAGTGGGTCCGGGAGAGCCTGCTGGAGAACGAGCTCATCAAGCCGCACGACCTGGACCTGGTCCGGGTGGTCGACGACCCCGCGGACGTCGTGGGCATCATCCGGAAGGCGCACCTGGACATCGCCCGCGAACAGGACGAGCAGGAGCGCGCCCGGGCCGACGGCTCCTGACGCCCGGGTTCCGGCCGCCCGCGGCTCCCGCCGGGCGGCCGGGTGTGGCACGATCGGAGCCGTGCCTTATCTCATCCTCTTCCTGGTCGCCGCGGCCGCGCTGGCCGTGCTCGTCGGCGTCGTCTACGTCGTGCTCGGCAAGGGCGGGCGCCTCGCCCGGTTCGAGGCCGACTACCCCCCGCTCGACCTGTCCGCCGACCGCCCGGTGAAGGCCGCGGAACTGGGCCGCCTGCTGCTGCCGCTGGCCATGTGGGGCTACCACGTGCGCGCGGTGGACGAGCTGCTGCTGCGGCTCACCGCCACCCTGCGCGAGCGCGAGGAGCGGATCGAGGACCTCCAGTGGCGGCTGTCGCGCCTGGACCCGTCCTACGTCCCGCAGGGCACCGGCCCCACCCCGGGCTCGCACCTGCCCGGTGACACCCCGGTCGCCGGGGACGCGGACACCGGGCGGACCGCCGCCGAGGACTCCGGGGCCGACACCGCGGACCGGGACGCCGACGCGGGCGACGGCCCCCGGGGCGACACGATCGGCGCCACCGCCGACAAGGGCGCTTA
>NZ_JASFDV010000037.1 GCF_030766825.1 Nocardiopsis sp. CC223A
GGGCGCGCGGCGGGTGGCGGTGTCCACCTACCTGCTGGCCCCGGGGTTCTTCGCCGACCGGGTCCGCGAGCAGGCGGAATCGGCGGGGGCGACCGCGGTGTCGGAGGTGCTGGGCGCCGCGCCGGAGCTGGCGCGGATCGTGTGGGAGCGGTACGACGCGGCGCTGGCGGCGCGGCACGCGCTGGTCTGACCGCAGACGTGTCGGGGGCGGGGTACACAGGGCCCCGCCCCGCGGACGTCAGCGGTCGCCCAGGGCCGCGTCCACCAGGGCCGCGGCGGCCCCCGTGTAGTCGCGGGGGTCGCACAGCGTCCGGAGTGCTGTGGCCGGCACGTCCTGAAGCTCGTCCTCCTCGGCCAGGACCCGGGCCAGCGGGCGGCCGTCACGGGCGGCCTCGGCGGAACAGCGTTCGAGCAGGCGACGCGCCGGGCCGCGGCCCAATCGCGGGGTGAGGAACGCGACGACCCGTTCGGCGCAGACGGCCGAACCGGTCGACCCGAGGTTGCGCTCGGCCTTCACGGTGTCGACGTCCATCCCCTCGACCAGCTCGACGAGGGTGTGCGCCGCTCCCCCGGTGAGGCGCAGGCATTCACGCAGCAGCACCCACTCGGCGTGCCACGCCCCGCCGGAACGCTCGTCCTCGGCGAGCAGGCAGCCGGTCAGTCCCGACGCCAGGGCGGGCACCTGGAGTGCGGCGCTGCGGACCATGGTGGCCAGCACGGGGTTGCGCTTGTGGGGCATGGCCGAGGAGGCCCCGTGTCCGGGCGGCCCGGGCTCGGCGACCTCGGCCACCTCGGTCCGGGACAGGTTGATCACGTCGACCGCGATCTTGCCCAGGGCCCCGGTCGTGAACGCCGTGACGGCGGCCAGGTCGGCGATCGGGGTGCGCAGGGCATGCCAGGGCAGGGTCGGGGCGGCCAGCCCGGTCTCCCTTGCGAACTCGCCGACCAGGGCGGTGGTGTAGGCAGCCGGAGACTCGTGGTCCTGGTCCGAGGCGTACTCCAGGTACCCGGCGAGTGTTCCGGCCGCTCCGCCCAGGGATACCGGCAGACCACCGTCCAGCAGCCGTGCGATCCGTGCACGGGCGTCCTCGACGAGCCGGAACCAGCCTGCGGCCCGCAGGCCCACTGTGGTGGGCACGGCGTGCAGGGCCAGGGTACGGGCGACGGCGGGGGCGTCCCGGTGGCGTCGGGCGAGTGCGGCCAGGTGGTCGGCGGCGGTGCTCAGATCCTCCCCGATGGCCCCCAGGGCACGGGCCGAGACCAGCATGGCACCGGTGTCGAACACGTCCTGGCTCGTGGAGCCCCGGTGTACGTACTCGGCGGCCTCGGGAGCGCGCTCGGCAACGATCCGGGTGAGCTCCCGGACCAGCGCCACGACAGGGTTGGCGTTCTCACGGGCCGACACCGCGATGGCGGCCAGGTCGAAGTACTCGGCGCGGGCCGCCCGGGTGATCTCGGCGGCCGCGGTCTCGGGCACCGTTCCCAGGCGGGCCTGGGAACGGGCCAGGGCGGCCTCGGCGTCCAGCATGGCCTGGAGCCAGGCCCGGTCGGAGACGAGGGACTCGACCGGGGTGCCGGCCCGGACGGGGGACAGCAGGCCGGTGTCGGTGGGCGGGTTCATACGATCACCCCGGTCAAGTGGTCGGCGGTCCCGGTACGTGTGGCGGAGGCGGGGGCCAGGGCCAGGACGGCTCGGGCGATGGCGTCGGAATCGCCCAGCGTCACCGAGTCCACCCCTGGGCGGGTGCCCGCCGCGGTGACCCAGTGGACCGCCTCGGTGGGCACCCCGTAGGCGAACCTGCGGGGGTGGGCCCGGCCCTGGGCGTCGATGGTCCGGTAGGGGCGTCGGGTGACCGCCATTCCCCCGGTTTCGAAGGGGGGAGCGCCGTTGACGGCGATGCGGTGCGCAGAGATCTGGTCGCTGTCGAGCAGGTGGCTTATGAGGGGGTCTGCGGTGCGGCGCAGGTCGGGCTCGGGCAGACGCGCCTCGATGAGCACTTTCGAGCGCACGGGCGGTCCGGGCGCGCGGGTGGACCGGGCCACGAAGTCCGGGGCCGCGGTGTCCAGCCGGACCTGGGTGCCGGGGCCGAGGATGTCCACGACGCCCGCCTCGATGAGGGCGATCAGTTCGCTGACCCGGGAGACGGGCGGGCCGATGGAGAGGTAGGCGTTGAGCGGGGTGTACCAGCCGTCCAGTTCGTCTCGGTGGGAGACACCCTCCAGCCCGCCGTGGTCGACCGCGAGCCGGACCTCGTTGCGCAGGTCGCGCAGAACGTCGAGGGCGGCCTTGGTCGGGTCCTCCACGTTCCCCCTTCGGGCCATCCGGACGTCCTCGCGCAGGTGTTCCAGCAGCCAGGAGCGGAACGCCGCGCGGTCGGCGAAGTCGCGTCCCGCGCAGGGACGGGCCACGCGGTCCCAGTCCCAGCGGTCCCGGGGGGCGATGCCGTACTCCCGCAGGAGCGCTTCGGGGTCGGCGGCGGTGAGGTAGCGGGAAACGAGATCCTCCCCGTCAGCGGAACCGCGGGACCGCAGGAGGGTGCCGTAGTAGACGGACTCGACCTCACGGGCGATGAAGGGCCACAGGTCCCGTTTCATGCTCAGTCCGCCGGCCGCCCTGGCGCGCATGCGCTCGACACGTTCGGCGGTGAGCAGGCGCGGCATGTACCGCCCGGAGGCGCCCTTCTGGTTCTCGCCCCGCGCGTGGTAGGGCACCCCCCTGCGGGAGAAGGCGTACAGCACGGGTTCCTCACCGCTGGGGAGGTAGACCAGGCGGTCCCCCTCCTCCCGGTAGGAGCCGCCGCGGCCCTCCGTGAACAGGGCCATGTGGTCGAAGAAGTTCAGGCCCAGCCCTCGTAGCAGGACGGGTGCTCCACCAGGGACCCGGGTCGTGTCCACATCGGCCGGATTGGCCGGGGCGATGTGGGTGAGGTGGTGGATCCTGGCCAGACTGGCGGTGCGCGCCTCAGAGGGTCCGGGACGCACCGGCAGGTGGCCCAGGGCGAGCACGATCGCGTCGAGGTGGTCCAGTCGGACACCGTTCTCCAGGCGCAGTCCCTGGGGGCCGTCCGTGAAGCCGAGGGTGTCGGCCATGGCGATGGCCCGGGACCGGTGCACCGTGATCCCGACGTGCTCGGGGGCTTTGGCCACGATCCCGTCCAGGCAGGCCTTCAGGTAGCTGCCGTAGAACGCCCGGGTGGGGTACGAGTCCGGGCCGAGGCGGCGGGCCTCGGCCACGGTCTCCTCGTCGTGACCGCCGAAGAGGGCCACCTCGCGGGCCCAGTCCGCCAGGGAGGGCCCGGGTTCGATCGGCCCGTCGATCACCACGCTCTCGTCGGTGAACACCGTCACCTGCGAGGCGACCGTGTTCATGAGCAGGATCCGGGACTGGTCCGTACGCCACACCGCCCCGGCCCCGGCGGGGTACGGGTCGATGAGGTGGATCACGATGCGCGAACGGGAGGGGTGTACCCGCTCGTTCGCGCAGAGCCGTTCGACCACCGACAGGCCGCGTGGCCCCGCCCCGACGACGCCGACCTCGAACCGGTCCGCGTCGGCCTCGCGCGGGGACGGGGCCCCGTCGGCACCAACGGTCATGTCCCCTCCCCCTCGGGCCCGACGCCGTGGCCGGATTTGAGCATTTCGACTATTTCGCGCCGCTTGATCTTGGTGGTGGCGGTCTGGGGCAGGTCCTCCAACCGCCAGTGGAGCGGCGGTTCCATGGCCGGCAGGTCCGCGGTGGCCGCACGCCAGGCGGCCTCGTCGAGCGGCACGTCATGGCGGGTGCACACGACGGGCACCGGCCTCCCCTCCGGAGAGGGGACGATGATGACCTCGATGAGGTCGGGAAGGCGGTCGAACAGCCGGTCCTCCACCTCCAGGGTGCTGTCGACCCCGTCGATCTCGTCGATCTCGCGGTCCAGCAGGTGCAGGCAGCCCCATTTGCTGAGGTAGCCGACGTCGCCCATGCGCCACCAGCCGCCGTTGACCTGCTTGCGCCAGCGCTCGTGCTCGCCGAGGTAGGTGATGATGCGGCCGTCGCTGCGCACCTCGATGTGACCGGGCGAGGTCCTGGTCGGGGTACGACCGTCGCGGGAGACCACCCGGACGTCGGTCATCCCTGGGAAGGGACGGCCCACACAGCGGCCGTCGGCGTCCGCGCCGCGGGCGCGCGTGTAGGTGCGGGCCGCGATGGGCCCCACCTCGCTCTGACCGTACGCCTGGGCGAACAGGGGCAGGTCCCGCCGGGAGGCGCTCAGCATCCTCTGTACGGTGCGCGGATGGATGGCGTCGAAGGTACTGCTGAAGTACTTGACGTTGGCCAGCGGTTCGCGGGGGTCGTCGGCGAGCGGCTCCCAGCGCAGGAAGGTATTGGGGTGCGCCTCGATGAAACCGGGGCGGACCCGGGCGAAGAGGGCCGCCACGTTCTCCTCGTCGTCGTCTCGCAGGATCACGAGGGGATGGCCCTGGAGGACGGAGATCGGCATCGCCGTGTACATCCGCGAGTGCACGAAGGAGACGTGGATGGCGATGGGTTCACGTCGGCGTACCGCGGCTCCCACCACCAGGCTCTGGGGCCGGTAGCGCGCCTGGAAGGTACGCCCGGTGTGCAATGCGAGTTTGGGCAGGCCCGTGGTGCCGGAGGTGTGAGTGACCATCGTGGGGTGGTCGGGCGGCATGGTGACGGGCCGGACCCGTGCGACCCCGGCCAGGGAGGCCAGGGGCACCGCGCCCTCGTACTCCCCCGCCGCCAGCAGGACGCGCTCGCTGAGGTCGAACACCTCGGCGGGCAGCTCCTTCTCCAGTTTGGCCTGGTCGGTGAGGAGGTAGGGGCGGTCGACCCGGCCCAGCAGGGCCGCGACGGTGGCCCCGTCGAGTTTGGGGGACAGCATGACCGGGATCGCGCCGATCCGAGCTGTCGCGCAGGCCAGAAGGGAGATGTCGAAGGCGTCGGACTTGTGCACGACCACGTGGTCGCCGGGCCGGATCCGCAGGGACCACAGCCGCGAGGCGAAGTCGTCCACCAGGTCCGCGATCTCGGTGAGGGTGAGTCGGCGCCCCCGCTCGGGCGCGATGTCCAGTTCGTGGTCGAGGATCACGGGGTTGGCCGGGTAGCGGGCCGCCGCACGATCGAAGAGGGTGCCCAGTCGGATGCCCCGGTTGGCTATGCGCTGAAGGAACACGGCTCGTCCGTTCTGTCGGTCGGGGTGGGGGTCAGCCCTCTTGGATCACACGCTTGATCCGGGCCAGGGTCACGTCGAGGTCCCGTTCGAGCTTGTCGGTCCACTCGGTGATGAAGCGCTTGCGACCCTCTTCGTCCAGGTCGGCTGTGATCTTGTGGATCCCGGCGGTGGCCCGGCCCATCCGGAAGTGGTGGGTCAGGACGGACCCGCCGTCATCGGTGGGCTCGATGTCGAATCCCCAGACGCTCTCCTGGTCCGCTCCGGCGTGGGAGAGCATCATCCAGCGGAAGGTTCGGCCGGGGTCGGCCTCCGTGACGCGGGCCTCGGTGTGCCATACGCCGCGGATCAGGGGCGCCCAGCCGACGACGTCGTCGGCGCGCAGGTTCTCGCCCCGGAAGACCGAGCCCACCTGCCGGGGCTCGCCGGAGATCCAAACGCCGCCACGGCATTCGGGACTCCATTCGGAGCTGCGCGGCAGATCGCTCACGACCTCGTACACCTGCTCTGGGGACGCGGACACCCGGACGCTCGCCCGCAGTTCGAAGAGGGGGGTGGTGTCGATGATGGATGCGCTCATGGCTGGAAGGTTCGCAAGGCCGGGCGAGGTGGCGCCAAACATCGGCCCAGAGTTGGTCAGGTCCGCCCCGCGTCGGGTCGCGGCGCGCACCGCGATGACGAACCGGCGTCCGCGGGCAGCCCCCTCCTCCACGGCACGGTGGACCCTCGCGGTGTGTTCCAGGGGCACGATGTCGTGCCGGCGAGGACGCAGGACACCGCGCGCGGCGAGCCGCCCCACCTGCGCGGCGGCCTCGGCCAGTTCGTCGACGGTCGCCTGGGAGATGGCGAAGCCCAGGATGGAGCGGTCTAGGAGGTAGAGGGATCCGACCGGCAGGACGGGGCGAGCGCCCATCCCCGCGAGCAGGACGAGGCGGCCGCGCCGGGCCAGCACGGCGAGGGCGGGTTCGACCTCGTTGCGGCCGGCCGCGTCGACGTACAGGTCCACGCCCCGGGGGTGCAGGTCGGCGATCCGTTCGTACAGTTCGGGGTCGCGGCGGTCGAGCACGGCGTGCGCACCGGAGCCGCGGCAGTGGTCGGTGTCGGCTGCGGACGCCACGGCGGTGACCCGGGCCCCGGCGTGGACGGCCATGGCCACCAGTGCGGTGCCGACGTTGCCGCCCGCGCCCACGACGACCACCTCCTCCTGTGGGCGCAGCCGACCGTGCGTGGCCAGGGCCAGGTAGGCGGTGGCGGCGGGGTGTGCCAGTGCGACGAGTGCGGCGGGGTCGACGCCCGCGGGCATCGGGTAGAGACGGTCGGCGGGCACGGCGACCCGTTCGGCGGCGGCCCCCTGTCTGCCGTCGTACCCCATGCTGAGCGACCAGACGGGTGTTCCCGGCGGGGGCCCGTCCTGGACGTCGGGCGCGGCGCGGACCACGCTGCCGACGAGATCGCGGCCCACAGCGAAGGGGAAGGTGAGGGGTGTTCGCCAGGCACCGGACCGGACGAAGGTGTCCACGTGGTTGACGGTGGCGAAGTCCACCTCGACCAGAACCTCCCCGGGGCCGGGATCGGGGTCCGGAAGCGTGCCATGGCGGATCAGTTCGGGCCCGCCGAGTCGGTCGATGTATGCGGCGTACATGGCCCCGATTCTGAGGGGACCGGGCTGGGGTTCCGGGAAGCGCGTCCGGGCTGTGTCACCTTCCGTCCTCATGTCGAATAAGAGTTCGAACAGAGAACACCCGAGGCCGAAGAGCGCGCGGATCGCTTTCCGGGCACGAATCCCCAGGTGGACACCGAAAACCGAGGGCTTTACAGGGCCGCCACACCCCGAAAACAGATACTCAGAGGATTGACAAAAATTTTGAGAAAAAAATATGCGGCGCCGCCCGCCCCACCAGCGCCAACGGTCGCCGAAATTCCTTCGAGCGCCGGAGGCCGCAGAAATCTCTCAACTAAAGGCAAATCAAGCGAAAGTACGTACCAAAAAGTACTCGGCACCAATCAACTCAAGACACATGGAAAACATGCGACACTCTGGTCACACATAGAACACCCCCAACACGACGCAAAGAAAAATCTTGCAGCGGATGAAAAATAATTCGCGCAGATCAAAAGCCCCCTGCCAAAAAAACGAGACTTGCCTCATAGCGCCATCGCCAACTAGCATCCAAACAGGGCACCCCCTCCAGTACATTGACCACTCTAAGTGACCAGCGAATTATCGCCATCCGTGAATAAAAAGGAACAATGACCGCTCGAATCTCTGTCATCTATTATTCGTCCACCGGAAACGTGCATGCCATCGCGGAGGCGATCTCGGAGGGCGCGGCCGACGCCGGCGCCGAGGTCCGCCTGCGCCGCGTCGCCGAGCACGCACCAGAGGAGGCCATCGCCTCCAACCCGGAGTGGCGGGCCCACCTGGACGCCACCGAGGACGTGCCCGTCGCCACATTGGAGGACCTGGCCTGGGCCGACGGCTTCGCCTTCGGGAGCCCGACGCGGTTCGGCAACGTCAGTTCACAGCTGAAGCAGTTCATCGACAGCGCCGGCGGCCTCTGGGAGGCGGGCGAGCTCGCCAACAAACCGGCCACCGGCTTCACCAGCAGCTACGAGATCCACGGTGGCCAGGAGTCCACCCTGCTGTCGCTTTACAACGTGATGCACCATTGGGGCTGCCTCATCGTCCCCACCGGCTACGTGGACTACGACATCGTCCACGAGGCGGGAGGCAACCCCTACGGCCTGTCCAGCCCTTCCTGCCAGGGTGCGCCTTCGAAGGCCGTCCTCAAGGCCGCCCGCTTCCAGGGGGAGCGGATGGCGCGCGTCTCCGGTCTGGTACGTCCCCTGCGCACCGTCTAGGAACACCGGGTGCCCGGCCTCCGCACGGGGTCGGGAATGGGCCACCCGCAGAACCGGACATCGGGCCTCCGGTCGGGGCGCCCGACCGGAGGCCCGCGCCGAAGGCCCTGCGGGCGCCTCGGCAGGTCCGCTGTGCCACCGGTATCGCCCCGCCGGAGGGCGGCGAACAAGAAAGCAGGCCACAGTGCTCACCCCGTCCCAGAGCATCTCTCATCCCCCCCGACCCGAACCGCATCCCTTCACTCCTTGGAATCACTTCCCCACTCCGCTCATCGGGCGCGAGACCGAACTGGAGACCCTCCGGCGAAGGCTGGCCGAGCCGAGTACCCGTATCGTCACCGTCACCGGACCGGTGGGGGTGGGCAAGAGCAGGCTGGCCGCGACCGCGTTCAACGATGTGCTGCCGACGTTCGCCGACGGGCTCTCCCTGGACCTGAGCAGGCTGGACTCCCCTACGGAACTCGAACAGACCGTGCACGCCGCCCTGGCGGAGAGCACGGTACCGCCGGGACGGCCGGACGGGGATCGCTTCCTGCTGGCGATGGACGGTTGCGACCGCTTCATGGACCGGCTCCCCTCGCTGCTGACCGGCCTGCTGGCCGCCCACCGCCACCTGTCGCTCCTGGTGGTCGCCCCCTGGTCGCTGGGGGTGTACGAGGAACAGGTGATGCGGCTGGCCCCGCTGGAGACCCCTTCGCTGAATGGGAGCGGGGGCCTGGCCCAGTCCCGCGGACTTCCGTCCGTACAGCTGTTCATACGCCGTACGCGGACCGTACGCCCGGAGTTCGAGCTCACCCCGGAGAACCACGACGCGGTCGCCCGCCTGTGCGCCCTGACCGACGGCCTTCCTCTGGCGATCGAACTGGCGGCCGCGCAGATGAAACTGTGCTCCCCTCAGGTCGTCCTGTCAGAGCTGGCACGGGACCTGGACGTACTCACGGTCGACGGCGGTGGCACGCTGTCCTCGCACACGAGCATGCGCTCGGCCATCTCCCTGTCCCTGAGCCGCCTGCACGACCTGGACCGGGAGTTCCTGGGGCAGATGGCGGCGTTCCACGAGGGTTTCGACCTGCCCTCGGCGGTCGCGGTGACCGGGCTGCCCGCAGCCCGTGTCCAGCACCTGATGGAGAGGTTGGTCGACATGAACGTGCTGTACACGGGTGAGTGCGAGGACGGCGATGTGACGTTCCGGCTGTCGTTCCTGACCCGCCGCCACGTCCTGGACCGGCTGCGTGAGACCGGCGGTCTGGAAAGGGTCCTGCGCTCGCACGCAGCCTACTTCCTCCAGCTCACCGACTGCCTCCACGGCCCCCCCGGGACCGACGAGCGCGAGCGGCTGC
The DNA here is from genome assembly GCF_030766825.1 of Nocardiopsis sp. CC223A. Lineage (GTDB taxonomy): Bacteria > Actinomycetota > Actinomycetes > Streptosporangiales > Streptosporangiaceae > Nocardiopsis. The sequence continues at coordinate 9,380 of NZ_JASFDV010000037.1, forward strand.
TGCCGCGCCTGCGCCAGTGGACGACGGACACGCTCTCCGCGATGGGCTTCCTACTGGACGACGGCGACCATGCGGGCGCGCTCCGGTTGGCCTTCGCCCTGCGCGGTTACTGGCACGGCAGCGGACGGGTCCGGGGGATCACCGAGATGCTGGAGCGGGTGCTGTCCGGTCCGGAGGTCCCCGAACGTGTGATCGTCGAAGGCCGCGGCATTCTGGGCGAACTGCTCATATGGGTGAACGAGTACGACCGCGCCGAGGCGCACCTGCGTGATTCCCTGAAGGGCTACGAGGCCGCCGGGGACGTCCGGGGCGCGGCCACCGGGCTGCGGCGCCTGGGCTCGCTCGCGATGTACCGCGGCGAGGTGGTGAGCGCCAGGGAACTCCTGGAGGAGGCCGTGGGGAAACTGGCGGCGCTGAACGAGGGGTACGAACAGGCGTTGGCCCTGAGGGACCTGGCGCTGTGCCTGGTGATGCTCGGCGACCACGCGGCCGCCGAGACCACGGCGGAACGGGCGCGGCGGGAGTTCGCCCGATGGGGCGACGACCGGGAGGAGGCCATGGTCGGCTGTCTCCTGGCCGAAGCCCTCTGGGCCCGTGGGGGCGCCGAGCGGGCCCTGCTCCGCTACCGCACCGCCCTGGAGGCGCTGCACGCCTGCGGTGACCGGGCCGCGTGCGCCACCGGGACGGAACGGGTGGCCGTGCTGCTCGCCCGGGAGCGGTCCGTCACCGACGAGTGCTGGCGCACCATCGCCCACTCACTGGGCGCGGCATCCGCCATGCGCTCGGGCACGGACTGCTCGCCTCCCGCTCCCCTGCGCTCGGCGGTGGCCGACACCGTCGAGCAGGCCCGGCTGCGCCTGGGCGTCAGGGAGTTCGCCGAGTGCCGGGCCCGGGGGCTGGCCCTGACCCCCCGAGAGACGATCGGCGAGATACTGGCCTCCTCCGGTCTGACGTCCCCGACCGGACGGGCCGCCCCACCCGAAGACGGACCGCTGACCAAAAGGGAATTCCAGGTGGCCGAACTCGTCGCCCGCGGCATGACCAACCGGGAGGTGGCCCGCAGCCTGGGCATCTCGGAATGGACCGCCGTCAACCACCTGCGGCGGATCATGCGCAAGCTCGACTGCTCCTCCCGTGTCCAGGTAGCCGGCTGGTTCACCCGGCAGGGGCGGCCGGTCGGATCGGCCGGTCGGCAGACCTGACCGGCCGCCTCGGACGGGCCGCCCCTCACAGGAAGAGGTACAGCAGGTTGAACGCGATCATGCAGGCGACCACGGTCCGAAAGGTCGCGATGCCCCGGCTGCGGGCGACCAACGGGTCCCCGGTGGCGAGGAAGCCCGTGTACTGCCGGACCCGCAGCACGGCGAACGGCGCGAGCACGAGTGCGAACCACCAGGGGGCGGCCCCGGTGAGCGGAGGAACGGCAACGATCAGGAGGTTGACCGCTGTCAGGGCACCCAGGAACACCCGGTTGCCACGTGCGGAGGTGAGCACGGCCACCGTGCGCCGTCCGGCTGCGGAGTCCCCGGGGATGTCGTTGGTGTTGGAGTAGCCCGCGATGAGGAGCTGACCGAACCCGAACAACAGCCCCTGGACCACGACCAGGAGGGGCAGTTCCCCCGTGGCCAGGCTGTAGGGGGCCAGCAGGAAGGCGGTCGCCGAGAACAGCAGTACCGCCTCCCCCAACCCGTGGTAGCTGAGCTTCAGCCCCCACGAGTACTGGACGCTCAGGAACAGGAGCAGGGCGATCAGGACGGCCGCCCCGAGGGTGGGGTGCGGGGTGACCAGGAGTGCCAGGGTCCACCACACCGCGCCCCACACCAGGCTGAGATGGCCGAACCGCCGGGCCTGGGCCACGGTCAGCTCCCCGGTGAGCAGTGGTTTGCGTTCGAGGGGACGCAGCGCGGTGTCCTCGACCTCGACGTAATTGGCGGTGTCGCTGCCGTCTTCGGCACCGGTGACGTCGTCCAGGGTCATGACGGCGGACAGGACGCCGAGCATGCCGAGCGCGAAGAACAGCAGGGTGCGCGGTACGCCGTCGGCGGTGAGGCCGTCCACGCCCAGGATGGTGGCGACGATGACGAGGGTGAGCAGGAAGTCGATGACGAACTTGTACTTGATCAGCCGGGCGTAGCGTCCCGCGGTGGTGAGGAGGCCTGCCATGGAGGAGGTGGGTGCGTCGATGCTCATTTCGCTCCGTGGTGGGTGGGGTGGGTCGGATGTAGGGGTCAGCCCGCGACGGCGACGGTGGGCTCGCCCGGCCCCACCCCGGCCTCGCCCATCTCCTCGGCGATGCGCATGGCCTCCTCGATCAGGGTCTCCACGATCTTGGACTCCGGCACCGTCTTGATGACCTCGCCCTTGACGAAGATCTGGCCCTTGCCGTTACCGGAGGCCACACCCAGATCGGCCTCACGGGCCTCGCCCGGACCGTTGACCACGCACCCCATCACGGCCACCCGCAGCGGCACCTCCAGACCCTCCAGCCCGGCGGTGACCTCCTCCGCCAGCGTGTACACGTCCACCTGGGCACGCCCGCAACTGGGGCAGGACACGATCTCCAGACCCCGCTCGCGCAGACCCAGCGACTCCAGGATCTGCGCGCCGACCTTGACCTCCTCGGCCGGCGGCGCCGACAGCGACACACGGATGGTGTCGCCGATGCCCTCCGAGAGCAGGGCGCCGAACGCCACCGCGGACTTGATGGTGCCCTGGAAGGCGGGACCGGCCTCGGTCACCCCCAGGTGCAGCGGGTAGTCGCAGGCCGAGGCGAGCCGGCGGTAGGCGTTGACCATGACGACCGGGTCGTTGTGCTTGACCGAGATCTTGATGTCGCGGAAACCGTGCTCCTCGAACAGGGAGCACTCCCACAGCGCCGACTCCACCAGCGCCTCGGGGGTGGCCCTGCCGTACTTGGCCAGCAGGCGCTTGTCCAGGGACCCGGCGTTGACGCCGATGCGGATCGGGGTGCCCGCCTCGCCCGCGGCCCTGGCGATCTCGGCGACCTTGTCGTCGAACTTCTTGATGTTGCCCGGGTTGACGCGCACCGCCGCGCAGCCCGCGTCGATGGCCTGGAACACGTACTTGGGCTGGAAGTGGATGTCGGCGATCACCGGGATCTGCGACTTCTTGGCGATGATCGGCAGCGCGTCGGCGTCGTCGTTGGTGGGCACCGCCACCCGGACGATCTGGCAGCCCGAGGCGGTCAGCTCGGCGATCTGCTGGAGGGTCGCGTTGATGTCGGAGGTGCGGGTGGTGGTCATGGACTGCACGGACACCGGCGCGTCCCCGCCCACGGGGACGTTGCCGACCATGATCTGCCGGGTCTTGCGCCGGGTCGCCAGCGGGCGCGGCGGGGTGGCGGGAATGCCGAGATCGACGGTCACAGTGCTTCTCCCTCGGATGTCGTGCGCAGGGTGCGGGCCATGGCGTCACCGGTGAGGCCGCGCAGTCCGGCCGCGAACTCCGGGTCCCGCTCCGCGCCGCGCAGCACGGCCATGTCCTCGGCGGCCGCCGTCGAGACGTCGTCGATGGTCAGCCCGCACAGGGACAGCACGTCGGCGCGGCCGCCGTGGTCCAGGAATCGGCGGGGGATGCCGAACTCGCGCAGCGGGGTGGTGACGTGCGCGTCGCGCAACGCCTGGGCGATGGTGGATCCCACGCCACCCACCCGGCTGTTGTCCTCCACCGTGATCACCAGGCGGTGTCGGCGGGCCATGTCCGCCAGGCCCGGGGCGACCGGCGAGACCCAGCGCGGGTCCACCACCGTCACACCGTGCCCCAGGGCGATGAGGCGGTCGGCGACCCCCAGGGCCACCCGCGACAGCGCGCCGATCGACACCACCAGGACGTCCAGGGCTCCCTGGCGGCGCAGGACGTCCATACCGCCGAACACCGCCTCGGTCGGGATGTCGGGCCCGGTGGCGCCCTTGGGGAAGCGCACCAGGGTGGGCCCCTCCTCCCAGGAGACGGCCTCCCTGAGGAGTTCGGCCAGCCGGGTCCCGTCGCGGGGGGCGCAGATGCGCAGGCCCGGGACGACCTGAAGGACGGACATGTCCCACATGCCGTTGTGACTGGGACCGTCGTCACCGGTGACCCCCGACCTGTCCAGGACGAAGGTGACGGCCCGCCGGTGCAGGGCGACGTCCATGAGGAGCTGGTCCAGGGCACGGTTGACGAAGGTGGAGTAGATGGCCACCACGGGGTGGACACCGCCCATGGACAGCCCGGCCGCCATCGTCACCGCGTGCTGCTCGGCGATGCCGACGTCGATGACACGGTCGGGAAAGCGTTCGCGGAACGGCAGCAGCCCGGTGGGCTCGGTCATCGCCGCGGTGACGGCGACCACGTCGAGGCGCTCGGCGGCGATACGGGTGATGTGTTCACCGAACACGGCGCTGAAGGAGGGGCCGGAGGGAGCCGAGAGCGGCCGTCCGGTCCGACGGTCCATGGGGCGGATGGCATGCCCCCTGTCGAGCTCGTTCTCCTCCGTGGGCGTGAAACCGCGCCCCTTCTCGGTGACGGCGTGCACGACGACCGGGCCGGGGGTCCGCCGGGCCCGGACGAGGGCCTCCCTCAGTGCGGGGATGTCGTGGCCGTCCACCGGTCCCAGGTAGGTCAGCCCCAGTTGCTCGAACACGCTGAGGTCGGCGTCGCCGCCGCGCAGGCGCGCGCAGTGGTCGGCGAAACCGCCGGTGGTGGGGTCGTAGGAGCGTTCGTTGTCGTTGAGCACGATGACCAGGGGGCGATCGGGGCCGCCGCCGATGTTGTTGAGCGCCTCCCAGGCCATTCCGCCGGTCATGGCGCCGTCTCCGATGACGGCGACCACGGCCCGGTCGGCGGTCCCGGTGAGGGCGTTCGCGCGGGCCAGCCCGTCCGCGTAGGACAGCGCGGTCGAGGCGTGGGAGTTCTCCACCAGGTCGTGTTCGGACTCGGCCCGGGAGGGGTAGCCGGACAGGCCGCCCGCCTTGCGGAGCCGGTCGAACCCGTCACGGCGGCCCGTGAGCAGCTTGTGGACGTAGGACTGGTGCCCGGTGTCCCAGAGCAGGCGGTCCTTCGGGGAGTCGAAGACGGTGTGCAGTGCGATGGTCAGCTCCACCACCCCGAGGTTGGGGCCGAGGTGGCCGCCGGAGGCGGTGACCCGGTCGATGAGGAACTCGCGGATCTCCTCTGCGAGCTCGCGGAGCCGTTCGTCGGACAACCCGCGCAGCGATGCGGGTCCCTCGATGGTGTCCAGTAAAGCCATGTGTTCACTCCTCGGGAGGGCAGCGGAGCGGTCCTGATCTGCGGGGCGGAGCCGCGCGTGGCACCCGTTCAACGGTTGCGGTAGGCGACCTCGTGCGCCATGGCGACGAGTTCGTCACGCCATGCGGAGTCCAGGGACGAGTGCTCCAACGCCTGGACGGCGTCGGCGACCAGTTCGCCGATGCGCTCTTCGATGACGTCGCCGATCCCCAGGGAGTCGAGGCGGTCGCGCAGTCGGGGCACGTCCCACTCGGGTTGCTCCACCAGGGCCCGCACGTGGGCGTCGCGTCGTACCGCCAGGGCCAGGAGCAGGGTCATCTTGTGGGTCTCCAGGTCGTGGCCGACCGGTTTCCCGGTGTGATCGCTGTCCCCGAAGAGGTCGATCAGGTCGTCACGGAGTTGGAACGCCTCCCCCAGGGACTCCCCGTAGCGTTCGAACACCGGAGCCAGGTCGTGGCGTCCGGCCAGAGCGGCGCCGAGCAGCAGGGGCCGGTGGATGCTGTAGCGGCCCGACTTGCAGACGGCGATCCAGCGGGACAGGTCGGGATCGACGACCGAGCGGGCCGCGACGTCGACGTCCAAGTGCTGGCCGATGACGATCTCGGTGAGGAAAGCGTTCCAGATCAAGCGTACGCCGGGTGGCAGTTCGGCGGTGAGCCGGTCGGCCAGGATGTCGGCGAAGTCCCCGGACAGCACGGCCACCCCCTCGCCGTAGCGGCGGGCCTCGCCCCGCCAGCGGTGGTCGATGTGGTCGCGCAGATGGCGCACGTGGGCGGTGACGCGCCCCCGCCGCAGGTCGGAGTCGTCCAGGACGTCGTCGTGCAGGAGCGCACCGACGTGGACGAGCTCGACGGCGGCGGCGCAGTCGACGGCCCGGGTGTCCTCGGGGTCACCGCCGGCGGCCAGGTGACCGCTGAGCAGGAACGCGGGGCGCAGACGCTTGCCGCCAGCGGTGACCAGCGACGCCACATCGTCCACCGGTACGCAGGCCCGGGGGTCGATCCGGGCCCACCGTTCGCGTTCTGCGCGCAGCAGGGTGTCGAGCCGGCTCTCGACGCGGTCCAGCAGGCGGGTGCGCAGGTCTCGGAGGTCGTCGACGGCGGGTGTCGTCATGGGGTCCCCTTCGCGGGTGCGGGTCGGCTGCCGGTGTCCGCGGTGCGGGCGAGCCGTGTCGGCGGAGAGAAGACGATGTCCTCCCGCGCGACGCTCTCCAGCTCGGTGTCCCGAAAGCCGTGGTCGGCGAGGAGGTCGAGCAGTTCCTCGACCAGGACGTCGGGGGCGCTGGCCCCGGCGCTCACCCCGACCGTGGAGACCCCGTCGAGCCACTGCGGGGAGAACTCGCCCACGTCGGGCACGAGGTGGGCGGCGGAACCGGACCGACGCGCCACCTCGACCATGCGCACGGAGTTACTGGAGTTGCGGGAGCCCACCACGAGGACGAGGTCGCTCCGGGGGGCGATGGCCTTGATGGCGTCCTGGCGGTTCTGGCTGGCATAGCAGATGTCGTCGGTGCCGGGTCCGGTGAGGTCGTGGAACCGGTCCCGGAGCACTTCGACGATCTCGCGGGTCTCGTCGACCGACAGGGTGGTCTGGGTGAGGTAAGCCAGCGGGGTGTCGGCCGGCAGGTCAAGGGCACGGGCGTCCTCGACCGTCTCCACGATCACGGTCCTGTCGGGCGCGTGCCCGTGGGTGCCCTCGACCTCCTCGTGTCCGGAATGGCCGATGAGCAGGATGGTGCGGTCGGCCCTGGCCACGCGCAGGGCCTGCTGGTGGACCTTGGCGACCAGGGGACAGGTGGCGTCGATGACGTCCAGCCGGCGTCTCCCGGCGTTGCGGCGCACTTCGGGTGAGACGCCGTGGGCCGAGAAGACGCACACCTCCCCTTCGGGGATCTCGTCCTCGGAGTCCACGAACACCGCGCCACGCTGGCGCAGTACGCGCACCACGTAGTGGTTGTGGACGATCTCCTTGCGCACGTAGACCGGCGGGCCGTACCTCTCCAAAGCGATCTCGATTATGGATATCGCCCGACGGACGCCCGCACAAAAACCTCGCGGTTCAGCGAGGATCACTTTCTTTCGCTGCACCTCAACGCCACCTCCAGTGACCCGGTACCGGTTTTCGCAGGACACCGTGAGGGTCGCCCTCCGGTGTTATCCGTCTCTTCGTTCACGCTTCCCCGACTCTGTAACCACGGCCGATGCCCGGTCAATACAGGGGCAAGGGAAATAGCAGGAATCAGCTACATGTGACCAAGCTCTGCTGGGCAGGCCGCTGTCAAACTCTTGTCATTCACAGAACAGCGGGTCCGTTCTTAGTGTGAGAGTCGCTCCGAAAACAGGAAAAACGAACGCCCCTGCTGGGCCGAGCAAAGTTCATCGAAGCGGAGAATCCGCGTGAATACCGTGATCGAACCCGTGGAGAACGGGACCCCTCCACCGCCCGTCCCCCCGTCCCCGACAGCTCTCCCGCCGGCCGCCGTGCCCGAACACGACCCGCTGCTGGGCGGCCTGGTCGACGAGCTGTTCGCCTCTCTGACGCGCAGTGACCAGCGCCGCAAGGGAACGGACTATCTGCGCGGGCTGCTGAGCACCCCGGGCCGCAAATCGGTCCGGAACATGGCGGCCGCCCTGGGCGGCTCCGGGACCGGTCAGAGCCTGCACCATTTCGTGTGCAACTCCACGTGGGAATGGTCACCGGTGCGCCAGGCCCTGGCCCGGTACACGATGCGCGAATCACCGCCTCAGGCGTGGGTGGTGCGGACCCTGGTCATCCCGAAGGTCGGCCGACACTCGGTGGGCGTCAGCCGCTATTTCTCCCCGGACCGGGGGCATGTGGTGAACGCCCAGCGCGCGGTGGGGGTGTGGCTGGCCTCCGAGCGGCTGAGCGTTCCCGTGGAGTGGCGGCTGCACCTTCCCGGGCGGTGGCGGGGGGCGCTGGACTGCGGTGCCCCCAGCCCCGCGATGGCCCAGGCGGAGACCCTGGTGGGGTGCGCCGCCGAAGCGAGCCTCGGCATGATCGAGAACTGGGGGCTGCCTCCGCGCCCGGTCATCCTCGACCTGGACGACACCGACCCGCTGCCCGCGTTCCGGCGCCTGTGCGCGGCCGGGCTGCGCCCCGCGGCACGGATCCGGCGGGAGCTGGAACTGCGGGTGACCGACCCCGCCCTCATCGGCCACCGGGGGCGGACCCTGCCCGCCGGCCTGGTGATGCGGGCCGCACAGGAACTGCGCCGGCCGGTGCCGAGCGCCTCCGCGGACCGCCGTGTCCGATGGGTCGCGGCGGTACGGGTGTCCCGGCCCTCGGCCGCGCCGCTCGCCGCGACGGCACCCGAGGAGGACCTGCTGTTGGTCGGGATCGGCCGGGGTGGGCGGCCCTGGCCGCAGGAGCTGTGGCTGGTCAGACCGCCGGAGACCCACGCCGGCCCCGCGGCGCTGTGGGCGAGCGGCCTGGTGGACGGGGTGGGACGGTCCCTGACCCAGATCGGCGACCGGGTGGGCATGCGGGACTACGCGGGCCGCTCGTTCAACGGGTGGCACCGGCACATCACGCTCGTCTCGGTGGCCCACACCTTCCTCGCCCTGTCCCCGGTCGGCGGAGGGCGCGTCCGGCCCGCGGACGTCCCCGCAGCGACATGACCAAGTACCGCCGACTTCGCCTGACCGGGCCGAAGACCTCGGCACACTCGAACGGTCGGTGCCGGGCGAGCCGATCCTCCCCCGCCGCGCCGAAGCACCAACGTACCCGGATCATGGAGCAGCCGTGAAGACCGAGTCGCCCGACCTGCGCCACCGACCCGCGCCCCAGCAGCCCGAATGGGCCGAGGACCCGCGGTTGTCCGCGGTCCTCGAACGGCTCCGGGCCCGCCCCGGGCTGGTGCGGATCGAAGACGTGGACCGGCTGAACGGCCTACTGGCGCTGGTCGCGGCGGGAGAGGCCGGGGTCGTCATCGCCGGAGACTGCGCCGAGGACCCCGGCCGGTGCGACGCCGGAACCGTCTCCGCCCAGAAGGCCCTCATCGACACCGTGGCCGAGGTCCTGGCCTCGGCGACGGGGAAACCGGTGGTGCGGGTGGGACGGATCGCCGGGCAGTTCGCCAAACCGCGCTCACGGCCCACCGAGGTCGTCGGGGGGCGTGAGCTGCCGGTGTACCGGGGACACCTGATCAACGGCCCGGGAGAGACCCCGGACGACCGCGTGCACGACCCCGGGCGCCTGTTGGCGTGCCACGACGCGGCGCGCACCGTCCTGGAACACCTGGGCTGGCATCCCGGTCGCGGCGGCCCGTCCCGGACAGCGTCGCTGTGGACGGCGCACGAGGCCCTGGTACTCGACTACGAGGTCCCCGCGCTGCGCCGCACCGCGGACGGACGGACCCTGCTGACCTCCACGCACTGGCCCTGGGTGGGCGACCGGACCCGCCATCCCGGGGGCGCGCACGTGGCCCTGCTGTCGGGGATCGCCAATCCGGTGGCCTGCAAGGTCGGTCCGTCGGCGACCGTCGAGCAGGTGCTGGAGGTGTGCGCCCGCCTGGACCCCGATCGGACACCGGGTCGGCTCACCCTCGTCTCCCGCCAGGGGGCGGGAGGGGCGAACGCGCTGTACCGCTTGGTCATGGCCGTGCGCGCGGCGGGCCACCCGGTGATCTGGATGAGCGACCCGATGCACGGCAACACCATCAGGACGCCCTCGGGGCTCAAGACCCGCTATGTTCCGGCGATCGTGCGGGAGGTGCGCGAGTTCCGGATGGCGGTGCAGGCGGCCGGCGGCATCGCCGGGGGCCTGCACCTGGAGGCCACCCACGAACCGGTCACCGAATGCGTCTCCGACGCCTCCGAGATCGACCGGGTGGGCGACCGGTACACCAGCCTGTGCGATCCCCGGCTCGACCCGGCCCAGGCGGTCGCGGTGGCGTCGGCGTGGAACCTGTGAGATCCCCTGGGAAACGAGAGGAATCCCCGATGGAGTCAAGGGTGGCCCTGGTGACCGGGGCAGCGGGTGGTATCGGAGCCGCGGTGGCGCGCGCCCTGGGCGGGCTCGGCACGGTGGTCGCCCTGGTGGACCGGGACGGTCCCGGGCTGGCGAAGGTCGCCGCCGGGCTCACGGCCGGGGGAGCGCGTGCGGTGGCGATCACGGCGGACGTGGCGGCTCCGGGAGAGGCCGAACGGGTGGTCGCCGAGGCCGAGGACGCCCTGGGCCCGCTGGATCACCTGGTCAATGCCGCCGGGGTGCTGAGGATGGGCGGGGCCTGGGAACTGGACGACCGGCAGTGGGCCGAGAGCCTGGAGGCGAACGCCACCGGCGTCTTCACCATGTCCCGGGCGGCGGCGCGCGGCATGGTGACGCGGTCGAGCGGGTCCATCGTCACCGTGGCCTCCAACGCCGCGGGTACAGCGCGCGCCGGCATGGCCGCCTACGCGGCCTCGAAGGCCGCGGCGGTGGCGTTCACCCGCTGCCTGGGGCTGGAACTGGCCGGACACGGAGTGCGCTGCAACGTCGTGGCACCGGGCTCCACGGACACACCGATGCTGCGTTCGATGTGGAAGGACGCCACCGGCCCCCGGACCACCCTCGACGGCGACCCCGACGCCTTCCGGGTGGGCATCCCCTTGCGGCGGATAGCCGATCCCGGCGACGTCGCGGACGCGGTGGTGTTCCTGCTGTCCGACAGGGCCCGGCACATCACCATGCAGACGCTCACCGTGGACGGAGGGGCCACCTTGGGCGTGTGAACCCACCCGTGTCGGCAACCGCACCGGACGACCAGCAGCAGGAGGACGACCATGCCAGGCATCCCACCCATCCGGCACTACGCCATGCCCGCAGCCGACGACCTGCCGGCCAACACCGCGCGGTGGGAACTCGACCCCGCGCGGGCCGTCCTACTCGTCCACGACATGCAGCGGTTCTTCCTGCGGCCGTTCGCCTCCACCTCGGAACCGTACGGAACGCTGATGAAGAACTGCGTCCTGCTGCGTGAGTACGCCTCACGGGCGGGGGCACGGGTCGCCTACACCGCCCAGCCCGGCCGGATGACCACGCGCGAACGCGGCCTGCTCCGCGATTTCTGGGGGCCGGGCATGACCACCTCCGCGGAGGACCGGGAGGTGGTGGAGCCTCTCGCCCCCGAGGAGGGCGACTGGATGTTCACCAAGTGGCGGTACAGCGCCTTCCACCGCTCGGACCTGCTGGAGCGCATGCGCGCCGAGGACCGCGACCAGCTGGTGCTGTGCGGTGTGTACGCACACGTGGGCGTGCTGATGACGGGGGTGGACGCCTTCACCCACGACATCCGGGTGTTCCTTGCGGCCGACGCGGTCGCCGACTTCGACGTGGAACACCACCGCCTCGCCCTGGACTACGCCGCGACGCGGTGCGCCGTGGTCGCACCCACCGAGTGGCTGCTCGACCGTATGACCGTCCCCGGGGCCGAACGGAGCCCGGCCGAAGTGGAGGAGGAGTGATGACCGCACACCCCGGCGAACCCGGTTCCGGAGACCTGCTCGACCGGATCGTCTCCGGCGCCGTGCCCGCGTTCGCGCTCGTGCACCGACCCGAGTCCGGCCCCGGAGGGATCGAGGTGCTGGCCGGCGAGGTGTCGCTGCACGATTCCCTCGCCGACATCCCCCTGGGGAGGGCCGCAGGCACGGCCACCGCCCCGGGGTGGGACGTCCTGGCGGCCGTACCGTACCGACAGATCTCGGAGCGGGGGTTCGAGCACGTCGACGACGGCGCTCCGATCGTCTCGCTGAGGATCTCCGAGTGTCACGAGGTGTCCGTGCAACAGGTGCTGGAGCGCGTCCCCGACACCGGGCTGGTGGTGGACGGCGGCGGCTTCGACATCGACGACGACACCTATTCGGACACCGTGCGGCGGGTCATCGCCGAGGAGATCGGACACGGTGAGGGCTCCAACTTCGTGCTCCGCCGCTCCTTCACCGCGCGGATCGGAGGGTTCGGCCACGACAGCGCGCTCACCCTGTTCCGTCGGCTCCTGGAGCAGGAGTCGGGCACCTACTGGACGTTCGTGCTCTTCACCCCCGACCACGTCCTGGTGGGTGCCACCCCGGAGCGGCACGTCAGCCTGGAGGCCGGGGCGGCGGTGATGAACCCGATCAGCGGCACCTACCGGTACCCGGCGGGCGGCCCCACCCTGGACGGGATGGTCGGGTTCCTGGCCGACCGCAAGGAGGCCGACGAGCTGTACATGGTGGTGGACGAGGAACTGAAGATGATGGCCCGGATCTGCGACTCCGGGCTGCGGGTCATGGGGCCGAGGCTCAAGGAGATGGCCCGGCTGGCGCACACCGAGTACCTGATCAGGGGCGAATGCGACCGGGACCCGCGGGAGATCCTGCGCGAGACGATGTTCGCGCCCACCGTCACCGGCAGCCCGCTGGAGAACGCCTGCCGGGTGATCGCGCGGTACGAGGCTTCGGGGCGGGGGCATTACAGCGGGGCGCTGGCGCTCATCGGCCGCGACGCCCAGGGGGCGGCGGCACTGGACTCGGCGATCCTCATCCGCACCGCCGAGATCGACCGGGCCGGCCGCCTGCGACTGTCGGTGGGGGCGACCCTGGTGCGCCACTCCGTCCCGGAGTCGGAGGTGGTGGAGACACGGGCGAAGGCGGCCGGAATGCTGAGCGCGCTGAACTCCGACCGTTCGGGGACCCTGGCGGACCACCCCACGGTGCGGGACGCGCTGGCCGACCGGAACGCGCGCCTGTCGGGCTTCTGGCTGGGCCGGCCCTGCCCCTCCCCCGGGGTGACCCTGGACGGGATGGAGATCCTTGTGGTCGACGCCGAGGACACCTTCACCGCGATGCTCGCCCACCAGCTGCGCTCGTCCGGGGCGTCGGTGCGGGTGCGCGGGTTCGCCGAGGAGCTCTCCCCCGACGGGTACGACCTGGTGATCATGGGCCCGGGACCGGGCGACCCCCGGAATGTGGACCATCCCAAGATCGCCCGGGTCCGCGCGAGCGTGCGGACCCTGCTCGCACGGCGCCGCCCCTTCCTGGCCGTGTGCCTGAGCCACCAAGCGCTCAGTCTGGAACTCGGACTGCGGGTGTCGCGCCGGAAGAACCCCAACCAGGGGGCCCAGCACCTGATCGACCTGTTCGGCCACAAGGAGCTGGTGGGCTTCTACAACACCTTCTCGACGCACTGCGAGGAGGACAAGATCCACTGCGAGGGTGTGGGCGCGGTGGAGGTGAGCCGCGACTCCGGCACCGGTGAGGTGCACGCGCTGCGCGGACCGTGGTTCGCCTCGGTGCAGTTCCACACGGAGTCGGTGCTGACACGCAACGGGGTGGGTGTCATCACCCGCCTGATCACCGATCTGACGACGGGCTGAGGTTCCCGGCGGGACCGCGGCGGCCGCTTTCACAGGCGCAGCGCCCCGGTGGTGAGGGCCGCCATCAGGGTGCGGGCCTGGACGTTCAGGTAGTGGCCGTGCCGGGCCAGCGCGACGAGCTGGTCGGGGGTCGCCCACAGGTGGCCCTCGGGCTCGGGTTCCGTACGGGGCCGGGGGTCCTCCACCACCAGGCAGTGGGTGCGGGCGTGCAGGAACCGACCGCCTTCCTCGGAGTGCACGGCCCGGTAGAGCAGCGGTCCGGGCGGTGCGGACAGCACCGCGTCCAGGAAGGGCGGGCGTGACCCCGGGGGCGCGGTCGCCTCCTCCCGGGTGCACTGCACGGTCGGTCCCAGCTCCACCGTGTCCAGGAAGCCCGGTTCGACCCGGGCGTGGACCAGCAGGTGCGGCACCCCGGCCACCCTCCGGGTGAGGAAGGCCGCCACACCCGGCCCGTGCGGGGCCAGCAGCGGCTGGGACCAGGAGGCGACCTCCCGGGCCCGGGCCCGGACCGACACGGCCACCACGTCGAAGTGGCGCTCGTCCGCATGGTGCAGCCGGTCGGACGTGCGCTGCCAGCCGGGCAGGGAGCCCAGGGGGACGCGTTCGGCGGCCAGGGTCCTGGACGCGCGCTGTCCGGTGAACCACGAGAGCAGTTCGACGTCGGAGTGGAGGGGGCGGCCGGAGCCGAAGAACACCGGGGCGCAGGCCAGGACCGTGCGGGTGTCCATGTTGACGGTCTCGTCCCTGAGCATCAGGGCGCCCAGGGTTCCCAGGGTGACCCAGCGGAAGTCCTCGTGGGGCTCGACGTCACGGTCGGTCTCCACGATCATGTTGCGGTTGCTCTTGTGGTGGAACCACCAGCCGTGCTCGGACTGGAGGACGTCGGCGAGCACGCGACCCCGGCCCGGGCCGACGAAGTGCTCGATGTGGCGTACCGGGCGTCCACGGTGAGCCCGGGTGTAGTTGCTGCGGGTGGCCTGGACGGTCGGGGAGAGCTGGACGACGCCCGGGTTTCCGGGCTCCATCTTCGCCTGGACCAGGAAGTGCAGGACTCCGTCGAACTCCTTCGCGAGCAGACCGAGGACACCCACCTCGGGCTGGTGGATCACGGGCTGGTGGAGGAGGGTCCGGGGGTCTCCGTCCACGATGCTCCGCAGGCCGGTGACCGAGAAGAACCGTCCGCTGTCGTGGACCAGGTCGCCGCTGTCGGGGTGGAAACCCCAGGCGTCCATCTCGGCGAAGGGGATCCGGGTGACGGAGAACCCGCCGGCGGCGGCGCGTTCGGCCGCCCAGGCCGCGACGTCGGCGGGGCCGTCGGCGCTGCGGCCGCCGTCGGGGCCGCGCACCGCGGACACTCCGGCCGAGAGGGCCAGCCGCTCGGCGTCCGTCCGGCCGCCGGGCCCGGAGGAGTCAGGAGGTGAGGGGTTTCCACCAGTCGGGATGGTCGCGGTACCAGGCGACGGTCTCTCGGAGGCCTCGGTCGAAGGGGACACGGGGTTCATACCCCAACTCCTCACGGATCACGGTGTCGTCGATGGAGTAGCGCAGGTCGTGTCCGAGCCGGTCGGGGACGCGTTCCACGGCCGTCTCGTCGGCGCCGCACAGTTCCAGGAGGCGCCGGGTCATCTCCAGGTTGGTCAGGTCGTCGCCGCCACCGACGTTGTAGACCGCGCCGGCCCGGCCCCGGGTCAGCACGAGGTGGACGGCCCGGCAGTGGTCCTCCACGTGCAGCCACTCGCGCACGTTGCGGCCGTCACCGTAGAGGGGGACACGGCCGCCCGACATCAGCGCGGTGACGAACCGGGGGATGAGCTTCTCCGGGTGCTGGCGCGGACCGTAGTTGTTGGAGCACCGGGTGATGGAGACGTCGAGGCCGTGGGTGCGCCAGTAGGCGCGGGCGATCAGGTCCGACCCCGCCTTGGAGGCCGCATACGGGGAGTTGGGGGCGAGCGGGTGCTCCTCGCGCGCCGCACCGCTTTCCAGGGAGCCGTAGACCTCGTCGGTGGACACGTGCACGACCCGTTCGACACCGTGGGCCACCGCCGCCGCCAGCAGGGTCTGGGTACCGACGACGTTGGTGCGGACGAAGGCCGAGCCGTCCGCGACGGAGCGGTCCACATGACTCTCGGCGGCGAAGTGCACCACGGCGTCGTGTCCGGGGAGCACACCGGCCAGGGCGCGGGCGTCGCACACGTCGGCCCGGACGAACTCCATGCGCGGATGGGAGCGGGGCAGGTTGTCCCTGTTGCCCGCGTAGGTGAGCAGGTCCAGGGCCGTCACCCGGGGGGCGTCGGCGTGTGTCAGCAGGGACCGGACGTAATGGGACCCGATGAACCCGGCGGCGCCGGTGACCAGGATCCTCATATCCGGACCTCCGCACGCCCGTGGTCGCCGATCACGAGGCTGGGACCGAGGGCCGAGGTGCCCGTGGGCCGGACCGAGGCGGACCTGCCGATGATGGAGCTGTGCAGGCCGGGTACACCGACCAGTTCTGCTCCGTCCAGGACGATGGAATCGGCGATCCCGGTCCTGCGTACAACGCAGTCTCGCCCCACCGAGGTGTGCCGCCCCACATGGGCGTCCTCGATGACCGTCCGCGCGCCCACGACCGCCGGACCCTCGATGCGCGAGCGCACGATCCGCGCACCCGGCTCGACCACCACGGGGCCGGCCAGCACGCTGGACTCGTCCACCCGGCCCCGGATCCGGTTCCGGGCCCCGTCCAGGAGCCACCGGTTGCACCGCAGCACGCCCTGGATGTCGCCCGCGTCCTGCCAGAACCCGGTGTGCTCCACAGCTCGGACCGGGTGTCCGGCGGTGACCATCCATTGGAGGGCGTCGGTGATCTCCAGTTCTCCCCGCGGACTCGGCCGGATGGCGGCCACGGCCTCGTGGACGGCGGGGGTGAAGAAGTAGGCGCCCATGACGGCCAGGTCCCCGGACGGCTCCTCGGGCTTCTCCTCCAGGCGCAGCACGGTGCCGTCGTCACCGACCACGGCGACCCCGAACTCGCGGGGGTCGGGGACCCGGTGCACGGCCAACTGGGCGGCGGGGCGGTCGGCGGCGAACGCACGGGCCATCCCCGCGACCCCGTCGGAGAGGATGTTGTCGCCCAGGTACATGAGGAAGTCGTCGTCCCCGAGGAAGTCCCGGGCGAGTAGGACGCAGTGCGCCAGCCCCAGCGGGGCGTCCTGGCGCAGGTAGGTGAGGCGCAACCCCAGCCGGGACCCGTCTCCGACCGTCCGCTCGATCTCCTCGGCGTGCTCGCCGACGACGACGCCGACATCGACGGCGCCCGCCCGGCGGACGTCGTCCAGAACGTGCTCCAGGACGGGCCGGTTGGCGATGGGCATCAGTTGTTTGGGCATGGAGTGGGTGAAAGGACGGAGCCGGGTTCCCATCCCCCCGGACAGAACCAGAGCCTTCATCGTCGTTCCCTTCGGAGCCGATCCACGCTGATGGCGCGGCCAAGGACACCGGAAGCATCCTGCGTTCCCCGGTGCCGGGCAACGGCGGTCACGGAAATCTGTCAGGTCAGGCGACTTGACACAGTGCCGACGGGCGGCTTCGGGCGGGCCCCGCGGTCGCGCATGATGCGATGTGCACGGACCGCGGAGAAGGAGGAGCCGATCATGGCCGGGGCACGGAGGAGGGCACGCCGTTACCAGCGGCTGCGGGAGATCGAGGCCATGGACGTGGAGCGGGTCCACAGCAGGATCTGGCTGCTCGATATGGCCTACGAGTTCCCGTGGGACATGCAGGTCGGCGGGAGCATCGGTTTCTACCACAGTCTGGCCCCGCCGCGGATGGCACGCCTGCTGGCGCGGACCGGCGAGCTCACCGAGAACACGCAGAGGCGGTTGGACGACACCAACATCCTCATGTGGGAGATGTTCCGGCACGGGTTCACCGGGACACGCGGCAGGGAGGCGGCCCGCCAGATGAACCGGATCCACCGCAACGCCGTGCGGCACGTCAACGCGCTCGACGGCGGGGACCGGTGGTCGATCACGAACGACGAGTATCTGTTCGTGCTGGCGGCCGTCATGATCCACATGGTCCGCGCGGTGGACCGGCACGGCTGGCGGCCCTTCGGGGAGACCGAGCGGAGAGCGGCCTACCTGCACTTCCGCTCGATGGGCGAGCACATGGGGATCAAGGACATCCCCAAGACCTACGAGGACTTCGAGCGTTTCCACGACGAGTACGTGCGCGCCACGTTCACCTACTCCCCCGAGGCCGCGGCGCTGTGGCGGTCCACCCGGGGGCTGTTCGTCGAGGTGCTGGTGGCCTGGCTGCCGCCGCGGTTGCACGGGGTCGCGGGCCGGGCCGTGGAGCCCCTGCTGCCCGCGCTGTTGGGCCCCGACCTGTGCCGGGCCTTCGGCCTGCGGCCGGCGTCACCGCTGACGGCCAGGCTCGTTCGAGCGGCCCTGCGTGCCCGCTCGGTCTACGTGCGCTGGAGCCCGCCCCGCCGCGAGTCGGCGATGCCCGACCGGATACCGACCGAGCGGTTCCCCGAGGGTGAGTACGAGTTCTCCCAGGTGGGGCCGGATCACAGCACGAGCTGAGCGGCGGCGGTCGCACGGTGCCGCGTGTACCATTTCCGGGCACGGTCCACCGTCGTCTCCAGGGGCTCCCGCGCACCGCGCTCCCATCCCCGGGTGAACAGGTCCTCTCCCAGGACGGTCACCGACGCCTCCCGGATCCGCTCGACATCCCAACGCTCGGCGGGCGGCAGCGGAGTGTGCACCGAGGCCCGCGCGGCCGAGGCCGCCCCCAGCAGGCGGGCGGCCCGCAGGGGTAGGCCCGCCAGGGCCCAGGCACCGGCCGCCCCCTCCAACGCCAGGGCGATCTTGCGCGGGCTGCCGGTGGTGAGCGCGGCGGTGAGCCCCTCGTGGTGCAGGCGCAGCGCGGTGTCGGCGTCGCCGCGCTGCTCGGACACGAAACCGAGTTCGGCCAGCACCGTGGCCTCGGCCGCCGGAGCGTTGATCCCCCGTACCCGCTCCAGCCAGCCCGACAGGTACCGTTCGGCCGGGTCGAGCCTGCCCTCGCGGCGTGCGCCCAGCCCCAGGCCGAACTCGGCGAAGCGCTCGCCGAACCGGTCGCCTTGTTCCACCGCCAGCCCGCGGGCCCGCTCGTGGAAGTCCTCGGCCTGGCGGTACTCGCCTCGCAGGAGGGCGTTGCGCCCCAACTCCGAGAGCCGGTAGGACACCTCCGACCACAGACCCAGCTCCTCGGCCAGGCGCAGCCCCTCCCGGTGCAGGCGGGCGGCCTCCGTGTAATCGCCGTCGATCTCGGCGCGGCTGCCCAGGACCGGCATGGCCTGCAACCGGCCCCAGCGGTCGCCGATCTCACCGAAGAGCTCCAGTGAGAGCCTGCCGTCGGACTCGAACCCGGCCATCCGGCCCCGGGCCTTGAGCAGCCAGGCGCGGGTACACAGGGCGGCGGCGGTTCCCCAACGGTCGCCTTCGCGGCGGAACACCGCGAGGGAGCGCTCGACGAGGTCTCCGCTCATCTGGAGTTCGCCGAAGTCCAACAGCGCGGTGCCCAGGAACCACTCGACCCGGGCCCACTCGTCTTCGGGAACGGAATCCACCCGGCCGGCCAGGGCGTCACGCACCAGGGCCACGGGGTCATCGGGTTCGTTGGCCATGAGGGCCATGCCCACCCGCCATGCCTCCGCGAGGGCGCGCGAGGCGGGCAGGCCGCCAGGCGACCGCAGCGCCTGGGTCAGGGAGCGGTGCGCCTCTCCGGGACGGCCGCGCAGGTAGCGGTACCAGACCAGGTCCAGTGCCAGCCGCAGAGCGGTGTCGGAGTCACCGAGGCGGGTGGCGGTGTCCTCGGCCGCGCGCAGGTCGGCGTTCTCCTCGTCCAGGCGGCGCAGCCAGAGGTCCTGGTGACGGCCGCGGAGGTGGGGGTCCGCGGCGGCGGCGAGCGACGCCAGGTGGCGCAGGTGGCGCAAACGCGCCGCGTCGGCCTCACCGGCCGCCTCCAAGTGCTCCCGGGCGTAGGCGGCGATGGTCTCCAGCAACCGGTAGCGGATCCCGTCGGGCCCCTCGACCGCGATGGCCAGGGATCGCTCCACCAAGCGGGCCAAGATGTCCACGACCTCGCCGGTGTCGATACCGTCGCCGCCCACCACGGCCTCCGCCCCCTCGGGGGTGCAACCCTCGGCGTGCACGGACAGGCGGCGCAGGACGGTCCGCTCGGACTCGTCGAGCAGGTCCCAGCTCCAGTCGATGACGGCGCGCAGGGTGCGCTGGCGCCCCGGCGTGCCGCGGCCGCCCACCGCCAGCAGCCGGAAGCGGTCGTCCAGGCCGTCGGCCAAACGGCGCACCCCCAGGGCGCGCACCCTGTTGGCCGCTAGTTCCAGGGCCAGCGGCAGCCCGTCGAGGCGGCGGCAGATCGACGCCACGATCTGGGCCGTGTCCTCCCCCAGGGTGAAGCCGGGGGCTCCCGCCGCGGCGCGCGAGGCGAACAGCCGCACGGCGGGGAAGGACCGCGGATCGGTGCGGTGGACGGGATCGGCAGACCCGGGGAACCCGAGCGGGCGGACCTCGTACAGATGCTCGCCGTCGATGCCCAGAGGCTCGCGGCTGGTCGCCAGCAGGCTCAGCTGCGGGGCGGCGCGCAGCAGTTCTCGGGCCAGGGCGGCCACCGAATCGATGACGTGCTCGCAGTTGTCCAGGACCAGGAGGGTACGGGTGGCGCTGAGCGCCTGGACCAGGTCATGGGCACCGGTGACGGAAGCGACCGCCTCGGCCGCCCGGGCGGCCGCGCCCGGGCCCTCCCCCCGTTCGGGCGGGAGGCTGCCCAGTTCCACGAACCACACCCCGTCGGGGTGACGGTCGGCCGCACCCGCGGCCACTTCCAGGGACAGCCGGGTCTTGCCCACACCGCCGGGCCCCGTGAGGGTGACCAGGCGGGCGCGCTCCATGAGGCGGCGCACTCCCTCGACGTCGCCCTCGCGGCCGATGGTGTCGTCCACCGGGGCGGGGAGATTGGTGCGCGGGCGCAGCACGGCCCGGAGCGGCCCGGGGTCCACCGGGTCCAACGTGGCGTCCTGGCGCAGGATCCGGGCGTGGAGTCCGGCGATCTCGGGGCCGGGCGAGGCACCCAGCTCCTCCTTGAGGAGGTGGCGCAGACGGTCGAAGACGCTCAGTGCCTCGGCCTGGCGGCCGGAGCGGTACAGGGCCCGCATGTAAACCGCGCACAGGCGCTCACGGAGCGGGTGCAAGGCCGCCAGTTCACCGAGCTCCTCCACCCAGAGGTGGTGTTCACCCAGGTCGAGCCGGGCCGAGGCGTGCTCCTCGAACGCCGAAAGGCGTTCCTCTTCCAGCCGGAACGCTGCCCGGGCCAGCCTGGGCACGTCGGTGAGCCCGGCCAGGGCGTCCCCACGCCACAGGGCCAGCCCGTCGTTCAGCGCGACCGCGGACGCGCGCCGGTCGGCGGTTCCCCTGGCACGTTCCACCAGGGTGCGGAAGCGGGTGAAGTCGACCTCGTCGGCCTCCACCCGGAGGCGGTAGCCCCCGGAGGTGCGCAGGACCCGATCACGGGCGCCGGGTTCTGCCTCCTCCAGGACACCCCTCAACCGCGAGAGTTTGGCGCGCAGGACGCGGGTGGGGTGAGCGGGCAGGCGTTCGCCCCAGAGGTCGTCGATCAGGGTGTCGGCGGCGACCGGCCGCCCCTCCTCCAAGAGGAGCGCGGCCAGCAGCACACGCACCTTGGCCTCGGGGACGCGGACCGCATCTCCGTCGCCGCCCCACACCTCCAACGGACCGAGAATCCCGAAGCGCATGGGATCACCGTAGTGCACGGAGGCGCTCCGGAGCGCGATCGGAGCCTTTCCGGAACACCGGGACGCGATGGTGGGGGTCGAGTCATGCCCGTGTCACGGCACAACGACCCCGGAAGGACGGACACCACCCATGTCCCCCGACGAAACGACCACCGATCCCGCCCCGAGGGCAGGGGCGCGCGAATGGCTCGGCCTGGCCGTCCTGGCCCTGCCGACCATCCTGCTCGCCCTGGACTTCACGGTTCTGCACCTGGCGCTGCCGCACCTGGCGACCGACCTGGCGCCGACCAGTGCGCAGCAACTGTGGATCCTGGACATCTACGGCTTCATGATCGCCGGCTTCCTCATCACGATGGGCACCCTGGGGGACCGTATAGGTCGGCGCCGACTGCTGATGATCGGTGCCGTGGCGTTCGGCGCGGCCTCCCTGCTGGCGGCCTACTCGACCAGCGCGGAAATGCTCATCGCCGCCCGCGCCTTCCTGGGCGTGGCGGGAGCCACGCTGATGCCCTCCACCCTGTCCCTGATCACCAACATGTTCCACGACCCCAAACAGCGGGGTGTGGCCGTCGCGGTGTGGCTGAGCTGCTTCTCCGCGGGCGGGGCCATCGGGCCGATGGTCGGCGGTGTCCTGCTCCAGTGGTTCTGGTGGGGTTCGGTGTTCCTGATGGGCGTGCCGGTGATGGCGATACTGCTGATCGCCGCACCGTTCCTGCTCCCGGAGTTCCGCGACCCGGCCCCCGGGCGGCTGGACCTGGTCAGCGTCGCCCTGTCACTCGCGGCCATCCTCCCCGTCGTCTACGCGATCAAGGAGGCCGCGGCACACGGGTGGGACCCGGTCGTGATCGCCCTGTTCGTCCTGGGCGCGCTCTTCGGCTGGCTGTTCGTGCGGCGCCAGCGCAGGTTGGAGAGCCCGCTGATGGACCTGGCCCTGTTCCGGCTGCGCCCGTTCACCGTGGGCCTGGGGGGACTGCTGCTGGGCACCGTGGTCCTGGGAGCCTTCGTCCTGCTGTTCGCCCAGTACCTCCAGCTGGTCCTGGAACTGTCCCCGGCCTCCGCCGGCCTGTGGATGGTCCCCTACGCGGTGGCCAACATCGCCGGGGCGATGCTCGCCCCCCTGGTGGCCGCGCGGCTCAAGGCGGCCAACACGATCGCCCTCGGCCTGGTGATGACGGCGGTGGGCCTGGTCGTGTTCACCCTGAGCGGAGTGGAGGCGGGGCCCCTCCCGGCGGTGGTCGGCAGCATGCTGATCACTTTCGGCCTGAGCCCGCTGATGGTGCTGGTCATCGATCTGGTCATCGCGTCCGCACCCAAGGAGAAGAGCGGGTCGGCCTCCTCCATGTCCGAGACGTGCAGCGAGATCGGCATGGCGCTGGGCATCGCCACCCTGGGCGCGCTGGGGACCGCGGTCTACCGTTTCCTGATGGCCGGCTCCGTGCCCTCCGGTGTCCCCGCGCAGGAGGCCGACGCGATCCGCGACAGCCTGCCCGGCGCGATGGCGGCCGCCGAGGACCTGGAGCCGTCCCTGGCGGCGGAGGCCCTGGAGGCCGCGAAGGGGGCGTTCATGACGGGCCTGTCCGTGGTGGGCTACACCGGTGTGGCCCTCGTGCTGGGCGTCGCCGTGATCACCTTCCTCTTCCTGCGCGACGTCCCCGAGGGGGCGGAGGAGGGACAACAGGAGGAACAGCCGCAGGAGAGCTGACGGCAATATCCTGCTATTCATCGGAGCACCGATGAAAAATAAAATGGGAAGGGCAGAGGAAAACTCCGCCCTTTCCATTTTTCGGAGGCCTGACGCATGCCGGAACACACGAGGATCGCCATTGTCGGCGGAGGAATGGCGGGCTGCGCGGCCGCCAGGGAGCTGACCGCAGCAGGAAAGGAGGTCGTGCTCTTCGAGGCGGCCGAGGGTTTGGGGGGCCGGGCCCGCTCCTGGCGCCGGCCGGAGATCGAACCCGAGGTCGGGATCAACCTGATGTGCGCCAGCATGTACTCGACCATGTGGGGGATGATCCGCGAGTACGGCATGGAAGGGCAGCTGGAGAAGATCTCCAGCAACCTGCTGGTCTCCGACGGCGGCGCCGTGGCTCCGCTGCCCTCCGACTCCATCCCGGCGCTCCTGCGCTACCGGCACGTGGGGCTGCGCGATCGGCTGGCGTTCCTGTACTCATCGATGCGGGAGATGCTGGTGAACGGGCGGACCGGTCGGATCGACCTGTTCGATCCCGAGCGGCTGGCCGACTTCGACGACGGCACCACGGCGACGGAGTACGGCCGGAGCCTGATGTCGCACCGGGGCTTCGACTACATGCTGCGGTCGCAGATCGAGGGGTTCTGGAACTTCGACTGCGACGGGATCTCCGTCTCGCACGCCCGGGCGATGCTCGCGCAGATGGGCGGTGCGGAGTTCTTCGTGTTCCGGGAGGGCATGCAGGTCCTGGCGGAGCGCAACGCCGCGAACGCCCGGGTGCTGTTGCGCCACGAGGTGTCGGAGGTGCGGCTGGAGCACGGCCGGGTGGTCGTCTCGGCCCAGGGTGCCGAGGGCGGGGAGGTGGGGGACTTCGACGCCGTGGTGATCGCGGTGCCCGCCCCGTTCGCGGCCAAGATCATCGCCTCGCTGCCCCGCGAGGCGGTGGACGGCCGGATGCGGGATTATCTGGAGAGCCAGGAGTACGAGCCGGCGCTGTCGATGTCCTACCTGGTGGACGCGGACGCTCTCCCGCCGGAGACGCACATCATGGCCGGCGGCGCGCAGGACCCCCGGATCCGGAACATGATCACCTACCCGCGCCGGGTGAGGGGGGCCGACGGGACCGTCCGCGATCGGCTGCTGGTGTTCGCCTACCCGGGACGTGCGATCACCCGCCGCCTGCTGGGACGTACGCCCGAGGAGCAGTACGCCGCCGTGACACCGCTGCTGAGCAGCCTGTGGCCGGACTTCCCGCGGGACCCGGAGCCCTTCCAAGTGGCCGAGCGCCCCCACGGGTTCCCCATCCCCTCGCCGGGCCGGTACCGGGCCTCGGTGGCCGCCACCCGGAGCCAGCGCCCGCCCGTGGTGTTCGCGGGCGACCACTTCAGCTCCCCCACCACCGAGGCCGCCATGCGCTCGGGGCTCCGGGCCGCCCGCGCCCTCCTGGATGCCTCCTAGGGCGTTTTCGGCGGAGGCTTTCGTGCGGCTCGGGCTCGGCGCCCGCGCCGAGTACGGGGAGCGGCCGCGAGGCGGTCTCTCGCAGGACGGCCGGCGAAGTCGGCGGGCGGCCGTCCGAGCGCAGGCGGCGCAGAGAGAGGCGGCCTCGCGGCTCCGTGGAAGTACCGCGCCGAAGGCGTCCGTTGAGGGCGGTGGCGGGCGACGGGCGGGCCCGGAACGATCCGCCGAACACGCCCCAGCGTTCCGGGCCCGGTGGGCCCCGTCGCCCGGAGGCGGCGGCCACCGGGCTCAGGCGTACCACATGTCGTGCAGGGAGTCCCGGACCGTGACGACGGGACGCCAGCCCAGGATGCGCTCCGCGGCCCCGATGTCGGCGAGCATCCAGCCGCCGCCCATTCCGGCAACGGGTTCGAGCACCTCGCGTACCCGCTCCGGGGCGGCTCCGGAGGTCCGGCGCAGCCAGGCGACCATCTCCCCGATGCCCACCGCTCGGCCTCCGCCGATGTTGAGAACGTGCCCGGAGACGTCCGGACGGTCCCCGGCGAGCACCACGGCCCGGGCCACATCGCGCACGTCGACGAAGTCGCGACGGTCCCCGGTCACCCGCAGGGAGACCGTTTCCCCCGCCACGGCCCGCCGGAACCGTTCCAGGAGCACGCCGGGGAAGGACGCCGGGGAGGGGTACGGCCCGCAGACGTTGGCCACGCGCAGGACCGCGGCGTCGACACGCCCCTCCCGGGCTGCGCTCAGGACGGTGTCCGATCCGGCGTGCTTGGTACGGGCGTAGGCGTTGGCCGGACGGGGGCACGCGTCCTCGCGCACGGCCGTCCCATCGGGGACCGGACCGTACTCGTGGAGAGTGCCCAGGTGGACCAACCGGGGCGGACGGGCCATGGACCCGACGGCTTCGACCAGGGTGGCGACCGCCCGGACGTTGCCCTTCTCCAACTCCCGTTCGGGCCGGTGCCAGCCGTCGCGGGAGTTGGCGGCGTCGATCGCGTTGACCACCACCCGGGCGTCGTGCTCCGCCAGCAGCCGCGCGACCTCATCGGGGCCCGCCTCGGCCAGGTCGAGGCTGTGGAAGGGGAAGCCCTGGACGTGCGGTGCGGGCGCCCGGGCCACGGCCACGACCGGCCGACCGGTGCGGGCGTGGGCCGCCAGGATGTGGCGGCCGATCCACCCGGTGGCGCCGAGCACCGCCACCGTCCCGATCCCGTTCATACCGGTGCCTCCCTCCGCCACAGTGCCTCCTCCAGTTCGACGCAGGTGCGGTAATCCGGCAGTCCGCCCTCCTCCATGACCCGGGCCAGGCGGGGGGCGGCCCGGTCCCGCTCGGACAGGGTCGGGGCGGGGTCCTCGGGCAGGGACAGCCCCAGGTCGGGGTCGAAGGGGTACAGGGCCCGCTCGTTGCGCGGGTCGTACTCCACCGACAGGGAGTAGGTGACGATGGTGTCGTCCTCCAGAGCGACGAACAGGTGGCCGACCCCCACCGGCAGGTAGAGCGCTACGGGGTCCGTCCGGTCGAGCAGGACGCTCTCGTGGTGGCCGAAGGTGGGCGAGCCCATCCGCAGGTCCATGGCGATGTCCAGCGCCCGGCCGCGCGGGCAGTGTACGTACTTGGCCATGCCGGGCGGGGCCTGGGTGTAGTGCAGGCCCCGCACGACCCCCCGGTGGGAGACGCTGTAGCTGGTCTGCACGACGGGGAAGAGGCCGTGGCCCGAGACCCGGCGCAGCTCAGCGCCCTGAAGAGGGGTGGCGAACAGGCCGCGCTGGTCGTCGAAGACCTCGTAGGGCAGCAGGTAGGCCCCTTCGATGCCGAGGGGCCTGGCACGGGGGCTCACGCCGCTGCCCCCGCGACGCCGACGAACAGGCCCGGGCCGGGACCGGGGAGGTACTCCACCGAGCAGCCGGCGGCGGCGAACGCCTTCTCGTAGACCTCGCGCCGGTGGACGGCCAGAACGTGCACGTCCACGAAGTGCTCCACGCCCTCCTCGGGGGAGGCGACGGTGTAGTGCACCTCCATGTGGTGGGCGTCGTCCCGGTACAGGTTGTGGGACACGCGCGCGATGGTGCGGTCCCCGGCGGTGACGAGCGCGCTGGAGACGTGGCGGTCGGCCGCCCGCTCGGGGAAGTACCAGGGCTCCACCACGATCACCCCGCCGGGCTCGGTGTGTGCGGCCAGTCGGGCCAGGGCCGCCTCCACCTCGGCGGGTCCGGACAAGTGGGCGATGGAGCTGAACATGCAGGTGACCGCATCGAAGCGGCGCTTCAGATCGAAGGAGCGCATGTCCCCGGAGTGGACGGGGACGCCGGGCAGGTTGGCGCGGGCCAGCCGCACCATGTCCTCGGCCAGGTCCACCCCCTCGACGTGGTCGAAGGAGGCGGCGAGGTGGCCGAGGTGGGTGCCTGCGCCGCAGGCGACGTCCAGCAGGGAGGCGGCGTCCGGGCGGCGCTCGCGCACCAGGCGCTCCATCTCGGCCGCCTCGGCGGCGTAGTCCTTGCCCCGGCCCAGGTACACGGCCTCGTAGATCTCGGCGCGGCGGTAGATCGCGGTGAGGCGGTCGTCGTGACTGGTCATACTTCTCCTCAGAGTTCGTCCAGGACCTTGCGCAGCACGGTGATGACCCGCTCCTGGTGCTCCCGGGGCAGGTGGGGGTACATGGGCAGGGAGAAGATCTCCCCCGCCAGGGCCTCGGTCACGGGCAGGGAGCCCCGCTCCACCCCCAGATGGGCGAAGCCGGACATGGTGTGGACCGGCCAGGGGTAGCTGATGTTGAGGTGGATGTCGTGCTCCCGCAGGCGCTCGATGATCGTGTCGCGCGCGGGATGGCGGACGACGTAGACGTAGTAGACGTGCTCGTTGCCCTCGGTGGTGAGGGGCAGGCGCAGGCCGTCGGGGGACACCAGGTCGCCCAGTCCCTCGGCGTAACGGCGGGCCACCTCCCGACGCCCCGCCACGTAGTCGTCCAGCCGGGTCAGCTTGCGCCGCAGGATCTCGGCCTGGACCTCGTCCAGGCGGCTGTTGTGCCCCGGGGTGTCGACGACGTAGTAGACCTCCTCCATGCCGTAGTAACGCAGCCGGCGCAGCGCCCGGTCGACCCCGGGGTCGTCGGTGACCACGGCTCCGGCGTCCCCGTAGGCCCCGAGCACCTTGGTGGGATAGAAGGAGAACGCGGCCGCGTCGCCCATGGTCCCGGCCCGCCGGCCGTGGTGCAGGGCCCCGTGCGCCTGGGCACAGTCCTCCAGGACCACCAGGCCGTGGCGGTCCGCGACATCGCGGACCGCCGCCATGTCCACGCACTGGCCGTACAGGTGGACCGGGAGCAGCGCCTTGGTGCGTTCGGTGACCGCGGCCTCCAGCAGGCCGGTGTCCATGAGCTGGTCGGCCTCCCGGACGTCCACGAACACCGGGGTCGCGCCGACGGCGTCGATGGCGACGACCGTGGGGGCCGCCGTGTTGGACACGGTGACCACTTCGTCACCGGGGCCCACACCCAGCGCGCGCAGCCCCAAGACGACGGCGTTCGTACCGTTGTCCACGCCGACGCAGTGGGCGAGGGCGTGGCGGGCGGCGAACTCCCGCTCGAAACCGAGCACGCTCTCACCGAGGATGAGCCGTCCGGAGGCGAAGACGGTGCGGACGGCGTCGAGGACGTCGTCGCGCTCCTTCTCGTATTCGGGCAGATAGTCCCATACGCGGATGGTCATGTCGTCCTCACTCCTGATCTGCTCCACCGCATCCGTCGTGTTCTCGGTCGCGTTCTCGGGACCGGTCGCGGCCGAAAGCCGCAGGGAGGTCATCGGGCGAGCTTCTCCAGCAGGCCGACGACCTCCGCCGGAGAGGGCAGCGCGGCCATCTGCTCCGCCAGCGCGCGGGCGTGGTCGCGGTAGGCGGGCTCGGACAGCAGTCGCCCGCAGGCCGCCGCGATGTCCTCGGCCCGCTGGGAGCCCGGTTCGAGGAGGATGCCCGCCCCGTACTCGGCCAGGCGGCTCATGGCGTCGGCGGAGACGTCCTGTTCGACGATGAGCTGGGGCACCCCGGCGCGCAGGGCGGCCATATCGGTCACGCCGCCGCCGTGGTGCAGGATCACGTCGCAGGTGGGAGCGACCACGTCCAGGGGCGCCCAGCCCACGTGTGCGTCGGGCAGGTCGTCACGGATCTGGGCGGCGACGTGCTCGGCGGCTCCGAGCACCACCTCGACGCCGAGTTCGGCGACGCTCCGGGCCATGTGGACCAGGGCACCGGGGTCGGGCACCCGTGCCCCCGCGGTGATGTAGACGCGGGGCCGCTCGTCCCGGGTGTACATCCACGGCTCCAGGGGGCGCTGAGGGTTCACCGGCAGCCAGCGCATCGGCTGACGCCCGGCCTCCTGGCCGGGGACGCGCAACCCCGGGGGGCAGATGTCGATCCACAGGTCGGGGTCGGGGACGGCGGTCAAGCCGCGCCGCCGGAGTTCGGGGGCCAGGACCTCGCGGGCGCCGGGGGCGTAGATGGCGGAGTCCGTACGGTCCCACTCCAGGCGCACGGACGGTATTCCGAGCGTGTGGGCCAGGAGCGGTGCGGAGTAGAACATCGAGCCGCCGACCACCAGGTCGGGTCGCCACTGTTCGGCCAGGTCGAGCAGCGCCGGCTGGCTGCGCAGGGCGATGTCGGCGTAGATGCGGCCGACGGCGATGGCCTGCTGGACCGGGTCCGCGGGGGCGTTGCCCATGAACTCGGCGACGTCGGCCCCCGTGACGGGGGCGATGGTGAAGGGGGTGAGACCGATGGCGGCGATGTCGGGGACCACCCATTCGATGCCCCCGACCACGACCTCGTGCCCGGCCCCGCGCGCGGCGTAGGCAAGGGCCGCGTGGGAGAAGATCGGCGAAGGGCTGTTTCCCGGTATGAAGAGAATGCGCATGGGAATTCACTTTTCTGCGGCAGATGAGAACGCAGCCAAGGGTGGTCGTGGCCCCGGGGCAGGACAAGGGGCGCGAATCCGGTTTGTCATGTCGTCCGGTCCCGTGGAAATCGCGACATGACACAGTGATCACCGCATCTCTTCGGCCGGGGTCTCCGGGCGTTAGAAACGTGGGTGAACGCCTGGAAGGGAGAATGGCCGTGACCGACGACACGGAACTGACGACTCCGGAGAACCTGACGGAGGAGGCGATCCGCAAGTACCGCGAGGAGGGGTACCTCCACATCCCCCGGGTCCTGACGGACGAGGAGGTCGCCGAGTGCTATGCGGACGCGAAGAAGCTCATCGAGGAGGAGAAGGGGGGTGTGTGGGACGACTCGGTGGACGAGATGGTCAAGGACAAGGGTGCGACCGTCATGCAGTGGTTGGAGGAGGCCGAGACCCGCAGCGAGGCCCTGCGCCGCCTGGCCCTGCACCCCCGGGTCACCACCATCGCCGAGATGATCTCCGGTCGTCCGCTGCGCATGTTCCGTTCGGAGATCCTGCGCAAGCCCAGCGACAACTCGGCGGCCACCCCGCCGCACATCGACGAGCCGTACTGGCCGTGGCAGGGCGGTGTCACCATGACGGCCTGGGTGGCGCTGGTGGACGTACCGGTGGAGCGGGGGTGCATGTCCTTCGTGCCGGGCTCGCACAAGATCCCGCCTCCCGGCCCCGGTGACTGGGACATCTTCTCCAAGTATCCGGAGCTGTCGTGGCGTCCCCGGGTGACGGTGCCGCTGCGGGCCGGTGGATGCACCTTCCACAACGAGCGGGTCGTGCACATGGCCGGGGCGAACCTGAGCGGTTCCGACCGCTTGTCGCTGGGGACGGTGTACATCGACGCCGAGACCCGGTTCGACGCCGACGCGGGCTTCTCCGAGGAGGACCTGGGGTTCGGCCCCGGTGACCTCATCGTCGGGGAGAAGTACCCGCCCGTGGGCACGTTCGCCGGCTGACCGGCCGTGTCCGAGAGCACCGGGCACGGGCCCGGACGGTCCACGATCCTGGTCGAACTGGTCGACGACGCCGGAAGGACGATCGCCACGCAGGAGAAGCTCGCGGCGCACCGGCCCCCGGGACGACCACACCGGGCGTTCTCCGTGTTCCTCTTCTCCTCCGATGGCCGGATGCTCCTACAGCGACGGGCCCAGGGCAAGTACCACTCCCCCGGCGTGTGGTCGAACACCTGCTGCGGCCATCCCCTGCCGGGGGAACCGCCGTTCCTGGCGGCGACCCGGCGCACCGTGGAGGAGTTGGGGACGGCACCCCGGTCGCTGACGGCGGCCGGCACCGTCCGCTACGACCTGGAGGACCCGGGTTCCGGGCTGGTCGAGCGGGAGTTCAACCACCTCTTCGTGGGTCGGATCGCGGACGTCCCGCGACCCGATCCCGCCGAGGTGTCCGAAACGGCCCTGGTCGACCCCCGTGAGCTGAGCGGGTTCCGGGAGGACGCGGGCTTCTCCGTGTGGTTCGAGACGGTCCTGACCGCGGCCGCACCGGAGATACGGCGGCTGGTACCCGAACACCCCTGGTGAGGGTTCCGGCATCGTACCCCGGGCCCCGCGGCGTTGCGCCAGACGCCGCGGGGCCCGGCATATCCGGGGAGCCGTTGGAGGACGGCGTCGGAGAGGGCGGGGCCGTCTCCTGGCCTCATCACCTGGGACTTGACAAGCCCGAGCTGATCAATAAAGTTGAGTGTGTTCGCATCAAGTCATCGACGATGACGTCGAAGGTACTTGGAGGTGACGAGCGATGCTGATGCGCACCGACCCGTTCCGTGAGTTCGACCGGATCACCCAGCGGCTCCTGGAGAACGGCCGACCGGCCGTCATGCCGATGGACGCCTACCGCGAGAACGACGACTTCGTGGTCCACTTCGACCTGCCCGGGGTCTCCCCCGAGAGCATCGACCTCGAAGTCGAGCGGAACGTCCTCACCGTCAAGGCGGAGCGCCCCGGCCTGCGCCGCGACGACCTGGAACTGATCGTCAACGAGCGGCCGAGCGGCACCTTCAGCCGCCAGGTCTTCCTCGGGGACACCCTGGACACCGACCGGATCACCGCGAACTACGCCGACGGCGTGCTGACCCTGCGGATCCCGGTGGCCGAGCAGTCCAAGGCCCGCAAGATCACGGTCGGCCACGACGCCGGGCGTGAGCAGACCTCGATCAAGGCGTAACGGTCGGACGCCTCTCCGCTTCTCTCCTGTGGGGGCCGTGTACGGACACGGCCCCCTTTCCGCGTGTCACCGGCCACGCGGGGCGAGTGCCTCTTCCAGGTCGGCGTCGGCGCACCCGTAGGCGTTCATGACATGCATGAAAGCGACGGCGATGGACTCACGGATGACGGTGTCGCTGTTCATCGCCCAGAACTCCTTCTGGAGTGCGTTGAATTCTGCGGTGGCCGCATTGGTGAGGAGGTAGAGGGCCGACAGGTCGGGGGGCCGGTCGGCCTCGATACGCTCGCAGGGCGCGAGCGGAATCGACCTGCCCTTGCCGATCAGGTGGTCGGGGAAGGCGGGATCGTCCTCCATGCCCTCCAGGTGGACGTGTTCGGCGGCGGTGTTGGTGACGGGCACAGGTCCCCCTCATCGACGGGGTCGCGCGGCCATCCCGGCGGCCCGGGCCGACAGAACCGGTCAGCGGGCGGTGGCGGCAGCGGTGAGGAGCACGACGGCGGAGAACAGCAGGGCGCCGGGGGCGCCCACCACTCCGGCGACGGCGGACGCGGCGGCCGGGATGGCGACCTGACCGAGCCGGTTGCCCCAGATGCGCAGCGCCAGGGCGGAGCCGCGGGCGCCCTCGGGGGCCAGGGTGGTCACCTCGGCCATGGTGAGCGGCTGCCCCAGGCCGAGCAGGAACCCGCCCAGGCCCAATACGACGGCCAGGGCCGCGAACCCGCCCAGCGGCAGGGCCACCAGGGTCAACGCCAGCCCCGCGACGGCGGTGCTGGCGACGATGAGGGTCTTGCGCGACCAGCGGCGCAGCATCCACGGCAGGGTCAGGCGGGAGAGCAGGGAGGAGCCCGCGCGCAGGCTGAGCAGGACGCCGACGAGCACCGGCGGGATGCCCCGGCTCTCCGCGATGAGGGGCAGGTAGGCGGTGAGGATGTCCACTGCGGAGAGCAGTGCCAGGCTGGTCAGCAGAGCGGAGGGCATCCGGCGGCGGCGCAGCAGGTCCAGGGTGGGCACCGGCGGCGCGGCCTTCTGCTCGGCGGTGCGCCGGACCGGGCGCAGCCGGAACAGGGGCAGGAGTGGCAGTGCGCCCAGGGCGGCGACGGTCCCGGCGACCACCAGGGCGGTGGAGGTGGCCGCGAGCAGGGCGTCCCCGGAGGCGTCGGCGAGCATGGCACCGGAGATCAGGGGGCCGGCGAGCTGGCCCAGGGAGGCGGCGGCGGTGAACCAGCCGAAGTCGCGGTCCAGGTGCTCCGGGCGGGAGTGGCGGGCGATGAGGCCCTGCCCGGCGACCATGCACAGCAGGTGGCCGACGCCGACGACGGTGCTGGCCAGGGCGAGGCCCGCCAGCCCGCCGACCAGGGAGAGCAGCAGGCCGCCCGCGGCGAGGATGAACGAACCCAGGCCGACGATCCAGGCGATGCGCGCCGAACGGTCGGTGGCCCGGCCCAGCGGGACGGCGATGACCAGGGGCAGGAGCGCGTAGGCGGCGGTGATGAGGCCGACCTCGACGGCGTCGCCGCCGACGGCGATGGTGCGGTAGGAGATGAGGGGGCGGGTGAGGTTGAGGGCGGTGTGGGTGAGGACCACGCTGCCCAGCAGGGCCCAGAGCCAGCGGGTGTGTTCGGGGGGTTCTGCGGATTCCGCCGGTTCGGCCATGGTCCCCTCTCGCGCCGTGCCCTGTCGCTACACCTCGGGAGTGATCCCATCACGGGATCACTTACTTGTCTCTCGCCTCGGTGATGCTGAACGGCAAGGGGAGACGAGGGAGGGCAAGAGGAATCGTATCGGGGACGCGGTGGGGGGATACGGGCGGGTCGCGGTCTTCACCCCGGGTGGCCGGGGTCGCGAGCACGCCTGGGTTCCCCTTGCGGTGAAGGCTGCGGGCACGTGCGGGTTCACCCTCTGGGACACCTCAGTGAGCGGTTCTTGCTCCGGGCTGGGTCGGGGTCGCGGGCTCGGGTTCTAGTGGGGGTTGCCCACCCGGCCGGAAACCCGGGTCACAGCCGGAGGGTGGACCGGAATCCTCCGTCCCGGGGGTCGTTCACCTGACCGGGCTACCCGGCCAGAGCCGGGGGTGGGGCCGCAGCGACCTTCCGGCCCGGACCGGCCCGCCTGCACGCTCACCCGTACCTTTTCAACGCTGTGGTGGGTGGCGGGTGTGCTGTACGGGGCCCGGCCACGGCCGGAGGGAGGATCACCTCCTTCGGCTCCGGGGGTTCGGGCGGGCGTTCCCTCCGTCCCGGGCACGTGTGGGTGGAGGCCGCGGTCACCCTCCCCGCCCAGAAGCAGGAGGTTGCCCACCCCGGCTGGGGTGCCCGGCCCCGGCCGGAGGGTGGACCGGGGCCTCCTCCGCAGGGGGTTGAGGCCGCGGTGGTCTTCTCCGCTTGGCCCCGGGAGGTGCCGCCGGCCTGGAGCCCCGGCCCCTGCCGGAGGGCGTCGCGCCGCCCCCGCCCCCAGGGGGTTGTCCACCCGCCCGGGAACCCCGGCCCCAGCCCGGAGGGTGAACCGGGGCATTCGCCCCGGGGGGTTGTTCACCCGACCGGAGTGCCCGGCCACAGCCGGAGGGCATCGCGCCGCCCCCGCCCCAGGGGGTTGTCCACCCGCCCGGGAACCCCGGCCCCAGCCCGGAGGGTGAACCGGGGCATTCGCCCCGGGGGGTTGTTCACCCGACCGGGAAGCTCGCCATAGCCGTGTCACGCCAGTGGGAACCCCGGCCATAGGGGGTCTTCGCGACAGAGGTGAAGGTTTCCAAAAGCCCGGCCGCTTGGAAACGGACGGGGCGCTCCGGGTGGGCCCGGCCCCGGCCGCAGTCGGCGCCCGGCAGAGTGGTGGAGGGAATCGTTGGGCGCACGTCCCGGGTGGTGGGGGTGTGACTGCCGGAGCCGGGTGCACGTGGAGCGTGCACACCCGCACCGCCTGGAAAGGGAGGCAATGGTCCGCCTGCAAACAGGAGGATGCTCCACGCTCGCTTGAAAGCCCGACCACAGGTGGGGTGACCCCGGCGGTGCCCGCCCTCCGCCACCCCAGGGGGGTTGAGGGAGGCGTTCCCGCGACCTATACCCCAGGGGGGTGGACCGGAGCGCTCCCACGACCCCCGACCCCAGACCGGAGGAAGGACCGCACACCCCGGCCGCCCGGGGTGAAGGCAGGACACATCTGCGGCCCCGACCCCAGAAGGGGCGGACCCGGGCGTGCTCGCGATCCCCGCCACAGAAGGGGGGCGGGGGGAAGAGCCGCCGGCCTCCACCACCCGCAGGGATGCGACCCGCACCCGGCCCCCGGACCTGGCCGCCCGGGGGCGTCCGAAAAAAATGGTCTTCGCCACCGGCACCTCAGTGAGCGGGAGCGCTCTGGTTCACCCTTGTGGAGCCCGGTCGCGAGCACGCCCGGGTCCACACCCCCCCTGCGTGGGGGTCGCGGTTCTTCTTCCGGTCCGGGGCCGGGGTCGCGGGAACACTCCGGTTCACCCCCCGTGTGGCGGGGGTCTCAGTCCTTCCTTCCCTTCACCCCCCTGTGGTGGCGGAGGGCGGGCACCGCCGGGGTCACCCCGTCTGTGGTCGGGCTTTCAAGCGAGCGTGGAGCATCCTCCTGTGTGCAGGCGGACCATTGCCTCCCTTTCCGGGCGGTGCGGGTGTGCACGCTCCACGTGCACCCGGCTCCGGCAGTCACACCCCCACCACCCCGGGACGTGCGCCCAACGCACCGGTCTGCAAAGCTGCCGGGCGCCGACTGCGGCCGGGGCCGGGCCCACGCGTAGCGCCCCGTCCGTTTCCAAGCGGCTGAGCTTTTGGAAACCTTCACCTCTGTCGCGAAGACCCCCTATGGCCGGGGTTCCCACTGGCGTGACACGGCTATGGCTGAGCATTCCGGTCGGGTGAACAACCCCCCGGGGCGAATGCCCCGGTTCACCCTCCGGGCTGGGGCCGGGGTTCCCGGGCGGGTGGACAACCCCCTGGGGGCGGGGGCGGCGCGACGCCCTCCGGCAGGGGCCAGGCACTCCGGGCAGGTGGACAACCCCCTGGGGCCCGGCACCCCGGTGACGTGACACGGCCGGGGTCCCGGGCTCGCCGGGCGAGATGAACGCCGTTTCCGGTCAGGATCGGCTGGCGTCGATGACGCAGAAGCGGTTGCCCTCGGTGTCGGCGAGGACGACGAAGTCGGGGTCCTCGGGGTAGAGGTCCCAGTCGACGCGTTCGGCGCCTAGTGCCACCAGCCGGTCCACCTGGGCTGTCTGGTCGGCGGCGTCGCGGGCGTAGAGGTCCAGGTGGACCCGGGGGTGTTCCTGGACGGGCACGTCGCTCAGGCCGAGCGCCACCTGCACGCCGGGGCCGTGGACGGGGACCAGGACGACCCAGCGGTCGGTGCCGGGCTCGCGGGGCGTGTAGTCGAGGGCGGCGGCCCAGAATGCCGTGGCGCGGGCCACGTCGGAGACGCCCAGCACGACCGATCCGATGTTCAGCATCTCCCGATTCTGCCCGAGGCGGGGCAAGAGGCCGGTATCAGCCCAGGACCAGCGGGGGCACAAGGTAGATGAGTTCGAAGGCCTCGTAGATCGCGCCGATGACGAACAGCGCCAGCGCGGGCAGGCTCAGCCACCCGACCTGCTTCAGCCCGCGGACGTACGCCTGGCGGCGGGTGTCGGCGCCGACCGTCGCGGGGCGCAGCCAGGCCCGACCCAGGAGGTAGACGGCGAGCATGACGAGGATGTAGGCCTGGAACTCGATGAGGATCGTCAACGAGTGCGGGATCAGGAGTTTCGCCGCGGTCGCGTCGACCGGGGCCAGGGTCACCCCGAAGGTGAACGCCTTGTACGAGAAGAGGATGATCCCGGCGAAGGGCACGGCCATCGAGGGGAGCAGGATGACCGGTACGGCGACCGTCAGCACGTTCACCGCGAAGATGGTCAGGCTGAACAGCCAGACGTTCCCGAGCAGCTCCACCACCAGGTCCGTCGTGCCGTCCTCGTCCATGGACGCGGTCTGCGCCGCGTTCAGGTCGGGGAAGGCGAACGCCGCGGCGACGCCGATGAGGAAGAGGCCGAACATGATGGCGTTCATGACGAGGTAGGCGCGGAAGTCGGCGCGGATGATCCTGAAGGGCTCGCGAAGGCTGTGCATGTGTCTTCTTCTGTTGCGGGGTCCGAACGGTCACCACCACTCCAGACCATGCCCTCGGGGCATGGTCAAGCCCGGCGCGAGGAGACCCTTGACCCGGTGTACGGGGCAGGATGTGGGCTGGACACGGGAACGGAACCGCAGGAGGGGCGCATGGCGTGGAGCACCCGGCAGGTCGCCGAGCTGGCCGGAACGACGTTGAAGGCCGTGCGGCACTACCACGAGATCGGGTTGCTGGACGTACCGGAGCGGACGGCGAACGGGTACAAGCAGTACGGGGTCGCCCATCTGGTCCGGCTGGTGCAGATCCGGCGCCTGAGCGAGTTGGGGGTCCCGCTTTCGGAGATCGCGGCGATGGAGCGTGAGGACGGGGAGCCGGACGAGGCGATCCGGGTGCTCGATGCGGAGCTGGAGGCGAAGATCGACCGGCTGACCCGGGTACGGGAGGAGCTCGCCGACCTGCTGCGCCACCGCGTCCCGGCGCACACCCCGCCCGGATTCGCCTCGGTCTACGGTGACCTGTCCGAGCGGCAGCGGTCGCTGCTGGCGGTCTATTCGACCGTGTTCAGTGAGAGGTCCATCGAGGAGTTTCGCGAGCTCATCAGCGAGCCGGACGCGACGGAGCAGGAGTTCGAGGCGCTGCCGGCGGACGCCGACGGCGCCACGATCGCCGATCTGGCCGAGCGGCTGGTGCCGGTGGCCCTGCGTAGCGCCGGGACGACGGACCCGGTGTCGGACTCGCCGCAGGGCCCCCGGCGGGCGGCGCAGACCATGGGTGAGGCGGCGGCGGAGCTGTACAACCCGGCGCAGCTGCGCGTGCTGAAGCGCTTGATCGAGCTCATGGCCGAGGCGACCGGGGGCGGCGGATCCGGTGGTCCGCGGCGCGGCTGAAAACCGCGCGCACGGTGAGCGGTCCCCCGGCCTCGCCGGTCCAGTCCCAGTAGAGGGAGAGGGATTCGAGCAGCCGCAGCCCGTGTCCGCCGACGGCGGGGAGTTCGTCGGCCGGGGTGGGTGGAAGGGCGATGGGGACGCCGAAAGGTGCGGAGGTGTCGGGGCCGTTGTCGGTGACGTAGAGGATGTGCACGAATTCCTGGCGTTCGAGAACGATGCGGACGGTGCCGCCGGGCCTTCCGGAAAGGGTGTGGCGGAGGCAGTTCGTGTGGAGTTCGCTCAGCGCCGAGACCAATGCGGAGGTCACCGAGGGCCCGCTCTGGGAGGAGTGGGAGATCCAGCGGCG
Organism: Nocardiopsis sp. CC223A; assembly: GCF_030766825.1. GTDB lineage: Bacteria > Actinomycetota > Actinomycetes > Streptosporangiales > Streptosporangiaceae > Nocardiopsis. The sequence goes on from NZ_JASFDV010000037.1 coordinate 47,395, forward strand.
GGCGATGGCGACGTGCCGGGGGTCGCTGCCGCACAGCAGGCCGGTCTTCGCGGGATCGGGGAAGGGAATGCGCCGGGGCGGGTTGGGGGCGGGCGTTGTAGCCTGCATGTGCCTCTCCTCGTGTGCCGGTGTCGAACCGATGGCTCGGGGTCGGAGGCCGCGCCCCGGGGCTGTCCATAACAGCCGCCGGGGCAACCTGGTGGCCAGGTTCGCCCGCATTTCCGCAGGCAGCAAGCCTTCCGCAGAAAAGCCTGCCCTTTCTCGCCACACCGTTCTACAATCATTCCGCAATGCGGTCTTATTCCTATGCCTTGCGGTACACGGCGGTTCGTTGGCGATAAAGGCGGTAAAACGGTGGTGGCGAGCAATTCATCAAGGAAGAAATTTGGGTTTCTGTTGCGCAACCACCGGCTGAGGGCAGGGATGACTCAGCAGGAGATGGCACAGTCCTCCTTTCTCTCGCAGAGCACGGTCAGCTCGCTGGAGGCAGGAGACAAAGGCACAAAAAGGGAGCATGTGGAACGACTGGACACGGCCCTCACCGCCAACGGCGCTCTCCTGAACGCATGGGACGCCTACTTCTCGCCGAACGGGATGATCGACTACTTCCGGGAAGTGGCCGAGGCGGAGCAGACGGCGACAGAGATCCGCGAATACGGTTTCGGAGTCGTTCCAGGACTGGCCCAGACGGAGGGCTACGCCCGGGTGATCAGCCAGATGGGATCACCGCACGCGCCGCCGGAGAAGATCGAGGCCATGGTCCGGGCTCGCCTGCACCGGCAGTCGATCCTGGACCGGGAGCACCCGCCGATGTGCGCAATCATCCTGGATGAGAGCACGGTGATGCGCGCATTCAGCGACCCGGGCATCATGTACGCGCAGATCAACCGGTTGTTGGAGCTCTCCTACCGGCCGCGGGTCACCATCCAGCTGGTGCCGATGCTGACCGAGCAGCATCCCGGCCTCGACGGCTCCTTTAAACTGCTCGCAGTCCCCGACAGCGGCGATTTCGCGTACATCGAGGGGCGTGGAGCAGGTCTGACCATCAGGGAGCCCGGGATCGTCCAGGGCTACGAGCGAGTCTTCGGCGAGCTGCGGAGCGCCGCCCTCCCCGCTTCCGCCTCCCGGGCCCGGTTGGAAGAGATTCGAGGAGAAGCTCCATGATCAGCGAGCAATGGTCCAAGTCCGGCTACAGCAACGGCGAGGGCGGGAACTGCGTCGAGGCGCGGGGCATGGTGACCTACTCTCGTGTCGGCATCCGCGACACCCAGAACCGACACCTGGGGCACCTCGAAATCCCCGCCGCCGAGTGGGCCGCCCTTCTCCGCAGCGCCACCGTGCGCGGCTGACGACACCGCCGCCAGTGCTTTGACCGGGATCGAGCACGCCCTGAGCCTTTTCCCGAAAGGGGTGTTCGCGTTCGACGAGTTCGGACCGCTCGGCAGCCGACATCCTCGCCGCCCAGCGCCGCGAGCGCGCCCGCGTCCGCAGCGAGAAGAGGCTGCGCTGGGGCGGACGACCCGCGAAAATCACGTGAGTGCACCGACCACACCAGCGACACTGGCACCATGACCGTTGATCGTGAGGCGCTTCAGGCCGGCTGGAACCGGACCCGAAGCCACCTCGATACCGCTCGGGCCCACCTGGCGGGCCTGCCCGACATCGATCTCTCAGCGACGCTTGAGTTCCTGGAGCACAACGAACTGGGTCTCGCCTTCAACTGCATCGTTGATCTCGGCAACGACCTCGACCTGCCGCTCGCCTTCTGGCAGCACCTGGACCGAGCGGCCCGTGAGATGCGGCTCTACAGCGAGGCGCTGCACAAGCCCTACCTCACGTCCGCCGACCTTTGCCGCCGCCATCTCGCAGCCGCCTCCGAGCAGGTCTGACCGAACCCGGCGAACCTATGCGGTCACAGCACTAGAGAGCCCGGTCGGCCAGGCGGACGAAAGCTTCGATCACCTCGGGGCCGTGCACGAGTTCGGCGTCGTTGTGGTCTGCTCCGGGCAGGACCACCTCCTCCACCAGGTTCGGGCTGGCGGCGGCGACCTCTCGACTCTGTTCCGGCGGCACGACGCGGTCGGCGTCCCCGAGCACCACGGTGGTGGGGACGTCGACCCCCGCCACCTGCTCGGCCACCGGGTAGCGGTCCCACAGCAGCAGCCGCACCGGCAGGAACGGGTAGTGCCGCTCCCCCAGGTCTGCCAGTGAGCTGAACGGCGAGCGCAGGAACAGCGCCGCGGGCGGCCGCTCCACCGCCAGCCCCGTCGCGACGGCGGCGCCCAGGCTTTCTCCGAAGTAGATCGTGCGGTCGGCCGCGAACCCCCGTTCGGCCAGGTGGTCGGCGGCGGCGCGGGCGTCGGCGGCCAGTCCGGGTTCGGAGGGCGAACCCTCGTTGCCGCCGTAGCCCCGGTAGTCGAACAGCAGCACCGCGAATCCTTCGGCGGCCAGCGCGCGGGCCAGCGGAACCCGGCTCTCCCGGTTCCCCGCGTTGCCGTTGGCGACCAGCACGGCGGCCTCGCGGCCCCGTCCCGGAGGCGGCACGAACCAGCCGCCCAGTACGAGCCCGTCCTCGGCGGTCAGGTGCACGTCCTGCGCACCCGGGATGACCTCGGCGGCGGGCGGTGGGACCACGGCGGAGGGCAGGTAGATGACCGAGCGCTGCCCCGCCCAGAGGAATCCCGTCAACAGCAGGAGCGGGGCGACGACCACCAGTACCGCGACCACGGCGCGCCCCCTCTTCCCGTTCGTCACGGTCCCTGGGTACCACACGCGCCCCCGCTCTCAGGTGAGGCGGAACGCGGACCGGTAGGCCGAGGGGCTGAGGCCGGTGTGCGCGCGGACCGCCTCGCGGAGGTTGGCCGGGGTGCCCAGGCCGCTGGACCGGGCCACCGCGGACAGGTCCAGCTCCGTACCCTCCAGCAGTCGCCGGGCGGCGAGCACGCGTTCGGCGCGCAGCCACGCCAGCGGGGTGGTGCCCAGCTCTGCGCGGAAGCGCCGGTGCAGGGTCGCCTGGCTCACCGCGGCGCGGGCCGCCAGGTCGGCGACGGTGAGCGGTCCGGCCAGGCGTTCGCGCGCCCAGTCCAGGACCGGCGCCAGTGACACGTCGGCGGTCTCCGGGACCGGGGCGGGCACGAACTGGCGCTGCCCGCCCTCCCGATGCGCGGTGAACACCAGCCGTCTGCTCACGGAGGCGGCCGCCTCCGCGCCGTGGTCGCGCCGGATCAGGTGCAGCCCCAGGTCCAGGGCGGCGGCGCTGCCCGCCGCGGTGAGCACGTCGCCGTCGTCCACGAAGAGCACGTCGTGCTCCAGCCGCACCTTCGGGTACAGCCGGGCGAACAGTTCCTCGTGCCGCCAGTGGGTGGCCGCCCGGCGCCCGTCCAGCACTCCGGCGGCCGCCAGGGTGAAGCTGCCCGTGCAGAAGCTCACCAGGCGCGCCCCGCGCGCGTGCGCCCCGCGCACGGCGGCGAGCACCTCGGGGCGCGGCGGCGTCCACGGGTCGGGGCGGTTGGGCACGATCACCGTGTCCGCCCCGGCCGCCGCATCCAGGCCCGCCAGGTCGGACAGGGTGAACAGGCCCAGGTGCACCGGAACCGAGGGGGTGGCCGAGCAGACGGTGAGCGTGTACCAGGTCCGGTCGATCTCCGGGCGGCGCAACCCGAACAGCTCGGTGGCCACCCCCATCTCGAACGGGTTGGACCCGGCGTCCACGATCAGCGCCACCCGGTGCGAGGAATCTTGCGACATGTGCGATTCCTAGCACTTCCTCGGTCGGGGAGCCACCGGAAGGATGGTGTCCATGAGCGACGAACCCATCGACCTGGCGACCGCGCTGGCCTCCTTCGACCAGTTGTGGAGCCCGCGCGTCCTCACCCGGGTCAACGACTACGACGTCCGGGTGGCCAAGGTGCGCGGCGAGTACATCTGGCACGCCCACGAGGACACCGACGAGTTCTTCCTGCTGATCGACGGCGACCTGCGCATCCGGCTGCGCGAGGGCGCGGTGGAGCGCGTGGTCACCCTGCGCCCCGGCTCGGTGTTCGTGGTGCCGCGCGGGGTCGAGCACCGTCCCGAGTCGGACGGCGGTGCCTCCATCCTGCTGTTCGAGCCCACCGGGACGCTGACGGTCGGAGACCACCGGGGCGAGGTCCCCGACCACATCGACGCCACCACCGGCCACCCCCTGGAGGTCTGACCCGCGGGCCGCCCCGGGTCAGGGGGCGGACGTGAGCTCGGGCAGCAGGTTCTTCTCCGCGTAGGCGAAGAAGTCGTCCACGTCGGCGCCCGCGTTCATCAGGACCAGGTGGTCGAACCCGGCCCCGGCGAAGGTCCGGACCTGCTCCAGGTGCTCCTGAGGGTCCGGGCCCGCCGACGCCATCTGTCGCATGTCCTCGGGGCGGCTGAGCGAGGTGGCCGCCTCGAAGTTGACCGGGTTGGGCAGCTCCGACATCACCTTCCAGCCGCCGAGTCCGAACCGGAACCCCTCCCAGGCCCGCTGGAGGGCGGTGTCCGCATCATCGGCGACGGCGAGCGGTACCTCCACGTACCGGGGCCCGTCACCGCCGGCGGCCCGGTAGGCCTCCACCAGTTCCGGTTTCGGTTCGGTGGCGAACAGCCCGTCGCCGAGTTCCGCCGCCAGGGCCGCGGCCTGTTCGCCGCCTGCGGCGACGATGATCTCGGGCGGGGTGTCGGGCAGGTCGAACACCCGGGCATCGTCCAGGGTCAGGTATTCCCCCTCGAAGGAGTGGTACCCGCCGGTCCACAGCACGCGGATGATCCGGAGCGACTCCCGCAGCATCGCGTGCCGCACGGTGACCGACGGCCAGGCGTCGCCCACCACGTGCTCGTTGAGCCGCTCCCCCGAGCCCACGCCCAGGAAGTGCCGGCCGTCCGAGAGCACCGCCGTGGTGGCCGACATCTGGGCGACGATCGCCGGGTGGTACCGCATCGACGGGCAGGTCACGCCGGGGCCGATGCGGATGCGCTCGGTTGCCTGCGCGATGGCCGCCAGCACCGACCAGGCGAACGGCGAGTGCCCGTGCTCGAACAGCCAGGGGTGGTAGTGGTCGCTGATCTCCACGAAGTCGAACCCGATCTCCTCGGCGCGTACCGCCTGGCGCACCAACTCGGGGGCGCTGTACCGCTCGGCCATCAGCTTGAACCCGATCTCCACGGTCGTTCCCCTCTCGTCGGATACCGCAGGGGTGCCACTGCCCGGCACGGGCCGGACGGACACCCCGGGACCCCGGGCTTTGGGGAGTCTTGGTGCACCGTTTCTCCGGTGGGTCCGTAGGGTGGGCTGCGCCGATCCGAGAGGAGACCCATGTCCGTCCGCGACCTGCTGCGCGGCCTGCCGGTGTTCGCCGGGGACCTGCCCGCGTTCGACCCGTCCACCGCCCCCGACGACCCGATCGCGCTGTTCACGGCGTGGTTCGAGGCGGCGGTGGCCGCCGGGGTGTCCGAGCCGCACGCCATGGCGGTGGCCACCGCCGATGAGGCCGGGGCACCGTCGGCGCGGGTGGTGATCCTCAAGGATCTGACCCCCGAAGGATGGTGGTTCGCCACCACCACGACCTCGCGCAAGGGCCGGGAGCTGGCCGCGGACCCGCAGGCGGCGCTGCTGTTCCACTGGCGCGAGCAGGGCCGCCAGGTGCGGGTCAGGGGCCTGACGGAACTCGCCTCCCCCGAGCGGTGCGCCGCCGACTTCCTGAACCGGCCGCCGGAGTCGCGGGCCGCCGGGCTGCACGGACGCCAGAGCGACCCGCTGGTCGCCCTCACGGAGATGGACCGGGTCTTCGACGAGAGCCGGGCCCGGGTGGAGGCCGACCCGTCCCTGGTGCCCGACGACTGGGGGCTGTACGTGGTCCGGCCGGTGGAGGTGGAGTTCTGGCAGGGCTCCCCCGACCGCCGCCACGTACGCCTGCGCTACCTGCGACAGAAGCCCGGCGGCCCCTGGCGGCGCGGCCTGCTCTGGCCCTAGCCGGGTGAGAACCCGGTGCGGCCGGGGGTCACGGAGCCTAGGATCGCGGCCATGACGAACTCGGAACACCTTCCGCTGCGCGGCAGGACCGCCCTGGTCACGGGGGTCTCCCGGCGCAGGGGCATCGGGTACGCGATCGCCGTGCGCCTGGCCGAACTCGGGGCCGACCTGTTCATCCACCACCACCGGGCGCACGACACCGGGCAGCCGTGGAGCGCCGACGACCTGGAGGGGGTGCGCGAGGGCGTCCGGGCCGCCCTGCGCCCCGGTGCCGCCTTCGGCGACCTGGGCCTGGACCTGGCCGATCCGAAGGCCCCCGAGCGCCTTGTCGCGGCCGCCCGGGAGCTGACCGGGTCCCTGCACGTGCTGGTGTGCAACCACGCCCGCTCGGGCGGGGACGGCTCACTGCTGGATATGACCGCCGAGAAACTGGACGGCCACTGGTCGGTCAACACCCGCTCCACCCTGCTGCTGACCTCGCATTTCGCCAGGGCCTTCGCGGGTACGGAGGAGGCCCCGGCCGCCCGTCCCGGGGACCGGCGGGGGTTCTCCGGCCCGCTGGACGAGCACGCCACGGGCCGGGTGTTCTGGACGACCTCCGGGCAGATCCACGGCCCCATGCCCGGCGAGGTGGCCTACGCCGCGAGCAAGGCGGCGCTGGCCGGGCTGACCGCGACGGCCGCCGCCGAGCTGCTGCCGCTGGGCGTCGTCCTCAACACGGTCGACCCGGGACCGGTGAACACCGGCTACCTGGACCCCGAGTCCACCGACCGCGATCCGGGGATCATCGAGCGGGTCCTGGCCGCCACCCCGTTCGGGCGGCTGGGGCACCCCACCGACCCGGCCCGGCTGGTGGGCTGGCTGGCCTCCGACGGGGGCCGCTGGGTCGTCGGCCAGATCATCACCACGGACGGCGGCTTCTCGCTGGGCACGGACCGCTGAGCCGCGGGGCGGCCTCAGCGGAGGACGACCGGAATCCCCGGGCGCCAGCACAGGTGGGGCGGGGCGCCGTCGCGGACGAAGTCCTCGGCGAGCAGCGACGCCCACTCCGGGCGCCACTCCTCGTCGCGGGCGGCCATCTCCCCGCGCAGCCGGGCGAGGGCGCGCGTGGCCATCTCGGCGGGGTACGCCCATTCGGGCAGGCGGTCGTAGACGCGCTCCACGGTCCCCCGGCCCGTGTCCACGCGCGCGTACAGCCACGCGCCGCTGCGCGGGTCGGCCTCCTCCTCCCGCCAGGCCCGGGCCAGGGCGACCGCCGGGTCGGCACCCCCGTGGGCAGGGGCGGGGAGGTGCGCGGCCCCGACCCGGACGGTGATGTCGCCGTACCCGACGGCGGAGACCGTCACCCGGTGCGGAGCGTGCCCGTCCGCCCAGTCCAGGAACGCCCGCCCGGCCGGACCCGGCCCCGCGGGGGCCGGTCGCGGCCGCTCCACGCCCTCGCGGGCGGCCATCCCCACCGAGGCGCCCGCCTGGCCCTGCGGCAGGTGGACGCGGCGACCGTCCGGTTCGCCCGTTCCGGCGGGCAGTGCCGGGGGCTCCTCCTCCCCGGTCACCCCGAGGCGGCGGGCCTCGGCCAGTGCCCCCTCGACGTCGGCGGCGTCAGGGTCGGGCAGAACATCCGCGAGCCCTCTCAGCACGCCTTCGTCGAGGCGTCGTGCCGAGGCCGCGGCCACCAGGTCGGTCAGGCGTGCCCTGAGGTCCTCCTGCCGCTCGGGAAGGGCCTCGTCGTCATCGTCCCACCCGCCTTCGAAGCAGAACTCCTCAAGGGACGTGTACACGTCGTCCGCGTCGGCCCCCGGGTGGAGGACCTCGTCCACGCCCTCCGGAAGGGGCGCCCGGTACCAGGCGCGGCCGTCCCACCAGGACAGGAACGAGACGATCCCGGCGTCGTGCAGGGCCTTGACCAACCACTCCCACGGCAGCCAGTGGGGCCCGCCGGCGAGCAGGTCGACGGCCGGGGCGGCGTGCCCGGTGCGGGAGCCGTCGACGTCGTGGCCGAACAGCACGGCCCGGCCGCCCTCCACCAGGGCGAGGCAGCACCGGCCCTCGCTGTGGTCGTGGTCCAGTGCCCGGCCCCACCGCTGCCACGGGGAGTCGTGGTCGGGGACCAGGACGCCGAGCACGGCGATCGCGGCGGGCCCGCCCCACATCTGCTCCGGGGGCGGTAGCGCGGGGAGGGGGACGGGGTCCTTGAAGGTCATGGTGTCATTCTCCATCGGCCGGGGCGGCCCGGATCGAAACCGAACCTGATTCTGTTACTCCCGGTCGCAACGGGATAGGATGCGCGGCACCCGGCCGCCTGCGAACAGGAACGGAAAAGTACGCCATGCCCCCGACACACGAGGTGTTCAACCAGGCCGCCCCGCTCGGCGACTACAACGCCGCCGACGACCCCGCCCTGCTGGAGGGTGTCCGGCGCGAGGGCGCCGCCTGGGCCGAGCCGGAGGTCCGCGAGGTCGGCGACGCCGCCGGAACGGAGCGGGTCCGCTCCTGGGGCGAGTCCGCCAACGCCTACCCGCCCGTCCTGCGCACCCATGACCGCTACGGGCACCGGATCGACGAGGTCGACTACCAGCCCGCCTACCACGTCCTCATGGACCAGGCGGTCGAGTTCGGCCTGCACGCCGCCCCCTGGGCCGACGAGCGGCCCGGCGCCCACGTGGCCCGGGCCGCCAAGTTCTACCTGTGGTCCCAGCCCGAGGCGGGCCACGGCTGTCCGATCTCGATGACCTACGCGGTGGTCCCCGCGCTGCGCCACGCCCCGGAACTGGCGCAGCGGTACGAGCCGCTGCTGACCTCGCGCACCTACGACTTCGGGTTGCGCGCCCCGCACACCAAGCGCGGCCTCATCGCGGGCATGTCCATGACCGAGAAGCAGGGCGGCTCGGACGTGCGCGCCAACACCACCCGCGCGGTGCCCACCGACGAGGGCCACCACCTGCTCACCGGGCACAAGTGGTTCACGTCCGCGCCGATGAGCGACTTCTTCCTCACCCTGGCGCAGGCGCCCGAGGGGCTGAGCTGCTTCCTGGTGCCGCGGGTGCTGGAGGACGGCACCCGCAACCGGCTGCACATCCAGCGCCTCAAGGACAAGCTCGGCAACAAGTCCAACGCCTCGGCGGAGCTAGAGTACGACGGCGCGGTCGCCCACCTGGTGGGCGAGGCCGGCCGCGGGGTGCCGACCATCATCGAGATGGTCAACAGCACCCGGCTGGACTGCGTCATCGGCTCGGCGGCGGGCATGCGGGCGGCGCTCACCCACGCCCTGCACCACGCCGGGCACCGGTCGGCGTTCGGCGAACGGCTGGTGGAGCAGCCGCTCATGCGCAACGTGCTGGCCGACCTGGCGTTGGAGTCGGAGGCGGCCACGGCGCTGATGACCCGCCTGGCCGGTGCGGTGGACCGGTCGGTGCGCGGTGACGAGGCCGAGACCGCGTTCCGGCGGCTGGCCGTGGCCGTGAGCAAGTTCTGGGTGACCAAGCGCCAGCCCGCGCACGCCGCCGAGGCGCTGGAGTGCCTGGGCGGCAACGGGTACGTGGAGGAGTCGGGCATGCCCCGGCTGTTCCGGGACTCCCCGCTGAACTCCATCTGGGAGGGCTCGGGCAACGTGGCCGCCCTGGACGTGCTGCGCGCGATGGGCCGCAGCCCCGAGTCGGTGGCGGCGTTCCTCACCGAACTGGGCACCGCCCGGGGCGTGGACGACCACTACGACACGGCCGTCAAGCGGCTGGAGCAGACCCTGGGCGACCTGGAGGAGGTCCGGTACCGGGCGCGTTCGGTGGTGGAGCTGATGGCGCTCACCCTCCAGGCGTCGGTGCTGCTGCGCCACTCCCCCACCCCGGTGGCCGAGGCCTTCACCGCCTCCCGGCTGGGCGGGGATTGGGGGCACGTGTTCGGCACCCTGCCCCGGGGTGTGGACACCGACCTGATCCTGGACCGGGCCCGCCCCGGGGCCTGAGCCACGGCGCCCGGGGCCGCGCCGTCGGCCTCGTCGTGCCCGTGGTCGCAGGAGACCGGGTCGGCCGTGGTGAAACCGTCGTGGCGGGTGGTGAAGTCGATCGACGCCACCGGTCGGCGGCCGTCGTCCCGGTGGGGGTCGCCGGGGCCCGACGGCCGCGCCGCCCCGCCCGGGGCGGGCGGGGCGGCGCGGCCCCCGCGGTTCCCCCGGGGGCCGCATGTCGGAGCCCGTCGGGAATTCGTCCCCGGACCGACTCGCATATCACCGGAAATCATGACTACCACCGAGGCCGCGGCCGGTCCGGGGCGGCCGATGAATGATCATCGGTCCAGTTCGGCATACTTCTGTGGTCGGAGCGGAAGAAAGAAGTCGTCACCACACGACCATCCGCTTTCGTGCCATCGACGGATCGTCCGCGCACCCGCCCGCGACTGGGAGCGCTCACGGACGAACCACCCGATACCGTACGAAAGCCCCGAGACCAAGAAGACCGATAACGCCTATGGTGGAAGTCTGGCCAGGTAGTTCCTATCCTCTGGGTGCGACCTACGACGGGTCCGGTACCAATTTCTCCCTCTTCTCCGAGGCCGCCGATCAGGTCGAGTTGTGCCTGTTCGACGACGACGGCGAGGAGACCCGTATACCCCTGACCGAATACGACGGTTTCGTCTGGCACGGATACCTTCCCGGTATCGGCCCGGGGCAGCAGTACGGGTACCGCGTCCACGGTCCTTACGCACCCGAGCACGGACTGCGCTGCAATCCGAACAAACTGCTCACCGATCCCTACGCCAAAGCGCTGAACGGCGATCTCACCTGGCACGAATCACTGTTCAGCTACCACTTCGCCGACCCCGGCCGCAAGAACACCGCCGACAGCGCCCCCTACGTGCCCAAGTGCGTGGTGGTGAGTCCGTTCTTCGACTGGGGCAACGAGTCCAGACCGCGCACCCCGTACCACCGGACGGTGATCTACGAGGCGCACGTGCGCGGACTGACCATGCGCCACCCCGGTATCCCCGAGCACCAGCGGGGCACCTACTCGGGGCTGGCGCACCCGGCGATGATCGACTACCTCACCTCGCTCGGGGTGACGGCGGTCGAACTCATGCCGGTGCACCACTTCGTGCCCGAACACGCCATGGTGGCGCGCGGGCTGACCAACTACTGGGGGTACAACACCCTCGCCTTCCTGGCCCCGCACAGCGGGTACGCGGCGCTCGGCTCGCGCGGGCAGCAGGTCCAGGAGTTCAAGGCGATGGTGAAGTCGCTGCACGAGGCGGGCATCGAGGTCCTGCTCGACGTGGTGTACAACCACACCGCCGAGGGCGACCACATGGGACCGACCCTGTCGCTGCGCGGCATCGACAACCTCAGCTACTACCGGGTCGGCGACCAGGACCAGCGCTACTACCTGGACTACACGGGGTGCGGCAACAGCCTCAACGTCCGGCATCCGCACTCGCTCCAACTCATCATGGACTCGCTGCGGTACTGGGTCCTGGAGATGCACGTGGACGGGTTCCGGTTCGACCTGGCGTCGGCCCTGGCCCGGGAGTTCCACGACGTGGACCGGCTGAGCACGTTCTTCGACATCGTCCAGCAGGACCCGGTGATCTCGCAGGTCAAACTGATCGCCGAACCCTGGGACGTGGGCCCGGGCGGCTACCAGGTGGGCAACTTCCCGCCGCTGTGGACCGAGTGGAACGGCAAGTACCGCGACACGGTGCGCGACTACTGGCGGGGCGAGCCGGTGCTGGGCGAGCTGGCCTCGCGGCTGTCGGGCTCCAGCGACCTCTACCAGGACGACGGCCGCCGCCCGGTGGCGTCGATCAACTTCATCACCTGCCACGACGGCTTCACCATGGCCGACCTGGTCGCCTACGACCACAAGCACAACGAGGCCAACGGCGAGGACAACCGCGACGGCACCGACGACAACCGGTCCTGGAACCACGGGGTGGAGGGACCCACCGAGGACCCGGCGATCATCACGCTGCGGCGCCGCCAGGTGCGCAACTTCCTCACCACCCTGTACCTGTCGCAGGGGGTGGTGATGCTGTCCCACGGCGACGAGGTGGGACGCACCCAGGGGGGCAACAACAACGCCTACTGCCAGGACAACGAGATCTCCTGGATCGACTGGAAGGCGGCCGGTCTCGGCGAGGGGGAGGAGCCCGAGAACGACCTGCTGGACTACGTCCGCGAGCTGGCCCGGCTGCGCCGGGAGCACCCGGTGTTCCGGCGCCGGCGCTTCTTCCGGGGCAGCCCGGTGGAGGGCGGCGCCACGACCGCGGACGACCGGGAGGGGCTGCCCGACATCGCCTGGCTGCGCCCGGACGGGCGCCCGATGAGCGGGAACGACTGGAACGCCCCCGGGCGCGCCCTGGGGGTGTTCCTCAACGGGGACGCCATCACCGAACCGGATCCGCGGGGGAGGCGTATCCGGGACAGCTCGTTCCTGCTGCTGCTCAACAGCGGCGCGGACGCGGTGGACTTCACGGTGCCGGGCACCGAGTACGGGATGGCCTGGGAGACGGTGCTGGACACCGCCGAGCCGGACGTGCTGGACCGGCCGTTCGTCACGGCGGGCGGACCGGTCCGGGTCATCGACCGGGCACTGGTCCTGCTGCGCCGGGTGTCCCACCGCACCGGCGGGGGGAGCTGACCGAACGGGCCCGGGGTCGGCGGGGGCGAACGCCTCCGCCGCCCGGGCCCGGCCGGAGCCGCGCGG
>NZ_JASFDV010000038.1 GCF_030766825.1 Nocardiopsis sp. CC223A
CCGGCCTGGCGTCCGGGGACGTTCGACCGGGTCCTGGTCGACGCGCCCTGCACGGGTCTGGGCGCGCTGCGCCGCCGTCCCGAGGCGCGCTGGCGGCGCACCGAGGACTCCGCGGCCGAACTCGCCCCGCTCCAGCACGACCTGCTGGCCAACGCCGTGGAGTCGGTGCGCCCGGGCGGGGTGGTGGCGTACGTGACGTGCTCGCCGCACCTGGACGAGACCGACGTGATCGTGCGCCGTGTGCTGGCCGAACGCGACGACCTCACCCTGCTGCGCGCCGCCGACCTGCTGGACGAGGTGCCCGGCCTGGCCGCCGGGGAGGACGGGAAGTACGTGCAGTTCTGGCCGCACCGGCACGGCACCGACGCCATGTTCCTGGCCCTGCTGCGCCGGAACTGACCCGGCGCCCGGCCGCGGTGCCCTGTCCGGGGTGCCGCGGCCGCCTCCGGCTAAATCGGACAAATCATGATCTACATCGTCAAGTTGGGGCTTTTCGGGGAAGCATTCCAGGTCCGACCGGGTGCCCCGCCCCGGGACCGGCGGCCGGTCTGGCTACACTGCCAGGCGTGGCAATCCAGATCTCACCCAGCATCCTGAGCGCCGACTTCGCGCGCCTGGCCGACGAGGCCGCCGCCGTCCCCAACGCCGACTGGCTGCACGTCGACGTGATGGACGGGCACTTCGTCCCCAACCTCACGCTCGGCCTGCCCATCGTCGAGTCCCTGCTCAAGGCGACCGACACCCCCCTGGACTGCCACCTCATGATCGAGGACCCCGACCGCTGGGCGCCCGCCTACGCCGAGGCCGGGGCGGGCAGCGTCACCATCCACGCCAAGGCCGCGAGCGCCCCCGTGCGCACCCTGCGCGAGATCCGCCGGCTGGGCGCCCGCGCCGGACTGGCCCTCAACCCCGCCGAGCCGGTCGAGCCCTACGCCGACCTCGTCGGCGAGATGGACATGCTCCTGCTCATGACCGTCGAGCCCGGATTCGGCGGCCAGAGGTTCCTCGACCTGGTCCTGCCCAAGATCCGCCGCGCCCGCGAGATCCTCGACGGCCGCGAGGCCTCCGTCTGGCTCCAGGTCGACGGCGGCGTCGGCGACGAGACCATCGAACGCGCCGCCGAGGCCGGGGCCGACGTCTTCGTCGCCGGGTCCGCCGTCTACGGCGCCCAGGACCCCGCCAAGGCCATCGACTCCCTGCGCGCCCAGGCGATCGAGGCCGCCGCACGCGGGTAACGATCCCGGCGCGGCGCCGGTGTGCGACTGGTCACACCGGCGCCGCACCCTCTAGGCTTTCGCCCCGTAGTCGTCGATTCCGCTTGGTCGCGGCTCCGTCTTCCCCCCGCGCGGCGCGGACCGGGGGAGCGGCGCGGCGTGAGCACGTTGCCAGGCACGGACACCTGGAGTGCTCGCTGTGAACCTGGACGTGCTGTGGGACGCCGAGACCGCCCCCATCCGGTGGCTCCAGGGGGTGGGGGAGTGGCCCCTCCTGCCCTTGGAGGCGGTCACCGGACTCGGCTCCCAGACCTTCGTCATCGCCCTGCTCGCCCTGGTCCTGTGGTCGGTGGACTCGGCGCTGGGCGCCCGCCTGTTCGTCCTCTGCGTGGGCACCGGGGTGCTCAACCACCTGTTCAAGGGCCTGGTGTTCGGATCCCGTCCCTCCTGGTACGACGCGGGGGTCACCGCGCACGTCGCCGAGTCCAGCTTCGGTATGCCTTCGGGGCACGCCCAGGGCTCCACCGTCCTGTGGGGCTATCTGGGGATCAGGTCCGGGCGGCGCGGCCCGCTGTGGGCGGCGATCGCCCTGATCGCGCTCATCTGCCTGTCGCGCGTGTACCTGGGCGCCCACTTCATCAGCGACGTGGCGGTGGGGGTGCTGCTGGGCGCCGCCACCCTGTGGGCGTTCCTGCGCTGGGAGGAGCGGGTGCTGGCCTGGTGGCGCGGGCTGGACACCCCGCGCTGGATCGGTGTCGCCCTGGCCGCGTCCCTGGTGCCCTGTGTGGTCGGCGCGGTATGGCGGTACACGGTGTACGGCGGCCGGGAGGTCCCGGTGGAGTGGATCGGCGCGACCCCGCCCGATCCGGCCGGGTACACGCTCGCCGGCCTGTTCACCCTGGGCGGGGCGCTGCTGGGCGGGCTGGTCGGCCTCACCCTGCTGGACCGGCGCGGCTGGTACAGCGCGCGGGGGACCGTCCCGGCCCGGGTCGCACGGTTCGTGCTGGGCATCTCCGTGGTGGTCGCGGTACTGGCCTTCGAGGACGTGCTGTTCGGCGGCCTTTCCGGGTTCACCGAGGCGGTGGTGTCCTTCCTCGTCTACGGGGCCATCGCGTTCTGGGCGACCTTCGGAGCGCCGGAGCTGTTCCTGCGCAGCGGCCTGGCGCAGCGCCCCGCGGCCCCGGACGAGCAGGCGGAACACGCGCGGGAACCGGCCGACGGCACGCCCGGGGCATGATCCCCATCACACGAACTATGCGCGGTTGCTACTGCGGCGTTAAGATCGTTGGCGTCTCAGACATGAGTTGAGAATGCGTGCTCCGGGGTCGGTGAAAGTCCGAACCGGCGGTGACAGTCCGCGACCCGGCCGAGTCCATCGGCCGGTTGAACCGGTGGAATTCCGGTACCGACGGTGAAAGTCCGGATGGGAGGCAGCACGCGTCGGGACGGTCTGTGCGCCGTGGTGCCCCGTGCCCGCGGCCCTTCGCCGACCCGCCGTGGACGCACGTTCCACACACGCCCCGGAGCCGTACCAGGCGACAGGGAAGGCAAGGGCGTGTTCACAGGAATCGTGGAAGAGCTCGGTGAGGTCGTCTCCCTCACCCCCGCGGGACCGGCGGGCGAGGCCGTGCTGCTCACCGTGCGCGGCCCCCTGGTCTCCTCCGACGCCGGCCACGGCGACTCCATCTCCGTCAACGGCGTGTGCCTGACCGTCGTCGACCGCGGCGAGGGCACCTTCACCGCCGACGTCATGAAGGAGTCCCTGGACCGCTCCTCCCTGGGCTCCCTGGCCGCCGGCTCCCCGGTGAACCTCGAACGCGCCGCACGCGTCGACTCGCGCCTGGGCGGGCACATCGTGCAGGGCCACGTGGACGGCACCGCCCGCCTGCTCTCCCGGAATCCGGGCGACAACTGGGACGTTCTACGGTTCGAGCTGCCCGCCGGGCTGTCCCGGTACGTGGTCGAGAAGGGGTCGATCACGGTCGACGGCACCAGCCTGACCGTGTCGGCCGTCAGCGCGCCCGGCGCCGACGCGGCGTTCTTCGAGGTCAGCCTCATCCCGGAGACCCTGCGCGCCACCACCCTGGGCTCCCTGGCCGTCGGCGCCACCGTGAACATCGAGGTCGACGTCGTCGCCAAGTACGTCGAGCGCATCACCGCCGTGGCCGCCGCCGAGGGCCGCGCGCGCACCTGATCCCCACCGGAGCGGACCCCGCCGGGCCGCCACCGATCCCACACCACCCACCGACACCTGGAGCGGGAATGACCGTCACCGACACCACCCCGGCCGCGACCGACGCCGAGCGGCCCGTGGTCCTCGACCCGATCGAGGACGCCATCGCCGAATTCGCCGCAGGCCGCGCCATCGTGGTGGTCGACGACGAGGACCGCGAGAACGAGGGCGACATCATCTTCGCGGCCGAACTCGCCACCCCCGAGCTGCTGGCGTTCATGATCCGCCACACCTCCGGCGTGGTCTGCGTGCCCATGGAGGGCCCGGACCTGGACCGGCTCGACCTGCCGCTGATGACGGCGCGCAACGAGGAGAGCCTGCGCACCGCCTACACCGTGACGGTGGACGCCCGCGAGGGCGTCAGCACCGGTATCTCCGCCGCCGACCGGGCGCACACGATCCGCCTGCTGGCAGCCGACGGGAGCCGACCCACCGACTTCGTGCGCCCCGGGCACATCCTGCCGCTGCGGGCCCGGCCGGGCGGCGTGCTGGCCCGGCGCGGCCACACCGAGGCGTCGGTGGACTTCGCCAGGCTGGCCGGGCTGCGCCCCGCCGGGGTGCTGGCCGAGGTGGTCAACGACGACGGCACCATGGCCCGGCTGCCGCGGCTGCGCGAGTTCGCGGACGAGCACGGCCTGAAGCTGGTGTCGGTGGAGCAGCTGGCCGCGTACCGGCTGTCGCTGGGCGAGTCCCTCACCGAGGAGGAGGCCCACCCGCCGCTGGTGACCCGCCTGGTGGAGACCCGCATGCCCAACCGGCACGGGCAGTGGCGCGCCGTCGGGTTCAAGGGCACGGCCGACGGCGCCGAGCACGTCGCCCTGGTCATGGGCGACCTGGGCGACGGCACCGACGTCCTGGTGCGGCTGCACTCGGAGTGCCTGACCGGGGACGCCTTCGGGTCGCACCGCTGCGACTGCGGTCCGCAGCTGGACGCGGCCATGGCCGACATCGCCCGTGAGGGCCGCGGCGTGCTGGTCTACCTGGGCGGCCACGAGGGGCGCGGCATCGGGCTGCTGCACAAGCTGCGGGCCTACGCCCTACAGGACGAGGGTGTGGACACCGTCGACGCGAACCTGCGGCTGGGGCTGCCGGCGGACGCCCGGGAGTTCGGCGCGGGGGCGCAGATCCTCACCGACCTGGGTGTCTCCTCGGTGCGGTTGCTGTCCAACAACCCGGACAAGGCCCAGGGCCTGGAGCGGCACGGGGTGCGGGTCAAGGAGCGCGTGCCGACGCCCGCGTTCCTCACCGCCGACAACGCCGCCTACCTGCGGACCAAGCGCGACCGGATGGGGCACGACCTGTCCGGCGTCACCGGCTGATCCACGAGTACGAGACGACTGGGAGCGAAGAAGCGATGAGTGGTGAAGGACGCCCGCAGGGGCAGGGGGTCGACGCCTCCGGTATGTCGGTGGGCATCGTGGTGACCCGGTGGAACGCGCCGATCGTGGAGCCGATGCTGGCCAACGCGCTGGCGGTGGTCAAGGAGTCGGGGGCCGCCGAACCGGTGGTGGTCCGGGTGGCCGGGGCGGTCGAGATCCCGGTGGTGGCCCAGGAGCTGGCCCGCCGCCACGACGCGGTGATCGCGCTGGGAGCGGTCATCCGCGGCGGCACCCCGCACTTCGAGTACGTGTGCCAGTCGGTGACGCAGGGGCTCACCGACGTGGCGCTGCGCCAGTCCACCCCCGTGGGCAACGGCGTGCTGACCTGTGACACCCTGGAACAGGCGCGGGACCGCGCCGGGCTGCCGGGCAGCGCAGAGGACAAGGGCGCGGAGGCGGCCCTGGCCGCGCTGGAGGCGGCCGCGGTCCTGCGCGGACTGCGGATCTAGGCCGTTCGGGAGTGGGAGTACGGGTGCGGACGAGGGAACAGACCGTGGACGAGGCGGCACAGCGGCCGGAGCGGCCCCGGGTCTGGCGCCCCCGGGCGGTACGGGTGGTCGCCTACGGGCTGGGGCTCCTGATCGTGGCCACGATGGTCGTCCTGGCGTCGATCCTGCCGGGCGACTGGCGGTTCACGGACCGGCTGCTGCTCGTGGGCGTGGGCCTGGCGATCGCCGCGACCCTGCACCTGCTGGCCCGGCCCCGGCTGGTGGCGGCACGGGACGGCGTGACGGTGGTCAACGGCATCCGCACGCACGTGCTGTCGTGGGCGGAGATCGTGGACGTGCGGATGCCCGAGGGCGAGCCGTGGCCGTCGGTGGACCTGTCCGACGGGACGACGCTGGCGGTGATGGGCATCCAGAGCGCGGACGGCGACCGGGCCCGGGCCGATCTGGCGGAGTTCCGGGAGCTGCTGCGCCGGCGCGGTGAGGCCGAGGAGCCTGACCGGGACTGACCCCCGCCCCTGGTTCCGCCCGCTTTGTGCGAACGTCTAACGGGAGCCTTCGTTTCTTGACGGAACGGAGGCTCCCGTCGTACCGGGCGGAGCGCATAGTTTGGTGGTGAAGGCCACAGAGCGTGGAAGCCGACCGGGAGCGGGGTGCCGCGTGCGCGATATCCGAGAGGCCGTGGCGGAGATGTACGCCTCGGGGGAGAGGTTCGCCGTCGCGACGGTGATCGACACCTTCAAGAGCGCGCCGCGCCCGGCCGGGGCGGCGATGGCGGTGAGCGCCTCGGGCGAGGTCGTCGGAAGCCTGTCGGGCGGCTGCGTGGAGGGCGCGGTCTACGAGGAGGCGATGGAGGCGATCCGCACCGGGGTCCCGGTGCGCCGGACCTACGGGGTCGCCGATGAGGACGCCTTCAGCGTGGGTCTGACCTGCGGTGGAACCCTGCACGTGTTCGTGGAGCCGGTGGACCGCGAGCGTTACCCCTCGCTGGGTTCGGTGCTGGGCGCCGTCGACGAGCACCAGCCGGTGGCGGTGGCCACCGTCGTGTCGGACCCCTCCGGCGAGGACCGGGTGGGGCGGCGCCGGATCGTGTGGCCCGGGCACGCCGAGGGCGACGTGGGCGGCGACCGGCTGAACGACGCCCTGGACGACGACGTGCGCGGCATGCTGGCCCAGGGCACCACGGGCCTGCTGCACTACGGTGCGGACGGGCAGCGGCGCGGCGACGAGCTGGAGGTGTTCGTGCAGGCGTTCGCGCCGCCGCCGCTGATGCTGGTGTTCGGCGCGATCGACTTCGCGGCGGCCGTGGCCCGGATGGGCGCCTTCCTGGGCTACCGGGTGACGGTGTGCGACGCCCGCCCGGTGTTCGCCACCGCCAAGCGGTTCCCCGCCGCGGAGGAGGTGGTGGTCAAGTGGCCGCACGTGTACCTGGACGAGGTGGCCGACCGGGTCGACGAGCGCACGGCGATCTGTGTGCTCACCCACGACCCCAAGTTCGACGTGCCGGTGCTGACGGCGGCGTTGCGCACCCGCGCCGGGTACATCGGTGCGATGGGGTCGCGGCGCACCCACGAGGACCGGATGGCGCGGCTGCGCGAGGCGGGCCTGTCCGAGGACGACCTGGCGCGGCTGCACTCGCCGATCGGCCTGGACCTGGGGGCGCGGACCCCCGAGGAGACGGCGGTGTCGATCGCCGCCGAGCTGGTGCGCTCCCGCTGGGGCGGCAGCGGCCGGGCGTTGAGCGAGACCACGGGCCGGATCCATCGGGACGTCGCCGTGGATCCCTTCGTTCCGGCCGGATTCGGTCACGTCGACAGGTGAACCGAAACGCGGGGGCGGGGGAAAGCGCAGGTCGTGTCCGGGGGGTGGAGAGGGTCTGGAAAAGCCTCGGGACGGGGTTCCGCGGGCGGCCGGTGCGCGGTGCCCGCGCGTGGCATCATCGCGTCATGGGAAGTGGTGAGGGGGAACACGGCCGGGTGGCGGGGCTGCTGCTGGCTGCAGGGGCCGGGAGCAGGCTGGGGCGGCCCAAGGCACTGGTCGAGGTCGGCGGCGAACGCCTGGTCGACCGGGGGGTGCGCACCCTGCGCGCCGGCGGCTGCGCACCCGTCGTGGTGGTGCTGGGCGCCGCGGACACGGCGGTCCCCGACGCCTGGACGGTGCTCAACCCGGAGTGGGCCTCGGGGATGGGCTCGTCGCTGCGGGCCGGGATCGACGCCCTGCCCGACGGGGTCGACGCGGTCCTGATCTCCCTGGCCGACCAGCCGCTGGTCACCCCCCGGGCGGTGGCGCGGCTGGTGGCGGCGCACGCCGAGGGCGCCCGCGCCGCGGTGGCCACCTACCGCGGCAACCAGCGCAACCCGGTGCTCATCGGCCGCGAGCACTGGTCCACGGTGCACGCCATGGCCGTCGACGACGTGGGAGCGCGCCCGTTCCTGCGCGCGTACTCCCACGTGGTCACCCCGGTGGCCTGCGACGACGTCGCCAGCCCCGAGGACATCGACACCGAAGAGGACCTGCTGCGCCTGCGCGACCTGATCGGCCGCTAGGGCGTCGCCGAGGCGGTGATCCCGAAGACGTGGCGGGTGGCCGCGCCGGGTTCCAGGACGATGAGGCCGGTGCCGGTGTCGAACGCGTTCGCCGGGCAGGTCATCGGCTCCACGGCCAGGTGGGCGCGGTGGTCGGCGCCGGTGAGGGTGTCGGAGCTGAACAGCTGGAGGTACCCGAAGCTCTCGTCGCACCACACCGACACCCGTCGGTGCGGCCCGTCCAGGTGGGTCCAGGCGCGGCCGTGGGCGTCGCGTTCGCCGATGGTGAAGGCGGTGTCCAGGACGGTGCCGCCCAGCCTGCGGCCCGGCGGCCGGAAGTCCAGGTCGGTGCCGTCCACGGCGACGGGGTCCCCGTCGGGCAGCAGCCGTCCGTCGACCGGCAGGCGGCGGTCGACGGGGGCGTTCACGGTGAGCTCGCCGCGGTCGGCCAGGCCCCGCACGGGTTCGCCCAGGTCGAGGTAGGGGTGGAAGCCCAGCCCGAACGGCGCGGGGGAGTCCCCGGTGGTGCGCGCAGTGGTGGTGACGGTGAGGCCGTCCCCGTCGAGCCGGTACGCCAGGTCCAGCGCCAGCGGGAAGGGGTAGCCGGCGGAGGCGGGCAGGTCCAGGTGCAGCTCCGCCTCCGCCTCGGAGGTCCGCACCGGCGTCCACACCCGGTCGTGGACCAGCCCGTGGATGGCCGACCCGGTGGCGGGGTCGTTGACCTCCAACCGGTACTCGTCCCCGCCGAACCGGTAGCGGCCGTCGCCGATCCGGTTGGGCCAGGGGGCGAGCACCTGTCCCTGGAACGCGGTGGGCGCGCCGGTGTAGGGCCACACCAGGTCGTCGCCCCGCCAGGTGAGCGCCTGGAGTGCGGCGCCCTCGGTGGCGATGCGGGCACCGAAGTCCCCCGAGCGCAGTTCGATGGTCTCTCCCACGTGCGGTCTCTCTCTCATGCCCGGTTCCCCACCACGGTCCGGCCCTTCGCCGAACCGGGCGATCTTAACCGAGCAGGCCGTCCAGCGGGATGAGCACGCCCGAGCCCAGGGCCAGCAGTCCGGTGGACAGCAGCACCACGAGCATGAGCACCGACCCGGCCACGGCCATCCGGAACGCGGCCAGGCGGCGGCGCGCCCGCGAGGACTCCCTCCTGCTCGCCGCGGTGCGGCCCATCGCGATGAGCGCGACCGACAGCAGCACCGGCAGCCACCAGGCGGCGCCCGTGTCCCCGGGCAGCAGCCCGGTGACGGTTCCGGCGGCGTCGGCCAGCGTCCCCAGGACCGGCCCCTGGGAGGCGTCCAGCAGACCGGTGTAGGCGTCGGTGACGAAGGGGGTCTCGGGGTAGAAGCCGTCCTGCGGGCGCAGCGCCCGGCCCAGTCCGTCGACCAGGCCCAGCAGGGCGGCCGGGTAGGCGAAGCGGCGGCACCTGCCCGCGGTCATCGCCTTCTGGATCTGGTTCATGGTGCGCTGGACCCGCTTGGCGGCGCGCTCCTGCTGCCTGCGGGTGGCCTCGGGGTTCTGCGCCCCGGGGTGCGGTGCCCCGGGGTCGCGGGGGTCGGGGTTCTGCGCGGCGGTGCCCCAGCGGTTCCAGCGGGGGCGGGCGGCGTCCGGCGGCGCGGCGCCGCCGACCACCGGGGTGTCGCCGGTGGCGGCCTCGGCCCGGCGGCGGCGGGCGTCGGAGATCCGGCCGCGCGTCTCGTCCCAGCGGGCCCGGGCCGAGCCGGTCAGCGCCGCCCACCGGTCCTGGCGGCGGGCCCGGCCGTCGGCGCGTTCGCGGTCGGCGATGGAGCCGCCGATGCGGACCGCTTCGGGGAGCAGGAGCACGGCGGTGAGCAGGGCGGCGCGCGGGGCGATCGGGTCGCCGCCGCCGTCGCGCAGGCCGGTGCGGCGCTGCTCGTTCCACCAGGGGGCGTGCGGGGCGGGGCTGCGCTGGGCCGGGTGCCAGGACTGGCGGCGCAGCAGGGCGCGGTGCCGGGACGCGGTGTCGGGTTCCAGGACCAGCTCCACGGCGCGCGCCCAGGTGGTGTCGATCTCGTGGGCGGCGGGCCGGTCCGGCCGGTCCGCCCCGGGGCCGGTGATGCGGTCCAGGGTCTCGGTGACCCGGCGCATCAGCAGGGGCACCTCGTGCTGGACGCGTTCGAGCAGGACGCAGCGGCCCGAGCCGTCGCTGCGGCAGCCCGGGTGGGGGCACCAGTGCTGGGCGGCCAGGCCCACCGCGCCCGACTCCAGGGCCTCGCGCACCACGGCGTGCCGGCTGGCCTCGCCGGTGGACAGCTCCAGCAGGCCGTCGGCGCTGATCTCGTGGCCGCGGTAGCGCGGCGGCATGCCCGGTACGTAGCGGGCGGCCAGGGCGCTGATGGCGATGTGGGCGCGCTCGGGGTGGCCCTCCAGGCCGGTGAGGTAGGCGCGGTCGAAGGTGTGGTCCTTGACCTCGCGGTCCAGCCAGGTGCGCAGCTCCGACCAGTGGGTGCGCAGCCACATGGCGCCGGTCTCGGAGCGGTCCAGCAGGTCGAAGGCCAGGCTGGGCGGGTCCTCGTGGGAGGCCCCGGCGAACACGATGGGGCGCAGCCGCCGTGCGGTCCGCAGGGCGGGCCGTTCCCCGGCCAGCCACTGGGCGACCTCGGCGTACCCCCAGCGGGCGCCGGGGGAGGGGGCGAGCAGGCCGCGCACCAGCAGCCGCCAGTGCTCGTCGGTGACGGCGGAGATGTCCACCTCGGTGTTGCGGGCGGTGAGCCAGTTGCCGCCGCGGTCGGGGCGGCGGCCGGTGACCAGCTCGTGCGCCATCACACCCAGGGACCACCAGGCAGCCGGGGCCTCGCGCCGGCCCTCGACGACCTCGGGGGCGGCGTAGTCCTCGGTGATGGCCAGGCCGCCGTAGACGCGGCTCATGGTGGCGCGGACGGCGCCGCCGAAGTCGGTGAGCGCCAGCACCGGCGGGTCCAGGGAGCGGACCAGCAGGTTCTCGGGCTTGACGTCGGTGTGGTTGTGCTGGAGGTCGTCCTGCCAGTGGTGCAGGCACTCGGCGACGGCGGAGACGACGGCGCGGGCGCGGGCGTCGTCCAGGGGGGCCTGGTCGATGACGGCGCGCAGCGAGCCGTGCTCGAAGTACTCCTGGGCCTCCCAGGCCAGGTCCTCCTCCCAGGAGCTCTTGGCGTGGCCGTAGCCCTGGACGGCGGGGGTGTGCGGGGAGGCGGTGCCGCGGGCGCGCAGCCGGTCCAGCAGTTCGCGGTTGATGTCGTGGCCGGGCCGGTACACCTTCAGCGCCAGGCGGCGGCCGGGGGAGTCGGTGGGTTCGACGAGGTAGACGACGGCCTCGCCGCCCGCGCCGATGCGGTCCAGGACCTGGTAGCGGCGGCGCAGCTCGGCGGGGACGGCGTAGTCCAGGTCGCTGGCCGGGCCGACGACGACCCGGGAGAGGAGGCGGGCCAGCCAGTCCAGGAAGGGGCCGAACAGGGTGCGCCACCAGGGGGTGCGGGCGCCGCCGGGGTCCGCGGCGCCGCCGAACCGGGCGGTGGCCGCGGCGGGCCGGTCCACCCGGGTGGGCGGGGCCGCCGGGCCGGGGCCCTGGACGCGGGTGGGCGGGGTCGCGTCGCGGCCGGAGCCCGGTCGCAGGACGCGGGTGACCCACCGCGTGGCCCTCGGGGCGGGGTCCGCCTTGGCGGTGGGCGCGGTGGGTTCGATCCGTTGCGTCGGCGCGTTGTCGTCACCGGTGTGGGGCGTGACCATGGAGGTCGGTGCCGTCCTTCGGTTGCGTGGGTGTCGTGGCCGGGATCGGCGGGCCGTTTCCAGAGTAGGTGCCCGGCGGCGGCCGGTGCCGGCCGTGCGCCCGCGGACCCCCGTCGACGGTGCGCGCCTCTCCCCGTCCTTCACCCTGTAGGACTCCGGTCACGCCCTCCGGGTTCCCGCGGCGCCGGTCCGTTCGCTCACAGGCCGGGTCAGTGGCCGCGCGGGGCGACGCCGAGTTCGGCGCAGGCCTCCCGGTACATGCGCACGACCTCGTGGCGGATCTGGGCGCGCTCGGTGAGCGGCTGCGCCCAGGGGATGCGCACGGTGTGCTCGGTGCCGCCGACGGTGACGGCGTACTCCCCGGCCTCGCCGTCCAGGCCGGTCATCCGGGCCGCGGTGGCGTCGGGGTGACCGCCCAGGGCGCGGCAGATGATCAGGGTGTCCTCGGGGTGGTCGCCGTTCATGTGGGCGGTGACGGCGGTGACGACCTCGGGGGCGAAGGGGCCGGCCATGGCGGTCCTTCCTGTCGGGCGCGGGTGCGCGGGGCGGAGGGCGGGGCGGGGACGCGTCCGCCCCGGTCGACGATAGCCGAGCCCTCCGGAAGGTGGCGACACGGTGTCGTTAAAACGGGGGCGCCGGGGAGTCCTGTCGCCGGGCGGGCCCCGGAAGGCGGGGTGCGGGGCGGGCGGGGGGCGGTGGACTGTTCCCGCGATCGTGCGACCGTCGGCGGTCGGGTGTTCCGGGGCGGTGGCACGGCGCCGCGGGAACACGGGCTCCGGAAGGCGGGGTGCGGGGCGGGCGAAGAGGGCGGGAGGGTCTTCGTCGCGACCGTGCGACCGTGCGACCGTCGGCGGCCGGGCGTTCCGGGGCGGTGGCACGGCGCCGCGGGAACACGGGCTCCGGACCCTGGACTCCGGTCGTCGGTCGTGTGCGGGTGCCGGGGAAACGGGAAAGGCGCCCGCGGGACGGACGGATGTCCCGCGGGCGCCTTCGAGTGCGGCCTCCCGCCCCGCCCCCGTGGCCGGGGGACGTGCGTGGCCGGGCCGGTCAGGCCTGGTGGGTGAACTCGGCGTCGATGGTGATGGTGATCTTGTCCCCGATGACCACGCCGCCGCCGTCCATCGGCATCTCGATGTCGACGCCGAACTCCTTGCGGCTGATCTGGGTGGTGGCGGAGAAGCCCGCGCGGTCCAGGCCGTAGGGGTCGAGGGTGGAGCCGTTGAACTCCAGCTTCAGCTCGACCGGGTTGGTGCGGCCCTTGATGGTCAGGTCGCCCTTGAGGACGAAGTCCTCGCCGTCGGCGGCCAGGCCGGTGGAACGGAAGGAGAACTCGGGGTTGTCCTCCACGTGGAAGAAGTCCGCCGAGCGGATGTGGTTGTCACGGTCGGCGTTGTCCGTGTTGATCGAGGAGGCGTCGATCGTGGCCTCGACCGAGGACTGCGTGGGGTCCTCGGGCACGGTCAGGGTGGCGTCGAACTTCTCGAACCGGCCGTGGACCTTGCTCACCATCATGTGGCGGACGGAGAACCCGACGGTGCTGTGGGCGGCGTCGATCTTCCAGGTGCCGGCCTTCAGTTCCTGCGCTGCCATCTGCCTGCATCTCCCTGTCTCGGGTCGCGGACCCGGGTACTCGGGCCCATCTACTTGCTTAGGAACAAAGTACCTCAGAAATATCTTCCTGGGAAGAAGCTTATGTGTTCGACGCCCCACACGCAACCGTGGCCACTAGAATCGACCCATGGAGAACCCGGCATGGCTCGACGACGACGAACAACGGGTCTGGCGGGGCTTCCTGCGCGTCAACGCCTGGATCTACGACGAACTCGAACGCGACCTGCGCGAGCGCGGCGGCCTCAGCCTCATCGAGTACGGGATCCTCGCGCACCTGTCCGAGGCCCCCGAACGGCGCATGCGCATGCGCGCCCTGGCCGACAGCGTCATCGTCTCCAAGAGCCGCCTCTCCCACCAGATCGCCCGGCTCGAACGCGACGGCCTGGTCCGCAAACAGGAGTGCGCCGACGACCGGCGCGGCCTGTGGGCCGTCCTCACCGAAGAGGGCGCCCGCCTGCTGGCCGCGGTCGCCCCCGGGCACGCCGCCCGGGTCCGCGCCCTGATGTTCGACCGCCTCGGACCACGGCGCACCGCCGCCCTGGAGGACCTCCTCGCCGTCCTGGAACCGGCCGGCGACACCCCGGCGACCGACAGGCGGCCTTCCGGCGTCCACAAGGCCACCGTCGGTAACGACTGAGTACGACGCCGACACGCCCCGACCCCCGCCCGGGTAGAGTCGAGGGTCGTGAGCAGACCAACGATCATCGGTGCCCAGAACTTCCGTGACGACGACGGGAGCGCCGACCCCGAGGTCGAATCCCGCCTGCGCGCCCACGCCGC
The DNA here is from genome assembly GCF_030766825.1 of Nocardiopsis sp. CC223A. Classification (GTDB taxonomy): domain Bacteria; phylum Actinomycetota; class Actinomycetes; order Streptosporangiales; family Streptosporangiaceae; genus Nocardiopsis. The sequence goes on from NZ_JASFDV010000038.1 coordinate 13,912, forward strand.
CGGCGAGATCGGCGACCGCCAGGTACTGGCCGCCCTGAGCGGCTCCCGCGTCCTCATCCCCGTGGTCGCCGTGGCCACCGAGACCGAGCAGGGCGTCGGCGGGCTCACCAAGGACAAGAACAGCGAGGTCGCCGTCCCCGTCATGACCGGCAAGGACGGCCGCCGCGGCGTGCTGGCCTTCACCTCGGTCGACGCCGTCCGCCGCTGGCGCTCCGACGCCCGCCCCGTCCCCTTCTCCACCAGGGACGCCTGCCAGGCCGCCGTGGAGGAGGGCGCCGACGCCCTGGTCATCGACGTGTCCGGACCCGTGCCCTACACCGTCCAGGGCCGCTTCCTGACCATGCTCGCCGAGCAGGGCGCCGTCCCCGAACCCAAGGACGACCCCCAGGTCCTCGCCCTCGTCTACCGGGTCGCCCACACCGAGTTCGGGATCGAACGCGTGCGCATCCACCCCTCCCAGCGGGCCGACATCGGCATCCGCCTGGAGCTGGAGGAGCGCGACGACGAATCCCTGCGCCGCGTCGCCGAACGCCTGGCCGCCGAGCTCCGCCACGTCCTGCCCGGCGGGATCGAGCTCAGCGCGGTCGTGCGCGCCCGGCGCGAGACCGACGGGTCCGAATAGTCCGAGTGCCCGCCGGGACTCCGCTCCGCTGTGGCTCGCCCACCGCCGTCCGCCCGTCGCCCACCGCCGTCCGCCCGTCGCCCACCGCCGTCCGCCCGTCGCCCACCACCACCCTCAAGGGACGGCCTGCGGCCGACGCATCTCCCTCTTAGGGACGGCCTGCGGCCGACGCATCTCCCTCTTAGGGACGGCCTGCGGCCGACGTACTTCCCTTTTACGGACGGCCTGGCGGCCGCAGCCCTGTTCCCCCCGATGCGCCCGGAAGACGGGCACGGGTCTCAGGAGGTGCGGCGGCCCAGGAGGGCATCAGGTTCTCCACAGGCGCGGCCCGGGCCTGTCGGCGCGGCGCGCCGCGGGGTAGCTTCGCATCATGCCCACCCCCTCGGCCCTCGCCACCCTCACCGAACCCTGGGCGGTCGCCGTCATCGCGGCCGCGGCCCTGGTCGGCCTGCTCGCCGGACACGTCGGCGGCCGCCTGGTGCCCTTGTTCGGCCCGGCGGGCCCGCACGTCACCGCCTTCGTCGACGCGGCCGCCGCCAGGGACGATGCCGGGTCCGACCGGGCCGGGGGCGCAGGCGCACCGGACCCCGACACCCCGCCCGGCGAGGACGGCCCGCCACCGCCGCGCTGCCCGCACTGCCGGGCCGAGGTCCGGTTCCGGCCGTGGTTCCCCCTGGTGGCCGACCGCGCCTTCCACGGCCGCGGAAGCTGCCCGCACTGCGAGCAGACCGTGCGCTCCCACCCCGGCGCCGTCCTGCTGGCCGTGCCCGCCGCCGCCCTCGCCGGGGCCGCCGCCGTCCTGCACCCGGACTGGACACCCCTGTGGCTGCCCGCGGTGCTCTGGCTCGTGGCGGTGGGCTCCGCCCTGTCCGTCATCGACCTGCGGGTCCAGCGCCTGCCCGACGCCCTGGTCCGGCCCGCCTACCCGGTGGCCGCCGCCCTCATCGCCCTGGCCTCCCTCGCGCCGCCCGGCGGGCCGGCCCCGGGGCGGCTCCTGGACGCCCTGCTGGGCATGGTCCTCGTCACGGTCCTGTACTGGCTGCTGTGGCGGATCCACCCGCGGGGGATGGGCCTGGGCGACGTCCGCCTGTCCGGGCTGACCGGCCTGTACGCCGGGTGGGCGGCCGGGCCGCTGGGCGCGCTGACCGCCGTGTTCTGGGCGTTCGCGGCCTTCTCCGTGGTGGGTCTGGTCCTGATGGCGCTGCGCCGCGCCTCCCCGGGCTCGACCTTCCCACTGGGGCCGTTCATGCTCGCCGCGACCCTCGCCACCGTCCTGGCCGCCGAACCCCTGCTGCCCGAACTATGAGACCGGATGCCACCCCTCGGACCGATCCGTGAAAAGATCGGTCCCATGTTGCGTTGGCTGACCGCAGGGGAATCCCACGGGCCGGCACTCGTCGCGATTCTGGAGGGCCTCCCGGCCGGTGTGTCCGTCACCTCTGACGACATCGCCGCCGCGCTGCTCCGCCGCCGCGCCGGGTACGGTCGTGGCGCCCGGATGAAGTTCGAACAGGACCAGGTCTCCGTCATCGGAGGCATCCGCCACGGCCGCACCCTCGGGGGTCCGGTCGCGGTCGAGGTGGGGAACACCGAGTGGCCCAAGTGGGAGCAGGTGATGTCCCCCGACCCGGTGCCCGCCGAGGTGCTGGACGGCATCGCCCGCAACGCCCCGCTCACCCGGCCCCGGCCCGGCCACGCCGACCTCGTCGGCATGCAGAAGTACGGGCACACCGAGGCGCGGCCCGTCCTGGAGCGCGCCAGCGCCCGGGAGACCGCCGCCCGCGTCGCCATCGGCGAGGTCGCCCGGCGGTTCTGCCGCCAGGCGCTGGGCGTGGAGATCCTCAGCCACGTGGTGTCCATGGGCCCGGTCTCGGTCCCCGAGGACGCCCCCGAGCCGCGTCCGGAGGACCTGGCCGCGGTGGACGCCGACCCGCTGCGCTGCTTCGACCCGCAGACCAGCGCCCGCATGGTCGAGGAGGTCGACGACACCAAGAAGTCCGGGGACACCCTCGGCGGCGTCGTCGAGGTCCTCGCTTACGGGCTGCCCCCGGGCCTGGGCACCCACGTCCACTGGGACCGGCGCCTGGACGCACGGCTGGCCGCCGCCCTCATGGGCATCCAGGCCATCAAGGGCGTCGAGGTCGGCGACGGGTTCCGCACCGCGGCCCGCCGCGGCTCGCAGGCCCACGACGAGATCGAGCCCGGCCCCGACGGGGTGCGCCGCCGCACCAACCGCGCCGGCGGCGTCGAGGGCGGCATGAGCACCGGCGACCCGCTGCGGGTGCGCGCCGCGATGAAGCCCATCGCCACCGTGCCGCGGGCGCTGGACACCATCGACACCGAGACCGGTGAGCCCGCTCAGGCCCACCACCAGCGCAGCGACGTCACCGCGGTCCCGGCCGCCGGTGTGGTCGCCGAGTCGATGGTCGCCCTCGTCATCGCCGAGGCCGCCATCGAGAAGTTCGGTGGCGACTCGGTCGAGGAGACCGCCCGCAACCTCCGGGGCTACCTGGACTCCCTGGAGATCCGCTGACCCGCCCGGGACCCGCCCCGGCGGCGGGTCCCGGGACCGAGACGAAGGTGGGAAGTAGCGTGTCACGAGCGATCGCGGTCCTGATCGGGTCGCCCGGCTCGGGCAAGTCCACGGTCGGAGAGGCCCTGGCCCGACGTCTGGGCGCCGACCTGCTGTGCACCGACACCGAGATCGAGAAGCGGGCCGGCAAGCCCGTCGGCGACATCTTCCTGGAGGAGGGCGAAGAGTACTTCCGGGCGCTGGAGCGCGAGGTCGTCGCCGAGGGGCTGCGCTCCTGGGAGGGCGTCATCGCCGTCGGCGGCGGCGCCGTCCTGGACGAGGACACCCGCCGCGACCTGGCCGACCACCACGTGGTCTACCTCCAGGTGGACTTCGCCGAGGCCGCCAAGCGCGTCGGCATGGACACCGCCCGCCCGCTGCTGGTCGGCAACCCCCGGGCCCGGCTGCGCAAACTCCTGGACGAGCGGCTGCCGGTCTACGAATCCCTCGCCACGGTGACGGTGCCCACCACCGGGTTCCACCCGGAGGAGGTCGTCGACGCCATCGTGCCCACCCTCGACACCGGGAAGGCCGCCCCGTGACCGCCACCCGCATCGGTGTCGGTGACGACGCCGGCCGCTACGACGTCGTCGTCGGCAGCGGCGTGCTCGCCGAACTGCCCTCACTGATCGGGGAGGCCGCCCGCGTCGCGGTGATCCACCCCGAGGGCATGGACGCCGTCGCCCGCCCGGTCGCCAGGGCCCTCAAGGCCGCCGGGTACACCGTCCACCCCATGCCCGTCCCCGACGGCGAGGCGGCCAAGAACGCGGCCGTCGCCGCCGACCTGTGGACCCGGCTGGGACTGCACGGGTTCACCCGCAGCGACACCGTCGTGGGCGTGGGCGGGGGCGCCACCACCGACCTGGCCGGGTTCGTCGCCGCCACCTGGCTGCGCGGCGTGCGCGCCGTCCTGGTCCCCACCACCCTGCTCGCCATGGTGGACGCCGCCGTCGGCGGCAAGACCGGCATCAACACGCCCGAGGGCAAGAACCTCGTCGGCGCCTTCCACCCCCCGGCCGGGGTGCTGTGCGACCTGGCGACCCTGCCCACCCTGCCGCGGGCCGACTACATCGGCGGGCTCGCCGAGATCATCAAGGCCGGGTTCATCGCCGACCCCGTCATCTGCGACCTGGTCGAGGACGACCCCGAGGGCGCCGCCCTGCCCGAGGGCCGCCACACCCGCGAACTCATCGAACGCGCCATCCGGGTCAAGGCCGAGGTGGTCTCCGGCGACCTCCGGGAGAGCGGCCTCCGCGAGATCCTCAACTACGGCCACACCCTGGGCCACGCCATCGAACGCGCCGAGAACTACACGTTCCGGCACGGGTACGCCGTCTCCATCGGCATGGTCTTCGCCGCCGAGCTCGCCCGGCTCGACGGACGCATCGACGCCGACCTGGTGGCCCGCCACCGGGCGCTGCTCACCTCCGTGGGCCTGCCCGTCTCCTACGGGGCCGCCGTCTGGCCGCAGCTGCGCGCCGCCATGAGCATCGACAAGAAGACCCGCGGCGCCACCCTGCGGTTCGTGGTCCTGGACGGGCTCGCGAAGCCGGCCATCCTGGCCGGGCCCGCGCCGGAGCTGCTCGACGCGGCCTACGCCGCCCTCGCGGGCGACGCCCCGGTTCCGGGAAGCCACTAGACTGGCAGCCAGGCGGCCTGCGCACCGGTGCGCTCGGGACGGCTCCCGAGGCGCCCGCGGCCGGCCCCACCGAATCACCGGACCGGGCCCTGCGAGGTTCCGGTCCCCGACGTGTCAAACCCCTGGGAGAGACGACCGAAGTGGCCACGACGAACGACATCAAGAACGGCACGACCCTGCGGATCGACAACGTTCTGTGGAACGTCCTCGAATTCCAGCACGTCAAGCCGGGCAAGGGCGGCGCGTTCGTCCGTACCAAGCTGAAGAACGTCCTCACCGGCAAGATCGTGGACCGGACCTTCAACGCCGGCGCCAAGGTCGAGTTCGCCAACGTCGACCGCCGCGACATGGAGTACCTGTACCACGACGGCGAGTCCTACATCTTCATGGACACCCAGACCTACGACCAGCTGCCGGTCCCCGAGGCCGTCGTCGGCGACGACAGCAACTTCCTGCTGGAGAACACCAAGGTCACGGTGGCCACGAACGAGGGCAACCCGCTCTACATCGAGCTGCCCGCCGCCGTCGAGCTGGAGATCACCCAGACCGACCCGGGCGTCCAGGGCGACCGCTCCACCGGCGGCACCAAGCCCGCCACCGTCCAGACCGGCGCCACCATCCAGGTGCCCCTGTTCATCTCCCAGGGCGAGCGCGTCAAGGTCGACACCCGCACGGGCGACTACCTCGGGCGAGTCAACTGATGAGCGGAGCACGGCGCAAGGCGCGGCGGCGCGCGGTCGAGGTCCTCTACGAGGCCGAGGTGCGCGGCATCTCGGTGGAAGAGGTCATCCGCCGCCGCCGGGCCCAGCCCGAACCGCCGATCAACGAGTTCACCGAGCAGCTGGCCCGCGCCGTCGACGGACACCGGGACCGGATCGACGAACTCCTCGACACCTACGCGATCGGCTGGACCCTGGAGCGGATGCCGGTCGTGGACCGCAACATCCTGCGGATGGGCGCCTACGAGCTGCTGTGGGCCGAGGACATCCCCGACGCGGTGGCGATCGCCGAGGCCGTGGGGGTCGCCAAGGAACTGTCCACCGACGAGTCTCCCAACTTCGTCAACGGGCTGCTGTCCAGGCTGATGGAGAACAAGTCGACGCTCGCCCTGTAGGCGGGCGCGGACCGGCGCGTGTGCGGGTTTGGGACGGGCCGGGTGGGACGAGCACGGTGGGGGACCGGTGGGTGACAGGAGCGATGCGGCAGTGAGCGGTCTGGGAGAGGGCGGGGCCACCGGACCGGGCCGGGCGGCCAACGCCGCGCGGACCGCCGTCGTGTGGGAGGCCCTGGCCGGGCTGCTGGACCGCCTCGGCGGCGGCTCCCCCCTGGACATCGTCGATGCGGGGGGCGGCACCGGAGGGGCCGCCGTCCCGCTCGCCGAACTCGGCCACCGGGTCACCGTCGTCGAGCCCAGCCCCGACTCCCTGGCCGCCCTGGAGCGCCGTGCCGCCGAACGCGGGGTGCGGGTGCGCGGCGTGCAGGGCGAGACCGGCGACCTGGCCTCCCTGTTCCCCGAGGGGAGCACCGACCTCGTCCTGGTCCACAACGTGCTGGAGTACGTCGACGACCCCGCCGCCGCCCTGCACGACGTGGTCGGCATCACCCGGCCCGGGGGCGCGATCAGCCTGCTGGTCACCAACGCCGTCGCCGGGGCCCTGCACCGCGCCCTGGCCGGGCACCTCACCGACGCCCGCGCACTGCTGGAGGACACGGAGGGCCGCTGGGGCCCGGGCGACCCCATCCCGCGGCGGTTCACCCGCCGCGGCGTCCTGGATCTGATCGGCGCCGCCGGTCTCACCGACGAGCGGGTCCGCGGCGTCCGCGTGTTCACCGACCTGGTCCCCGGCCACGCCTGGGAGGGCGACGTGCACGCCGGCCGCCACCTGGTGGAACTGGAGAAGGCCGCCGCCGAGCACCCCGAGCTGCTGGGCATCGCCACCCAGCTGCACGTCACCGCCCACCGGCCCTGAGCACCGTCCTCCGCGGCGCGTAACCTGACCTTATGAGCCGACGTCAACTGGAGCGCGGGGCCGCGCTGCGGGGCATGGTCACCCCGAGCGGCATCGTTCCGCTGGGCGCGGACTTCCCGTGCGACGGGTCGGGTCCGGACTCCGACTGCAACGTCCTGCACCTGGACATGGACGCGTTCTTCGCCAGCGTGGAGCGGCTGCACAACCCCGGTCTGGAGGACACCCCGATCATCGTCGGCGGCACCGGTCCGCGCAGCGTCGTCTCCTCCGCCGACTACCTCGCCCGCGCCCGCGGCGTCCACTCCGCGATGCCGATGGCGCAGGCGCTGCGCCTGTGCCCCGGCGCCGCCGTGTTCCCGCCCGACGGGCGCGCCTACCGGGACGTCTCCCGGGCGGTCATGGAGATTCTGCGGTCGGTCACCCCGCTGGTGCAGCCGCTGTCCCTGGACGAGGCGTTCCTGGACGTGTCCGGGGCGCGCCGCCGCCTGGGCGGGCCGGTGCGGATCGCCGCGATGATCCGCGAGAGGGTCCGCCGCGAACAGGGTCTGACCTGCTCGGTGGGGGTGGCCGCCACCCGGTTCACCGCCAAGCTCGGCTCCACCCACTGCAAACCCGACGGCCTGCTCCTGGTGACGAGCGCCGCGGTCCGCTCCTTCCTGGACCCGCTGCCGGTCGGCGCGCTGCCCGGGGTGGGGGACAGGACCGAGCAGACCCTGGCCCGGATGGGCGTGCGCACCGTCGGCGCCCTGGCCCGGTACGACCGCGACCTGCTGCGCATGGAGCTGGGCGACAAACACGGCGCCCGGCTGGCCGACCTCGCCCACGGCATCGACGACAGCCCGGTGGAGCCCGAGAGCGAGGACAAGAGCATCGGCGCCGAGGAGACCTTCGACGTCGACGTGGCCGAGCCCGAAGAGGTGCGCCGGGAGTTGCTGCGGCTCTCCGAGAAGGTGGCGAGACGCCTGAGAGCCTCGGGACGGATGGGGCGCACGGTGAGCGTCAAGCTCCGCCGTGGCGATTTCTCGACGATCACCCGGTCCCGTACCCTGCCCGACGCCACCGACGTCGGCCGGGAGATCAGCGCCGTCGCCCGCGCCCTCTACGCCGAATCCGGTCTGGCGGGAACCCCGATGCGCCTGGTCGGCGTTCGTATGGAAGGGATCGTTCCCGCCTCCGGGGTGCACCGCCAACTGGCCCTGGACGAGCAGGACACGGGGTGGCGCGACGTCGAGCGCGTCATGGACCGGGTGGCGGAACGATTCGGACCGGGCGCGCTACAGTCGGCGGTATTGGCCAAGCGTGACGAAAACGACGTATGATGCCGCAACTTCCGGACCGTTCCCAACGTTATACGGGTAGGACCGGAGTCAGGGTAGACAGAGAGGCATGGAAGCCGGTGTTTCCGATACAGCGCGGGGGTATCGTGGCCTTGGTCGGTCAGGTCCGCACGCAGCTTTTCCTTCCACGGTGCGCTAGCGCATCGTATTCTGGGCATACCACTGACCAAGAGATCATTGATCAGTACCCGTCACCCCAACCGGGGACTGTTGTAGGGAGGCGCCGTGCCGCTCTCTGAACACGAGCAGCGCATGCTCGACCAGATCGAGCAGGCGCTGTATGCCGAGGACCCGAAGTTCGCGAACACCGTTCGGCAGACGAACCCCGTGGTCCATCACAAGCGCCGGATCATCAAGGCCGGGCTCGGGTTCGTCCTCGGCCTCGTGCTGATGCTGACGGGCCTGCTGCTCGGCAGCAGCGTCGGTCTCGCCGTCGGTGTCACCGTCAGCGTGGGCGGCTTCCTCGTGATGCTGGCCTGTCTGCTGTGGGGGCTCAACGCCTGGCGCCGGGCCGCCGTCGGCGGAACGGCGGAGGCCCCGCCCGACGAGCCCAAGCGCCGCAAGGGCGACCGCCCGGGCATGATGAATCGCTTCGAGGAGCGCTGGCGCCGCCGCCAGCAGGGCGACGAGTGATCTCGCCACCCAGATCCACCGGATGACGACGAGGGCCCCGCACGTGGTGCGGGGCCCTCGTCGTCTCTGTGCGCCGCCGCGGCCGCACCGGTGACCCGTGGTCGGCTCTCCCCGGGTCGTGTTCGCCGGGTGGTGTGAGAACACCGGCTTTTCGGGGCGGGGAACGGGTCGCCGGGTGGTGCGTCGCCGCCTTCGGGGTCGGGGGCCGAGCGAAGTCGTACCACCCGGTGGGACACCGTCTCCCGGTCGCGCAGGTGGAGCCGGGGCCTGAGCGGGTCGCCTCCGCTCGGGACGGGGGAGGCGTGCCCCCCCGCCCCGAGCCGGTCAGGCGTTCTGCGGGGTGGGGTCCGCGGCCGGGCGGCGGGGGCGGTCCCACAGGGAGCGGGGGAGCAGCGTCGCGCGCAGGCGCACGCCGCGGGGCAGCACCGCGGGCAGGCCGTGCACGATGACGCGCAGGTCCGCGCCGGTCTCCTCGCCCCAGGAGGCGGCCGGGGCGTACCGGTCGCGTTCCTCGGCCAGGGCCAGGCGGTACAGGGCCGCGCGCACCTCCTCCGCGAGCGGTACCCGGTCCCCGTCGCGCAGGGCGGACAGGCGGGCCGCCGTGCCGCGGGGGCTCTCCGCCAGGTCCCAGCCCAGGCCCAGGTCCACACAGGTGTCGCGCAGTTCCCGCCAGGCCGCCTCCGGGCGGCCCAGGCGGAACCGGCGCACGGACGCGCGCACCGCGGCGGGCAGGAAGGGCAGCAGCAGGAGGCCCGCCACGGCCGCCGCGGCGGGCAGCCACGACAGGTCCGGGGACTCCCGGTCGTTCCCGGCGGGGGCGGCCGCGATCTCCTCGTCCTCCCCGGCGGAGGCGGAGGGGGAGGCCTCCGGCGTCGGCTCCGGCTCCTCCTGCTCCGAGGTCGGCTCCTCCTCCGGGGAATCGGGGGTGGGCTCGGGGTCGGGGAGCTCGGGTTCGCCCCCGCTCCCGTCGGTGTACTCGGGCTCGGTCGCCGAGCCCTGGCCGCCCACCCCGCCGGGGGTCGGCTCGAACCGCACCCATCCGGCGCCCTCGAAGTACAGCTCCGGCCAGGCATGGGCATCGCCGCTGCTCACCGTCCAGCGGCCGTCGCCGGTGCGCTCGCCCGCGGTGTAGCCGACCGCGACCCGGGCGGGGATGCCCGCCTGGCGGGCCATCACGGCCATCGCCCCGGCGAACTGCTGGCAGTACCCGGTCCGGTCCACGGTCAGGAAGTGCACCAGCGGGTCGGCGTCGCCGGGGACCTCCGTCGGGCGCAGGCTGTAGGTGAAGTCCCCCGAGGTGAAGAACTCCTGGAGGGCGAGCGCCTTGAGGTAGGGCGAGTCGATGTGGCCGGTGAGCTCGTCGGTCACCTCCTGGACCTCCGGCCCGACACCGGCGGGCACCGAGCGGAAGTCGCCCGGCAGCGACCGGGGGGACCCCGGTGCCCGGGCCAGGTCCTCGGCGGTGACCTCCCGGTCGGTGGTCTCCACGGTGAAGCTCAGGCCCGTGGGCGGCCGCTCGGTGGTGAACACCATGAGGCTGTCGGGGTGCACGTACCAGTCGCCGGAGACGTCGACGGACCGCGCCCAGTACGGCAGCGGCAGGAAGTCCATGCCCTCGACGTCGGAGTCCAGGGACACCCGGGTCACCACGGTGTCCTCCCGCGGTGCGGACGGCCACCCGGTGGGCAGCGGCAGCTCGTCCTGGACCCGGGTGTCCCCGGAGGCGTCCACCGGGCTCATCGTCCAGTTGACGCCGTCGAACTCGTCCAGCACGTACCGGCGCAGGTACCCGGGTTCCTCGGCATCGGTGCGGTAGGTCAGCACGGTGCGGTCGGAGGTCGACAGCAGGTCCCGGCGCATCGACACCAGCGGGTGCGTCGTGGTGATGACGTCGTTCTGGCGGCCGACGTAGGTGCCCTGGGCCAGGGTGTGGAAGGAGTCGGTGCGCAGGCCGGGCACCGCGGCGGGCAGGGCCAGCGCCAGCACGACGGCCGCGGCGGCGGCCAGGGTCGCGGTGAGCCCGTGCTGGAGGACGCCCAGCGGCGGTGTGGGGACCACCACCCCCCATTCGCGGCCGCGCACCCACATGTCCACGGCCAGCAGTTGGACGAACCCGAACGCGCACGCGATGAGCGCCCCGGCGCCGATCCCGGACTCCTCCACCACCAGCGGCACCACGGCCAGGGCCAGCAGCAGCCCGCCGACCATGCCGGGACAGCGGGCGGTGGCGGCCAGGAAGTCGGCGGCGACGAGGAACACCGCGAACGCCAGGGCGATGATCAGCATCACCCCGGCGGTCGCCGTCACCGGGGGCCGGTTGGTGTCGATGACCCCCAGCCCCTGGGAGAACACGGTGAACACGTGCTCGATCGCGGCACCGGAGGGCACGACGCCCAGGGGGGCCAGGTGCCCGGCGAACAGCGGCACGACGAACAGCGCCACCACGACCAGTTGCAGGACGGGCACGAGCAGGCCGATCCACCCGGTCAGCAGTCGGTAGAGCACCGACACGGCGGTGGCCGCGCCCATGAGCAGGGCCGCGGGCAGCCACCAGTCGTCGCCGCGCACCAGCGGCGCGATGAGGGGGAGGGCGCACAGCAGGGAGACCAGCGTGGCCAGGGGCATCAGGGCTTTCAACGCGGGACCTTCCCGAGGGGTGCGGCGTCGCGCCACAGCGGGGGCAGTTCGGAGAGGGACGGCAGGTGCACGACCCGCCATCCGGCGGAGGCCAGGATCTCGCCGGCGCCGGTGCGCGCCCGGTCGGAGGGCCAGGCGGCCCGCGTGCACAGCACGGCCACCCGGTGCCCGCCGCCGCTCCCGGCCAGGGCGGCGGCCTCCTCGGCGGTGAGCGCGCCCAGCACCGCCACGGTCAGGGAGGCGCCGGACGCGGTGAGGGCGGGAAGGGCCGTGGTGTCGGAGGCCTCCAGGACGGCGAGCCCGTCCAGCAGGGCGCCGGGCACGGCCGCGGGCATCCGACCCCGGTCGGTGTACAGCCGCACCTCGTGGTTCTGGTCGAGCAGGTGGAGGGCGACGGAGGCGGCGGCGCCCACGGCGGTCTCCAGGGAGTCGGCGGGGCCGCTGCCCGCGTGCGCGCGGCGCCGGGTGTCGAGCAGGACGGTGCCGTACTCGCGCCGGTGCTGCTCGTCGCGGCGCACCATCAGCTCGCCGTGCTTGGCGGTGGACCGCCAGTGGACCCGGCGCAGCTCGTCGCCGTACCGGTACTCGCGGGGCACCGGGTCCTGCTCGCCGATCCCGCTCTGCGTGCGGCGCGGCGAATCGTCCCCCTGGGAGCCGTCGGAGGTACCGGTCCGGCCCAGGGGGACGGTGGCGGGGGTGACGAGCAGGTGCTCGGGGGCGCCGGGGCGCTGCTCCACCCGCACCAGGCCCAGCGGGTCGGTGACCGCGACCCGCAGCGGGCCCAGCGGGTAGTTGCCGCGCACGGCGGGGCGGACCAGGTAGGCGAGGTCGCGGACCCCGCGCGCGCCCAGGAACCCGATGGAGTAGCGGGGTTCGTGGCCCAGCCGGGTGGGCAGGGTGTCGCTGACCGACACCCCGGTCACCGGCCAGGTGTGCGAGGAGTCGCCGATCCGGATCATGATCCGGGCGTCGTGTCCCGCCCGGACCCGGGAGGGTGTGACGCTGCGGCTGTGCACCACCCGGTCGGCGGCCCCGATCAGGAAGAGCGCGGCCACCGGCGGCAGTGCCGCCGTCAGCACGCCCAGGGCGACCAGTTCCCGCTGCCCGACGACGAACCCGGCGACCAGCGCGACCAGGCCCAGGAGCAGCATGCACACGCCTCGGGCGGTGAGGGTTCGTCGCGGGCGCATGGACCCTCTCTCGTAGGAAATCGGCTCGTTGGACCGGTGCGTGGGGTCAGCGGGGCGCGGGGACCGGCAGCCCGGCGACCAGCTTGGCGACGATCTGCTCGGGGGTCGTGCGCTCCATCTGCGCCTGCGGGCCGACCAGCAGGCGGTGCGCCAGGACGGGCACGGCCAGGCTCTGGACGTCGTCGGGGACGACGTAGTGGCGGCCCTCCAGGGCGGCGTGGGCGCGGGCGGCCCGGACCAGGTGCAGGGTGGCCCGCGGGGAGGCGCCCAGGTCCAGCTCGGGGCTGGTCCGGGTGGAGTTGATCAGGTCCACGATGTAGCGGCGCATGCCGGGGGCCAGGTGGACCCCGCGCACCAGGTCGGCCAGGCGGCGGACGGTGCCCGCGTCGGTGACCGGGGCCAGGCCCTCCAGCGGCGAGTGGGAGCCGTGCGAGTCGATCATGTCGAGCTCGGCCTGGGGGGAGGGGTAGCCCACGGAGACACGGGCCATGAACCGGTCCCGCTGGGCCTCGGGCAGCGCGTAGGTGCCCTCCATGTCCGCCGGGTTCTGGGTGGCCACGACCATGAACGGCCGCTCCAGGGGGCGGGTGCGCCCGTCGACGCTGACCTGTCGCTCCTCCATGCACTCCAGCAGGGCGGCCTGGGTCTTGGGCGAGGCGCGGTTGATCTCGTCGCCCAGCACGATGTTGGCGAAGATCGGTCCGGGGTCGAACTCGAACTCGCGCCGCTCCTGGTGGTAGACGCTGACCCCGGTGATGTCGCCGGGCAGCAGGTCCGGGGTGAACTGGACGCGCTGCACGGAGCAGTCCACCGCCCGGCCCAGGGCCTTGGCCAGCATGGTCTTGCCGACGCCGGGGACGTCCTCGATGAGCAGGTGGCCTTCGGACAGCAGGACGGTCAGCGCGACGCGCAGTACCTCCGGCTTGCCCTCGATGACCGTTTCGATGGCGCCGCGGATGCGGTCGGCCACGGCGACGACCTCTCCCACGTCCGCCTGGACGCCGCCCCCGCGGCCGCCGTGGTGTGTGCCGAGTGACACGAGACCCCTCCCGCTGCGTGTGTCGGTGTTCGGAACCAAAGCTAGGGCCAATCAGAGCGATTGCAAACCAAAGTGCCGGAATCGGTCGTCGAATGCGGGCCAGTGCGACGAAAGTGGACTAAAGCGTGAGAATTGATCATCTGATCATTCGTGGCGTCCCGGGGAGGGCGAACGGGGCGGTGGTGAATAAGGGAGGGCGAAGCGGCCGCCGTGGCCTTCCCGGTGCCGCGCCGGCCCCCGCCCGGACCCCGGAGGGCGCGGCACGCCCGGGGTCCCGCCCGCCCCCCACCTGCACACCACCGCTGTGACCTGCGAATTCATTCGCCAATCCGCCATTGTGCCCGCATCGGAGCTGTTGACGGTGGGGAAGAGTGGAGTAAGGTGGAGCAGCGTGGAGAGGGCGAATTCTCCACATCGAGGGGAGGTCGGGAGTGTGTTCCTCGGCACCCACACGCCCCGCCTGGATCAGAAGGGGCGCCTGTTCCTTCCCGCGAAGTACCGCGACGAGCTGTCGGGGGGTGTGGTGATCACCAAGGGCCAGGAGCGCTGCCTCTACGTCTTCCCGGCCAAGGAGTTCGCGCGCATCACCGACTCCCTCGCCCAGGCCCCGGTCACCGACCGCACGGTCCGCGACTACAGCCGTGTCTTCTTCGCCGGCGCTTCCGACCAGACCTGCGACAGCCAGGGCCGGGTCACCGTTCCGGCCCCCTTGCGCGCCTACGCGGGGCTCACCCGCGACTGTGCCGTCATCGGGGCCAACACCCGGCTGGAGATCTGGGACGCCCGGTCCTGGTCGGAGTACGAGGCCGAACGCGAACGCGAGTTCGCGGACCTGGCGGAGGAGGTGCTGCCCGGGGTGCTGTGAGTCCGGACACCCCGGACCCGCGGCACCGGCGAGTCCACACCCTCGCAGTCGGGGTCCGGCGACGGCCTCCGAACGCGGTGACACGAGCTGGCGCGACTTCCCCGGTGCCAGACCGTCAACGCCGGTCCGCCGAAAGGTGGACAATAGCGGCCGTGTTCGGAGGCCCGCCGGAACCCGGTGAGGCCACGCCACACCGCGGAGCGCGACCGCAGGACCGGGCGCGACCGCGGCGGAACGAGGGGGAGCGCGACAGCGTGGAGGAACGGCACCGCATGGGGGACCACACCCGGGGACGCGGGAACGAGGGCGCGGACGGCGGGGGGACCGGCGACGACCGCGTCGCGGCCGCCCGCACGGGGGCCGACCCCCTGCACGTCCCGGTCATGCTCGACCGCATCGTGGACCTGCTGGCACCGGCACTGGACCGGCCCGGCGCCGTGTTCGTCGACGGCACCCTGGGCCTGGGCGGCCACTCCGAGGCGATCCTCGCGGCCTGCCCGAACGCCCGCCTGGTCGGCGTGGACCGCGACACCACCGCACTGGAGCGCAGCGCCGCCCGCCTGGCCCCCTACGCCGACCGCGTCCACCTGGTCCACGCGGTCTACTCCGAGATCCCCCGCGCCCTCGACGAGGCCGGGGCGGCCGGGGCCGACGCCGTCCTGCTCGACCTGGGCGTGTCCTCGCCCCAGCTCGACGAGACCGACCGCGGCTTCGCCTACGCCCACGACGCACCGCTGGACATGCGCATGGACCGCACCCAGCCGCTCACCGCCGCCGAGGTCGTCAACACCTACCCGGTCGCCGAGCTCACCCGCGTCCTGCGCACCTACGGCGAGGAGCGGTTCGCCTCCCGTGTCGCCCGCGCCATCGAGCGCCGCCGGGCCCAGGGCCCCATCGACTCCACCCGCGAACTCGCCGAGCTGGTGCGCGAGGCCATCCCGGCCGCCACCCGCCGCACCGGCGGGCACCCGGCCAAGCGCACCTTCCAGGGACTGCGCATCGAGGTCAACGCCGAGCTGTCCATCCTCGAACGCACCCTGCCCGCCGCCCTCTCCCGGCTGGCCGTCGGGGGGCGCATCGCCGTGCTGTCCTACCACTCGCTGGAGGACCGCCTCACCAAGAAGGCGTTCGCGGCCCTGGCCACCGACACCACACCCACCGACCTGCCCGTCCCCCTCCCGGACCGGCAGCCCGAGCTCCGGCTCCTCACCCGGGGGGCCGAACTCCCCACGGACGAAGAGAACGAACGCAACCCCCGCGCCCAGTCGGCCCGCCTACGGGCGGCCGAACGCGTGCGGCCCGCGCGGCAGTAGGGAGAACACATGACCACGACCAGGACGGACACCCGCCGCACCGGCGAGCGCAAGGCATCCGCGCCGCGGCGCGCCGCCGAGCGCCCGGCGTCCCCGGCCGTACGCGCGCCCGCGCGGGGCCCGGCCGCCGCGGCGCGCGCGCGTGCCCCCAGGATCCCGTTCGTCCTGCTCATCCTGTGCCTGCTCGGCGGCGCCCTGGTCAGCCTCCTGCTGCTGCGCGGCGTCATCGCCCAGGAGGCGTTCGCCATCTCCAGCCTCCAGACCCAGAACCGCGAGCTGTCCTACGAGGAGCAGAGCCTGCGGGGCTCCGTCGCCCACCTGGAGACCTCCGAGCGCATCGCCGAGGAGGCCGAGGGCATGGGCATGGAGCAGGGCGACGCGCCGCAGTTCCTGGACCCCGACAGCGGTGAGGTCACCGGGGGCACCGATTGAGCACTCCCCGACGCCCCCGTGACCCCCGCAGGCCCGGCGGCACCGGCAGGTCCGGATCCCGCCCGGCCCGCAGCACCTCCCAGAACGGCTCCCCGCGCGGCGCGCGGGGCTCCAAGGGCGAGGGCAGGTCCCCGCGCGAGGCGCGCACCGCGCCCACCGAGCGCAGACGCCGCCGCCCGGCATCGCCGCCCCCGCCCCCGCCGCTGCTGCGCCGCACCTTCCGGCGCGGCGCGCCGGGCAAGCGCATCAGGTTCGGCGGCGCCCTGGTCCTGGCGGTCCTCGTGCTGTTCGCCGGGCGCCTGATCCAGATCCAGGGCTTCGAGGCCGAGCAGTACGCCGAGGCCGCCGCCGAGCTGCGCCTACAGACCATGGACATCCCGACCCTGCGGGGGGCGATCACCGACGCCGACGGCGACCCGTTCGCGCTGTCCATGGAGGTGCGCACCGTCTTCGTCGACCCAGAGGAGGTCCGCGAGGACGAGCGCGACGAGCTCATCGACGAACTCGTGGCCCGCTTCGACCTCGACGAGGAGGAGGTCGCCGCCAAGGTCGACGCCAGGCCCAGCCGCTACCAGGTGGTCGCCCGCCAGGTGCCGCCCGACGACTGGCAGGAGCTGCGCGAGCTGGAACTGCGCGGCGTGGGCGCCGAGGTCGACTACCAGCGCGTCTACCCGGAGGAGACCGGCGCCGCCGACCTGGTCGGCTTCGTCGGCAGCGAGGGCCACGGCCTGGAGGGCCTGGAGGCCTACATGGACGGGGTGCTCGCCGGCGAGGCGGGCAAGCGCCAGGTCGAGGTCGGTGTGGACGGCACCCAGATCCCCATGGCGGGCGGCCTGGTCAGGGACCCCGTCCCGGGGCAGGACGTGCGCCTGACCCTGGACCGGGACGTGCAGTGGTACGTCGCCCAGACCCTGGCGGCCCGGGTGGAGGAGCTCGACGCCGACGGCGGCAGCGCCATCGTCATGATCCCCGACACCGGCGAGATCATCGCCATGGCCGACTACCCGACCTACTCGCCGAACGACATCTCCGCGGCCGACCCCGCACAGTGGATCAACGGCGCGGTCGCCGACACCTTCGAGCCGGGCAGCACCAACAAGGTCATCACCGTCGGGGCCGCCCTGGAGGAGGGCCTCACCACCCCGGAGACGGTCTACACCGTCCCCTACGCCCTCCGGTACTACGACCGGACCTTCCGCAACTCCAGCGACCACGGCACCCAGCGCCTCACGGTCAACGGCATCATGGCCCAGTCCAGCAACGTGGGCACCATCAAGATCGCCGACCAGGTCGGCGCCGGGGTCCTGCACCGCTACATGACCGAGTTCGGGCTCGGCCGGCCCACCGGCCTGGCCCTGCCCGGCGAGGAGACCGGCATCCTCACCGACCCCGAGGACTGGTGGGGCACCCAGCTGCCGTCGGTGTCCATCGGGCACAGCGTCACCGTCAACGCCGTCCAGATGGCGTCGGTGTACGCCACCGTCGCCAACGGCGGCGTCCGGGTGGAACCGAGCGTGGTCGCCGGGACCGTCGACACCGAGGGGGACTTCACCGCCGCCGACGAACCCGGGCGCACCCGGGTCATCAGCGAGGAGACCGCCGACAGCCTGGCGCTCATGCTGGAGGCCGTCACCAGCGACGAGGGCACCGCGCCCCAGGCCCGCATCGACGGCTACCGGGTGGCGGGCAAGACCGGTACCGCCAACCGGGTCGACCCCGAGACCGGCACCTACGCGCCCGACCACTACACCTCGACCTTCGCCGGGTTCGCCCCGGCCGACGCGCCGGAGATCGTCGTCCAGGTGGTGCTGCACAACCCGCAGGGCACCTACTACGGCGGCGAGGCGGCCGGCCCGGTGTTCAACGACATCATGTCGTTCGCGCTCAAGACCCTGAAGGTCCCGCCGACCGAGACCGACCCGCCCGCCATCCGCCTCTTCGAGGAGGAGGGCGGGGACTGACCGGGAACGGCGTTCAGGCGTCCCCGCCGTGCAGGTGCCGCCGCACCGACCGGACGTGCTCCGGTCCGGTGCGGCAGCACCCGCCCACCAGTACCGCCCCGGCCCGGTGCCACTCCACCGCGGCCGCGCCGAACTCCGCGGGCTCCGACACCCCCGTCCAGCGCTGCGCCCGGGCGTCCCACACCTCCCCCGAGTTGGGGTAGGCCACCGCCGGGAACCCGGCCGCCGCCACCGCCCGGACCAGGTCCGGCACGAACCGCGGCGCCGTGCAGTTCACCCCCACCGCCACCAGCGACCCCGCCGCCCCGGACGCCGCCAGTTCCGCGGCCAGCTCCCGCACCGGCGTGCCGTCGCCCAACCGCTCCCCGTCCCGGCAGGACAGGCTCAGCCACGCCCGCACCCCCGGCGTCTCGCCGATCAGCCGCGCCAGCGCACGCGCCTCCGCCGCCGACGGCACCGTCTCGCAGGCCATCAGGTCCGCCCCCGAGTCGGCCAGCACCCGCCACCGCTCCCGGTGCCAGGCGTACAGGCCGTCCTCGTCCAGGTCGTAGGCGCCGGTGTACTCCGAACCGTCCGCGAGCGCCGCACCGTAGGGCCCGACACCGGCCGCCACCAGCCCCGACCCGAACGCGTCGCGCTCGGCCAGGGCCAGCTCCACCGACCGGCGCACCAGACCCAGCGCCGCCGACCGCGACCACCCCCGGGCCACCAGCGCCGGAACGCTCGCCTGGTAGCCCGCCGCCGTCGCCACCTCCGCGCCCGCCGCGAAGTAGGCTCGGTGCACCCGCCGGATCGCGTCGGGGTCCTCGGCCAGCAGCCGCGCCGACCACAGTCCGCCCGACAGGTCGTACCCGTACTCCTCCAACAGCGTCGCCGACCCGCCGTCCAGCACCACCGGCCGTCCCCCGGCCACCGCCTGCGCCACCCGGTCCACCCGCCTCACCCCCTCCCACCACGGTATTGGCGCGGGACGGGATCGGCCCCGCACCAGCGTGGAAATTACCGGCCGCTCCGCTCCAACGGTTACCCTCCACACGTGCCACCGGTAATGCGACCTGAACACACGCCACTGCGTCCCCTGTCCGCCCTCGTGCCGCTGCTCGGCCCGGACGCCGTCCTGCTGCGCCCGGACCTGGCCCCGGACCACCCGGTCCCGGCCCGCGAGGTCCAAGTGCGGGGTATCACCCACGACTCCCGGCAGGCGGGCCCCGGCGACCTGTACGCGGCCCTGCCCGGAACCCGGGTCCACGGCGCCGAGTTCGCCGACCAGGTCGCCCTGGCGGGGGCCGCCGCCGTCCTCACCGACCCCGAGGGCGCCGACCGGGCCGCGGCCACGGGCCTGCCCACCCTCGTCGTCCCCGACGTGCGCGCAGCCCTGGGCACCGTCGCCTCCTGGATCTTCAAGGACCCCTCCGGCGACCTGCTGCTCATCGGCACCACCGGCACCAGCGGCAAGACCACCGTCTCCTACCTGCTGGAGTCGGGTCTGCGCCGGGCCGGGATGGGCACCGGCCTCATCGGCACCGTCGAGATGCGGGTGGGCGACGAGCGCGTCGCCTCCTCCCTCACCACTCCTGAGGCCACCGACCTGCACGGCCTGTTCGCCCTCATGCGCGAACAGGGCGTCACCGGCGCCGCCATGGAGGTCTCCAGCCACGCCCTGGCCCTGGGCCGGGTCGGCGGCGCCCGCTTCGACGTCGCGATCTTCACCAACCTGTCCCAGGACCACCTGGACTTCCACAGCGACCTGCGCGACTACTTCGAGACCAAGGCGCGCCTGTTCACCCCCGAGTACTGCGACATCGCCGTCGTCAACGCCGACGACCGCTTCGGCCGCGCCCTCGTGGACATGGTGCAGGGCGAGGGCAAGGTGCCCGTCACCACCTTCGGCGTGCAGGGGTGCTCCGACGCCGACCCCGAGACCGCCCTGACCGCGGACTGGAAGGCCGTCGACGTGCGCCTGGGCGCCGTCGGCAGCACCTTCCGCATCGTCGGCCCCGGCGGCATGGAGGCGCAGGCCTCCGTCGGCCTGCCCGGACCCTTCAACGTCTCCAACGCCATGGCCGCCATCGTCGGCCTGGTCGAGGCCGGACTGCCCCTGGAGACCGCCATCGAGGGCGTCGCCGCCGCCCCCGGGGTCCCCGGCCGCATGGAGAAGGTCGTCGCCCGCGAGGTCCCCTCCTCCTTCCAGGACTTCACCGCCCTGGTCGACTACTCCCACAAACCCGGCGCCGTCGAGGCCGTCCTGTCCTCGGTCCGCTCCATCACCGAGGGCGGCGTCACCGTCGTCCTGGGCTGCGGCGGCGACCGCGACCGCGCCAAGCGCCCCCTCATGGGGGAGGCCGCGGCCCGCCTCGCCGACCAGGTCGTCATCACCAACGACAACCCGCGCTCGGAGGACCCCGTCGCCATCGCCACCGCGATGCTGGAGGGCGTCGCCCGCGTCCCCGAGGACGAGCGCGCACGCGTCACCGTCGAACTCGACCGTGCCGACGCCATCCGCCTGGCCGTTTCCCGCGCCCGGGCGGGCGACGTCATCGTCGTCGCGGGCAAGGGCCACGAGACCGGCCAGTACGTCAAGGGCGAGGTCCTGCCCTTCGACGACCGCGAGGTCCTGCGCGCCGCCATCGAGGAGCACCTGTCCGTGAACGTTCGCGAACGCCTGGGCGTCGCCCTGTTGGACGTCCACAAGCCCACCGACGGCGGCTGAGGCGGCACCGGCGCACCCGCCCCGTGCGCTTGGCGCACGGGGCGCGGCCCAGGGTCACGAAGTGGCGGATATTGCCGAGCACAGGCCCTGCCGGGACCCCGGACGGCCCAACATGTTCTAAGGTGGGTGCGGCAATCGCAGCCCGAACACCCGCCGCCCACCGGTGGCGCCATGGACGTGGTCGCCCCCGTCACCACCGCGATGGGACATGGCGTGGCACCGTGTGCGCGCCCGCCCGCGGTGCCATCCCCCGACCCGAGTCCCTTGGCCGGGTGGCCTCCCGTCATCCCGTGGTCGCCGCGGGTCGGGCCTGACCTGAGGAGTGGATTTGATCGCGCTCACGCTCGATCGGATCGCCGAGATCACCGGAACCGCCCTCGGCGGACCCGCCAGCCCCGACACCACCGTCGACGGCCCCGTCGTCGTCGACTCGCGGCTGGTGGAACCCGGCTCCCTGTTCGTCGCCCTGAGCGGCGAGCGGGTCGACGGGCACGACTACGCGCGGGCCGCGGTCGAGGCGGGGGCGGTCGCCGCCCTGGTCTCCCGCCCCGTCGACGCGCCCCACCTGCTGGTGCGGGGCGGTGACGACGCGGTCGTCGAGGCACTGGCCCGGCTCGCCCGGTACACCGCCGACACCCTCGCCGCCCCCGCCCGCGGCGCCGACGCCGCCGAGATCATCGGGGTCACCGGCTCCTCCGGCAAGACCACCACCAAGGACCTCATCGCCCAGGTCGTCGGGCGCCTGGGCGCCACCGTCGCGCCCGCCGGCTCGTTCAACAACGAGATCGGCCACCCCCTCACCGTGCTGCGCGCCGACACCGGCACCCGCCACCTGGTGCTGGAGGTCGCCGCCCGCGGCATCGGCCACATCGCCCACCTGTGCCGCGTCGCCCCGCCCCGCATCGGAGTCGTCCTCAACGTCGGCAGCGCCCACATGGGCGAGTTCGGCGACCGGGACGCCATCGCCAAGGCGAAGGGCGAACTGGTCGAGGCGCTGCCCGCGGCCGCGGGCGGCCGCGGCGGTGTGGCGATCCTCAACGCCGACGACCCCAAGGTGAAGGCCATGGCCGCGCGCACCGCCGCGCGCACCGTGTTCTACGGCACCGGCGAGGACGCCGACGTGCGTGCCACCGACGTCGTCATCGGCGCCGACGGCGCCGCCTCCTTCACCCTGCACGCGGACGGCGCGACGGCCCCGGTGGAACTCGCCCTGGTCGGCTCCCACCAGGTCCACAACGCGCTGGCGACCGCCGCCGTCGCCCGCGAACTCGGCATGGACGTTCCCGGTATCGCCGCCGCCCTGGGCGCGGCCACCCCGGTCAGCCGCTGGCGGATGGAGGTCACCGAGCACGACGGTGTCACCCTCGTCAACGACGCCTACAACGCCAACCCCGAGTCCATGCGGGCCGCACTGACCACCCTGGGCGCCCTCGCCCGGGGCCGCCGATCCATCGCCGTCCTGGGCCACATGGCCGAACTCGGCGACGGGGGACGCATCGAACACGAGAAGATCGGCGAACTCGCCGCCGCTACCGGGGTGGCCCACCTGATCGTGGTCGGCGATCAGGCCGAAGGGATCGCGGCCGGAGCCGAGCGCACCGGCCGAGAGGGCCTGTGGGCGGGCGAGACCGTCCGGGTCGCGGACGCCGCGGCGGCCGCCACGGCCCTGCGCGCACGGATGCGCGCGGGAGACGTCGTCATTGTGAAGGGATCACGGGTGGCAGCACTCGAAAAGGTTATCGACCTCATCGCCGAAGGTGATGCCCGGTGATCGGCATCTCCATTGCGGCGGCGCTGTCGCTGATCGTCTCCATGGCGCTGATGCCGCCGCTGATCAAGCTTCTGTACCGCTTCAAGTTCGGCCAGGAGGTCCGCGACGACGGACCCGAGGGCCACAAGACCAAGCAGGGCACGCCCACCATGGGCGGCATCGTCATCATCCTCGGCGCGGTGATCGGCTACTTCGGCTCCCACCTGGTGCTGGCGCTGGTGCAGCCCTCCGCCACCGGGCCCACCGCCTCCGGCCTGCTGGTGATGTTCCTGTTCGTCGGCATGGGCTGTGTCGGCTTCCTGGACGACTTCATCAAGATCTACAAGCGCCGCAGCCTGGGCCTGCGCAGCGGCGCCAAGATGGTCGGCCAGGCCGTGGTCGGCGTCGGCTTCGCCTACGGCGTCACCATGTTCCCCAACGGCTACGGCTACACCCCCGCCGCCCCCAGCCTGTCCTTCCTCCGGGACTTCGGCCCCCCGCTGATGATCGGCCTGTTCGTCATCTGGGCGCTGTTCCTCATCGTCGGCTTCTCCAACGCCGTCAACCTCACCGACGGCCTCGACGGCCTGGCCACCGGCGCCACCATCCTGTCGCTGGTCGCCTACGTGATCATCGGCAACTGGCAGCTGCGCCAGTCCTGCGTGTCCTACCTGTCGAGCAACTGCTACACGGTCCGCGACCCCCTGGACCTGGCCGTCGTCGCCTCGGCGGTGCTCGGCTCCTGCATCGCCTTCCTCTGGTTCAACGCCCCGCCCGCCAAGGTCTTCATGGGCGACACCGGCTCCCTGGCGCTGGGCGGCCTCATCGTGGGCCTGGCCATCACCACCCGCACCCAGCTCCTGCTGCTGCTCATCGGCGGCCTGTTCGTCATCATCACCATGTCCGTGATGATCCAGATCACGTCGTTCCGCCTCACCGGCAAGCGCGTGTTCCGCATGGCGCCGTTGCAGCACCACTTCGAACTCAAGGGCTGGGCCGAACCGACCATCGTCATCCGCTTCTGGATCATCCAGGGGCTGTTCGTGGCGGTCGCCATCGGCCTGTTCTACCTCGAATGGATGCCGAGGTAACCCCGGATGTCCCACCACTCCACCACCGCCACCCCCTTCGCCGGCCTGCGGGTCTGCGTCGCGGGCCTGGGCGTCTCCGGGCCGCCGGTGGTCCGGCTCCTGCTGGAGCACGGGGCCCGCGTCACCGTGGTCGACGGGCGTGACGACGACACCGTCCGCCCGGTGGCGGCCGAACTCTCCGCGGCCGGGGCCGAGGTCGTCCTGGGCGGCACCCCGCTGCCCGCGGAGTGCGACCTCGTCGTCACCTCGCCCGGCTGGCGCCCCGACTCGCCTCTCCTGGTCGCCGCCGCCGAGGCGGGCGTCGAGGTCATCGGCGACGTCGAACTGGCCTGGCGGATCAAACCCGCCGACCAGCTGTGGCTGGCGGTCACCGGCACCAACGGCAAGACCACCACGGTGCGCATGCTGGAGGCGATGCTGCGGGCCGACGGGCGCGACGCGCTCGCCGTCGGCAACGTCGGCACCCCCGTGATCGACGCGGTCCGCCCCGACGCGGACGGCCACCACCCCCGGGTGCTGGCCGTGGAGCTGTCCAGCTTCCAGCTGCACTGGTCCTGGAGCCTGCGCCCGTACGCCGCGGCCGTCCTCAACGTGGCCCCCGACCACCTGGACTGGCACGGCGGCCTGGAACCCTACGCCCGGGCCAAGGGCTCGGTGTTCGCCCCCGGCACCATCCGGGTCGTCAACCTCGCCGACCCCTGGTCGGTGCGCCTGGCCGAGGAGGACGGGGACCCGCACACCCCGCTGGTCGGTTTCGGGACGAAGACCCCGCGCCCGGGTGAACTCGGCGTGGTCGAGGACCTGCTGGTGGACCGGGCCTTCGTCGACGACCCGGCGTCCAGCGCCGAGGAACTGGCCACCCTGGCCGACGTGCGGCCGCCCGCCCCGCACAACGTCGCCAACGCCCTGGCCGCGGCCGCGCTGGCCCGCTCCATCGGGGTCGCCCCCGCCTCCGTCAAGGCCGGACTGGCGGCGTTCGCCCCCGAACCGCACCGGATCGCCCACGTGGCCACGGTGTCCGGGGTCGACTACGTCGACGACTCCAAGGCCACCAACCCGCACGCCGCCGCCGCGTCCCTGGGCGCCTACGACACGGTGGTGTGGATCGCCGGCGGCCTGCTCAAGGGCGCCGACGTGGACGATTTGGTGGCCGCGGCCGCCGGCCGGCTGCGCGGCGCGGTGCTCATCGGCGCCGACCGCGCCCGGCTGCGCGAGGCCCTGGACGAGCACGCACCCGACCTCCCGGTCGTGGAGATCGAGGGGCCGGCCCCCGGCGCGCCCGAGGGGCACACCGTCATGGACGCGGTCGTCGCCGCCGCGGCGGACCTGGCCCGGGAGGGCGACACCGTCCTGCTGGCCCCGGCCGCGGCGTCCATGGACATGTTCGCCAACTACCCCGAACGCGGACGCCTGTTCGCCGAAGCCGTCCACCGACTGCGCTGATCGACCCGGTCGCCGCCCCTGCGTGATCGTACGCGCACGGGCGGTGATCGGTGTGTGCGGTGCCACCCCCTTCCGCACCGAAGATGGCCAACACGCGGGAAATGTCCACGGTTCCCGCCCCGCCGTTCGCCACTATTGAGGCGCGCAGGTGCGGAGGGTGGGTGCGGATGGCGACGACGACGATCCCCGGGGTGGCCCGAACCCGGGGGACGACGGTGACCGAGGGGCGCGAGCGTGCCCTGTGGCGGGACTGGGTCGGGGCGCTGGACCGGCCCCTGACCTCCTACTACCTGATCCTGGGCACGGCGGTGCTGCTCATCGCCCTGGGCCTGGTGATGGTGCTCTCCTCCACGATGGTCAAGTCCATCAGCGAGACCGGGTCCTCCTTCTCCCTCTTCCAGAAGCAGCTGGTGTCGGCCGCCATCGGCCTGCCCCTGATGATCCTCGCCTCCCACCTGCCCCAGCAGGCGTTCCGGCTGGTCGGCTACCCCGCCATGATCGTCTCGGCCGCGCTCCTGCTCCTCACCGTCTTCCAGGGCGTGGAGGTCAACGGCGCCACCCGCTGGCTCGACATCGGCGGCCTGCGCGTGCAGCCCTCCGAGCCGGCCAAGCTCGCCTTCGTCCTGTGGGGCGCCGGCATCCTGGCCCGCAAGGACGAGCTCAACGAGCTCACCGAATGGCGGCACCTGCTCTTCCCGCTGCTGCCCGGCTGCGGCCTGCTCGTCCTGCTCGTGCTGCTCGGCTCCAACCTGTCCACCGCCCTGGTGTTCCTCGTCACCTTCCTCGGGCTGCTGTGGGTCATCGGCGCACCCGGCAAGCTTTTCGTCGCCATGTTCGGCCTCGTCCTGGGGCTGGCCGTCATCGCCATCGCCATCGAGCCCTACCGGATGGCCCGCGTCACCGCGCTGTTCGACCCCACCGCCGACCCGCTGGGCGACAACATGCAGTCGCTGCACGGGCTCTACGCCCTGGGCACCGGCGGCATCTTCGGCGTCGGCATCGGCGCCAGCCGCGAGAAGTGGGGCTTCCTGCCCTTCGCCGAATCCGACTTCGTGTTCGCCATCATCGGCGAGGAGTTCGGCCTCATCGGCACCCTGCTCCTCCTGACGCTCTTCGGCGTCCTGGGCTACGCCGGGCTGCGCGTGGCCTCCCGGGTCAAGGAACCCTTCCCCCGCCTGGCCGCCTTCGCCATCGTGACCTGGATCATGGGCCAGACCATGATCAACATCGGCGCCGTCATCGGGCTGCTCCCCGTGACCGGCGTTCCGCTGCCCCTGGTGTCGTACGGGGGTTCGTCGCTGATCACCACCATGGTCGCCCTGGGCGTCCTGCTGTCCCTGGCCAAGGCCGAGCCCCAGGCGCAGCGGGCCCTGGCGGCCCGGGGTCCCGGTCGGGTGCAAAGGGCTCTAAGCTGGCTGGGCCTGGAGAACACCACCACGGCCGCCGGCCGCGGGGGCACCACGTCCTCCGGGCGCGCCGCCACGGTGCGGAGCCCGCGCACGCCGGCTCCGCGGGGCGGCAGGACCAAGCCCACGAACGACAGCGGACCGATCCCGTCCGGGGACCGGTCGAGGAGGAATCGGCGACGATGAGGGTAGCCCTTGCCGGAGGCGGCACGGCCGGGCATATCGAGCCCGCGCTCTCCCTTGCGGACGCGCTGCGGCGCATCGATCCCAACACGGAGATCCTCTGCCTGGGCACCGAGCGGGGACTGGAGACCCGCCTCGTGCCCATGCGCGGATACGAACTGGGCCTGATCCCGGCCGTCCCCCTGCCCCGCAGGCTCACGCCGCAGCTGCTCAGCGTCCCCGGCAAGCTCGCCGGGGCCCTCAGTGCAGCGGGCGACCACCTGGACCGGCTCCAGGCCGACGTCATCGTCGGCTTCGGCGGCTACGTCGCCACCCCCGGCTACCTGGCGGCCCGGCGGCGGCGCGTGCCCATCGTCGTCCACGAGGCCAACCCCCTGCCCGGGCTGGCCAACCGCCTGGGCGCGCGGCTGACCCCCCACGTCTTCACCGGGCACCCCCACACCCAGATCCGCAACGGCCGGTTCGTCGGCATCCCCCTGCGACAGCAGATCACCACCCTGGACCGGCTGGCCATGGGAGACAAGGCCCGCACCTACTTCGGCCTGCGCCCGGACCTGCCCACCCTGCTGATCTTCGGCGGCTCCCAGGGCGCCCAGCGCATCAACGAGACCGCCTTCGCCGCCCGTGACGCCTTCCGCGACCAAGGCGTCCAGGTCCTGCACGTCGTCGGCCCCAAGAACGCCGACGAGCCCCAGGACCTCACCCAGGACGGCATCCCCTACGTCGCCGTCCCCTACGTCGACCGCATGGACATGGCCTACGCCGCCGCCGACGTGGCCATGTGCCGTTCCGGTGCGCTGACCTGCGCCGAGCTCACCGCCGTCGGCCTGCCCGGCGCGTTCGTGCCGCTGGCCATCGGCAACGGCGAGCAGGCCCTCAACGCCGAACCCGTCGTCCAGGCGGGCGGCGGCCTCATGGTGAACAACGCCGACGTCTCCGTCGAGTGGATCACCGGCACGCTCATCCCGCTGCTCACCGACACCGACCGCGTCGTCGCCATGTCCGAGGCCGCGGCCCGCATGGGCCGCCGCGACGCCGACATGGAACTGGCCCGCGAGGTCATGGCCATCGCCCGCGGCGACCGGCCCGACCAGGACCTGCCCGTCGCCGACGACGGCGACGACGACGCCTACTACGACGACGGGAAGGACGACCGATGAGCCTGGTGCGACCGACCGACCCCGTCCCCATCGACAAGCTGGGACGCACCCACTTCATCGGCCTGGGCGGCGCCGGCATGTCCGGTATCGCCCGGGTGCTGCTCCAGTCCGGCGTCGAGGTCTCGGGCAGCGACGCCCGCGACAGCGACACCCTGCGCGAGCTGGAGGAGATGGGCGCCCGCGCCCACGTCGGCCACGCCGCCGAGCACCTCGGCGACGCCGAGACCGTCGTCGTCTCCTCCGCCGTCCGGGAGGACAACCCCGAACTCGCCGAGGCCCGGCGCCGGGGCCTGCGCATCCTGCCCCGGGCCGCCGCCCTGGGCGCCCTGCTGCTGGGCCGCGAGGGCGTCGCCATCGCCGGGACCCACGGCAAGACCACCACCACCTCGATGGTCACCGTCGTCCTCCAGCACCTGGGCGTCGACCCCGGCTACGTCATCGGCGGCAAACTGGTCACCACCGGCCTGGGCGCCGACGCCGGCATCGGCGGCCCCATCGCCGTGGAGGCCGACGAGAGCGACGGCTCCTTCCTCATGCTCTCCCCGAAGATCGCCGTGGTCACCAACGTCGAGGCCGACCACCTGGACAACTACAGCGGTATCGAGGAGATCCACGCCAACTTCGACGCGTTCGTCGACCGCGTGGAGCGCACCCTCATCGTCGGCATCGACGACGAGGGCGCCCGCCGGGTCGCCCGGACCGCGCGCGAGCGCGGCAGGAAGGTCCTCACCTACGGCGAGGACCCCGAGGCCGACTACCGGATCACCCGCATCCGCCCCCGCGGGTTCACCACCGAGTTCACCCTCGCCACCGCCGAAGGCGAGATCGAGGGCACCGTCGCGGTCCCTGGCCGCCACAACGTGCTCAACGCCGCCGCCGCGGTCGCCGTCGCCGACGAGCTCGGCCACGACCTGGAGGTCGCGGTCGAGGGCATCGCCGACTTCGGCGGCGCCGCCCGCCGGTTCGAGCCCAAGGGCGCGGCCGGCGGCGTGGGCGTCTACGACAGCTACGCCCACCACCCCACCGAGCTGGACGCCGACCTGCGCGCCACCCGCGGCGCCCTGGAATCGTTCGCCG
Source organism: Nocardiopsis sp. CC223A (assembly GCF_030766825.1). Taxonomy (GTDB): domain Bacteria; phylum Actinomycetota; class Actinomycetes; order Streptosporangiales; family Streptosporangiaceae; genus Nocardiopsis. The sequence goes on from NZ_JASFDV010000038.1 coordinate 42,942, forward strand.
AAGAGGCGCGCGAGGCCGGGGAGGAGCAGGCACCGGGCCGCATCATCGCCGTCTTCCAGCCCCACCTGTTCAGCCGCACCCGGATCTTCGCCGAGGAGTTCGGGGCCGCCCTCACCCTGGCCGACGAGGTCGTGGTGCTGGAGATCTACGCCGCCCGCGAAGACCCCGAACCCGGGGTCACCGCCGAACTGATCACCTCCGAGGTGGGCCACGACCGGGTGCACTACGTCCCCGGGCGCGCCGACGCCGTCCGCCTGGCCGCCGAACTGGCGCGCCCGGGAGACATCGTCCTGACGATGGGCGCCGGCGACGTCACCGAGCTGGGCCCGCTCATCGTGGACCGGCTCGCCGAGGCCGCCGACGTGGAGGAAGTGGCCGAATCCCTCGGCCGCGTCGGCGGACGGGACCGGGACTGACGTCGGAGGACACGGGTGAGGGCAGACCACGACGGACCGGACGGCGGCACCGGGGCCGGTACCGGGACCGCGGAGCCACCCGCCGCCGCGGCGGCACGTGAACGGTCCGACCCCTGGAAGGTCGCCTTCGTGGCCCTCCTGGTGGTCGCCCTCGTCTGCGTCGTCATCTGGATACTCCTGGGCTCGCGCCTGCTCGTGGTGCGGGAGGTCGCCGTGACCGGACTGGACCGGGTGGGCCGCGAAGAGGTCGTCGCCGCCGTCGACGTCCCCACCGGGACCCCCCTCATCCGGGTGGACCTGGGGGCGGGCGCCGACCGCGTCGGCGACCTCGCCCTGGTGGAGTCGGCCACGGTCAGCCGCGGCTGGCCCGCGACCCTGCGGGTCGAGGTCGTCGAACGGCGCCCCCTGCTCGCGGTGCGGGTGGGGGAGGAGTACCGGCTGGTCGACCGTGACGGCGTCCGCATCGAGGACTCCCCGACCCGGCCCGGCACCCATCCGCTGGTCCGGGTCACCGGCGAGATCGAGGGCAGCGACGCGGTCCGGGCGGCCGCGGCCATCGTCGAGACCGCCCCCGACTCGCTGCTGGCCCGCATCCGGCTCATCGACGCCACCGACACCGACGCCATCCGGATCGAGATCACCGAGGGCGCCGTCATCGAGTGGGGGACCGCCGAGGACACCGGTGACAAGAGCGACATTCTGCGCGTGCTGATGCGCGAGCACCCCCCCGGGGACGGCACCGTGTACGACCTCTCCACTCCCGACCTGGCCATCGTCCGGTGAAGCGGCGGTCAGGCCGTCGGAAAGGACGGCAAAGCCGGGCGAAGCCGGACCGGAGGCTGCTTTCGGAGGGCCGACGGGCCCCAGGGGAGCGGTCACGGGCACGACGCGGGGACATTCCAGACGCGACGCGCCGAGTCAGCACATCGCTTCCTCGTGTTATACGACGTTAGGCTGAAGCCGTCATCGGTTGCCGGTGGTGGGCGGTCGGCTTACTGTCGAGAGTCACGACCACCGTCAACAAAGTACAGAACACGCTTTTCGGGGTACGCGGGAACCGTATTTCTCCCGCCGAGCCAGAGGGAGGCGCCGAGCCGCCCCGGATCGGCACCCCACGGTTCACGCGGCCCCGGGTCCCCCGCCCCGGCGTCCCAGGACGCCCCGTCGGAGAACCCGAAACGCACACTGTAGAACCGGAGCCGGACCCACCGGCCCGGCGGTCACCACCGCCGGACACGGGCGGGAACGGCGTATGCGAGCGGAAAGGCCCCTCGTCGTGGCAGCACCGCAGAACTACCTCGCGGTCATCAAAGTCGTCGGTATCGGCGGCGGCGGTGTCAACGCCGTCAACCGAATGATCGAAGAGGGGCTCAAGGGCGTCGAGTTCATCGCGATCAATACCGATGCCCAGGCGCTGCTGATGAGTGACGCCGACGTCAAGCTGGACGTCGGCCGTGAACTCACCCGCGGCCTGGGAGCCGGAGCCAACCCCGACGTCGGCCGCAAGGCCGCCGAGGACCACCGGGAGGAGATCGAGGAGGTCCTCAAGGGGGCCGACATGGTCTTCGTCACCGCCGGGGAGGGCGGTGGCACCGGTACCGGCGGCGCACCCGTGGTCGCCAACATCGCCCGATCCCTGGGGGCCCTCACCATCGGTGTGGTCACCCGCCCCTTCGGTTTCGAGGGCAAGCGGCGCGCCACCCAGGCCGAGTCGGGGATAGCGATGCTCCGTGAGGAGGTCGACACACTCATCGTGATCCCCAACGACCGGCTGCTCTCCATCTCCGACCGGCAGGTCAGTGTCCTGGACGCCTTCAAGGCGGCCGACCAGGTGCTGCTCTCCGGTGTCCAGGGCATCACCGACCTGATCACCACGCCCGGCCTCATCAACCTGGACTTCGCCGACGTCAAGTCGGTCATGTCCGGTGCCGGGTCCGCGCTCATGGGCATCGGCTCGGCGCGCGGCGACGACCGGGCGGTGGCCGCCGCGGAGATGGCCATCTCGTCCCCGCTGCTGGAGGCCAGCATCGACGGCGCCCACGGCGTCCTGCTGTCCATCCAGGGCGGATCGGACCTGGGACTGTTCGAGATCAACGAGGCGGCCCAGCTCGTCTCCAACTCGGCGGCCCCCGAGGCCAACATCATCTTCGGCGCCGTCATCGACGACGCCCTGGGCGACGAGGTCCGGGTGACCGTCATCGCCGCGGGCTTCGACGAGCCCGAGGTCACCGGGCCCACGCTGCACCGGCGCGAGCCGGTGGACCCTCCTAAGGCCGTCGCCCCCACTGCGGGCGCCGCGACCGGCGGACCGGGGGCGTCCACGACCCCCGCCGCGGACGCGAGCGGGGCGTCGGCCGAGAAACTGCCGTGGCTCGGCGGCCGGCACAGCGCCGAGCCGGCCCGTACGCAGCAGACCCCGCCGCCGGCCCACTGGGACCCGGCCCCGGCGGCCCCCGCGGCCCCGGCCGAGCCCGAGCCGGTCGCCGCGACCGAGCCCGAGCCGCAGCCGGAGCCGCAGGCCCCGGACCACGACCGGTTCGCCGAGGCCGACCCGGCCGAGCCCGAGCCGGCCCCGGTCCGGGAGGAGCCCGCCGAGGAGCCCCGGCCCGTCCAGGTGGTCTCGGAGTCGGTCGCCGAACGGCGCGCCGACGTTCCCACGCCCCGGCGCCGGGTCGTGTTCGAGGAGCCGGACGACCTGGACATCCCCGACTTCCTGAAGTAGCGCGCACCGGCACCCCGGTACCATCGACGTGTCAGCGGCCCCGACCCGGGTGGGCGGGGCCGTCGCCGCTCCGGGGGTCCGGCGCCCACCGCGCCGTCCCGACCGGGCCGAGGGAAGGACAGCGGTCACAGGGATGGGCATCATCGTCGACCTCGGGCACGGGGTCCGTGCCGCCGTCACCGAACGCCACGGCGGGACCAGCTCCCCGCCCTATGACTCGCTCAACATGGGCCTGGGCTCGGGGGACGACCGGGAGGCGGTCCTGGCCAACCGGCGCATCGCCGCACGGAACCTCGGTTTCGACGCCGACCGCGTCGTCTGGATGAACCAGGTGCACAGCGCCGACGTCCTGGTCGCCGACGCCCCCGGCGGGGCCGGGACCTGCGACGGCGTCGTCACCACCACCCCCGGCCTGGTCCTGGCCTCCCTGTCCGCCGACTGCCTGCCCGTCCTGGCCGCCGACGGCGAACGCGGCGTCCTGGGCGCCGCCCACTCCGGCCGCCTGGGCACCGCGCACGGCGTGGCCGGGAACCTCATCGCGGCCATGGCCGACCGCGGCGCCCGCCCCGAGAGCACCACCGTTCTCCTGGGCCCCGCCATCTGCGGCAAGTGCTACGAGGTCCCGGCCGAACTCCGGGACGAGACCGCCCGCGACACCCCCGAGGCCGCCTCCACCACCCGGCAGGGCACCCCCGGGGTGGACATGGTCGCCGCCGTCACCGCCCAGCTGCGCCGCGCCGGGGTCACCGACATCCGGGCCGACGGCCGCTGCACCCTGGAGACACCCGAACTGTTCTCGCACCGGGGCGGCGCCCCCACCGGACGGTTCGCGTCGTTCATCTGGCACGAACAGGACTGAACCGGTCCGGACCGCACGGACCGGCGCCACCGAGAGATGGATGAGGACGACGTGTCACACGACCCGGCCCGCGTCGAGCGGATCAAGGAGAACCTCGCGGCGGCCCGCGCCCGCATCGAGGCGGCCTGCCACAAGGCCGACCGGGACCCCGCGGAGGTGTCCCTGATCGCGGTCACCAAGACCCGCCCCGCCGAGGACGTGCGCATCCTGGCCTCCCTGGGACTGTCCGACGTGGGGGAGAACCGCGACCAGGAGGCCGCGCCCAAGGCCGCCGCCACCGCGGACCTCGATCTGACCTGGCACTTCATCGGCCAGTTGCAGACCAACAAGGCCAAGTCGGTGGCCGCCTACGCCGACGTCGTCCACTCGGTGGACCGGGCCAGGCTGGCCCGCGCGCTGGGCGACCGGGCCGCGGCCGCCGAACGCCGCCTCACCTGCCTGGTCCAGGTCAACCTCGACGACGACTCGCAGGCGGGTGTGCTGGGTCCGCGCGGCGGGGTCGATCCCGCCGACGCGGTGGAGCTGGCCGCCCGGATCGACGGGCACGAGGCGCTCGAACTCGGCGGTGTGATGGCCGTGGCACCCCGGGAGGGTGATCCTTATGCGGCTTTCGGTCGTCTTTATGAGGTCGCGTGTCTCATTCGTGATCGTTATCCTCGGGCCACGATGGTCTCCGCGGGTATGAGCGGGGACCTGGAGGCCGCGATCGAACGTGGCGCGACACACCTTCGGCTCGGTGCGGCGTTGCTCGGCGATCGCGGACCGATCGTGGGGTAATGTCCCCACATAGACCTTGGAACCCGTCTGTGGAGTTCGCCCGAAAGGGCGGCGCACCCCGTTGCACTAGGGAAGACGGGGCGGTACGGAGGAGTCGGCTGCGGTGCAGGCCGCGGGGACGACGGAGGACATGAGATGGCCGGCGCGATGCGCAAGATGGCGGTCTACCTCGGCCTCGTGGAGGACGACCGTTACGATCACCGTTATGCGGACGAATATGATGAGTTCGACGATTTCGACGAGGGCGTGGAGGAGCACCGCGAAAGCGGCGCCGACTCCCCGCGCGGCGAGGGAACACGGGGCGAGGACGTGAACGACACCGGCGACCACTCGGGCACGGGTGAACGGCGCGGTGGCACGACCACGACCTCTGCCTCCACCGCCGACCTCGCGAGGATCACCACGCTCCATCCGCGCACGTACAACGAGGCGCGTACGATCGGAGAGCACTTCCGGGAGGGTACGCCGGTGATCATGAACCTGACCGAGATGGTCGACAGCGACGCCAAGCGTCTGGTCGACTTCGCGGCTGGTCTGATCTTCGGTCTGCATGGCAGTATCGAACGCGTGACCAACAAGGTGTTCCTACTGTCCCCGGCCAACGTCGAGGTGACCGCGGAAGACAAGGCGCGGATCGCTGAGCGAGGGTTCTTCAATCAGAGCTAGACCATCAGATTTGTCCAGAGATTGGGTCGATTAGACCGTGAGTATCGTCCTGTCCGTGCTGGTCATCGCGTTGCGGTTGTACGTTTTCGTGCTGCTCGCGCGTGTCGTGCTGGAGATGGTGCAGTCCTTCTCCAGGGACTGGCGCCCCTCGGGGTTCCTGCTCGTGATCGCCGAGATCGTGTACACGCTCACCGACCCACCGCTGCGTTTCCTGCGCAGGTTCATCAAGCCCGTCCGGCTCGGCAGCATCGCGCTCGACCTGAGCGTCCTGGTGCTGTTCCTGGGCTTGTCGATCGCTGCGAGCCTTCTGGGAAGCCTGGCGCTCTCGGTCGCCTAGAGCAAGGGACGGGGGCGAAAAAAGTCGCCCCCGATTCCGTTATGTGGTCTTGGTCATGATCCGGATTGCCGTAAGGTCACGATCAGGTAGCGTCCCTACGGATGGACTCCAAGCGCGCCAAGGAGACGAAGATGCCGCTGACACCCGCTGATGTGCGGAACAAGCAGTTCAGCACGACCCGGCTCCGGCCGGGCTACGACGAAGAAGAGGTCGATGCCTTTCTCGACGAGGTCGAGTCCGAGCTGGACCGGCTGATCCAGGAGAACGAGGAACTGCGCGGCAAGCTCGCCGAGTGCCTGCGCGGCAAGGTGCCCAACGCCGGGATGCAGGACTTCCAGCAGCCCCAGGAGCAGCCCGAGCCGCCCCGCCCCGAGCCCGTTCAGCCGCCGCAGGCCGTCGTCGAGCCCCAGCCTCCGGCGCCCGCTCCCATGCACATGGGCATGGGCGGCGAGGAGAACATGGACACGGCGGCCCGCGTCCTGGCCCTGGCCCAGCAGACCGCCGACCAGGCCATCTCCGACGCCCGCCGCGAGGCCGACGAGACCCTGGGCCGCGCCCGCCACGAGTCCGAGGACATCCTCGGCAAGGCCCGCCGCCAGGCGGAGCAGATCATCGGTGAGGCCCGCGTCCGCTCGGAGAACCTCGACCGGGACGCCCAGGAGCGCCACCGCCAGGTCATGGGCAGCCTCGTCCAGCAGCGCGAGGAACTGGAGCACAAGGTCAACGTGCTCAAGGACTTCGAGCGCGAGTACCGCAGCCGCCTGAAGGACTACTTCGAGCGCCAGCTGCGCGAGCTGGAGGAGGGCGCGGGCATCGAGCAGCCGAACCCGAACACCACGGGCGGCTTCCAGACGATGGCCCCGCCGACCGGACCCACCCCGGCGCTACAGCACGGCCCCGGCGGCAACCCCTTCGGCCAGCCCGAGCCCGTCCAGCACGGCGGTTTCCACCCGGGCGAGGCCCCGCACGAGCGCCGCTGACCCCGGTCGGCGGTAGGCTCCACAACTGAAGACTCCGGCAACGTGTAAAGGTCCTGGTCGACCCGTGATCCTCAGCGTCCTCGCATCCGTCGCGGTGCTGGCGGCCATCGCCGTCATCGTGGCAGCCCTGGTGTTCGCCGAGACCACCCTGGTGTTCATCGCCCTGGGGTTGGCCGCCGTGAGCGTGCTGCTCCTGGTGGGCGCGCTCATCCAGGGGAGGACCGGAGCGGATCGAACGGACGGTTTGGGGAAGTCGTCCGTTCCCGCGGCCGTGCACACGACGCCGGAGCACCACTCCGGGCGCGTACCCGCACCGGCTCCCGAGCCGGTGCGGGAACCCCGCGCCTGGGCCGAGGACTCCGGACCGGGGGAGCCGGAGTACGATCTGCCGCGCTGGCAGACGCCCACGGCCCGGGAGTGGCCGGAACCGGACACGGCGGCGCCTGCCCCCGCCCCGTCGGTACCACCCGCGGTCGAGCACGGCTCCCGCGCAGAGGAGACACCCGCCCCCGAGGACTCCTGGTTCACCCACCGACCATTCGAGGACGTTCCGGACCGGACCCCCGGTCCGGCCGCCGCAGAGCCCGCCGAACCCGCCGCCGCGGAGCCGGAGGCCGACGGGGCCGGGCCCGCGTGGTCCGCCCGGACCGAGGACCCCTCCGCTTCCGCCGCCGGGTCCGAGGACACCGACGAGGACGAGACGGAGCCCGCCCGGCCCGCCGGGCATGAGGCCGCCCGGACCGGGGACCCGGCGGACACCGAGGAGACGGCGCGGGCCGTCGAGGGCGACGGGGCAGAGCTCTCCTGGTTCGCCCGGCGCGAGGCCGAGCAGGACACCGCGCAGGAGGACGACGCGGCCGACGCCCGGCTCTCCTGGTTCGACCGGCCCGAGGCCCCCGACGACGCGCCCGCGCCGGAGACCGGCGCCGCAGGCACCGGGACCGACGACGACGTACCGGTCGAGGGCCGGGACGGCGAGGACGCCGACGCCCCCGGGACCGACGACGGGACCGCACGGGTCTCGGCGGAGCCCGAGGCACAGGAGGCCGGTGAGACCGCCGAGGTACCCGACGCGAGTGAGGCCACCGCGGCCGATGACACCGGTGCGGACGCTCCGGACGGCACCGGGGACGCCGAGACGGCCGGGAGACCCGGGCCCGCCGGGAAGGACGACGTTCCGGCCGCGGCGGACTCCCGCCCCGCGGACACCGACGGTCCCGACGACGACGGCACCGGGGACGCCGGGCCCGCCGGGAAGGACGACGTTCCGGCCGCGGCGGACATCCGCCCCGCGGACACCGACGGTCCCGACGACGACGGCACCGGGGACGCCGGGCCCGCCGGGAAGGACGACGTTCCGGCCGCGGCGGACATCCGCCCCGCGGACACCGACGGTCCCGACGACACCGAGGAGCCCGCGGACGAGGGCGGGGAGGACGACGGCTCCCGGCCGACCGGCGGGGACGGCCCCGGGGAGTCCGCCGCCGCGGAGCCCAAGCCCTTCTCCTACAGCATCCCGCAGCGCGTCGAGGACCCCGACACCACGACCGCGTTCTCCTACCGCAAGCCCGGGGAACCCGGGGACCCGGACGCCACGGCGGCCTTCACCCGCGACTGACACCCGGCGACGACGACGGGCGCCGCCCCACCGGGGGCGGCGCCCGTCGCGTTCGCTCAGGCCTTGCGGAAGCCGAAGGCCACCCCGAACTCCTCCGACTCGGTGCGGTGCAGGTCCGCGCCGATCTCGCCCGCGGCGAACGCGTCCGCCAGCACCTCACCGGCGATGGTCGCGGCGTGCTCGTCCAGCGCCAGCGCGGTGGTCTCGTCGGTGACCGCCCACCACACGTGGATGCGGTCCGACACCTCCAGGCCGCTCTGCTTGCGGGCCTCCTGGAGCATGCGCACCATCTCGCGGGCCAGCCCGGCCCGGCGCAGCTCCGGCGTCAGCTCCAGGTCCAGCGCCACGGTCTCGCCCGCCCCCGAGGCGACCGCCCAGCCCTCGCGCGGCTGCTCGGTGACCAGCACCTCGTCGGCGCTGACCTCCACCGGCTCGTCCTCGACCCGGACCTGCGCCCACCCGGTGTCGCGCACCTGGCGCACCAGCTCCGCCGGGTCCGCCGCCTCGATCGCCTTGGCGACCAGCGGGGTCCGCTTGGCGAACCGCTTGCCCAGCGCCCGGAAGTTCGGCTTGACCAGGTAGTCCACCAGGTCGCCGCCCACCGTCGACAGCGACTCCAGCGATGCCACGTTCAGCTCGTCGGCGATCTGGTCCCGCAGCTGCGCGGGCAGGTCCGCGAACCCGGCGGCGCCCACCAGGGCCCGCGCCAGCGGCTGGCGGGTGCGCAGCGCCGAGTCCACCCGGGCCGAGCGGCCCAGCTCCACCAGGCGGCGGGTCAGCGCCATGTGCGCCGACAGCTCCGGGTCGATCAGGTCCTCGCGGACCTCGGGCCACGACGCCAGGTGCACCGACTCCGGGGCGTCCGGCCGGCGCAGCGCCGTCCACACGTGGTCGGTCAGGAACGGCACCACCGGCGCCATCAGCAGCGTCACGGTCTCCAGGGCCTCGAACAGCGTCGCGAACGCCGCAGTGCCCTCGGGGGTGTCCGCACCGCCCCAGAACCGGCGGCGCGACCGGCGCACGTACCAGTTCGAGATGTCGTCGACGAACGCCGTCAGGCGGCGGCCCGCCGCCGTCGTGTCGAAGGCGTCCAGGGCCTCGGTGACGTCGCGGACGACCTCGTTGAGCTCCGACAGGAGCCACCGGTCCAGCAGCGGCCGGTCCTGCGGCGCCGGTGCGTCGGCCAGCCGGGAGTGGTCCCAGCCCGCACCCGCGTTGGCGTACAGGGTGAAGAACGACACGGTGCTGTAGTACGTCAGCAGCACCTTGCGGACGATCTCCTCCAGCGCCGCGTGCCCCACCCGGCGGGCCGTCCACGGCGAACCGCTGGCCAGCATGAACCACCGCAGCGCGTCGGCGCCGTGCCGGTCCATCACCGGGATGGGCTCCATGACGTTGCCCAGGTGCTTGCTCATCTTGCGGCCGTCCTCGGCGAGGATGTGGCCGAGCACCACCACGTTCTCGAACGCGTTGCGGTCGTGCACCAGCGTGTTGACCGCCAGCAGCGAGTAGAACCAGCCGCGGGTCTGGTCGATCGCCTCGGAGATGTACTGCGCCGGGAAGTTCTCCCCGAACACCTCCGCGTTGACGTGCGGCGCGCCCCACTGGGCGAACGGCATCGACCCCGAGTCGAACCAGGCGTCGATCACCTCGGGCACCCGCCGGGCCACCCGCTGCTCCTCGGGCAGGGACGGGTCGGCGTCCGGGTCGGGGATGACGATGTCGTCCACGAACGGCCGGTGCGGGTCGAGGTTCGACAGGTCCTGCCCGCTGAGCTCGCCCAGCTCCGCCAGCGAGCCCACGCAGATCTGCCGCCCGTCGGGGAACTCCCAGACCGGCAGCGGCGTGCCCCAGTAGCGGTTGCGCGACAGCGCCCAGTCGACGTTGTTGCGCAGCCACTCGCCGAAGCGGCCCTCCTTGACGTTCTCCGGCACCCAGTTGGTGGCCTGGTTCTGCGCCAGCAGCTCGTCCTTGACCGCGGTGGTGCGGATGTACCAGGACGGCACCGCGTAGTACAGCAGCGCCGTGTGGCAGCGCCAGCAGTGCGGGTAGGAGTGCTCGTAGCTCAGGTGCCGGAACAGCAGGCCCCGGTCCTTGAGGTCGCGCACCAGCGTCTTGTCGGCGTCCTTGAAGAACACCCCGCCGACCAGGTCCAGGTCGGCCTCGAAGGTGCCGTCCGGGCGGACCGGGTTGACCAGCGGCAGCCCGTAGGCGCGGCACACCGCCATGTCGTCGGCGCCGAACGCGGGCGACTGGTGCACCAGGCCGGTGCCGTCCTCGACGGTGACGTAGTCGGCGAGCACCACGTAGTGGGCCGGCTCGTCGAACTCCACCAGGCCGAAGGGGCGCTGGTAGGTCCACCGCTCCATCTCGTCGCCCTCGAAGGACTCCCCGGTCAGCTCCCAGCCCTCGCCCAGGACCTTCTCGAACAGCGGCCGCGCCAGCACCAGCCGCTCGTTCCCGTCGGTGGCCACCACGTACTCCACGTCGGGGTGGACCGCCACCGCCGTGTTGGACACCAGGGTCCACGGGGTGGTCGTCCACACCAGCAGGGAGGTGGGGTGCTCGGGGGAGGCCAGCGGCCCCGACGTCACCGGGAAGCGCACGTACACCGACGGGTCGGTGACGGTCTCGTAGCCCTGGGCCAGCTCGTGGTCGGACAGGGTGGTGCCGCAGCGCGGGCAGTAGGGGCTGATCCGGAAGTCGCGGACCAGCAGGCCCTTCTCCCAGATCTGCTTGAGCGCCCACCACACCGACTCCACGTACTGGGGGTCCATGGTGCGGTAGGCGTCGTCCATGTTCACCCAGTAGCCCATGCGCTCGGTCATCGCGGTGAACGCGTCGACGTTGCGGAGCACGGACTCGCGGCAGCGGGCGTTGAACTCGGCGATGCCGAAGGACTCGATGTCCTTCTTGCCGGACAGGCCCAGCTCCTTCTCCACGGCCACCTCGACGGGCAGGCCGTGGCAGTCCCACCCGGCCTTGCGGTCGACGTGGTAGCCGCGCATGGTGCGAAAGCGCGGGAAGACGTCCTTGAACGCGCGGGCCTCGACGTGGTGCACGCCGGGCTGGCCGTTCGCGGTGGGCGGGCCCTCGTAGAACACCCAGTTGGGGCCGCCGCGGGTCTGGTCGAGGGAGCGCTGGAAGACGTTCTCCTTCGACCAGCGGTCGAGGATCTCGCGCTCCATCGCGGGCAGGTCGATCTGCGCGGGCAGCTGGGGGAGTGCGCGGGACGCGCTCGGCCGGGACTCGTTGGCCACCGTCGTACCTTTCCATCAGGGTCGTTCCTGACGGAGGGACGAGGCACGGGCCCCGCGGTACCACCCTCCTTGGACACCGCCGGTCCGGCTCGCGCGAGGGCGGCCGGGACGGGTCCCGCTTCGTTCACGTCTGCCGGTTCTACTGGGGGCGCTGGCCCTGTTCTTCCGGCGGTTCCGGGGTGATCTTCGTGCCGGTCGTACCCCCGGGCTCCCACCACCCCCGGGTCGCTCGGACGCATCGACCGCTTCTAAGCTGTGTCCGTCCGGTCGGGGCCGGCACTACTCGTCCCCATCGACACCTGGGCACAGGATAACGCAGCGGGGGGCGGCGCCTCGCGCTTTTTCGACGCGGAGGGCGGAGGCGGGTGGCGGAGAACGTGCGCGGCACCGTCCTGGTGACGCTTGCGGACCGGGACGATGCCGAGGAACTGGCCGAACAGCTCCTGGAACAGGGCTACGAGCCGTGCCTGGTGCACCGGGACATGCTGGCGGGGGAGGACGACGCCGAGGACGCCGACTGGGTGATCGAGGTGCGCACCGGCCCGCACGGCGGCCCGGCGGTGTTCGACGAACCCCACCTGGCGGCGCTGGCCGAGGACTACGGCGGCTTCGCCGCCGCCGAATGACCGCCGGGAACGGGGTTCCCCCGCGCATCCGCCGAGCGGTCCCCGCCGACGCCCCCGCCATCGCCGCCGTCCACGTCGCCTCCTGGCACGCCGCCTATCACGGCCTCATCGCCCGGGAGCACCTGGCGAACCTGGACGCCGACCGCCTGGCCGGGATCTGGGCGCGGAGGCTGGGCGGCGCCCTGACCCTCCCCGGCGCGGGCTGCCTGGTGGCCGAGGGGCCCGACGGCGTCGTCGCCTACAGCGGGTTCGTCCCCGGCACCGACCCCGACGACGCCGACCGCACCGTCGCCGACCTGGAGACCTTCTACTCCCTTCCCGGGGTGTGGGGCACCGGCGTCAACCGTCGGCTGTGGGAGGAGACCCTGGCCGCCATGACCGCCGGCGGCACCGGCCACGGCGTCCTGTGGGTACTGGAGGGCAACGCCCGTGCCCGCCGCTTCTACACCGCAACCGGGTGGCGGGACACCGGCGCGGTCACCCCCACCCCGATCCTGGGCGGAGCCCTCACCGTGCCCGCCGTCCTGTACCGGCGCGACCTGTGAACACGTGCCCCGCCCGGGCCCGGGTCGTTGCCAAGGGGGCGGGGCTCGCCTAGGCTTCCCGGCACCACTCGCGGCTTTCGCCCACGGGGGTGATCCCGCAGGTCGGCGGGGTACGGGCGGGGTCGCACGGTCGGGAGGTTGAGTGCGATGAAGGCCACCGAGACGACGGCCATGCCGGTGCTGCCCGGCGAGGAGCCCTGGACCCGGCAGGAGCTCGCGCAGGTCCGCGAACGCCTGGACGACGACATCGCCGCCGCACGCAGGGAGATCCGACAGGTCGAGGAGCAGGTCGCCGAACGGCTGGGGGACCCCGTCGACGGGGCCGGGGACGACCCCGCCGACACCGGGGCCAAGGCCTTCGAACGCGAACACGAGTTGGCGTTGGCCTACAATACTCGTGACCTGCTCGCCGCGAGCGAGCGGGCGATCGAACGGATGGACGCGGGAACCTACGGGGTCTGCGACTCATGCGGACGGCCCATCGGCAAGGAACGCCTCCAGGCGTTCCCGCGGGCCACCCTGTGCGTCTCCTGCAAACAGCGCGAGGAGCGTCGCTGACTGAGGTAGAGCCCTCCGGGGACAGCAACATGACCACCGCCCGTACGGGGGCCCGCCCGCGCCGCTACCTGCTGCTGGTGCTCGTCGCGCTCGCCGCCGTCGGGGCCGACCTCCTCACCAAGGAATGGGTCCTGGCGACCTTCCGGGAGGGCGAACGGCTCGACGTCATCGGCGAGATCGTGCAGTTCACGCTGGTGTACAACACCGGTGCCGCGTTCTCCATGGGCACCGACCACACCTGGGTGTTCTCCACCATCGCCATCGTCGTGGTGTGCGCGATCGCCTACCTCGGCCTGCGGGTGCGCAGCGTCTGGTGGGCGGTCACCCTCGGCCTGATGATGGGCGGCGCCGCCGGGAACCTGGTGGACCGCATCTTCCGCGGCGCGGAGCCGATGCACGGCGCCGTCGTCGACTTCATCAAGGTGATGAGCTTCCCGGTGTTCAACATCGCCGACTCCTGTGTGGTGGTCGGCGCCTGCCTGGTCGTCCTGCTGACCTTCAAGGGCGTGGAGCTGGACGGCAGCGTCGTCTCCGACGACAAGGCGTCCGACCCCGACGAGAGGGCCGCGGAAGCCGGGGAACCGGCCACCGAGGACACCGGCACCCAGGACACCGCCGCCGAGGACGCTCCCGAGAGCGGCTCCGGCGACCGCCCCGACGACGACACCACCACCGAAGGGAAGGGCCAGTGAGCGACACCCGCAGCCTGCCCGTGCCCGACGGCCTGGAGGGCGACCGGCTCGACTCGGCGATCGCCCGCCTGTTCGGACTGTCCCGCACCCGTGCCGCCGAGCTCATCCTCGACGGCAGCGTCCTGGTCGACGGTTCCGAGGCGGGCAAGTCCGACCGCGTCCAGGCCGGCGCCTGGCTGGAGATCACCCTCCCGCCGCCGCCCACCGCCCCCGTGCCGCGTCCCGAGCCCGTTCCGGGCATGCGGATCGTCCACGAGGACGCCGACATCATCGTGGTCGACAAGCCCGTCGGGGTCGTCGCCCACCCCACCGTCGGCTGGACCGGGCCCAGCGTCCTGGAGGGCCTGCTGGCCGCCGGGATCCAGGTGGCCACCAGCGGCGCCGCCGAGCGCCAGGGCATCGTGCACCGCCTGGACGCCAACACCACCGGGCTGATGGTGGTCGCCAAGAGCGAGACCGCCTACAGCGTCCTCAAGCGCGCCTTCAAGGAGCGCACGGTGGACAAGCGCTACCACACCCTCGTCCAGGGCCACCCGGACCCGCTGCGCGGCACCGTCGACGCGCCCATCGACCGCCACCCGGCGGGCGACGGCCGCTGGGCCGTGGTCGCGGGCGGGCGCCCCTCGGTCACCCACTACGACACCCAGGAGGCCTTCCGGGCCGCCAGCCTGCTGGAGATCAAGCTGGAGACCGGGCGCACCCACCAGATCCGGGTGCACATGTCGGCGCTGCGCCACCCGTGCGTGGGCGACATGCTCTACGGGGCCGACCCCACGCTCGCCGAGCGCCTGGGGGTGCGCCGCCAGTGGCTGCACGCGGTGCGGCTCGGGTTCGACCACCCCACCGAGCACCGGCCGGTGGAGTTCTCCAGCCCCTACCCGGAGGACCTGGAGCGGGCCATGGAGGTCCTGCGCGAGGACTGAGCCGCGCCCGGACCCGCGGGAGGCGGGGACACCGGGCGGGCACGGCCGACGAACGCACAGGGGCCGCCGGACATCTCGTCCGGCGGCCCCCGCGCGTTCTCCCGGCCGTCAGTCCCGGGGCGGCGGGACGACGGGCCGGGTGCGCACCAGCCCCTGGCACAGGGCCGCGCCGACGATGATCACCAGCGCCCCCAGCGGCTGGTTCCAGGACAGGGTCTCACCCATCAGGACGATCCCCGCCGCGATCGACACCACCGGTGCCACGTAGGTGACGGTGGTCGCGACGGTGGCCCCCGCCTCCCGCAGCACCGCGTACTGGAGCACGTAGGCCACACCCGTGCCCATCACCCCCAGGACCAGGACCGAGGCCACCACCTGCCAGGTCACCCCGGTCGGGGCGTCGGTGGCCACCGGCACCAGCACCGCCAGCGGTACGGCGGCCAGCAGCAGTTGGAGCGTCGACAGCTCCAGGGCGCCGTACGAGCTGCCCGCCACGAACCGGCGCAGGTACGGCGTGCCGATGCCGTAGCAGGCGGTCGCCGCCACCACGAACCCCATGCCGACCATGGCGTCCCGGTCGCTCACGCTCACCTCGCCCAGGGAGTTCCACACCCCGAACACCACGAGCACGCCCAGGAAGCCGATCCCCAGGCCGAGCAGCCGGTCGCGGTCGGGACGGCGCTCGTCGGCCAGCAGCAGCATCGAGAACACCACCCCGAACAGCGGGGTCGCGGCGTTCACGATGCCCATCACCGCCGAGGGGATGAGCTGCCCGGCGTACCCGAACAGCGTGAACGGGATCGTGTTGAGCAGCAGCGCGGCCACGAACAGGTGCGCCAGCAGCCGCGGCGAGGCCGGCAGCCGGCCGCCGCGCAGCAGCACCACCGCCAGCAGCGGCAGGGCGCCGGCGGCGATCCGGCCCAGGGACAGCTGCATCGGCTCCAGGGACTGGGCGGCGACCCTGATGAAAACGAAGCTCATGCCCCAGATCAGGGCCAGGAGCGCGAACTTGACCCGCCAGTCGGAGGCGAGGCGGCGGGCACCGGCGGATGTGGCCGGGGACGGAGAGAGCACGGACATGGGATGTTTGTACCGCGCGCTGACGTGTTAGGTCTACTTCGTATTTCTAAACGGCTGGGTTAGTGTTACTTACATGCTCAGTGTCGACCGCCTCCGTGTCCTCCACGCCATCGCGGCGCACGGTTCCCTCAGTGCCGCCGCCGAGGCCCTGCACGTCACCAACTCCGCCGTCTCCCAGCAGCTCTCCAAACTCGAACGCGAGGTCGGCCAGCCCCTCGTCGA
Organism: Nocardiopsis sp. CC223A; assembly: GCF_030766825.1. Classification (GTDB taxonomy): domain Bacteria; phylum Actinomycetota; class Actinomycetes; order Streptosporangiales; family Streptosporangiaceae; genus Nocardiopsis. The sequence goes on from NZ_JASFDV010000038.1 coordinate 59,223, forward strand.
ACGCAACGGCCGCGGGGTGCGCCTGACCGACGCCGCCGAACTCCTCGTCGAGCACGCCTCCCGCATCCTCTCCCTGGTGCAGCGCGCCGAGGCCGACCTGGAGGCCCACCGCGACCACGTCACCGGGCACCTGCGCCTGTCCGGCACCCCCACCGCCGTGCGCGGCATCCTGCCCCAGGCCCTCAACACCCTGCGCGAGGCCCACCCCCGGCTGCGGGTCGAGCTCTTCGAGGAGGAGCCCCACGAGACCCTGCTGTCGATGGCCCGCGGCGAGGTGGACCTGTGCATGGTCATCGACTGGGTGGGCTCCCCGCTCGCCCTGCCCGAGGGCATGACCCGCGCACCCCTGATGGAGGACGTCGGCGACATCGCCCTGCCCGCCGACCACCCCCTCGCCCACCGGGAGATCCTCGCCATCGACGAGATCCTCGACCTGCCCTGGATCAGCTGGTCGCGCGGGTCCATCTGCAACGACTGGCTCTACGACATGATCCGCTCGCGCGGCGGCGAACCCAACGTCATCCACAACGTGGAGGAGCACCAGACCAAGCTGGCCCTCATCGCCGCCGGGATCGGCGCCGCCGTCATGCCCCGGCTGGGCCGCGGCCCGCTCCCCGACGGGGTGCGGGTGGTGCCGGTGCAGCCCGCCCTGGTCCGCCAGGTGTACGCGTTCTGGCGTACCGACGCCTCCCGCCGCCCCGCCATCCGCGCCTGTGTCCGCGCCCTGCGCGAGGCGGCCGCCGCCTACGACACCCGCCCCGTCCCGGCCTGAGCCCCGGCCCCGCCCCG
>NZ_JASFDV010000039.1 GCF_030766825.1 Nocardiopsis sp. CC223A
CTATGACGGACGCCGGTTCGCCGTGTGCGGTGAAGGGGCCTCCCCGTGCGGCCGGAACACCAGTTGCACGTGGTCCCCGTCCTCCAGGACGCGTACCGAGATCCGGTAGACGGGTTCGAGTACCTCGGGGGTCAGGACTTCGTTGGTGGGCCCGGCCTCGACCACCCGGCCCTGGTCGAGCAGCACCAGGCGGTCGCAGTAGCGCGCGGCCAGGTTGAGGTCGTGCAGCACGACGACCGTGGTGATGTCGAGAGCACTCACCAACTGGAGGATCTCGTGCTGATACCGGATGTCCAGGTGGTTGGTCGGTTCGTCCAGGAGCAGGTGGCCGGTCTGCTGGGTGAGCGCACGGGCGATGAGGGTGCGCTGCTTCTCGCCTCCGGACAGGGCGGCGAAGTTGCGGTCGGCCAGGTGGCGGATCCCGACCCGCCGCAGCGCGGCGGCGGCGATGCGGTGGTCGTCGGCGGTGTACGCCTGGAGCGAAGAGCGATGGGGGGACCGTCCGAGCAGGACCATCTCGGCGACGGTGACCGGTAGTTCCGGTGGCGCTTCCTGGGCCACCACCGCGATGCGCCGGGGCAGCTCGCGCCCGGACAGTGCGCCCACCGCCTCGTCGTCGACGAGCACCGCTCCGTGCCTCGGGGACAGCGCGGCGTACAGGATGCGCAACAGGGTCGTCTTCCCGCTGCCGTTCGGGCCGATGAGCCCGAGGACACGGCCGGAGTCGGCGCGGAGCCCGACCCCGGCGAGCACGGGGGTTCCGTCGTAGGCGAACGTCACGTCGGCTGCGCTGATCATGATGGGAGACTCTCATGGGGCGTTGGCGGTGAAAGGTCCGCGGCTGTCACAGGGAGGGCTCGGACCGTGTGACGGCCCGGGGGTCGGCGAGGCGTCGGGTACCCGGCACGGCCAGCGCGCCCAGCGCCGCGGCCACGGTCAGCAGTCCGCACACCAGCAGCACCGGGGCCTGGCCGACCGTGGTCAGTGCGAGGGGCAGCAGGATCAGGCCCAGCGGCGCGGCACCGTGGGAGACCATGAAGTCGAAGGAGAAGAGCCGGCCCATCCGCTCCGGCGGCACCTCCCTCTGGATGGCGCTGAACCAGGGGATGTTGAACGCCTCGATCCCGACCCCGCCGGCGAAGTAGGCGAGCAGCACCAGGGCCGCGCCCCACTCCGGCGATACCGATGGCACGGTGAGGGCCAGCGGTACCAGGCCGTAGAGGCCGAGCCCGAGGAAGGCGACGGTCCCCGGCCGGCTCGGAGTCCACCGCGACAACAGCAGCGCCCCGGCCACGGCCCCGGCGGAGTAACAGCCGAGCGCGATCCCGAGGAACGTGTCGCCGCCCAGTTCGCTCCGGCTGACCACGGGCAGGGTCAGCTGCTGCACCGCGAACCCGAGCGCCAGCCAGACCACCAGTGCGCAGAGTCCGGCGACGAACCAGCGGTGTCTGCCCACCTCGCGGAGCACCTCGGCGTAGTCGGCGAACGGGCGCCGCCGCGCGTCGTTGGACGGCGGCCGCTCGCCGCGCGGAAGGAGGAACGCCAGCCCTGCCGAGCCGAGCCAGAGCAGGCCGGCGGCCGCGAGCGTGACCGAGCCGCCGACCGTCGCGTAGAGAAGGGCCGCCAGGGTCGGCCCGCCGACCAGCATCAGCCGATTGCTCAGTGTGGACAGCGCGTTGGCCCGCTGCCGGTCCGGTTCGGCCACCACCTCCCCGATCAGGGCCTGGTACGCGCCGCGGAAGACGCCCTCGCCGATCCCGGCCACCAGGATCGCGGCGCAGATCGCCGGCACCGACACGGTGAACGCGGCGACCGACGCCAGGATCGCCGTTCCGCGCACGGCGCTCGCCACGGTGAGCACGGTACGGCGCGGGTGGCCGTCGGTGATCATGCCGCCGATGATCGCGCCGACGACGAAGCCCGCCGTGCGCGAGCCGAGCACGAGCCCGAGGACGGCGACCCCGCCCTGTGTGTCGAGCAGGAACAGGGTGAGCGCCACCGGGGTCAACGAGGTGGCCGTGCTGGAGGCCGTGTAGCTCAGCCAGGCCAGCCGGAACCGGCGGTCGTCCAGGATCGAGAGCATCGCGGCGCCTCAGACCGTGACCGAGGGGCGCCAGCCGGTGCGCGCCCCGTGGAAGTCGCTGGCCGCGGAGACCAGGAAGGAGGCCAGTTCCAGCAGAGGCACCGGGTCCATGTCCAGCTCTCGGAAGGTGGCGGTACAGGTGGGGCAGGTGTTGACCTCGTAGACCCGCAGTTCGCCGGTCCGCTCGTCGCGGGCGACGTCCACACCGGCGAACAACGCGTCCATCGCCTCCGCCGCCTGCTCGGCGATCACGCGCAGCTCCTCGGTGAGCTCGGCGCGGTGCCGGGTGTTGCCGGGGGCGTTGGATATCCAGGTGCCCTGGGGTGCGACCCGCGTCACCGCGGCCACCGCCTGGTAGTTGACGCACAACACGCGGATGTCGCGATGCCCCGCCGGGACGAAGGGCTGGACGTAGTACTGCTCGGGCGCGGGGTCGAGCGAGCGGGTGTACTCGCGTACCGACGCCTCGTCGGCCAGCCGGTACATCCCGCGACCGCGGGAGCTCATCAGCGGTTTGGTCACCACCGGGTATCCGCGCTCGGCGGTCCAGGACACCAGGGTCTCCTCGTCCCGGCCCCACAGCACCGGCAGGTGCCGCACGCCGGCGCGGTGCAGCAGCGCGGAGTTCAGGTACTTCGACTGCCCGCGCAACAGCGTCATCGCCGAGTTCACCACGGGTATCCCGGCGAGCCGTGCGGTCTCCAGCTGGTTCATGCCCAGGATCAGGTAGTCCTCGTAGACCCAGCCGAACATCAGGTCGGGCGCCAGTTCGACGCCGTCGACCAGGAAGCGGGTGCCGTCCGCGGTCACCTCGGTGACCAGTTCGTCGGGGTGCACCCGTCGGGCGTCGCCGCCCAGGCGGCGGATCTCGGTGAACAGGGCACGGTGGTCGTCGTCGTCATCGTCGTTGCCGAGCAGGACGATCAGCGGCGTTTCGGCCATTGTGGACAGAGCCTTCCTCGTGGGGGTGCGGCAGTGCGATACGGGATCAGGCCGCCGACCTCATTCGGCGTACCAGGAACAGCAGGAACGGCGCGCCCACCACGGCGGTGACGATGCCGATCGGCAGCTCGCGGGGGACGAACGCCATCCGGGCCACCACGTCGGCCCAGATCAGGAAGGACGCCCCGAGCAGCGCGGCGACCGGCAGCAACCGCCGGTGCACGCCGCCGACGCAGAGCCGGGCCACGTGCGGGACGACCAGGCCGACGAATCCGATGCCGCCGGACACCGCGACCGCGGCGCCCACGCACAGGGCGACCACCAGCAGCACCTGAACGCGCAGCCGGGCCGGCGGGCTGCCCAACGCGTGCGCGGTGTCGTCACCGAGGGTGAGCGCGTCCAGCTTCCGCGACCAGAGCAGCAGGATCGCCAACGCGAGCACCATCGCCGCCCCGGCGGTCGCCACCCCGGACCACTGGGCCCTGGCCAGCGAGCCGAGCAGCCAGAACAGCACGGCTCGGGCGCCTTCCGGCGTGTCCGAGGCGAAGATCAGGAAGCTGGTGGCGGCGTGGAGCACGTAGCCGACCGAGACGCCCGCGAGCAGCAGGCGCACCGACGTGATCTTTCCTCCGATGGTCGCGAGCGCGAACACCACGGCGGTCGCGACCATCGCGCCGACGAACGCGCTGCCGGTGAGCGAACTCGCGCCGATCGAGGCGCCGACACCGAACAGGATGGTGAGCGCGGCGCCGGTGGAGGCCCCGTAGGTCACGCCCAGCAGGTAGGGCTCTGCCAGCACGTTGCGCACCAGGGCCTGTAGCGCCGCCCCGGAGATCGCCAGTGCCGCCCCGACCGCGGCGGCCAGCAGTACCCGGGGTGTGCGCACCAACCAGACGATGCTGTCCTCGGAGGCGTCCCACGTCGCCTCCGGCGTGCCGAGGACGTGGCCGCCGATGATGCGCGCGACGATGTCGGGCGTGATCGAGACCGGGCCGAGCCCGATCGCCACCGGGATGCTGACCAGCAGCAGCACGGTGAGGCCGCCGACCCACAGCAGCGTCCGCCGGGTGCGTCGGCCGTGGTCGAGATCGTCGGGTGGCACGTCGCCACTTCCGCCGAGCGTGTCGTCCTGGTCTGCGGTCAACGTCATCGCGGTACCTCTTCGCCGGCCGCCGGGCGGGTGGCCGGCACGCTCGGTCGGCGCCGGCCACCCGTCCGTCGGTGGTCACGGTGTGTCATTCGTTGATCAGTTCGGCCAACTGCTCCAGGCCGTCGACCGCGAGCGTTCCGTGCCCCGAGTAGTAGAAGTCGAGCACCATCACCTCGCCGGCCTCGATCGCCGGGACCGAGCCGAGCTCCGATCGGCCGGTGAGCGTGTCGCGCACCTCCTGCTCGGAGGTGTCCCCCGGTTCGTACAGCGCGATCAGCCGTTCCGGGGCGGCGTCGATCAGGGCTTCGGTGTTCGGCTCGAAGTACCGTTCGTCGGTGTCCTCGAAGACGTTCGACAGGCCCGCGTACTCCATCTGCTGGTGGATCATGCCGCGTCGGCCGTACGCGCCGAGCCCGCTGTCCGGACCCGCGACGAACAGCGCGGCGGCCGTCCCCCCGGGCGGCGGCGACTGCTCGGCCTGCTGACGCACCGCGTCGACCCGGCCGCGCAGGTCGGTCACCGCCTGTTCGGCGGTCTCCTCGGTCCCCAGGACCTCGCCCAGGGTGGTGATGTCGTCGTAGACGCCCTCCAACGGGTCTTCGACGTCGGACTGCCCGGCGCCGAAGCCGCCGCAGTATCCGCTGATGATCAGCGTCGGGATGCCGGCGTCCGCGAGGTCCTCCGGGCCGAACTCGTTGAGCCCGTAGGTGACCACCAGGTCGGGCCCGGCACCGATGATCACCTCGCGGGAGATGTCGTCCGAACTCTGGATGGGGGCCTGCTCGGCCTCGCCGAGCGGACCTTCCGCGTCGCCGAGCGGCTCCCCGATCAGGGGGGAGAACGTACCGATCCGGTCCGTGCCGCCGGCGGCGTGCACCAGCGTCCCGGCCTCGCCGCCGATCACGTACAGGTTCTCCGGCGGCGCCTCGATGGTGACCTCACGGCCACAGTTCTGCACCGTCAGCGGGAATCCCTCGCTGCCCGCGCCGGCGGCCGTTTCGTCACCGCCGCCGCCACCGCCACCGCACGCCGTGACGGCGATGATCCCGGTGGCGGCCACGAGGGCGAGACCGGGACGCCGGACGGGGCGCCGCATGGAGTGCTGCTCATCCTGCATGGAAGGGGGATCCTTTCGGTCGATCAATGGTCACGACGGACACGCGGTGCCGTCGCCTCGGCGCTGGGCCGGGAGAGAGGGAAGAGGGAACGGCTCCGCCGACGGGGGCCGCGGTCAGGTCGATCTGCTCGGGGCGTGAGCGGGTACCGGCACGGCGTCGTGCGGGGAAGGTGAGGGGGCCACCCAGTCGGTGACGGACCAGGGCAGCGCGATCCCGTCGCTGTCGGCCACCTCGTGCGGTGCCAGACCGGCGATGCCGGGAACGTGCGCGTGCGCCGCGAACGCCGCGCGGACGTAGCGGTGACCGGTGTCCGGAGCGAGGAACACCACGGTGCGCCCCTGCGTGCGCCCGCGCTCCCACTCCGCGGCGAGGTAGGCCGCTCCGGCGGACAACCCGGCGAACACGCCGCTGTCCCTCAGCAGGGCCACCGCGCCGGCCCGCGCGTACTCGAACGAGACCCAGTGGATGCGGTCGTACAGCTCGTGGCGCACGTTGCGGAACTCGATCGAGCTGCCGATGCCCGCGATGATCATGTCCGGGTCGGCGGTGTGCCCGGCGTCGAAGGTGACGCTGCCGAACGGCTGGATGCCGATCAGCTGCACGTCCCGGCCCGCCGCCCGCAGATAGCAGGCCAGGGCGCCGGTCGAGGAGCCGGTTCCCACACCGCTGACGATGGTCAGCGGTCCGGTCGGCACCTCTCGGTCGAGCTGTTCGGCCACCTCGCGGTAGCCGACGTAGTGGATCGCGTCGTGGTACTGGCGCATCCAGTGGAAACCGGGGTTCTCCAGCAACAGCTTCCCGACCCGCTCGACCCGCCGGTTCTGGTCCAGCATCAGGTCGTCCGACGGCGGCATCTGTTCGAGGGTCGCGCCCAGGATCTCCAGCTGTACGCGCAACGTCTCGTCCACCGTGGTGGAACCCACGATGTGGCAGCGCATCCCGTACCGGTGACAGGCCAGTGCGAGGGCCAGCGCGTAGATGCCGCTCGAACTGTCCACCAGGGTGTCGCCGGGGCGCACCGCCTCCGTGGCCAGCAGATGCCGCACGGCGCCCAGGGCCGAGCGCACCTTCATCACCTCGAACCGCAGGCACACCAGGTCCGGGGCGAGCCGAATGCAGTCGGGATCGGCGATGGCGTCCGCGTAGTGCTCGTGCACCGCGCTCAACCCTTCCCGCCGGGACGGCCGTCCGAGCGGCGCAGGGCGAACAGGTAGGTCTGCACGTCGTCGCCGGGCCAGTCCTCGACGTGCACGACCTCGGCGTCGAACCCGGCCTGTAGCGCCAGCGCCACGATGTCGCGCAGCGGTGCGGTGTTCGACACGATCAGGTACACGACCCCGTCGGCGGCGAGCAGGTCCCGGGCCACCAACTGGTCGAAGAACCGGGCCGCGATGTCGCGGCCCAGGCACAGGTTGCGCACGATCTCCGGGTCGTCCGACAGCGGCAGTTCGATGGCAGGCGGGTTGAACGTCACGACGTCCACCTGCTCGCCGTCGGGGAACCCCTCCCACACGTCGGCCACGAGCGGGACCAGCGTCGGCCCGTCCGCGCCGACGATCCGCTCGTAGTGCCGGGCGGCGGTGCGCACACTCTCCGGGTGTACGTCCAGCGCGTAGACGATGCTCGCACCGCGAACGCCGGCCACCACGGCCTCCACGCCCAGACCCGCGCCCATCGCGGCGTAGCGCAGTCCGGCGACCGGCAGCGTCCCGTCGAGCAACCGGGTGTGCACCAGTCGACTGGTCTCACCCGGGTGGAACACCCCCGGCGGCAGCTCGAAGTCCCAGCCGTTCCAGGTGTAGGTGCGGTGCTCGTGGATGGCACGGCCGGGGTTGTTGATCGCCCGGATCTCATCGGCGGACAGCGTCTGAGGCAGCAGCCCGTGCAGCTCCCAGCCGGTGGCGGTGCCCGGTTGGACCGGTGCGCGGGTCCTGCTGGCCGCAGAGGACGGTCGATGCACGGTGTCTTCCCTTCGTTCGGTCACCGGGGCCGCTGACGGCCCGGTGAGCCTCGCGTTCACACGATCCGCCCCGTCGGCATCCGCACACGGGGCGGGTGGGCAATGAACAATGAAAACGATTATCAGTATTAGCACACGGGGCGCGGACAGTGAATGCACCCGTGGTCACGCCTGTGGCACGCTCCGTGTTCATGCCCGGTGGCCAGGGGTGATGGCCGCTTCCCCTCGGTTCAAGAACGCGCCTCTCCCGACGATGTGACGGTCTTCGCGGACCGGACGGGGTCACCGTGGTCCGTTTGGTCGAGGGTGTCCTGCCGAGCGCTGTGGCGGTCCGGGTTCGCTCTCGGCCTTGGAGGCCATGGCACGGGTCCACGCTGCCGACCCGGACCCGATGGTGATGCGCAGCCGGGCGGGGTCACCGCGGTCCGTTTGGTCGGGGGTGTCCTGCCGGACGCTGTGGTGGTCCGGGTTCGCTCTCGGCCTTGGAGGCCATGGCACGGGTCCACACCGCCGACCCGGACCCGACGGTGGTGCGCATCGAGTCCACGGACGCGATCCGCGACCTCACAAGAGCGCCGACCACGGGCATGCCCGCGCTCCCGCGCCCCGACCCCGCCGCGCGGGGGCGTCAGGTGGCGACGGTGCGGTGGGGCACGATGACCGGGGCGCCGGTGCGCGGGTCGGTCAGCACCGACGCCTCCACCGAGAACACCTCCCGCAGCAGCTCCTCGGTCACCACCTGCGCCGGCTCGCCCTGGGCGACCACCTCCCCGGCCCGCATCGCCACGATGTGGTGCGCGTACCGGCAGGCCAGGTTGAGGTCGTGCAGCACCATGACCACGGTGCTGCCCCGGTCCCGGTTGAGCGCGGCGACCAGTTCCAGCACGTCCAGCTGGTGGGCCATGTCCAGGTAGGTGGTGGGCTCGTCCAGCAGCAGCAGGTCGGTGCGCTGGGCGACCGCCATCGCGATCCACACCCGCTGGCGTTGCCCGCCCGACAGCTCGTCCACGTCGCGTTCGGCCAGCTCCAGGGTCCCGGTGGCGCGCAGCGCGTCCTCCACCGCCGCGGCGTCCTCCCCGCCCCACTGCCGCCACCAGCTCTGGTGCGGGTGGCGCCCGCGCGAGACCAGGTCGCGCACGGTGATCCCCTCCGGCGCCACCGGCGACTGCGGCAGCATCCCCAGCACCCGGGCGACCTCGCGCGAGGGCGTCCGGGCGATGTCCGCGCCGTCCAGCAGCACGGCGCCGCCGCGCGGCGCCAGCAACCGGGCCAGCCCGCGCAGGAACGTGGACTTGCCGCAGGCGTTGGCGCCCACCACCACGGTCACCCGCCCGTCGGGCACGTCCAGGGACAGCCCCGGCACGACGGTCCGGTCGCCGTAACCCAGGGACAGGTCGAGCGCGCGCAGGCGCGCGGGCCCGGGGTCGGTCGCGGTCATGCGGCACCTCTCGTTCCACGGCGTCGCTGTAGCAGGTACAGCAGGTAGGGCGCGCCGACCAGGGCGGTGAGCACGCCGACGGGCAACTGGACCGGCAGCGCGGTGCGCGCCGCCGTGTCGGCGGCCAGCACGATCAGCGCCCCGGTCAGGGCGGACAGCAGGGGCGGGATGTCGGGGACCCGGGCCAGCCGCCGGGCCACCTGCCCCGACACCAGGGCGACGAACGCGATCGGCCCGCCCGCCGAGGTCGCCAGGGCGGCCAGGCACACCGCCACCGCCAGCAGCGTTCCGCGGGCCCGGCCGGTGCGCACGCCCCAGCCGGTGGCCACGTCGTCCCCGAACAGCAGCGCCCGGTTGGTGTGCGCCAGCGCCAGCGCCGCCGGGATCAGCAGGGCGCACCCCGCCAGGACGGGGGCCGCCTCCGCCCACCCGCGGGCGTTGAGGCTGCCGGTGAGCCACACCGCCGAACGCTGCGCGTCGTGCACGTCGATGAGTGTCAGCAGGTACTGCGTCACCCCGGTGAGCGCCGCGGACAACCCGATGCCGACCAGCAGCAGCCGCCGCCCGCGCACCGCCCCGTCCCGGGCGAGCAGGGCGATCAGCCCGGCCGCGCCCAGCCCCCCGGCCAGCGCGGCCACCGGGATCGGCACCAGGCCGATCGGGCCGCCCAGCGAGCCGACGGCGATGACGCCCACCGCCGCGGCCGACGCCCCGGCGCTGACCCCCAGCACGTCGGGGCTGGCCAGCGGGTTGCGCAGCACGCTCTGGCCGATCCCGCCCGCGACGCCGAACGCCGCGCCCACCGCCAGGGCCAGAACGATGCGGGGCAGCCGCACCTCGTGCACGGCGTACAGGGTGTTCTCCGCACCGTGCCCCCGCAAGGCCTGCCACAGCTCCCCGGGCGGGGTGGCCCGGTCGCCCAGGCTCAGCGCGGCCAGGGTGGTGAGCACCAGCACCAGCAGCGTCCCCAGCACGGCGACGGCCACACGCGGCCGGGGCCGGGGCCGGGGCAGCCACCGCAGCGGCGAGCGCGCGGGCGCGGGGGAGGGCGAGGGGGAAAGGGTCGCGGTCACAGGGCACGCTCCTTGGCCCGCCGGGTCAGCCAGATCAGGAACGGGGTGCCCACCAGCGCCGTCACCACGCCCACCTGAACCTCGGAGGGGCGGGCGATCAGTCGGCCCACCACGTCCGCGGTCAACAGCAGCAGGGGCCCCAGCAGGGCGGCGCAGGCCAGCATGCGGCGCACGTCGGCGCCCACCAGGGCCCGCGCGAGGTGCGGGATCACCAGCCCGACGAACGCGATCGGCCCGGCCAGGGACACCGCGGTCCCCGACAGCAGCACGACCGCCGCCCCGGCCAGCAGCCGGGTGCGGGTCACCCGCACGCCCAGGGCCGCCGCGGTGTCGTCGCCCAGCGCCAGGGCGTTGAGCGCCCCGGACACCACCAGCGCCACCACGGCGCCCGCGACCCCGAAGGGCAGCGCGGCGGGCAGCATCACGGGGTCGGGCAGGCTCAGCGCGCCCACCACCCAGAACCGGTACTGGTCCATGGTCGAGGCGCTGACCAGCACCACCCCGGACACGATCGCGCCGAGGAACGCCGTGACGGCGGCCCCGGCCAGGGTCATGGTGACGGGCGTGAGACCCTCGGGCGAGCGCCGGGCGAAGGTGTACACGACGGCGGTGGCCGCCGCGGCCCCGGCCAGTGCCAGCAGCACCCGGGGCGTCCCCGCGCCCAGGCCCAGCAGGGCGCTCCCGGCGACGACGGCCACGGCCGCTCCGGCGGAGATGCCGAGCAGGCCCGGGTCGGCCAACGGGTTGCGGGTCACCGACTGGGCGAGCACCCCGGCAGCGCCCAGGCAGGCGCCCACGAACAGGCCCAGCAGCGACCGCGGGAAGCGCATCTCCCAGATGACGGTCCCGGCGACGCCGTCCCCTGCGGCCAGCCCGGCCAGGGTCTCGGCGGGGGTCAGGACACGGGTGCCCACGGCGATGCTCACCAGCGTGACCGCGGCGAGGGCGGCGAAAGCGGTGAGGAGCACGGCGGAGGTGCCCGCCGCGCCCCTCACCGCGGTGGGGGAGGTGCTCAACTCAGGTCGTCGGCGATCGCGGCCAGGTCGTCCAGGACCAGGTCGGCGCCGGTGACGCCCAGGCCCAGGTACCAGACCTCGTCGTCGATCTCGCGGACCACGCCGCCGTCGGCGACCGCGGGCACCCGGTCCCACAGGGGCCCGTCGACCACCGCGGCCTGCTCGGTGGCGTCGGGGTCGCCGTAGGTGCCCCACAGCACCCACTCGCCCTCGGCCAGGGTGATCTCCTCGGCGGAGATCTCCACCGCGAGTTCGTCGATGTCCTCGGCCTCGGGCCGGGGCAGCCCGGCGTCGGCGAGCACGGTGCCGATGAAGGATTCGTTGCCGTACAGGCGGATGCGCCCGGCCATGAACCGCAGCATCGTCACGGTCGGCGCCTGTCCGCCGTTGGCCGCCACGACGGACCCGCCGATCTCGTCCGCCCGCTCCTCGTAGGCGTCCAGCAGCTCCTGCGCCCTCTCCTCCTCGCCGAGGGCGGCGGCGTTGAGCAGGAAGTTCTCCTTCCAGATCAGGCCGGGGCGGGGCGCCAGGACGGTGGGGGCGATCTCCTGGAGGCGCTGCTTGAGCGCGTCGTCGTCGATCCGCAGGGTGGTGCCCAGGATGAGGTCGGGTTCGAGGTTCTTGATCTGCTCCAGGTCCAGCGCGTCGTAGGCGCCCAGGTCCACGGCCTCGCCCGCCTCCAGGTATCCGGGGGCGATGGCGGCGTCGGCCGGGTGGGCGATGCCCACGGGCTCGATCCCCAGGGAGAGCACGTTGTCCAGCTCGCCGGTGTCGAGCACGATGACGCGCTCGGGCTTGGCGGGGATCTCGGTCTCGCCGACCTCGCCGTTGGCGACGAGGTTGCGCACGGTGCGGGGGAACTCGCCGGGGGCGGCGTCGGTGCCCAGCTGCGCGGCGAGCTCGCGGACGTCGTCGAAGCCCTCCTGGCCGGTGGCGACGTTGGACCGGTTCGAGCCGGTGTCGGTGGGCTCGTCTGCGCCGCAACCGGTGAGCAGGAGCGCTCCGGCGGCGAGCGCCGCGGTGAGGGTGGTGATGCGATTCACGGAAAGACCTCGGGGTGTGAGCGGGCGGTTCGCGGCCCTCGTGGCTGGTGAGAGGGGTGGGGTTGGAGAGTCGAACCTCCGGAGATCGTACACCGGATTTAGGCAAGCCTAACCTTCACGAACATCCTTGTTCGTGCCCCCCGCCACACCTTTCGGGACGCACGGCCGCCCCGGCGCGGGCGGTGCGCCGGGGCGGTCCGGGGCGGTAGGGCGGGGTCAGAAGAGCTGGCCCCGGACGGCCCCGTCGGGGAACTCGCCCGTGTGCAGGTTCAGGTAGTAGTCGTGCGGGGCCGCGCTGATCCGCTCGGTGACCGCCGGGTCCACGTGGGCCACCGTGCCCGACACCGCGAACACCGTGGCGGGCAGCTCGCCGGCGAACAGCTCCACCGCCACGTCGCCGTTCTCGCCCGCCACCCCCCGGTGCAGGTGGCCGATGGTGGGCGGCGCCACGTTGGTCCACGCCGTCGAGAACGCGACCGTGTCGCCCTCGGGCCGGAAGAACCCGGAGGCGCGCCCGTCGGGGTCGCCCACCTGCGGCTTCTCCTCGGTGAACACCTCCTGGGCGCCGTCGGCCACCGCCACCAGCCCCGACCCCTCGATGATGCCCAGCACGTTGAGCCGCTGCCCCGACGGCGTCAGCTGCCCGCGGACCGCCCCGCCGGGGAACTCCTCGGTGTGCAGGTTGACGTAGAACCCGGCCGGGTCGGTCAGCAGTCGCAGGGCCAGGTCCTCGTCGGTGATCGTGGTCTGCCCGGCCACCGCGGTGACGGTCTCGGGCAGCGCGGTGTCGAAGAAGGTCAGCCGCACGTCCCCGTTCTCACCCGCGGCCCCCTGGTGGATGTGGCCCAGAGTGGGCGCCTGCGTGCCCTCCCAGTCCAAGGCGAACGTCACCCGGTCGCCCTTGACCGAGATGATCGCCCGGCCGTGCCCCTCGGGGTCGCCGACCGAGGGGCCGTCCTCGACGGGTACCTCCTCGGCGCCGCTGAGCTCGGCGGTGAAGAACACGGCCTGCTCGCCCTTGGTGGAGTTCAGCGCCGGGGTCTTGTTCCCGCCCCCCGCCGGGGCCGCCCCGTCCCCGTGGCCGCCGTGCTCGTCCGCGTGCGCGGTCCCGGCGGCGGCGATCATGGCGGCCGCGGCGGCGACCGCGAGAATTCGTGTGCGCATGGAGGTTTCCGTCCCCGTTCGTCTGCGTTCGGGCCGCCGCTCCGCGTGGGTGCGGCGGCGATCAGTGACGGATACGGCGGCCGGTCCCCGACGGTTCACCCGCTCCCTCCGCGAATCCGGGGTGAACCGCGGACGGTTCCCCCGCGTATCCGCGTGGGTGCGGCGGCGATCAGTGACGGATACGGCGGCCGGTCCCCGATGGTTCACCCGCTCCCTCCGCGAATCCGGGGTGAACCGCGGACGGTTCCCCCGCGTATCCGCATCCGAACGACGCACGACGAACACGACGGGGAGAACCTGACCATGCGCATCCGAGTGACCCTGGCGGCCGCCGGCACCCTGCTCGCCCTCACCGCCTGCTCCGCCGACGGCTCCGGCGGCGCGGCCGGAGACGGGGCCGAGGACGCGGCGCCCACCGCCCCGGCCCAGGCCGGACCGGTCGAGATCACCCTGGTGGAGAGCGAGGTCGGCACGGCCCTGGCCGACGCCGAGGGCCGTGTCCTCTACGGGTTCACCAAGGACAAGGACGCCGAGAGTGTCTGCGAGGCCGGCTGCATCGCCACCTGGCCCGCCCTGACCGGCGCCGACGGGGTCGAACTCGGGGAGGGGCTGGACGAGTCGCTGCTGGGCGCCACCGAGCGGACCGACGGCGTCACCCAGGTCGTCTACAACGACTGGCCGCTGTACTACTACGTCGGTGACGCGCTGCCGGAGGAGAGCAACGGCCAGGGTCTGGACGACGAGTGGTTCCTCGTCGCCCCGGACGGCACCCTCATCAAGGACGTTCCGTAACCCGCCGGGCCGCCGGTGCCCTCCGGACGGGGGTACCCGCGGCCCGGTCCGCGGTGGTACATGTACAACGGCAACGGTGACGGCCCCCGGATCCGGGCGGGAGAGACGATGTTCGAGGAAGGCTGCGGTGCGGACGCGGTCGGCGCCCACCTGCTCGGCGCCGGCATGCCGGGCGCCCTGGACCCCGGCGAGCGGGCCGCCGCCGAAGCCCACCTGGCCTCCTGCCCCTCCTGCCGGGACGAGGCGGGGGAGCTGGCGGTCGTCCCCCGAGCCCTCGCCGACCTGCCGCTGGACGCGTACCTGACGGACTTCCTGCTCACCCCCGGCCGGATGGGGGACCTCGCCCTCCGGGTACTGGAACGCGCGGCGGACGAGGACCCCGCGGCGGGCGGCCCCCGCGTTCAGCCCGGGTAGCCGCGGGCGATCAGCTTCTCCCGCAGGGCCCGCACCGCCTTGTGGGTGCGCGACTTGACCGTGCCCTCCGGGATGCCCAGGAGCTCTGCGGTCTCGTGGACGCTGAGCCCCAGGTAATGGACGTGCACCAGGATCTCCCGCTGCCTCGGGGGCAGGTCGCGCATGGCCTGCGCGACCACCTGGGCGTTGACCACCCGCTCCGACTCGTCGGCGATCGGCGCGTCCTGGGCGTCGCCCGGGGGGACCTCCGCCGGACGGACGCTGCGGGCCCGGTGGGCGTCGATGGCCAGCCGCCGCACCACCGTGAACAGCCACGGCCGCAGCCTCCCGGGGTCGGCGTCCAGGTTCTCCCGACCGCGCCAGGCGCGCAGGACGGCCTCCTGGACCAGGTCCTCGGCCCGGTGCAGGTCCCGGTCCACCAGGGTCAGGGTGTACCGCAGCAGGACGGGGCCGTGCAGGTCGCACACGGCGCGTACGAACTCCGCGCCGGGCGCGGGCGCCCCCGCCCCGCGGGGGGCGGCGTCCACGGTCGCGGTCGCTGTCGCTCGCTGCGGTTCGGTGATCGTCGTCATGGCGGTTCGCGGCTCCGGATTCCGGGTGACGTGTCGGGTGGACGTCAGCCATGAAACCGGTCGCGTACTAAGGTGTCTGCGTACTCTTCTACACAAGGCGCCCGCTTCACCCGATGTGTCGCACCGCACACCGCGGGCCGGGGCGCCCGCCCCTCCCGGAGCGACAGAGATCCCCTCCATGGCTGAGACCCCCCTCCCGGTCCGCACCCCACCGCCCGGGCCCCCGCGCTCGGCCCGCCCGGTGCGCTTCCTCGTCTGGTTCCTGCACCTGGCCGCGCCCCTGGCCGGCCTGTGGCTGCTGCTGGCGCGCCCGCACCTGGACGTGGAGTGGCACCACAACCCGAGCCACTTCTGGCTGGTGCTGGTCGTGTCCCTGCTCAACGTGGCCATGGGCCTGTGGATGGGGGTGGCCGCCCGCCGCCGCGACGACGGCCGCCTGTTCCTGGTGTCGCTGGCGTTCCTGTCGTCGGCCGGGTTCCTGGCCGTCCACGCGCTGCTCACCCCCGGCATGATCACCGCCGACGCCGGGATCGGCTTCGACCTGTCCCACCCGGTGGGGCTGGTCATCGCCTCCGTTTTCGCGTTCGCGTCCTCCCTGGACCTGACGGCCGAGCGCGGCGCGCGGGTCATCCGGTTCGAGCGCCTGCTGTGGATCCTGCTCGTGGCCCTGATGGTCGCCTGGACCGTCGCCGGACTGCTGGAGATCCCGCCCCTGCACCTGCCCGCCCAACAGCGCGACGTCGAGGGTGTGATGGTGCCGATCGCGGCCGCCTCGGCCCTGCTGTACATCGTCGCCGCGGTCCGCTACTTCCTCATGTTCCGGCGCTCGGCCTCCGCCGTGCTGCTCAGCCTGGTCACGGCGTTCGTGCTGCTGGCCGAGGCGATGGTCACGGTCATCCTCGCCGACAAGTGGCACCTGTCCTGGTGGCACTGGCACGTGCTGCTGGTGGCGGCGTTCGGGTTCATCGCCTACAGCGCCTACGTCCAGTACCGGCGCGAGGGCGCCACCGCCGGGGTGTTCGACGCGATCGTGCTGGAGGAGACCGCCCGCCGCATCCGCGCCGAGTACGAGGAGGCCATCGAGGAGTTCGTGGCCCTGCTCGGCGAGGGGGAGCGGGGCGACACCGCGCCCAAGGGGGCCGACTTCGCCGCGTTCGCGGAGCGCTTCCGGCTCTCGGAGGGGCAGGTCGCCGTGGTCGAGCGGGCCGCCGCCGCCCTGGCCGCCGAACGCGACACCTCCCGGCGCCTGGCGGCGCTGGCCGAGGTCGCCCGCCGCACCCGGGTCGGCGACCAGGACGAGGACGCGTTCGTGCGGTCGGTGCTGGAGGCCGTCCGCCCCGCCTACGGCGACGTGAACGTGGGCCTGGCCTCCGACGGGCGGGTCCGCATCGAGGACCGCGTCTACCCGGTCGACCCCCGCCCGCAGGCCGGGACCGTGTTCGAGGGCCGGTCGGTGCGCCCCCTGGTGGTGCGCGGCGGGACGGCGGGCATCCTGGAGGGTCCGCTCCAGGGGCGGGAGGACGACCCCGCGTCCCTGGCGGCCCTGGCCGGACAGCTGTCCATCTCCCTGGAGAACGTCCGGCTCTACCGCGAGCTGGGCACCCTGTTCCGCCAGTACATGTCGCCGGACGTGGCCGCCTCCCTGCTGGCCGACCCCGACCAGGCGGCGCTGGGCGGCCGGGTCGTGGAGGTGAGCGCCCTCTTCGCGGACCTGCGCGGGTTCACGACCTTCTCCGAGGCGGTGGAGCCCGCCGAGATCGTGCGCATGCTCAACCGCTACCACGGCGCCGCCGTCCCGGCGATCCTCTCCGACGGCGGCACCATCGTGCAGTTCGTCGGCGACGCCCTGCTGGCCCTGTTCAACGCCCCCGCCCGCCAGGCCGACCACGAGGTCCGGGCGGTGCGGGCCGCGCTGGCCATGCGCGACGCCTCCGAGCGCATCGCGGACCAGAACCCCGGCTGGCCCCGGTTCCGCATCGGCGTCAACACCGGGCCCGCCCTGGTGGGCAACATCGGCAGCGAGCAGCTGCGCGGCTTCAACGCCATGGGCGACGCCGTCAACGTGGCCGCCCGGCTGCAATCACTGGCCGAACCGGGCCGGGTGGTGGTCGGCGACGCCACGCTCCGGGGGCTGGGGGAGGGCGTCCGCTCCCGTTCCCTGGGCGACCTGCCGGTCAAGGGCAGACAGGGCACGGTGACGGCGCACGAGATCCTCTCCCTGGGCGACGGAACGGCGGTGCACCCGTGGTGAACGACGAGGACCGTGCCGTGGAGCGGACCGAGTTCTGGCACCAGCTCACCGAGGAGGAGCGTGCGGACCTGCGTGTCTCGGGCGCGCTGCGCCGCTGGTCGCGCCGGGAGATCCTCTTCCACGAGGGCGGGGCCTCCGACCAGGTGCTGATCGTGCTCACCGGGCGGTGCAAGGTGTCCTCCCACACCGCGGGCGGAACCGAGGCGGTGCTGGCGGTGCGCGGGCCGGGGACCCTGGTCGGGGAGCTGGGCGTCATCGACGGCAGCCCCCGGTCGGCGACCGTGCAGGCCCTGGACGACCTGACCGCGCTGGCCCTGACCCCGGACCGGTTCGAGGCCTACCTGCGGCGGTGGCCGCGGGTGTCGCTGCTCCTGCTGCGCATGGTCACCTCCCGGCTGCGCGACGCCGACCGCAAGCGGGTCGAGTTCGGCGCCCTGGACGCGGGGCGCCGCGTGGCCTCGCGCCTGGTGGAGCTGGCCGAGAAGTTCGGCCGCACCGAGGAGGGCGACGACGTGCGCCTGGACCTGCCGGTGTCCCAGGACGAGCTGGCGTCCTGGACGGGGGTGTCGCGGGCGGCGGTCAACAAGGCCCTGTCCCTGCTGCGCGCCCGCGGGTGGATCAGCACCGGCCGGATGAGCATCACCCTGCACGACGTCGCCGCCCTGCGCGGCTACGCCGAGGACGCCTGACCGGCACGGGTGCGCACCGCCCCGTCGCCGCCGATGGCGGGCGGGGCGGAAGGCCGACCGGGTCCACCCGGCCCACCCGGTCGTAGCCGTGTCCGAGCATGGACAGCGGCACCGGGCGCACGATCCCCCACAGGGGCGAGCGCGGCCAGGTGCCCGGGGCCTGCTGCGGCGGCCCCCGGAACGCGTACTCCTCGGCCGCGCACCGCAACGGGACCGGTGCGAGGCGGACCGCGATCCCGGCGAGGAGCAGGGGCTCCGGCCGCGGCACGGAGGCGTCGGCGGGCGGGTCGAGCAGGAAGGCGCCCCGGTACACGATCGCGTAGAGCGGTACGAGACCCTGTACGCGAAGCCGCACGTCACCAACCGGGTGCAGTCGGCGATCCGGGTGCTCGGACTGATCGCCCGCACCCCGGAGGACGGCGCGACGCGCTGACGGCCCGTCCGGGTGGGACACGGCGGGCCCCCGGACCCCGGTCCCGATCAGAGCACGTCCCACTCAGAGCACGTCCCACTCCCGGGTCGACCGCACCGGGCGCCCGGCCGTGTGCCGGAGCGCCGTGCCCGCAGGGGTTCCGCTCCCGGCCGGCCCCTGTTGCGCGAGCGTGGAACACCTTGACGGCACATGCAGAACATTCATAAAATCAACTGAACCAAAAGTAAACGGATACATTCCAACATCCACATGGTGGAGGGGCGCCCGGGAACCCGCGGTGCGCCGCCTCGCGGTGCGCGGTCCCCGCCCCGGAACCACCACCCCCCATGGGCCTTCCCCTGCTCCGGAGAGGCCGTCCCGCCGTGCTCGCCGGTATCCCCGGCACCTCGACGGGGCGCCCGAACCGGGTCGCGGCGGACCCCCGGCGCCGGCGGTCGCTCCCGAGCGCCGGGCGGCCTCGCCCGGCCGGCGCCCCCGCACCGCCGTTCTCCCCCTCGTCCCGGCGGGCGGGCGGCGCCGACCCCGCTCCAGCGACCCCCGACCACGCCCGGGCCCCGCCGGGCCCTTCGCCGTGCGTGCGACCGCCCCACCCCCCTCGGGCCCAGGCCGTCCCCCGGGCCCCGACACGTCGTCCCCTGGAGAGAACGTGGCACATATCGCCTCCCCCCTTCCGGCCGGCCACGCCCCGACGCCGACGGGATCGGTCCTCGAACCGGCACCCGACGCCGGGGACACGGCGGTCCGGCTGCTCCTCGACGTCAGCGGGGAGGCCCTGGAGTCGACCGCGGTCGACGAAGGCGACGGCGTGGGGCTGCTCCGCACCGAGTTCCTGTTCCGCGACCGCGCGGAGCCGCCCACGCGGGACGAGCAGACCGCCGCCTACGCCGGGATGTTCGCGGCGGTCCCGGGACGCCCCCTCACGGTGCGCGTGCTCAATCCCGGTGCGGGCGGTCCGGTGCCCGCGCGGCCGCGGCACCGGGCGGGCACCCGGTCCGCGGGACACCGGGACGGCGGTACCGTCCACCTGTGCCGGGAACTGCTGGTGGACCAGCTCGCCGCCATCGCCGCGGCGGCCAGGGAGACCGGGGCCGACGTCGGGGTGATGGCGCCGATGGTGTCCACACCCGGGGAGGCGGGGGAGTTCGCCGACCTCGCCCGTGCCCAGGGCGTGACCCGTGCCGGGGTGATGATCCAGGTCCCGGCGGCTGCCCTGCTCGCCGACCGGCTGCTGTACGAGGTGGACTTCGTGACGGTCTGCGCCACCGACCTCGCCCGGTACACGATGGCCGTCGACCGGGCGGCGGACTTCCCCCCGGGCCTCCTGGACCCCTGGCAGCCCGCCCTGCTGTCGCTGATCGGCGCGGTCGGGCTCGCGGGCCGGAGCCTGCACGTTCCGGTGGGGGTGTGCGGGGACGCCGTCACCGATCCGCTGCTGGCCCTGGTGCTGGTGGGCCTGGGGGCCACCGGTCTCTCGATGGCCGCCCCGGCCCTGCCCGCGGTGCGCGATGCCCTGAGCCGCCACACCCCCGGGGAATGCCGGCGCCTGGCAGGCCTGGCCCTGGGGGCCGGCTCGGCCCGTGCCCGACAGGCGGTCCGGGCGGCCGCCCGGACCGCGGCCGCGGGTGCCCGATCCCGCGGTTCAACGGCCGGGGGACGGACCGTGACGGGGGGACCGCGCCACGCCCGCTGACCGGCCCCGCGGTGCTCCCACCGCCCGCCCGCCACCGGACCGCGCCGTCCCGGCACGGGATCCGCGGACGGCGGCACCCCCGTCACGGGATGTCGGCCGGCAGCAGCGAGGTGAAGTCCTCCCGCGTCGGGGAGCCGCCCACCTCCATCAGGCGTCCGGCCTGCCGGGTGATCATGCGCTCCAGGATCTGGCGCGCGTAGCGCGCGTTGCCGAACGACGCGTTCCGCTCCACCGTCGAGAAGTGCCGCCGCAGCGCCGCCCGGGTGTCCGGGACGCACTCGTACCCCGAGGAGGCGGCCATCCGCGCGACGATGGTGACCAGTTCCTCGTCGCTGTAGGACGGGAACTCCACCCGGTGGTTGAACCGGGAGGCCAGGCCGGGGTTGGAGTCCATGAAGCGGTCCATCTCCGTCGGGTACCCGGCGACGATGACGGCGACCTCGTCGCGGTGGTCCTCCATCAGCTTGAGCAGGGTGTCCACGGCCTCCTGCCCGAAGTCGTTGCCCTCCCCGCGCGGGGTCAGGGTGTACGCCTCGTCGACGAAGAGGACGCCGCCCCGGGCACGCTCGAACACCTCCGCCGTGAGCTGCGCGGTGTGGCCGATGTAGCGGCCGACGAGGTCGGAGCGGGCGGCCTCCACCACGTGGTCGGCCGGCAGCACGCCCAGGGCGTGCAGCAGGCGGCCGTAGAGCCGCGCCACCGTGGTCTTACCGGTACCGGGAGGGCCGGTGAACACCAGGTGGTGGCTCATCGGCGACACCGGAAGGCCCATGGACCGCCGCTGCTCCGCCATGAGCAGCAGGTTGGTGAGGTCGTTGACGGTGTCCTTCACCTGCCCCAGCCCCACCAGGGCGTCCAGCTCCCCGCGCAGGTCGATGATCTGCTGCCGGCGGTCGTCCGCGGTGGGGGGAGCGTCCGCCGCCGCTCCCAGGTCCTCCGGGAGCAGCAGGCTGAAGGAATCGGGGTCCTCGTGCGACGAGGAGCCGAGCCGGGCCGCCTGCCGGTCGATCATCTCCTCGAACAGCTTGCGGGCCTCGCGGGCGTTGCCGAAGGTCGGCCCCTTCGGGATCTGCGCGAAGTGCCGCAGCACCGCCTCCTCGGTCTCCGGGGCCAGCCGGTAGCTGTTCCCCTCGCAGAGCCCGCGGACGATCTCCACCAGTTCGGCGTCCTCGTAGTTGAGGAACTCGATGGTCTTGCTGAACCGCGAGGCCAGCCCGGGGTTCGCGGCCAGGAACCGCTCCATGTCGTCGGTGTAGCCCGCCACGATGACGGCGACCTCGTCCCGGTGGTCCTCCATGAGCTTCACCAGGGTGTCGATGGCCTCCCGCCCGAAGTCGGGACCCTTGCCCGAGTCGCCTCCGCTGGACAGGGTGTACGCCTCGTCGATGAACAGCACGCCGCCCTTGGCGCTCTCGAACACCTCGGTGGTCTTGATGGCCGTACCGCCGACGTACTGGGAGACGAGGTCCGCGCGGGCGACCTCCACCACGTGGCCGTACTTGAGCACGCCCAGCTCGGAGAGGACGCGCCCGTACAGGCGGGCGACCGTGGTCTTGCCCGTGCCCGGCGCGCCCCCGAAGACGAGGTGGCGGCTCATCGGCGGTGTCGGCAGGCCCATCTCCGCCCGGCGCTGCGCCATTCGGTTCCGGGTCATCAGTGTGCGGACCTCGTGCTTGACGTTGGCGAGACCGATCAGGCCGTCCAGCTCCGCGAGCGGACCCGCCCCCTCCTCCCCGGCCCCGGCCTCGTCCTCGTCGTCGAGCGGCGCGAGCGGTACCGCGGTGCCCGCCGTCTCCCCGTAGGCGTCGGGGGAGCCGTTCCCCTGGCTGTACAGGTCCTCGGTGCGGGCGTTCTCGCTGGCCACGGTCTGGCGCAGACCCGAGCGGCCGTTGTCGCGCACCGTGCAGTTCTCCACCACCACCTCCTCCGCGGAGTGGACCAGGACGCCGTCCGTCCGGTTCCCGAACACCTCGCAGCGCCGCAGGACGGCGCTCGCGTTCGCGGCCACCAGCACGCCGTTGCGCCGGCCCTCGCGCACCCGGGACCTGAGCACGGTGGCGCGGCCTCCCCCCTGGACCGAGACGCCGTCGCCCGAGGACTCCGCGATCTCGCAGTCCCGCACGTCGGCCTCGCCCCCCGAGCCCACGATCACGCCCGCGTCCCGGCTCTGGACGATCCGCGCGCCCTCCAGCTCGACCCGGCCCCCCTCGTGCACGGCCACGGAAGCGTTCTTGGTGCGTTCGAAGGTCATCTCCTCCAACCTGCCCCGGGCGGAGCCCTCCAGGAGCACCCCGTGGCCGCCGGTGTCCTCCACCGCCATCCCCCGCAGGAACGGCGCTCCCCCCGTGACGACGATGCCGTGCCCGCGGGTCTCGCGCACGGTCCCGCGGTCGAACTCCGCCACGCTGTCCCCGGCCAGCAGGAGTCCTCCGCCGCCGCTCACGGTCAACTGGAGGAAGGTGGTCGAGGCCCGGCCGCCCGAGCGCAGCGCGTCCCCGCCCGCCTCCTCCACCGCGCACGAGTCGAACAGGCCCTGCGCGCGTTCGGTGACATGGATCCCGGTGCCCTTGGCCCTGACCACGCGGAGGCCGCTCACCTGGGGGTCGCAGCCGGCGCGGACCAGCACGCCGTCGCCCCCGGTCTCCTCGACGACGCAGTCCTCCACCACCGGGCGCGCCTGGCTGGAGAGCGCGATCCCCTCCTTCTCCGTGCGGTGCACGCGAAGCCGCCGCAGGGTGGTGGCCGCCCCGTCCTCCAGGGCCACACCGGGCTTGCCCGTGGCCGTGATCTCGCAGTCCTCCAGCGTGCCGCCCGCGCCCCCGCTCGCGAACAGCCCGTTGCCCCCGGCGTCCCGGAGCACGCTGGAGCGCACCCACGGCCGCCCCTGCTCACCGATCACCAGGGCACTGGTCTTGACGTCCTCGACCACACAGTCCTCGATGGTCGTGCTCCCGGCGGACACGACGACCACGCCCGCCCCCTCGGAACAGCAGACGCGGCTGTCCCGCATGGCGAGCCCGCCGCCGCCCCTGACGGCGACGGCGGCCCACGCCGTCCCGTAGACCTCGCAGCCCGCCATCTCGACCTCTCCGGCGGGCACGTCCACGGCGGGGCGCTCCTCGTCCCGGCAGCGCAGCACGAGGCCGTCGAGCTTGACCGCCTCGGCCCCGGAGAGCACCGTGCTGCCCGAAGCGCTGGTGATCTCCACGCTTCCGCGTCCGTCGCGCGCCACCAGGGTGACGACCTCGCGCAGGACGAGGTTCTCCTCGTAACGCCCCGGCGCGATGGTGATGACCGCATCGCCGACCGCCGCGTCCAGAGCGGACGTGATCGTGTCGTGCGCTCCCTGGACGTCGGGGTTGACGGTGAGGAGCTGCCTGCTCATCGGTTGCCTTCCTTGTGTTCTGCGGGCTGTGGCCGCGAAGGCGGGAGGGCGGCCGGGGCCGCCCTCCCGCGGGGGATGTCAGGAGCAGTCGGCGCGCATGGCCGAAGCGGCCACGTGGGCGTTCTGGTGCTCGTCGTCGGGGAACGGGTCTCCGCCCGCGTTGGTGAGGCGCACCGTGAACACCTCCGAGGGGGACACGAAGCCCGTCACCTGGACCCACCCGCCCCGCACCTGGGACTGGTCGAACCCGAAGACGGCGACCGCCGCGTCCTCGGTGCGGTCCCCGGGGTGGAGCCGGTAGCGGGCCTCCCCGGACGCGACCCACAGCGGGCTCTCGTCGTCGGGGACGTGGACGTAGATCTCGCAGACCGCGCCCTGCCTGCCGGGGGTGAACGTCCAGGAGGCGGACTGGTGGTCGCCCCGCTCGGGGTCGCCCGACACGGGGACCGCGTCGTAGGACCCCTGGCAGCCCTCCTGGTCGTAGCCGCCGGGGCGCGTCGCCCAGCTCGCCGAGCCCTCGGCGCTCTCCCACCTGCCCTCGCCGGTGTAGGAGGCCCCCTCCGAACCCGCGCAGCCGGGGCCGGCGAGTGCGATGTAGCGGTCCTCCACGGCGACGGTCCGTTCGGTGGCGTCCTGGAGGATCGAGGAGGACTCCGGGGGGTCGGACCCGGTCAGCGGGGGTTCGGGGGGAGCGTCCTCGGCGGAGAAGGCCGTGCCGTCCGGAGAACCGGTGCCCTCCGGGGAGCCGGTGCCGTCCGGGGAGCCGGTGCCGTCGGCGTCCGCCCCCTCCGACGCGCCCGTGCCTTCTGACGTGTCCGTGCCCTCCGACGCGCCCGTGCCCTCTGATGCGTCCGTGCCCTCGGACGCGTCCGACGCGGCGGCGGTGTCCGCGGTGTCCTCCGGTGCCGTGTCGCCGGTCTGCGACCCGGTGTCCTCGGGGGGCTGCGACCCCGCGCTGGAATCGGTCCCCTCAGGTGCGGTGTCGGCATCCCCGGACCCGGCGCCGGTGTCCTGGGTCCCTTGTGCGCCCTGGGCTTCCGTGTCGGCGGTCCCGACCCCTTCGGCGGTCCCCTCCGGAGCGCCGTCCCCGGCAGCCCCCTCGGTCCCGCCCGCCTCGTCCCCGTCCGGGCCCTCCTGGGCGGCCGGCGCGGAGGTCTCGACCGATCCGTTGCCCCCGACGGTCCCCGGGTCCGGCAGGGAGGGGTCGGCGCTCCCCGAGCGCACCTCCGGAACGAATCCCGGATCGGCGGCGCTCTCGGTCACGGGCGAGCCGTTGCCCCCCTCCGGGACCCCGGCGGCGCTGTCCGCCGTCACCTGCGACGACCGCCCCTCGCTCTGCCCGCCGACCGCGTCCGTCAGGAGGGTCTGCTGGGACGCGGTGTCCAGACCCACCGTCGACGCGCCCGTGGTCACGGCGAAGGGCGCGATGACCAGGAGCGCCCCCGCGATGGCGGCACCGGCCAGCACGGGCGCCCCCGGCCGGTCCAGGGCGGGTCCGGCCTGCTCCTCGTCCCGCGCGCCGCTCCCCACGACCCCGCCCAGGGTCCGGGGCGGCTCCGGTTCGGCGACCGCTTCCGCTTCCGCTTCCGCGCCAGCGGGCTCCGGACGGTGCTCCACCTCGGGCAGCGCGTCCGCCGCCGCACCGGGATCCGGCCGCTCGGGGGCCTGCTCCGACAGGGCGGTACGGAACGCGTGGGCGGTGTCCTGCCCCGCGGCTTCCCGGGAGGCGTCCTCGGAACCGACGGGGCCGATCCCGTCCGCGGCGGGCCCGGTCACCGCCTGCCTCCGTGGGTACGCGGGTCGAACGAACCGGACACGTCGACGTTCACGCCCTCGGCGTTGGTGAAGTTCCGTGCGGTCTGGAGCGTTCCGTCGGCGGCCTGGCGCTGGGCTATGGCGATGTAGCGGAGCAGTTCCCACAGGAAGATCTCGGCCACGCCGAGGATCTCCTGCATCTGCTTCGAGTAGTCCCCCTTCTCACCCCAGGGCACCCCCAGGGCATCGCGGCCGGTGCGCGCGTGGGTCACGATCTGGTCCGTGTAGTCGGCGGCCTCGTAGATCCGCCTACCGTCCTGGTTGATCCCGTCGGGGTTGACGGAGAGGTGGTCACCCGGTCCGGACATCGTCCTCCTCCTTCGGTCTGGCCTCGGTCTGGTCGCTGCGAACGGGTGGTCACCGGAAGTCGTCGAGGGAGACGCCCATGGAGCGGAGGGTCTGTTCGACGTCCACTTCCCCGCGCATCACCGCAGCCGTGTCGACACCCTCGGGGGCGAAGGCGTCGTACGCCTCCGCGACCCGGTCCGACATCTTCCGCTGCGCGCGGTCGATCACCTCGACCAGCGTCGCACCCAGCTCCGCCGGGGCCATGCCCCGGTAGCCGTCGGTGTGGAACTTGAGCTCAGTCAGACGACCGGTCGCGTCGACCGTCGCCGTCACCAGCCTGTTCTTGGCCGTGACCTCTTCTGTTGCCGATTCCAGGCTTGCGCTTGCGTCCTCGATTTCCCTCATCGTCGTGTGAAGCCGTTCCAGTTCGGCCTCCATCTGCTCCCGCATCGATGAACTCATGCCGCTGGGCCTCCTTCTTGGGCTGTCCCGGTACCGGCCGCCCGAGGACGGACCGCTGTTGACTGTTGTCGGTTCCCCAGACCTTCTCGTCCTCGGAGAGCCATGTGGTCCTGTTGCGGTCGCGGTTCTCGCCACCGCCACCGCCGCCCATACCGCCCGGCGGCATCATGGGCGGCATCATCGGTGAACCCATGCCGCCGGCGCCGTAGCCGCCCGCTCCGCCGGTGCCTCCCGCCGCCCCGCCCGCGCCGGCCTGGGCCTGCGTGCCGCCCGCGCCGGTGGGCGACGCGAACATGGCCGTGCGGTCGGAGGAGCCGCCACCGCCGCCGGACCCCGATCCGCCGCCGTCCGATCCGCCGTCCCCCTCGTACCGGGGGTAGTTGAGCCCGTTCGGCCCGCCGCTCTCGTACCGGGGGTAGTTCAGGCCCTCGGGCGGGGCGTCGAAACCGGTCTTGATCGCCTCGCCGGTCTCGGGGTCCACGGGATAGGGCAGACCGGTGTCGGGGTGGACCTCCGCAGGCCCCCCGGTGACGGGGTTGATCGGGTCGATGTCCTCCCAGGACGGGAAGTTGGTGTCCAGCCCGGGGGACCTGGGCGGGGTGAAGTCGGGTGTGACGGCTTCCCCGGTGATGGGGTCGATGGGGGCGACCTGGCCGGTGACCGGGTCGTAGTTGACGGGGAGCCCGGTGTCGGGGTTGTAGGGCCGCCCGGTGTCGGGGTCCACCGGGTAGGGCTGCCCGGTGTCGGGGTCGATCGGCAGACCCGTCGCCGGGTCCATGTCCAGCCGTGTCCCCCCACCGTCGGTGATCGGCTCCCCGGTCACCGGGTCGATCGGGTAGGGCAGGCCCGTCTCCGGGTCGTAGGTGATGGGCAGCCCGGCCTCCGGGGAGGCCGGCTGTCCGGTGATGGGGTCGATCGGCGCGACCTCTCCCGTCCCGGGGTCGAAGTTGATGGGGAGCCCGGTGTCGGGGTCGTAGGGCTGCCCGGTGTCGGGGTCCACCGGGTAGGGCTGCCCGGTGTCGGGGTCGATCGGCAGACCCGTCTCGGGGTCGATCTCCAGGCGTGTGGCCCCGTCGGGCGAGACGGGTTCGCCGGTGACGGGGTCGATCGGGGTGACCCGGCCCGTCTCGGGGTCGAAGTTGATGGGGAGCCCGGTGTCGGGGTCGTAGGGCTGCCCGGTCCCGGGGTCCACGGGGAAGGGACGGCCGGTGTCGGGGTTGATCGGCAGACCCGTCTCGGGGTCCACCGTGAGGCCCGTGGGGGGCGGGAAGTCCGTGCCGGTGCCGTTCCCCCTGCCGCGGCCGTTGCCGGACCCGCCCGACCCGGGGCCGTTGAAGCCCAGGGGCGGCGGGACCACCCCGTTCGGTCCGTTCTCGCCCGTGACCGGGAAGTCGGTGTCCATACCCGGGGGAGGGGAGACGCCATCGTTCCCCGACCCGGGGCCGGTGAGGTCGAGCGGCGGATTGGAGAATCCGCCGGGCGGGATCTCGCTGCCGGGAGGCGGGTCGCCCGCCCCCGGGAAGTCCGTGCTGAGCACGGGCGGGTTCTCGACGACGTCCTCCGGCCCACCGATGATCTCGGGGCCGGGACCGCCGCCGCCGTAGTTCGTCTCGTCCTCGGGACCGCCGGTGTACGTTTCGGGGCCGTCGCCGGGGTCCTCGTAGTTCAGCTCGGGCGGGCCCTCGCCGGAGGGTCCGTCGCCCCAGTCGAAGTCGATCTCCTGTGGGCCGGGCGGGCCGTCGCCCCAGTCGAAGTCGATCTCCAGCGGATCGGGCGGGCCGTCGCCCCCGCCGCCGTAGGGATTGTCGATGTCGTTGATGTCGGGGATCATCTCGAAGGGGATGTCCCCCTCGGGCGTCTCGATCGGGTCCAGGCTGGTGAACGCGCCCCCGTACCTGGCGTTCATGCTGTTGTACAGGTCGTTGGCGGCGTCGATGACCCCCTGGAAACCTTTCTGCCAGCGGTGCTTCAGCTCCTGGTTGACGTTGTAGTCGGTGATGGAGTCCCCGACGATCCCCATGACCGAGTCGTTGATGCGGATACGGAACTGGCCGCGCGGGGAGTACCACTCCTCGCTGCCCGCGGACACGTGGAAATACCAGTCGTCCAGGATCCGGCCCATCCCGGTCGCGGGGTTGCCGAGTGCCTGTTCCACCGCCAGTTGCAGCTTCTCGGCCGCGCTCTTCACCGGGGCCAGGATGTCGTCGATGGCGTCGTGGTTGTTCTTGACGTCGTCCCTGAGCTGCTCCAGCCGGGCCCCGAAGTCGTACAGGCGCGCCGCGTAGGCCGAGGCCGCGGCCCCCGTCATGGGGCCCTCGGGGACGTCGAGCTCGTTGTACGCCTTGTACATGTTCTCGCTCTGGTCCCCCAGGACCGTGATGAGGCTGTTGAGGTTGCCGATGAGTTCGCCGACGGGCTGCCAGTGGAAGGTGGACGATCCCGCGCCGTTGATGGAGTTGGGGATGACGGTCGCCAGTTTGGCCAGCGCCTCCCGGAACTTCCACTCAACGGATCCGGGGCCGCTCCAGAGCTCCTCCTGCATGGTGTATCCGGCGTAGTCCCAGCCGTCCCAGGCCCAGAACCCCGGGTCGGGCGACAGGTAGCGCCACCAGCGGTTCATCTCCCCGAACTCGAAGCCGACGAACCATTTCGTGGTCCTCGCGAAGTGGTACCGGCCCCCGTCCACCCATTTCACATCGGGGCCGATGATGGTGTTGACGCTGGGCATCGGGGGATAGGTACCGTCTTCGTCGGCGTCTGCGACGATGTTCATGATCTGGTGAAGCGGTGGCACGAGTCCTCCTTCGATCCGGGGGCCGACAACACGGGGCGGGGTTCAGGGGGTAGGTGTGTCGGATCCCCCGGCGGAGGGGCTTCCGATGAGGTAGATGACCTGGCTGGCGGTCAGCGCCTGGCCCTCCTCCAGCTCCTTGAACGCCTCCGCGTTCCTTTCGAGGCGTTCGATGATCTTGTCGAGTTCGTCCTGGAGGTCGTCGAGGATCCCGTACAGCTGGCCCATGGAGCCGTCGAGCTTGGCAGGCAGCCCGTTCCCCGGTGTCGGCAGGAGGGAGGTGTCGCCCAAGCGCGTGACGCTGGCCCCCTGCCCACCCGAGCTCTCGTAGGCGGCGTACTTGGGGCGGTGCGTCTTCAGGGCGTTGCGCAGTGGGAGGACGTAGTTCGACTGGAACTGGTTCAGCTTGTCGACGTCGATCCGGGTGCCCTCTTCCGAGGAGTTCCCGCTGCCGCCGCTCTGGTCTCCGGAGTCCTCGCCTCCGTCGCCTCCGGTCCCCTCGTCCTCTTCGTCCTCGTCCTCGCCCTCTTCATCCTCGTCCTCTTCGTCCTCCTCGTCTTCGCTCCCTTCTCCGCCGCCTCCGGACTCTTCGTCCTCGTCCTCGTCCGTGTCTTCTTCGTCCGTGTCCTCCTCGTCCTCCTCGTCTCCGCCGCCGCCGTTCCCCTGGCCTTGGGTGCCCTCGGGTTCGGGTGCGGGGCGTGGGTGGTATTCGGAGGTGTGGTCGTCGGTGATGAGGTCGTCGGGTGTGTCCTCGTTCTCGGTGTCCTCTCCGCTGCCTTCGCCGCCGCCTCCGCCGCCGTTCCCCTGACCTTGGGTGTCCTCGGGTTCGGGTACAAGGCGTCTGTGGGGCTTGGAGGTGTGGTCGTCGTCCTCGGTGTCCTCTCCGTTGCCTTCGCCGCCGCCTCCGCCGCCGTTCCCTTGGCCTTGGGTGTCCTCGGGTTCGGGTGCGGGGCGTGGGTGGTGCTCGGAGGTGTGGTCGTCGGGGATGAGGTCGTCGGGTGCGTCGTCGTCCTCGGTGTCCTCTCCGTTGCCTTCGCCGTCTCCTCCGCCGCCGTTCCCTTGGCCTTGGGTGTCCTCGGGTTCGGGTGCGGGGCGTGGGTGGTGCTCGGAGGTGTGGTCGTCGGGGATGAGGTCGTCGGGTGTGTCCTCGTCCTCGGTTCCCGCCTCGTCCCGGTCCGTGCCCCCGGGTACCGAGCCGACCGGCACGCCTCCGGAACCACCCGAGTCGCCGCCCGGGCGGTCGTGCTCACCCTCCTGGTCCGGACCGGTGCCCTCTTCGTCTCCGGCGGGGCGGTCGGTGTCCTCCTCGCCGTCCTCCTCCCCGGCGGGGCGGTCGGACCCCTCTTCGTCCTCCTCGTCTCCTGCGGGGTGGTCGGCGTCCTCCTCGCCCTCTTGGTCCTCGTCCACCGGCTCGATGGTGATCAGGCCGGTCTCGGGGTCGACCGAGACGGTGCCGTCCCCGGGGTCGACCGAGACCTCCCCGGTCTCGCCGTCCATGACGATGTTCAGGTCGCCGATCTCGATGGTCACGTCCGCGAACTCGCCCTTGACGGGGTTCACGTCCAGAGTGCCCGTGGCCGGGTCGATCACCATCGTCAGGCCGCCGGCCTCGACGGTGATCGGCGGCGAGTCGGGGCCGAGGGGGACGTTCTCGTCGGACGGCTCGATCCGGATCGCACCGTTCTCGGGGCCGACCGTGATGTGCAGGTCCTCGGCGAGGATGACGGTCTCGCCCGTCTCGGGGTCCACGGTGACCACCGGGCCGACGGCGCCCGCGGCGTCCCCGGTACCGGTGTTGACGAGTTCGCCCTCGACCGGGGCCGAGATCGGCATCGCTTCGATGGGCTCGATCCCCTCCTGGACCGGTTCCAGGGTCGCGGGCAGCGACTCGGCGAGGGGGATCCCCTCCGACACCGGCATGGGCTCGGCGAGATCGGAGGGCTCGGGATCGCGGACGGACACGACGTGCACCACGGGCTGGAGGGGCTCCGAGAGCGGTTCGGTGACCACACCCTCGGTGGAGCCCTCCACGGACGCCGGCACGTTCTCGCCGGCCGGTTCGATCAGGCGCTCCTGCACCCTCTGGCCCACCAGGAGCGGGGAGCCCTCCGTCGAGGCCCCCATCACCACGACCCCGTCCCGGACGGCCACGGAGGAGGGCGCCTCGGGGTCGATGAGGACCCGCTCGTCCGAGGTGTCGACCTCCATCGTCCCGGACCGGTTGGTCATCGTGAGGAGACCGGTCGCCAGGTTGAGGCTGAGCGGTGCCCCCACCGAACCGGTCGTCGAGGTGCTCTCCTGCGCGGTCAGTGTGGTGAGGAGTTCCGCCTGCTCCTCCTCACCCTCGGCGGGGTCCTCCGGCTCACCGGAGAGTGCTGAACGGAAGTCGTACTGCGATGCGGACACGTTCACTGTCTCCTTGCCGCCCGTACGGGGGCGTCAATCCGAACTCGGGAGAGGGGCCGGACCCGGTGACGGTCGGGCCCGGCCCCGGGACGGGGCAGGGGACGGGGCCTGCCCCGCCGACAGGAGGGGCCTCGCCGGGCCGACGGTCGCATCCGTACCGGTCCGGCTCACGGCCGGGGGGTCACAGGAGCGCGGACCAGTTCATCGCCTCGTTGCGGTCCGTCCCCGAGTAGTTGTTGCGGATGTCGTTCAGGGCGTTCTGCGCCTTGCCCAGCAGGAGGCGCATGTCGGCGACGTTGAGGCGCCAGGACTTCACCTTCGCCTCGTAGCTCTCCTTGGCGGCACCTTCGAGGTCGTCGAGGACGACGCGCATCTTGGCGTCGAGTTCCTCGATCCGCCGGGCGACCGCCTCGGTCTGCTGCCCCAGCTCCATGGTCGCGTCGTCGACAAGGCCGTAGCTGACATCGAATCCGTTCATGGATCCACCTCTTCCCTGTGGGGGTTCGTCTGGGGGACTGCTCCGCCCGCGCGCCGTCTCGCGCGCGGGCCGCCCCGCGGCCGCGGCCGTCCGGTCCGGCACGGCCCGCGGCCCGGGGTCATCCGGCCTGGTTCGGGTTCAGGTCGTCCATCCAGCGCGAGCCGGTCAGGACGGCCTCGTCCTCGACGTTGTGCATGGCCTGCACGGTGCCGCCGAAGGTGCCGATCATCTGGTTCATGTCGTTGGTGATGAGCCGCAGCTCCTCCAGCCAGCCCACCAGCGCCTCGCTGTAGCGGTTGGAGGCGGCGCCCTGCCAGGAGCCGCGGAGCTGGTCACGGGTGTTGTCGACGTTCTGGTAGATGCTGTTGCACCCGGTGTGGGCCTCCTGCATCGCCTCCTGGGCGATCCGGTTGGCCTCGTCTGTACTCCGTGTTCTCGACATGTTCCTCTCCTTGGTGATGGGGTCGTCAGGGGCAGGAGCTGCCCCCGCTCGGTGGGGAGGCCGCCAGGGGGAGCGATGCCGCCTCCTGGCTCAGCAGGGGTCCGGTGGGCAGCAGCCTGAGCAGCGAGGTCGGCAGCGGGGCCGCCTCCTCCTCCGTGTAGCCCAGCGCCGCCAGCGCCTCGGTGTCCGCGACCGGGTACTTGGCCGCGTTGTCGGTCACGACGTAATAGGTGGGGGTGGTCGCGGTTCCGGAGACCGGGACCGCGGCCACCACCCCGCCCTGCCCGGCGGGGATGCCCACGAGGTCGGGGGTGGGGCAGCCCGCCTGCACGAAGGGGCGGTCCGCAACGGGCCACGCCGCGATCCCGGCCGGGGGCTCCATGGTCATGTCCATCGATCCGTCCCGGTCCCAGCGCAGGCAGGGCACCCCCGGCCCCACCTCCAGGGGCTCGGGCGGGGCCGCGGGGAGTCCTTCGGCCTCGGCCGCCATGACCGGTTCCGGGGCGAGGTTGTCGTGCACCTCGGCCGCGGGGAGCGCGACGGCCTCGGGGGGCGAGCCGTCGTAGGCGGGGCCCGACACCTCCTTGTCGCCGAGCAGCAGCAGGGACTGGGTGAGCGTCAGGGCTTCGAGCCCGTCCCGGGTGAGGAGGTAGTGCTGGTCCTCCTGGCCGGGGGTGGAGACGGCGAAGACCTGGCCCACGGTCCGCGGGGCGCCCGCCAGTTCGGGGCCCTGCTCACCGGCACCGGACACGGCCGGGGCCACCAGGTCCGGCCCCTCGGGGACGGCGTTGAGGAAGGAGGGGTTCACCGGCAGCGCGGGGGTCGTGCCGTAGCCCAGGGCCTGGAGGCCGCCGGCCTCCTCGTCGAGGCGCAGCCGCGTGCCCATCCACAGCAGGTGCTCCGTTCCGTCCGGGGCGACCAGGAGGACGCCGTCGCGGGGTCCGGTGGTCCACGGCTCGGGCGCCTCGCCCACCACCAGGGCGGTCCTGCCCCTGCGGTCCTCGCCGTCCCCGGAGGGTTCCACGGCGCACAGCCGCCACGTCCCCCACGTCCCGCTCTCGGGAAGGGCGTCGGGGGCCCCGGAGATCCCGATGGGCCCGCCCATGGGGACCCCCTCCAGGGACCGGGGGGAGACGAGGCTGGTCGTGGCCCCCTCGCCGAGCACCAGCCGCGCCGACGCGAGGTTGGCCACGGGGCGCAGCTCGCCGCCGGAGTACAGGTACGTCGCGCCGCCGTCGCGGGCGACCACGATGCGCCCCTCCTGCCGCCAGGACGTGGCCCCGCCGGGGAAGATCAGGCCGAAGACGAGGAATCCGATGCACAGCAGCGCGCCGATGGCCAGGCCGATGTAGGAGCCCGTGCGCGTGCGGCGCATCGGGGCGTCCACCGCGTCGGGGTCCGCTTCCAGCATCGCCGTGCCCAGACGGCCCACGGTGAAGTTGTAGGCCATCACCCGGTCGCGTCGCGACTGCATGTCAGCCCCCGATCCCGCGCAGCAGGCCGAACACCCCGAACTCGGCCAGCACCAGCGGTATCAGGGCCGTGGACAGGATCAGCTGGATGATCTCCGCGGCCCGCCCCCAGTGCGGCAGGGCGCGCCGCCCGGGCAGGCTCCACGAGAGGACCGCCAGGATCGTCGTGGCCGCGAACAGGCCCAGCACGGCGAGGAGGCGGCCCAGGGGGTCCGAACTCCAGGCGAGGGCGATCGCCAGCACGGCGAGGCCGATCCAGGGCGGTGCGACCATGAGGTAGCGCTGCCAGGCGCTGCCCAGACCGCGGGCCTGGAGCAGCATCACGAGGCAGAGGACGACCACCAGCGTCCGGGGGATCCAGCCCGGCGCCAGGGCCAGGACCGCCGCGCACAGGGTGAGCACGGCACCGGTCGAGGCGTACAGGGCCGTCTGGAACCGGTCGGCCAGGGCGGTCCGGTCCAGGACCCGGCGTGCCGGGAACGGGTCGATCTCCTCCTGGAGCTGGTCGGTGTTGGACGGCAGCGCCGGGAGTTTCAGACCCGCGAGCCGGAACGCCAGCTGGGGGGCGTAGGTACCGGTGAACAGCGCGATCATCCCCACCAGCGCCGCGGTGCTCGGGAGGTCGGCCCCCGGCAGGAACATGAGGGTCAGGCCGCCGATGGCGCCGAGCACCTCGACCACGAACAGGCCGGTGAAGAACGGCATCGAGCCCGCCACCGCCGCCACGCCGAGCACGCTGGCGCCCGCCGCGGTCACCGACGCCGTCAGGATCACGGCCCCCGAGAACACGGTTCCCGGTTCCCCCGACGGGACCAGCGCCCCGGCCAGCCCCATGGCCAGGGTCGCGCAGCCCGCCAGCCCGGTGGCCGCGGTCAGGTCGGACATGGCGCGGGAGGCCGCCCAGGCCGACACCAGCATCAGGACCGCCGACGCCGCGCAGCCCAGCGCGGTGAACAGGTTCCGGCCACCGCCGACCATCACGCCCAGTCCGACCAGCAGGACCGTGATCCCCAGCACCTGGAGCAGGACGCGTGTACGGTCCGCGGACCACAGGTCGGGCCGTTCGGCCATGCCGGTGGAGACCCCGTCGACGATGTCGTCGAAGTGGACCGGCGGGAGCTGCGCCCTCCGGGGCCTGAGATAGAGGGTCTCCCCGTGGCACAGCCCCAGCGACGCCGGGGTCTCGTCCTCGTCCAGGGCCTCGTCGCCCAGCCGCTGGAGGATCCAGCCGTCGTGCTCCAGGCCGCTCTCGTCCAGGTCCTCGCCGTCGTCGCCCTCGGCGTACAGCACGAGGGTGGGGATGATCTCGGACAGGGGGACCTCGACCGGGGCCGCCACCTCGAAAGCGCGCCCGGGGGCGCGGATCAGGAGCCGGCATTGGTCGACGGCGGTGGAGTCGTTCATCCGAAGCCGTTCGACGGGGGGTAGCGGAACGCAAGCGAGACTAACACTCAGATATCGGTTTCTGGTGTTGTGTGGGTTCAAATATCCGAATCTGTGATCTTGTTTTGCTCCGGTAGCTTTTTTCGTGATCTGTTGATAACCCTGGCGAGGTTCGCTTGTCGCGGTGGCCACCGGTGGCCGTGCCCGAGATCCCGATCCTGGAGGTCCCCCTACAGTGAGCATCATCCGCGTGCGGCGCCCTCCGAGGCGCCCCGGCCCCGACCTGCCCTCGGGGGAGATCTCCCTCCAGGAACCGCCGGAGCTGACCGAGCAGCAGTCCAGCATGTCCTCGGTCTTCATGTACATGCCGATGGCCCTCACTTCACTGGCCATGCTCATGATGTTCATCCGCCCCGGGAACATGGGGAACAGCGTCATGCCCTTCATCGCCGGTGGCATGATGCTCGCCGGCGCCGTCCTGATGCTCGGCGGCCAGTACCTGCGCACGGTCCTGGAACGGCGCCGCAAGCTCAACGACGACCGCCGGGACTACCTGCGCTACCTGCGGCAGATGCGCACCCGGCTCCGTGACGTCGTCACCGAGCAGCGGGACGCGATGCTCTGGCGCGCGCCCCACCCCCAGGCCCTGTGGTCCATCGTCCGCACCTCGCGCCTGTGGGAGCGCAGGGCCGACGACGTGGACTTCGGCGAGGTGCGCATCGCGGTCGGGGAGCGGGCGCTCTCGATGAAGATCTCCCCGGTCTCCTCCAAGCCCGTGGAGGACCTCGAACCCCTCAGCGCCCACAACCTGCGCCGCTTCATCCGCGCCTACGGCACGGTCGAGGACCAGCCGGTCGAGGTCTACCTCCGCGGCTACGCCCGGATCACCCTCCGGGGGGACGTGGCCGCCTCCCGAGCCATGACCCGGGCCCTCCTCGGACAGCTCGCGGTCTTCCACTCCCATGACGAGCTGCGCGTCGCCGTCTGCGCCTCGGCCGCCGCCATGCCCCACTGGTCCTGGGTGAAGTGGCTGCCGCACAACCAGCACCCGCTGGCCCGCGACGGGGCCGGGGAGGCGCGCATGCTCTGCACCGACGCGATGGAACTCGAACAGCTCCTCGGTGAGGAGCTCTCCGATCGGCCGCGCTTCGATCCCTCCGCCGCGCCGGGCCGGGAGGAGCCCTTCATCGTCGTGGTCGTCGACGGCGGCAGCATCCCGCCGGGCTCCCGCCTGCTCGGGGGCGGCTACCGCAACGCCGTGGTCGTGGACGTCGCCGACCCCATGCCGCCCGAGGACGACCCCTACACCCTCGCGCTGAGGGTGGAGCCCTCCCGCCTGGTCAAGCTGGGCAGGGACCACTCCGGGCGTGACACCGAGGAGGAGCTCGGCCGCCCCGACGCGCTCAGCCGGACGCGCGCGGCCTCCCTCGCCCGGCTCATCGCCCCCTACCGGTCCAGCGGTGTCACCACGGAGGTGACGGAGCCCCTGACCACCGACTTCGAGCTGACCACGCTGCTGGGGGTGCGGGACCTGCGCGCGCACGACCCGGAACGCATGTGGGGGGAGCTCCACCCCAAGAACCGGCTCCGGGTACCGATCGGGATGACCTCGGACGGGGCCCCGCTGGAGCTGGACCTCAAGGAGTCGGCTCTGGGCGGCATGGGCCCGCACGGCATGCTGATCGGTGCCACCGGGTCGGGCAAGAGCGAGCTGCTGCGCACCCTGGTCCTGGCGCTGGCGCTGACGCACACCCCCGAGACCCTGAACTTCATCCTCGTGGACTTCAAGGGCGGTGCGACCTTCCTGGGCCTGGACGGGCTCAAGCACACCTCCGCCCTCATCACCAACCTCGCCGACGAGGCGATCCTGGTGGAGCGCATGCAGGACGCCCTGCACGGGGAGCTGGTGCGCCGCCAGGAGCACCTGCGGGCGGCGGGCGGCTACAGCTCGGTGCACGAGTACGAGAAGGCGCGTGAGACCGACCCCGGGATGGAGCCGCTGCCGACGCTCTTCGTGGTCGTGGACGAGTTCAGCGAGCTGCTGGCCGCGCACCGGGACTTCATGGACCTGTTCGTCATGATCGGACGGCTGGGCCGCAGCCTCGGCGTCCACCTGCTGCTGGCCTCCCAGCGCCTGGACGAGGGCCGCATGCACCAGCTGGAGAGCCACCTGTCCTACCGCATCGCGCTGCGGACGTTCTCCGCGATCGAGAGCCGCGGCGTGCTCGGGGTGCCCGACGCACACCGGCTGCCGTCCGCGCCGGGCAACGGGTTCCTCAAGATCGACACGGAGACGCTGATCCGCTTCAAGGCGGCCTACGTCTCGGGGCCCTACCGGGTCAGTCGGCGCGCCGTCCGCAGTTCCGTCGCGGGCCGGGCGGTCACGGTGCTGTTCACCGACGCACCCGTGCGGATGCCCGAGGCGCCCGTCGAGGAGGTCGTGGAGGAGCAGCCCCAGGAGGCGCAGCCCTCACTCCTGGAGATCGCGCTCGACCGCCTGTCGGAGCACGGGCCCGCGGCGCGCGACGTGTGGCTGCCCCCGCTCGGCGTGCCCCCGCTGCTCGACGAGCTGCACGGCATGATCGGGAGCGCGATCCCCGAGGGCGGCGTGCTCTGGGACGACCGCGGATCCCTCAAGGTCGCCGTCGGCATCGTCGACCGGCCGTTCGAGCACCGGCGCACGCCCCTGCTCGCCGACCTCACCGGGGCCGGCGGCCATGTCGGGATCGCGGGCGGTCCCCAGAGCGGCAAGAGCACGCTCCTGGCGTCGCTCATCCTGGGACTCGCCCTGCGCAACACCCCCGCCCAGGTGCAGTTCTACGGCATCGACTGCGGTGGCGGACTGCTCCAGGCCCTCAAGGGCCTGCCGCACGTGGGCAGCGTGACGGCGCGCACCGACGAGCGGCGCATCGTGCGCACGATCATGGAGATGCACGAGATCCTCACCCACCGCGAGACGTTCTTCGCGGAGCACGGGATCGACTCCATGGCCACGTACCGGGCACGGCGCGCGGCGGGCGAGTTCGCCGACGAGCGCCACGGCGACGTGTTCCTCGTCGTGGACGGCTGGGGCACCATCCGGCAGGACAACATGGACCTGGTCGCCTCCATCGTCCAGCTCGTCCAGCGCGGTCTCAACTACGGCATCCACGTCATGGT
The DNA here is from genome assembly GCF_030766825.1 of Nocardiopsis sp. CC223A. Taxonomy (GTDB): domain Bacteria; phylum Actinomycetota; class Actinomycetes; order Streptosporangiales; family Streptosporangiaceae; genus Nocardiopsis. Next base: position 37,910 of record NZ_JASFDV010000039.1, read on the forward strand.
GGCCTCGCCCCGGTGGGCCGACTTCAACACCAGCGTCCGCGACCTCATGGGCACCCGCTTCGAGCTGCGCCTGGGCGACCCGGTCGACTCGCTCGTGCACATGAGGGCCGCCCAGACCGTGCCCCGCGTCCCGGGCCGCGGCATCACCGAGGACAAGCACCACTTCCTCACCGGCCTGCCCCGGGCCGACGGGAACCCGGACGCGGTGACGGTCTCCGCGGGCACCGGCGAACTCATCACCCGGGTCAAGGACGCCTGGGACGGCCCGGCCGCCCCGCCCGTGCGCACCCTCCCGGCGATGCTCCGGGCCGCCGAACTGCCCGCCTCCGACCTGGAGGGGACCAGCGGCGTCCTGCGCGTGCCGCTGGGCCTGGAGAGCCGCCGCATGCAGCCCTTCTGGCACGATTTCGGCGCCACCCCCCACCTCCTGGTGGTGGGCGACACCGAGTCGGGCAAGACCAACCTCGTCCGGCACATCACCAACGCGATCCGGCGCCACTACGGCCCCTCGGAGGCCCGGGTCGTCCTGGGCGACCAGCGGCGCCGGCTCTACGACGCCGTCCCCAAGGAGATGCAGCTGGGGTACGCGGTGACCGGTGACAGCGTTCGCGAGATGATGCAGGCCGCCGCCCAGGCCATGCAGGTCCGCATGCCCGGCCCCGAGATCACCCCCGACCGCATCCGGCTCCGCGACTGGTGGACCGGCCCCGAGCTGTTCGTCATCGTGGACGACTTCGAGCTCGTCGCGGGCAGCGGGGCCAGCCCCATGGCCCCGCTGGCGCCCATGCTCGCCCAGGGGGCGGAGATCGGGCTGCACGTCATCCTCGTGCACGCCGCGGGCGGGTTCGGCCGGGCGAGCGGAGAGCCGTTCATCCGCTCGCTCATCGACCTCAACACGCCGAGCATCATGCTCTCCACCCCGCCCTCGGAGGGCATGCTCTTCGGCAGCGTCCGCGCCCGCCGCATGGCTCCGGGCCGGGCCCTGTGGATCTCCCGCCGGGACCCGGTCGAGGTCCAGCTGGCCATGGCCGAGGGAACCGACTGACCGGAGACGGCACACGCCGGGTCGGGCCCGGGGGACGCCCCCGGGCCCGACCCGGGTTCAGCTCGGCCGCGGCTCCGCGTCCGGACCGGACACCGGGCCCGTCGGCACCGGTTCCCCGGGGGCCGCGGGGCGCCAGCCCCGGGAACGGCCGTTGCGCACCACCGCGGCGCCCAGCACGCACACCACCAGCAGCAGTGAGAACCCGCCCACCACCGCCCAGGTCGGCAGGGCGTCCAGCGATCCCCGCGGCGAGGGGTCGGGCACGAACGCCGCCCCGGCCACCGGGGCGCGCTCCTCCACCGGGCCGGTGACCAGGGCGGCCACGGGGTCCACCCGCCCGCTACCGCTCACCGGGTCCTTGTCGCCCGCCGGAGCCGCGTAGGCGGTGGCGAGCAGCCGGTCCCGCAACTCCTCGGCGGTCAGCTCGGGCCGGCTCGCGGCGAGCAGCGCCGCGGCCCCCGCGGCGAAGGCGGAGGCCGCACCGGCACCGGAGCCGATCACGTGGCCGCCCCCCGGGCCGGGGGCCACGGTCAGGTCCCCCGGGGCGAGGAGGCCGACCCGCACCAGTTCACCGTCGGGCCGCAGCAGCGGGGCGGCCACCAGGGGCGTCCCCTCGGGGCCGTGCGCCGCGACGCTCAGCACCTGGGGGTGCTGGGCCGGGTAGGCCGCGATCGGGCCGCGCACCGTGTTCACGGTCGCCGGGGCCACCACCAGGGAGCCCGCGGCGGTCGCGTCCTCCACCGCACCGTCCAGGGCCTCCGAGCCCAGCCACGTCGACGTCCCCACCAGGATGACGGCGGCCCCCTCGTCCGCCGCCTCCGCCACACCGGCGGCGATCTCCTCGGGTGAGGCCACGCCCGTGTTCGGCGATCCGGTGGGCAGGAACAGCAGGTCCGCCCCGGGGGCCACCCCCACGGTGCCGCTCCCCTCGACCGGGCGCCCCACGGCGGCACCCGCCAGGAAGGTTCCGTACCCGAGGCAGTCCGACGTGCCCGCGCTTCCCCGCACGGCGCCCTCCAGCGCGGGACCGGTGGCGTCCAGCTCCGGGGCCAGCAGGGCGATGGTCACCCCTTCACCTGTGCTCAGGCGGTGCGCCTCGTCCAGGCCCAGCGTCGCGTGCGTCCACGGGCGGCGCTCCACGACGTCGGTGCCCATCGAACCGCACGCCTGGTTCTCGGCTTTGAACTCGTGGACCTGCGGGAGCGGAGGCGGGGGCTCCGGGGCGTCCGCCCGCGCGGCCGGGGCGAAGGCGAACTGCCCCAGGAGGAGGGCGAGGACGGCGGCGCGGCCGATGCGCACGCGCGTGGCCGGGGAGTCGGTCAACGGGCTCTCCTGTCGTGCGGGAGGGGGGCGGTACGCGCGGAGAGGGCGGGGGCGGAGGCGGGTCCCCCGCTTCCGGCGGATCCCCGGGGAGGGGGAGCGGTCCCCGGGGGCGGGCGTTCGCGCGCCCGCGGCGGGTCGGGGCCGGAGAGGGCCAGCGCCACTGTACTACTCCGGTCCCGGCGGTCCCCTTGCGGCGCCGCCCGTCCCCGGGGACCGGCGGTCTCCGAGCTTCAGCGGTGCGCCGCGCTCCGCAGCTCTGCGAGGCTCCCGGCACGGGATTCGGCGGCGTCGGCGTCCACCCGGCCGCCGTCCGGGTCGTCGACCTTCCCGACACAGGACCGCAGGGCCTCCAGGGGGGACAACCCCTTCCCGCGCAGGCGCACGTGCTCCATCGTCCACCAGCCGCGGGCGACGTTGCCCTCGGCGTCGGGCGGGAGCAGAGGCTGGAAGTCGCTCGCGTCGTCGGCCTCGGAGGCCCAGAGGTAGCCGATGAGGGCGCCGCCCCTGGTGACGGGGACGTAGACCACCGGTCCGTCGGTGACGGGGGTGTAGGACCTGCCGACCAGGACCGGGGCGAGCGCCTCGTCGCTCCACCGGTCGAACGCCCCCGGTGAACCGGTCCCGGCCTCCCGGAACGGCCCTTCGGCGGTGTCGGCCTCGCGCACGGGGGAGCCCTCGGGGACCCCGCCGTCCTCCGGTCCGGCGGGGCTCCCGCTCTCCGACGAGCTCTCAGTGTTCACGGCCGTTCTCCTCTCCCATCGTTTCCGGCGGTCTCCTCGGTGTCGGGCAGGTGGGCCCGGACAGCGTCCGGGCCTTCCGCGTGCTCGGCTGCGGTCCCCGGGGGGATGGCCCCGGCCCGGTCGTCCGGCGGGGCACCGGTCCACCGCCGCAGGGCCTGGACCGCGTCCAGGCCCTCCGCCCTGGCCTGGATCAGGCGGCGCACCCAGGCACCCTTGGCGTTGAGCCCCGCTGCCCCGGCCGCGGGCAGGAAGCCGGCCGCGGTCCCGTCCCGCGACACCCAGAGGCGGCCCAGGGCGGTCCCGTCCTCCCGTACCACGGGGACGTGCAGGACCGGCCCGTCGGTGTCGGCGGCGTACCGGGGGTCGGCGCCCGCGAAGTCCGGCCGGAACGCGTCCTGGCCGGGTCCTTCCCGGTCGGGTGCCTGTTCGTCGGTCAACTCTCCTCCGTCACGGCGTCGGGGTGAAGGGCGGCACGGTGACCCGCAGGGTCCACCGGCGCGTCTCGGGGTCCAGGACCGCGTCGTCGATCCTGAACCGCGTACCGCGCGGGAGGATGACCTCCCGCTCCGACCGGTGCACGCTATTGTCGCCCACCCACAGGGCGGGGTGCCCGGCGGGCACGTCCAGGCGGAACTGGAACTCGGCGGTCCTGTTCACGGTCTCCGACCCCAGCGACCCCGAGAGGAACCCCCGCTCCACGAACTCCGTGCCGATCAGGTCGGTCGGGTCGGTGTAGGGCCGCCCGGGCGGGGCCATGAAGCCCACACTGAAGGCCGAGCGCCGGACCTCGATCCGCTCGGGGACCGGTTCCATCGCCCGGTCGAGCAGCGACATCGCCTCGCGCAGCACCGCCAGGGTCTCGGCGGCGTTGTCCGGGGTCGCGGTGTGGCCGAACCACTTCTGGACCCAGGAGGTGAAGAACGGCGCGCTGCTGAGCCGCCGCACCTCGGCCTCGGGGTCGCCGTGCCGGGAGAAGTCGTTGTAGAACTGCGCGTTCTTCGTGTACGCGCGGGCGGAGTTCTGCTGCTCGTCGGTCAGGGACGGGAACCGGTGCCCGAGGACGAGGTCCCCGTAGGCCTGGCCGTCCGCGTCGGTCTCGAACCGGCGCACGCCGTCGGGGCCGGTGTGTCCGGAGCGGTCCTCGGGAAGGGGCGTGCGGGCGCCGTCGGCGTCGGCTTCGGGCGGGGCCGGATCCGTCCCGGTGCCCGGCCGCGGCGGCACGACCACCTCGGCCTCGATGTAGAACCCCGGCAGCCCGAAGGACCCGCCCCAGCCGGCGCGGGTGATCCGGTAGGCGGTGCCCCGGGCGAGGACGACCTCGCGCTCCTCCGGGTGTTCGCTCCTCTCACCGACCCACAGGCCGCGGGCGCCCGCGGGCACGGTCAGGTGGACGACGTGCCGGGATTCGGCCTGGTGGTGCCCGGCCAGCCGGTTGCCCAGCGACACGGACATGAACCCGGGCTCGGTCTGGACGGTGCCCACCAGCGAGTAGGGGTCCAGGTCCCGGAACCCGTCGAGGAACGAGACCTCGTGCAGGCCGCGGACCATCTCGACCGTCTCCGGCAGGGGGCGGTCGACGGTTCGCCCGAGTCGGTCCAGGAGCGCGGTCACCTCGGCCGCGGTGGGGTACGCGCCGCCGTTGGACCGCGCCACGGTACCGGCGTTCCCGGCGTTCGCGTACCAGCCCGCCAGTTCCGACTCCGGATCCGGTGCGTCGAGGATGTACCTGACGAAGCCCGCGGTGTGCTCGGGGACCCGGTCCTGCGCGAGCAGCTCCCGCAGGCGCCCGACGGTGGGCCAGGACAGGCCGTTCAGCTCGTACAGGCTCCAGCCGCGGGCCGCCATCGGGTCCGTGTCGGCCTGGAGGAGGGTCGACCGCCGCACCCTGTCCAGGGAGTCCTGGATCTGCTCGGCCGAGAGGTCGTCGCGGACGACCTTGTTGAGCCATCCGTCGGTCGTGTACCCGCGCACGTCGTCGCGCTGGCGCGCGTCGAGGGTGTCGAAGGCGTGCGGGTTGTTCGCCGGCTCGTGGAGCCAGCGGCCGTAGGCGTCGGCCTCCTCCACGGAGCGGAACCGTCGCACGCCCCGGTCGTCGACGTACCCCCTGCCGCCGTCGGCGGGAGCGGTGCCGACGGGGATCCCGGTCTCGGCGGCGGAGGCGTCCGCGGAGGTGGCCGTGTGCCCTGTCGCCTCGCCGGGAGCCGCCGTGTCCTGACCGGTCCCGCCGGTCGGGGGAGGGGCGTCCTCCGCGGTCGGCGGCCGTGCCCCGGACCCGGTGCGGACCACCCGTTCCGGCAGGACGGCCTCGGCGGACAGCAGCAGGCCCCGGGAGGTGTTCTCCGCACCGGTGACGCGGTACGACATCCCGCGGGGCAGGACGATCTCGTGGTTCGACGGCCGGGGGCCGTCCGCCCCGAGCCAGAGCCCGTGCGCGCCCTCGGGCAGGGTCAGCCGGACGGTCGCCGCGGGGTGCCCCAGGCCCACCGGGTCCGGGTTCGCGGAGACCGTGGTGTACCCCGGGCTGCTCTGGACCGTGCCCACCAGGGCGGAGGGGTCCGCCGCGTCGTACCCCTCCGGGAACCGGAGGTCGCGGGTATGGGTCAGCACCCACGTCGTCTCGATCGCCTCGGGGAGCGGGCGCCCCACCGCCGCGTCGTAGGTTCCGAGCAGTTCCCGGACACCCTCGGCGGAGGGGTAGGTCCCCCCGTTGGCCGCGGCCAGCGCCCCGGCCATGCCGCTCCTGCGGTACAGCCCGGCCAGCCGCTCCTCGGGGGACCCCAGTGTGAGGACCATCCGCAGGAAGTGCGTCCTCGGGGTCTCCTCCTCCGCGGCGTCCACGATCTCCCGCAGCCGCTCCGCGGTGGGCCAGGAGAGGCCGTTGGCCTCGTAGAGTTCCCAGCCGCTGCTCCCGTGGGGCTCCACGATCGAGGGCCGCTCGGTACGGCTCATCGAGCGCAGCCGGTCGAGTTGCGTCCGCACGTCGCCCGGGGGCACCAGGGCCAGGTCCGCCAGCCACGGCGTGTCCGAGAACGCCCGGGCGACGCGGCGCGCCCGCGCGGGGAGCGTGTCCGGCGTCGGCATGCCGCGCTCCGCGCGGGCGGCCCGGTGCGCGTACCAGTCGGCCTCTCCGGGCGTCCGGAACCGGCGGACGCCGGACGCGTCCACCCGTCCGTCCGAGAGCGGGTCCGCGAAGGCCTCCGGAGCCAGGACCACCTCCGCGGAGAGCACGGTCACGATCCCGCCCGCGTTCGGGTCGACGGTCTCCCGGACACCGGTGATCCGGTAGGTGGAGCCGCGGGCGAGGGTGAGTTCGCGCTGTTCGGGGTCGTGGCTGCGGGAGCCGATCCAGAGGCCGTGCGCGCCTTGCGGGACGTTGAGGCGGAGCAGGTACCGGAAGGGGGCGGCGTCGGTCTTGAAGGCCTGGTCGCCCAGGGTGGTGGACATGTACCCGGGCTCGGTGTGGACCGTGCCTTCGAGGTCGTCGGCGTCGTACCCGCCGACCGCGTGCAGCAGGTGGTCGATGGAGTGCATGCCGCGGGAGACGACCAGGCCTTCGGGCACGGGGCGGCCGGTGGCGTCGTCGAGGAGGCGGAAGAGTTCCAGGACGCGGTCCACGTCGGGATAGGTCCCGCCGTTGCGGCGGGCGATGACCCCGGCGTAGCCGGCGTTGTGGAACCAGTGGCGCAGCTCCGCGGCGGGGTCGCGGGCGGTGAGGATGTTGTCGATGAGTCCGACGGTGCGCGGGGGGAGACCGTCCGGGTTCGCCCGGATCTCGCGCAGCCGGTCGAGGGTGGGCCAGGTGAGTCCGTTGGCCTCGTACAGGTCCCAGCCGTGCGCGGTCGCCACGGTCGCCGCCTGCCCGGCCTCGTGCCGGGCCCCGGCCCGCACCAGTGCCAGCTGGCCCGCCACACCGGTCGGGGACAGGGGCCGGATCCGGGCCAGCCGGGTGATCCAGGCGGACCTGGTGTAGGCGTCGACCATCCTCCGCTGGTCGGCGGGCAGGGTGTCGAAGGCGTGGGGGTTGCCGGCCGGGTCCTGGAGCCAGAGGTCGTAGGCGTCCAGTTCCTCCGGGGAGCGGAAGCGCCGGTAGCCGTCGTCGCCGACGTGTCCGCGGCCGTCGCCCTCCGGAAGGCGCGACTCCTCGTCGACGACCGTGGAGGCGTCCGAGTCACCGTCCCGGACCTGCGCGGACGGCCCCTCCACCGGCGTCCGCGCGGGGACCGGCTCGGCGTCGATCTCCATCCCGTCGGCCGTGATCCGGACACCGGTGATCCGGTAGCCGAAGTCCCGGGGCAGGACCAGCGCGTACCGGTCGCCCGTCGCGCCGCGGTCGCCGACCCACAGGCCCCGGGCGTCCTCGGGAAGGACCATGCGGACGACCGCCACGGTGTCGCGCGGCTCGGTGGTGAAGGGCGATCCGCCCAGGGTGGCGGTGGTGTACCCCCGTGCGCGCTGGTCCCTGCCCACCATGGCGGACAGGTCCTCCCAGTCGTATCCGTCGAGTTCGGTGAGGTCCCGGTCGACGTCCAGTGCGAAGGAGACCTCGATCGGGCCGGGCAGCGGCCGGTCCACGGCCGCGTCCATGTCCCGGATGATCTCCAGCACCCTGTCCCCGGTGGGGTAGACACCGCCGTCGGCCCGGGCGACGGCCCCCGCCTGGCCCGCTTTGCCGTACCAGTGGTCCAACCGCAGCCGCGGGTCGGAGGACCTGAAGATGTCCGCCGCGATCACTCCGAACGCCGGGGAGTGCCCTCCCCCGGCGTACAGTTCCCGCACCCGGCCGAGCGAGGGCCACGACAGGCCGTTCGCCTCGTAGAGCACCCACCCGTTGGGGTCGTCGGGGTCGTCGGCGTTCCCGAGGCTGGTCCTGCCCCAGTCGTCGAGCCTGCTCTGGACGACCGCCGGGTCGGAGGTTCCGAGCCGGGCGAGGTCGCTGAGCCACGGGTTCGCGGTGTGCGCGCCGACGAGGGCGCGCAGCTTCGGAGGGAGGGCGTCGTAGGTGTGCGGGTGGGCGGCGGGGTCCTCCATCCGTTCCGCGTAGGCGTCCATTTCCTCCCGGGTGCGGAACCCGCGGACCCCCTCCCCGCCCGCCTCGGGGCCCGCGGCCGGGGCCGCCGGCGCCTCGTCGTCCGAGTCGTCCCAGCGCTCCAGCAGGGGCCGGTCGTCGTCGGAGTCGTAACGGTCGAGGAGGGGCCGGTCGTCGTACGCGCCGTCCTCGGAACCCCCGTCGTGCCCGGAGTCCGCCACCCCCAGGAGCGCGGCCAGTCCGGCCTCCGCCTCCGCGTCGGGCTCGTCGGGGCCGGTGACGGTGGCGTCCGTCTCGGTCTCCGCGGTGAACACGTGCAGGTCCGCGGAGTCCTCGACCCGCGGCGGGGCCGGGTCGGCACCCGGCCGCGGCGGCACGATCACCTCGGCCTCGATGTACAGGCCCTCCAGCCCGCGGGAGCCTCCCCAGCCCGCCCGGGTGATCCGGTAGGTCGTGCCCGGGGGGAGGATCAGCTCGCGCTCCCCGGGGTACCTGCTCTTGGAACCGATCCAGATGCCCCGGGAACCGCGGGGGAGGACCAGGTGCACCGTGTGCGCGTACCTGGCCGTGACCCCGGCCGGCTCGTTGCCCAGCGACGTGGACATGAACCCGCGCTCGGTGTGGACGGTGCCCACGAGGGAGTAGGGGTCCCGGCCGTCGAAGCCCTCGAAGTGGCCCAGTTCCTCCAGGCCGCGGATCACCTCGATCCCCTCGGGCAGGGGCCTGTCGATGGCCTCCGCCAGGATCCGGAGGTGTTCGAGCGCGCGTTCCGGGGTCGGGAACACGTCGCCGCTCGACCTGGCGATCTCCCCGGCCTCACCGGCGTGCACGTACCAGTGGTCGAGTTCCTCCTGCGGGTCCGGTGCGTCCAGGATGTACCGGACGAAGCCCTCGGCCCTCTCCGGGACGCGCCCCTGGGCCAGGAGTTCCCGCAGCCGGTCCAGGGTCGGCCACGCGAGGTCGTTCATCTCGTACAGTTCCCAGCCGCGCGAGCCCATGGGGTTGGTCTCGAACGCCGCGACGGTGTCCCGGCGCATCAGGTCCAGCACGGTCGCGACCCGCTCCGCGTTCATCGAATCGCGGGCCACGGTGTTGAGCCAGCCGTCGACCGTGTAGCCGATGATCCGGTCCCGGTGCTCCGGGCTCAGGGCGTCGAAGGCGTGCGGGTTGTGGGCCGGGTCGTGGAGCCACCGGTCGTAGGCGTCGAGTTCCTCCTCGGTGCGGAACCTCCGGATCCCGTTCCCGTCGACGTACCCCCGCCCGTCGCCGGGCCCGTGCCCGGTGCGGGGGGTGTCCGGACCGGTGGCGGCGTCGTTCGTCCCGTGGGCCGCCGCCCCGGCGGAGGCGGGCGGCGCGCTCGCCACCGCGGGCGGTGCACTGGCCACCGCGGGCGGGGCGGTGCCGCCCGTCGGCGCGTGCACCCGCGCGGTGATCACGGGGCGGCCGTCGGAGGTGTCCACGGAGTCGATCCGGAACGCGGTCCCCGGAGGCAGGACGATCTCCTGGTTCTGGGGGTGGGTGCCCGCGTTGCCCAGCCAGAGGCCGTGCGCCCCCGCCGGCAGGACGAGCCGGACGACCGCGGCCGCCCCGTCGCCCCTGCCGGTCGGCCGCGGGTTGAGCGCGACCGCGGTGTAGCCCCGGGTGGCCTGCTCGGTCCCGGCCAGCGCGGAGGGGTCGTGCGGGTCGTATCCGGGCAGCTGCGCCCGCGCCGTCGCGTGGTCCAGGTACCAGGTGGTCTCGACCGCCTCCGGCAGCGGGCGGCGGACGGCGCCCTCGTAGGAGGCGAGCATGTCCAGCAGCCTCTCGGGCGAGGGGTAGGCGCCCCCGTTCGCACGGGCCAGGGTCCCGGCGTCCCCGGCCGTGTTGTACAGCCTTTCCAGCCTGCGGGCCGCCTCCTGGGGGCCGTGCCTGAGGATGTCGGTGATGAACCGCGCCCGCGCGGGGTTGCGCCCCTGCTCCACGGGCAGGAGCTGGAGCAGCCGGTCGGGGGTGGGCCAGGTGAGGCCGTTCGCCTCGTACAGCTCCCATCCGAGGATCCGCTGCCGCTCCGCCGGGGTGGAGGCGGGGGTGACGCGGCTCGCGGCACGCAGGGAGTCCAGCAGCTCCCGGGCGCCGTCCGGGTCCGTCGGGGCGGGGTCGAACCTGCCCGCGAGCGCGCTGAGGGCGCGGGCGAGGTCGTGCCGGGCGCGGGGGAGCGCGTTGACGGCGTGCGGGTTGTGCGCCGGGTCGTGGAGGCGGTGGCCGTACCAGTGGGCCTCCTCCGTGTTCCAGAACCTCCGGACGCCGTCCTCGCCCGTGCTCCCCTCGGAGAAGAGGTCGGGGAAGGCCCGGGGCAGGGGGACCACGGTCGCCGTGACCACGGTCTGAGGACCGCCCGACTCGGGGTCGATCCTGTCCTCCACCCCGGTGATCCGGTACGAGGTGCCGCGGGCGAGGGTGAGCTCCATCTGCTCGGGGTCGTGGCTGCGCGTGCCGATCCAGAGGCCGCGGGTCCCCTGGGGCAGGTCCAGGCGCAGGAGGTAGGGGAAGCCGTCGGTGTCGGTCTTGAAGGCCTGGTCGCCCAGGGTGGTGGACATGTAGCCGGGTTCGGTGTGGACGGTGCCCACCAGTCGGCGGGGGTCCGTGCCGCCCGTCGTGCGCAGGAGGTGGTCGATCGTCTGCATGCCGCGGGACACGGCCATGCCCTCGGGGAGCGGGTGGTCGACCGCGCTGTCCAGGAGGCGGAACAGCTCCCGGGTCCCGGCGGCGTCGGGGTAGGTGCCGCCGTTGAGCCGGGCGATGACCCCCGCGTACCCGGCGTTGTGGAACCAGTGATCGAGTTCGGCGCGGGGGTCGGGGGCGCCGAGGATGTACCGGATCAGGCCCCGGGTGCGCGAGGGGAGCGGCTGCGGCGAGGCCGCGATCTGCCGCAGCCGCTCCACGGACGGCCAGGTCAGCCCGTTGGCCTCGTACAGGTCCCAGCCGTGGGCCGTCTGCGCGGTGTCGGGGTCGGCGGCCTCCGCCCGGGACTGCGAGCGCCACTCCATCAGTTGGCGTGCGACGGTCTGCGGCAGGAAGGGCCGGATGCGGGCGACGCGGGTGATCCAGGCGGACCTGGTGTAGGTGTCGACCATTTTGCGCTGGCCGGGGGTGAGGGTGTCGAAGGCGTGGGGGTTGTTGGCCGGGTCCTGGAGCCACCGGTCCTGCCCGTCGATGTCCCCGGGTGAGGCGAAGCGGCGGATGCCGTCCTCGTCGAGGGTGCCCCTGCCGTCGGTGTCCGCCTCCGAGTCCGTGTCCGAGGAGTCCGAGGCGACACTGCTCCTGTCGTCGTCCTCCCCGTCCGGGCGGTCCTCGCCGTCGCGGACGGCGGCGGTCTCCTCGGCGGGGGCCGCCGGCGGTCGCGGTTCCGCGGGCAGCGCCACGGCGGTGATCTCCACGATCCCGTCCGACTCCGTGACGCCGGTGACGCGGTAGCCGGTGCCGCGGGGGAGGAGGAGCGTGTACGGGTCGGAGGTGCCCGCCCTGTCGCCCACCCACAGGCCCCGCCCGCCCTCGGGCACGGTCAGGCGGACCAGGGCCGTACCGTCGCGGTCGCCTCCGGCGTCCGGTGAGCGGTCCAGGGAGGTGCGCAGGTACCCCGCCTCCCGCTGCTCGGTGCCGACGAGTGAGGACGGGTCGCCCTCGACGTACCCGTCCAGGCCGTGGAGGCCCTCGTCCCCGTTCAGCGCGAAGGTCACCTCCACGGGGCCGGGAAGCGGCCGGTCGGTCGCGGCGTCCAGGGTGCGCAGGGTGTCCAGGACCTCGGCGGCCGTCGGGTAGGCGCCGCCGTTGGCCTTGGCCAGGGCCCCGGCCTCGTCCGCGTTGTCGTACCAGTGGCGCAGCCGCCGGCCGGGGTCGGGCGCCTTGAAGATGTCGCTGACGAGCCGGTTGAAGGTGTGGGTCAACCCGCCGCGGGAGTGGGACTCCCGGATCTCGGTGAGCGTCGGCCACCGGTTCCCGTTCCTCTCGTAGAGGGGCCAGCCGTTGAGGTCGTCTCCGCTGGCGTTGTCGTCCGCGTCGTACGTGAGATCCTCCAGCCTGCTCTGAATGGAGGCGGTGTCCAGCGAGGGGATCCAGGTGAGGGACGCGAGCCAGCCGGTGTCCGCCTGCGCGGCGACGGCCTCGCGCTGGTCCCGGGGCAGCGCGTCGAAGGTGTGCGGGTTGACGCCCGGGTCGTCGAGCTCCGCGGCGCGGGCGGCCGGGTCCTCCAGCCCCAGGAAGCCGGCCATCTCGGTCTCCTGCTCGCGGGTCCACGTCGGCTCGGGGAGGTGTCCGTCCCCCTCTGCCGGGTCCTGGTCCGCCTGCTCCATCAGGAACACGGTGATCTCGTCGCCCGTACCCGGCGGGGGCTGCGTGTTGAGTGCGCTGCGGAACGTGTCCAGCAGTGAGGCGGCCGCGGGGCGCGCCCCCAGCTCCCGTTCCATCCGGTCGCTCAGGGGTGTGCCGGTCGGGGGGCCGGGAGGCGGCGGTGGCGGTGCGTCGGACCGGGTGAGGCCGTCGAGGTGGGTGCGGGTGGCGTTGGTCGCGGTGGTCCAGGCGGTGACGGCGTTGTTGTAGGTGTCCAGGGCGGTCCGGTAGGCGGTGTCCTGGGTCTGGTAGGCGGTGCGGGCGGCGTCGAGGGCGGTGCGGTTCTCGGGGGTGGGGTCCGCGGTGTGGGCCGCGTGCGCGTCGAGATAGGCGTCGACCAGGGCGGGGAGCTTGGCGCGCTCCTCGACGTAGGAGGCCTCGGCGTCGGCCATGGCCTTGGCGGCGTTGTGCTCGGCGGTGATCGGTGCGTCCGCCGCGGTGGCCTGTTCGGGGGTGATGATGCCCAGGGCGATGGCGTCGGCCTGGGAGATCCACGCGCTGGTCTTGTTGGTGTGGTCGGCGGTGAACTGCTGGACGCCCTTGCCGAAGGGGGTCTTGTTCTCGGTCCGGGCGCCGATGGTCCAGGTGGTGTCGAACTCCACCAGGTAGGCGGTGCCGAGCCGCTGGCGCTCCAGGTCGGAGGGCTCGCCCGTCACCAGGCCGTTGGCGGTGGCAGAGCTTCCCCTGGTGGTGCGGGCCGCCGCGTCCCCGGAACCGGTGAGGAACGCGGTGCGGTCGCTGTTGTCCGGGTCGACGGTGTGGTGGCCGGTGGGGCGGAAGGCCGCGGTGGCGGTGGTGGTCCCGCCCTGGGAGCGGCTGTGCGAGAGGGCCTGTCCCTCGGCCTCCTTGTGGACGAGCCGGGCGTCGGGGCGGGCGGTGAGGATGCGGGCGCCGGTGAAGTCGGGGGTGGCGGCGGCGCGCCACCGGGTGCGCCCGATCCGCAGGATGTCGACGCCCGCGCTCCGGCCGACGGTCCGGGAGAAGAGCCCCTTGAGTGCGACGGGGTTGAGGGAGTTGTCGATGGGCGTGTAGCGGGGGTCGAGTTCGAGGTGGTCGGCGATGTGGCGGCGGGCGTCGTCGGTCGCCTTCCTGTGGTGTTCCCTGAGCTCACCGAGCTGCTCGGCCGTCGGGTCGTCTCCGAAGTCGGGGGCGGCGGGGGGCTGCCAGCCGAGTGACGCGGCGACGGTGCGCACGGCGGTGTCGCGCAGGTCGGGGCCGTGGACGGCGGTGGGCATGATGACGGAGTCGCGGATCCGGGGGGCGAGTGCGGGGTCGCCGAGCGCTTCGGTGGCGGTGGTGACGGCGGCCGCGAGGGTGTCGCCCGCGCGGGGTGTGGCGGCGGGCGGCGCGGGCGCCGTGTCCAGGGCCGCGGCGGGCGTCGCCGGCGGGGTGAAGTCCAGCGACGAGCCCAGGTGGAACGTCTGGACGGTGCCGCTGTCGGCCTGCGCCCGGACCGGGGGCCGCCCGCCGGTCTCCAGGGTCAGGGTGAGGGACGTGTCGTGCGTGACCCTGGCGTAGGGGCCGGACGACTCCATGACGACGGTGTGGGTCTCCTCCTCCGCGGAGGAGTCCGTCTCCGTGGTCGAACGGGCGGCGGTGGCCCCCGCGGCGGGTGAGGCGTAGGCGAGGTGGCTCTCGGGCGGTCTGCCGCTCCCGCCGTTCTCGCCGCTGGGCTGCCACGGGGTGAAGGCCGCCCCGGAGGTGTGGCCCGTCCCCCGCGACTGCGCCTGCGCCGACTCGGTCTGCCAGGAGTGGGTCTCGACGGTGGCCACGGCGGAGGTGACGTAGTCGACCCGGGGGTTGGTCCTGTCCAGCTCCACCAGGACCCGGGCGGGCTTGGACCGGTGGAGGAAACGGGAGGTCCCGGCGGCCCGGACCACCTTGACCGGGACCGGCGGGAGCACCCCCGGCGCGTTGCCCAGGCGGCGGGTCAGGTGGGCGAGGAGCCGTTCCCGGCCGCCCCGGGTCAGCTTGAGCCCCTGCCCCCGGAGCCGCACCTCCAGTTCGCGGACCGCGGCGGTCGGGTCCGCCGGCCGCCGCTGCTGTCCGGCGCCGTCGAATCCGGTGCGGACGCGGGCGTGGGGCGGCGGTGCGGGGTTGTCCTGGGTGGCGGGTGCGGGGGTGCCGTCGTCTCCGTGGGTGACGGCGTCGGTGATGATGCCGGCCTGTTCGGCGTCGCGGGCGGTGATGTGGCCGGAGACGAGGTCGTCGACGCGGGTCTTCCAACCGGCGTACTTGTGGGACCACCAGTTGGGGAGGTTGAGGCCGCGGTGCTTCTTGAACTCCCAGGCCTGGGAGATCGTCCCGGCCATCCGGAACGTGTAGACCGTCGCCGCCTTGGACAGCAGGAACAGCCCCGAGGCGGAGGAGACGCCGGAGTCCGTGATCTCGCCGCGGCGGAAGAAGTTCCAGTTGTGGGAGGGGCCGGCCATGGGGACGATGCCGTCGGCGGTGGACCGGTCGGCGCCGGAGGCGGCCCCGCCCTCCTCGATGGGGTTGCCGGTCCCGCCCGCGAAACCGGTGGCCCCGAGGGTGGCGCTGGTGAGCTTCAACTCCCCCGCGGAGGCGGTGGAGGTGGTGTCACCCGCCACCGCCACCTGGGCCTTGACCGCGTGCATGTCCACGATCCGCTCGGGCTGCACGGAGGTGGCCCCGGTGGCGCGCATGTCGTTCGGGGAGCGCCACGTGCCGCCCAGGTCGACGCGGCCCCGGTGCCCGGAGGGCGAGAAGGTGGCGGGGTCGGTGGCCAGGGAGACGGGGGAGAGGAAGTCGGTGAAGAAGTGCCGCCCGCCGACCGTGTCCAGGAACCCCCGCAGCTTGCCCCGGCGGCCGTCCGACACCGGGCGCCGGTCCGTGAAGGCATCGAAGGCCCGGCGGAGCACACCGCCGGAGGAACGGGTGGCGTCGCCTCCGGGCACGGCGAGCGAGACCCGTTCGACGGTCGCGCCGTTCTCGATCACCGCCCGTGCTCTGCGCCCGTCCGCGTCCGCCGGGTCGGGCGCGGCGAGGTCCTCGGGCCGCGGGTCGATGAGGGCGCGGGCGTCCTGCGCGGTGAAGGGGAGGTCGCCGGCCGGTTTCGCCTCGCCCCCGCGCAGCGGGACCCCGGCCGTGTCCTTGGGGGCGATCAGGGAGTAGCGGGCCCGGACCGGTTCTCCGAGCAGGTCGGCGCCGCCGTCCGGCCGGCCCGACAGGGACGGATCCTGCGTGTGCAGGCGGGCGGTGAAGTCGACCGTGCCGCCCCAGCGGTCCGAGCCCCCGGGGAAGATGAACCGCTGGTTCGAGCTGTGGGAGACGCCGTGGGCGGCCTCCCCGTGGTTCAGCCGACTCAGTCCGAGGGAGGCCATGAAGCCGCCGAGCAGCCGGGCCAGGCCCCGGGCGTCCGATTCGGCCGAGCGCACCATACCCGACCCCGCGGACAGGGCGAGGGTGTGCGACGACCCCCGGCCCGACTCCGCCGCCAGGGTCGATTCTCCCCCCGTGCGCAGCCCGGTCTCGGCGGTCGTCGTCCCCTGGTGCGACAGCCCGGAGAAGTCCGCCTTCAGGGACAGGGTCAGCACGTCGGGGCGCAGGAACTCGGGGTTCTTCACCATGAGCGTCGGGTCGATGCTCGCGGTCTCCCTGAGCACGACGGTCAGGCCCTCGGAGGAGGCGAGCCTGTCGCGGTTGGCGCCGTGCATGGCGTCGCGCACCGTGTTCGCCACGTCGATCGTGTTCTGGTAGGCGGTCCGGTAGTCGCGGCGCAGCCCCCAGTGCTCGCGGAAGGACCGCTCGAAGTAGGGGGCGTTCTCCCGTCCGGGCCTGCGGGCGTAGGTGCGCTGGTCGCGGGCCAGCTCCGGGATGACCAGGCCCGGGTGCTCGCGCGCGATGCCCGCCAGGACGCGGTCCGTGATCTCCTCCAGGACACCGCGGTCGTCGGCCGCCGCCGTGTCCCGGGGGGCGGTGCCCCCCGGGGCCTCGCCCGGTGCCGCGGCGGCGGTCTCCCGGGGGATCCGGGTGAGCGTGTCGTGGTGGGTGCCGGAGAAGTCCGTGACGCGGGTGCCGCGCAGGTGGGGGAGGGGCGGGGTCCGCCCGGCGTCGGCGCCGCCGGGCTCGTTCTCGCCCGAGGCCGCGCGTCGGAGGGCGGCGGAGCCCTCTCCGGGGAGGAGTTCCACGGCGCGCGCGTCGAACGTGTGGGCCGTCGTCTCCCCCTGGACCCGCACCGACAGGGTGCTCTCGGAGTCGAACGCGGTGAACGTCTCGGTGCCGGACACGTAGCGTGCGAGCGAGCGGTTGTGCCCGGCCTCGGAGCCGGATTCGGCCTGGGAGGACAGCGAGCGCCAGTAGGTGTACTCCAGGTGGGGCATGTTGAGGCGGATGGACCCGCCGGTGGACAGGGGGATGAGGACGCCGAAGCCCCCTCCCACGGTCGCGGTGAAGCCGCTGTTGCGGCTCAGCCCCAGGGCCGTGCCCGTCTCGACGGTGTGCTTCAGGGTCGCGTCGTCGATCAGGGGGGTGTGCGCCTTGGCGGTGTACCTGTCGGGGGTCGAGGACAGCCGCAGCATGACCTCCCCCAGGACCGGGTGCGTGACGCTGACGGTCATGGGCTCCGAGCCCAGGAAGGGGAGGTACTCCTGGACCGAGTCGTTGTTGAAGAAGGCCCGGATCTCCGCCTGCCACTCGCGGATCCTCGCCTCGGTGCTCTTCCTCGCCAGCCTCATGACGGGGGAGTCCATGGCCTCGCGGTGCGGAGCGTAGTCCCGGGAGACGAGGTACTCGGCGAGCCAGGAGCCCAGCTCGCGGTGCCCGCCCGCACCGTCCCCGCGCGGCGTGACCGAGGTGACCGAGATCGGGAGGGCGCCGATCGGACGGTCCGGTGTCCGTGCGTGCGCGCCGTCGCCGCCGGTGCGGTCGGCCGTCAGGTCGATGCGGGCGGGAGTCCCGTCCGGTCTCGCCTTCACCTCGCCGGCCAGCACGAGGGCCACACCGCTCTGGACCACGCCGCTCTGGAACCCGTCGTCCGGGTCCGCGGGGGGAGCGCCCCCGGGTGCGGTGCCGGTGTCCGGCTCCCCGTCGGCGGTCCCGGTGTCCTCGGTGACCTTCACCCGGACGCGCAGGTCGCCCAGGTAGACCTCGGGCGGGCTGAAGGTCGTGTACTCCAGGTCGGAGCCCACCTTCTCGTTCCCCCCGAAGGACGCGCCGCGCTGCCCCCTCGCGTAGCCGCCGCCGGCGGTCAGCCAGGGTCCGGCCGCGAAACTGCCGGTGACGTCCCCCAGGAGCAGGGGGCTCGCGGTGAACCGGCCGCTGATGCCCCGGCGCGGGTCATGGGAGGAGGTCCCGCTCGTCTTCGTGGAATGGGAGCGTTCCTCCTCCCGCGACTCCAGTGGTGCCCCGGCCTCGCGGTGGGGCAGGGCGAGGTGGCGGTACCCGTTCGGTTCGGCCGACTCCAGGGCGACGCGGACCGTCCAGGTGCGGGCGCCGTCCCCGGTGCCGTCGGTGACCGTCACGTCGACGCCCTCGGGGGAGAAGAAGACCGCCATCCCGTGCTCGCGGGCGATGTGGTCGATCTGCGAGGCCACGTTCGCGTGCAGGGCCGCGGGCATGTCGGGTGCCTGGGCGGTGATCAGGTGGCCGACCACCTCGGGGACCCGTTCGGTGTAGAGGCGGTCCGGGCCGATGATCCGCGACCGGACCAGGTAGTCCAGGTCGTAGGTGTCGGCGGACTCGTCCTTGCGCACCGTCCCCGGGTACACGCGGGGGTGCTCCGCCTGTTCGCGGGCGCCATCGGCGGACCTGCGCGCCTCCGCGGCCAGTGCCTCGATCCGGTTGACGGCCTCCTCCGCCCGGTGCAGGTCTTCTTCGGCGCGTTCCAGGCGTTCCACGTCGGCTTCCATCCGCGCCTCCGCGGCGCGGACCGCCGTTCGCGTTCGATAGGCGGTTTCGGCCGCCACCGTGCTGCCGGGGGCGAGAGCGGCGATCCGCCGCACCACGTCCGCGTCCGCGCGCGCCGAGTCGAGCACGGTGTCGTACCGCCCGGAGGCCGCGGCCAGGGCGGCACGGGCGTCGGTGAGCGCCGAGCGGGCCGCACGGGCCAGCCCCTCCGCGCGGCCCGCGGCGGTGGCGGCCTCGTCCCGGGCGGTGTTCGCCCCGGCCCGGTCTCCCGCGGCGCGTGTCCGGCCCAGCGCCGAACGGGCGTTCCCGGCGGCCGCGGCGGCCTCCTCCTGCTGCCGTCGCGCGTCGGTGACCAGGGCGTCGGCGTTTCGCACGGCCCGCTCCGCGGACTCCCGGGCCTCGCGGACGTGCAGGCGTACGGAGTCCAGGGGCAGGGAGAGGGCCGCACGGGAGGCCGCCTGCGCCGTGTGCACCGCCGCGTCGGCCCGGGTCCGGGCGTCGGCCGTGGAACCGCCCGCGTCGGCCGGGTCGGAGGGCGGTGCCGTGCGCGTGCCCAGGTCCGTGCGTGCCGCGGAGCCCGGGGAGGACAGGTCGGCGATGGACCGCGCCCGATCCAGGGCGGCCGTCGCCGCGGCGGACTCCCGCTCGGCGATCCCGGCCTGCCTGACCATCTCGTCCCTGGCGTCCCGGGCGGTGTCGGCCTCCCGCAGGGCCCGCACCGCCTCGGTGACGGCCGTGTCCCGGTCACCCGACGCGACGGCCCCTCCCACGAGGTTCCGCGCGGCGGTCGCCTCCGCGGCCGCGGTGACGGCCCCGTCCCGGCCGCG